>JBPOHI010000120.1:0-26297 GCA_052035735.1 Acidobacteriota bacterium
GCTCCCGGAGCCACGCGGAGAGCCTCCGATGACGCGGTCACCGGCGCCCTTCGCTCACCACGATGCCTTCGATGACGACGCCGGTGACATGGGTCGAATACTCGAAAGGATCACCGTCGAAGAGCGCGACATCCCCGTCCTTGCCGCGCTCGAGCGAGCCGACGCGGTCGCCGACGCCGATGATCTTCGCCGCGTCGAGGGTGATCGCCGAAAGGGCGTCGTCGAACGCGAGGCCGTTGGCGGCGGCGATGGCGGCCTCGAAGAGGACGACGCGCGTCTTCGGAACGTAGCCCTCGTAGCCGCTCTGCAGCGCGAATGGAATCGTCGCCGCTTCGAGCCGGGAGGCAGTCTCGAAGGACAGGTTCTCGCGCTCGTCGAAAGCGCGCGCCATGGTAGGGTGGAGAATCACCGGCACGCCGGCGCGGCGAATCTCGTCGAGGACTAGGTAGGCCTCCGCGGCGCCGTCGAGCACGACGCGGATGCCGAACTCGCTCGCGAGCCTGAGGGCCGAAAGGATGTCCTGCGCCCGGTTCGCCGTGACGAGAAGCGGCGTGCTGCCGTCGAGGACAGAGGAGAGCGACTCGAGCTCGAGGTCGCGCGCCGGTCGCTCGGCGCCGGACGGTACCGCCAGTCTCTTGCGGTACTCGTCGGCACGGATCAGGGCTGCGCGCAACATCGCCATCTGTTTGGCGCGCGTTCCCGGCGCCTTGTCCTTGTCGGCCATCGCCGACGGCCCGAGGTTCGACGCGATCATCGCCCGCGGCAGGACAACCGCCTCGTCGACCGTCGAGCCACGGGTCTTCGCGACGAGGGTCTGTCCCGAAACGAGCGTTCCCGGACCGTGGCCGGTGTGAATCGTCGTGACACCGAGGCTGCGGAGCCAGCCCACCAGCGTCTCCTGGGCATTGTAGGCGTCGATCGCCCGCAGTTGCGGCTGCATCGGGGCCGAGCGCTCGAGCTGGTCCTGGTCGTGCGGCTGATTGAGATAGCCGGCGAGTCCGACGACGCTGTGCGCGTCGACGAGCCCGGGCGTCGCGACCTCCGCGGTGAGCAGGCGAAAGCCCTCCGGAACGGGGGTCGACGCCGCGGGTCCGAGCCTCTCGATGTGGCCGTCGCGGATGACGATGACGCCGTCGGAAATCGGCGGGCCGGCCATCGTGTGGACCGTCCCGGCCCGGATGGCGAGATTCTGGGCTCGTGCCGACGAGAAGGTCGTCGCGGCCGCGACCGCGAGAGTGAGGGCGAAAAGCGTCCGAGCGCGCTGCGCCCGCGATCCGGTCGTCATCGCGACCCCTCCATCTCGAGAGCTTCGTTGGCGATCGAATCGTGACCGGCGCCGTATCCGCCGACGGCGAAGAGGCGGTCGAGCGGCGCATTGCGATCGAAGACCTTCTCGCCCTCGATCCACGTCTCGAGAACTTTCGTGTAGACGCTGAGCGGATCGCCATCGAGAACGATGAAGTCGGCGTCCTTGCCGGTCTCCAGCGAGCCCAGCCGCGAGTCGAGACCGAGCATCTTCGCGCCGTGAATCGTCAGCGCCGCGAGTGCCGTCGTGCGCGTCAGGCCGGCGCGGACGCCGATCGCCGCCGAGCGCAAGAAGAGGCGCGAATCGGTGATCGGATCGTCCGTGTGATACGCGACGAGGACGCCCGCCCGGTCGAGCGCGGCGCCGGTTTCGAAGGCGAGGTCCACCGCCTCGAGCTTGCCGCCGGGGCTGTCGATCTGGATGATCGACGCCGGCACTCCGGCGCGGGCGATCGCTTCGGCAACCTTCCAGCCTTCGCTGACATGATGGAGCACGACGCGAAAACCGAACTCCTCGGCGAGCCGCAGCACGGTGACGATGTCGTCGTGGCGATGGGTATGGTGATGGACGACGCGGCGCCCGGAGAGAACCTCGCACAGTCCCTCCATCGCGAGATCGCGGGGCGGGCGCTTGTCGGACGCGGTTTTCGGGTCGTTGCGTTTCCCGCAGTAGTCCTGCGCCTTGACGAACTGCTCGCGCACCAGCGCGGCCGACTTTCCACGGGAACCGGGGAACGGGGGATCCTTGCGCGAGTTCGTGCCGTTCGCCATTTTCATGCCGCCGGCGATCGCGCCGTCCGCGAGCCGAATGGCGAGGTCTTCGACGGTCGAGCCGTCGCGGAGCTTCAGGTAGACGGTCTGCCCCGAGAGCAGGTGACCCGAGCCGGGCATGACGTTCGCGGTCGTAATGCCGCCGGCCTGGGCCTTCTGGATGCCCGCGTGGCGGACGTTGATGCTGTCGAGGGCCCGGACCTCGGGCTGGATCGGCGCACTGCCATCGGCGCCAGCGACCTGCCCGACATGCGAATGCGTGTCGACGAGGCCGGGCATCAGGATTTTGCCCGTGACGTCGTGCCGCGTCGCCCCGGTCGGAATCGCCACCTCCGCGCCGACGGCGACGATCTTCCCGCGGTGGATGACCAGGGTCCCGTTCTCGATCTCGCCGCCGGTGATCGTGAGCAGTCGCGCGCCGGTGAAAGCGTGCGGGCTCTCCTGCGCCAGGGCGAGAGCGGGGAGGCAGAGAAGGGCTGCGGCCAGGACTGGATGACGCATGGAGCTCCTCTTCGGCGGCGGTGCGGACAGCAGAGGATATCGGGGTCGGCAGGACATTGCGAAGGCACCGCCCGGCGCCGCCGACAGCGGCAGGGACGGCTTCGTGCCGGGGCCGGTCTGAGGGAGGAGGCGGTGAAACCGAGTGCGCGGCAGCGGACGCCGTCCCGGCACCTCTCCCGCGGCGCGCGAACCTCCACCAGCGGATCGGGAGGCCGCGGGTCGAAACTCGAGCCCGGTTCGAGGAGGGAGAAGGCGCCTCGCCGGCGGCCGGTCCGGCGCCACGAGGCTCCGGACCGGCGGCGAGAGGCCGCAGGAGTCTAGAAACTCCAGCCGAGGCTGATGCTCCAGTAGCCGATGCTCCCCGTCGCGTCCTCGAGATAGGGCGCGTCGTCTCGCAGATCGACGTAACGGTACTCGCCGGCGAGCAGGAATCGCCCGCTCAGCACGTACCGCGCCGTGAGACTTCCCTCGAACCGTGACAGGTCGAGATCTGACGCCGCCCAGGTCTCGGAGAAGTCGTACGACATGTTCGGATTCCGCGCCAGGAATTCGGCAGGCGCGAGGAACTCGAAGGACTCCATTGCGGCGTCGGCCTGATTCCATGCCAGGGACAGGCCGAGTTCGAAGCGCTCGGACGGCCGCCACTCCAGGCCGCCGAGGAGGGTCGTGCTCGAGGATCCGTATTCAACCAGACTGCGTGTCGAGCCAACCTGGCCCGATAGAATGGAAGCCGCTCAACCATCGAAGAGCGGTATGGTCGTCGGCATGTCGATCTCCTGGTCGTGCCAGGTTCCGGCGACGTGCCATGCCACGGTGGGCGAGGCGATGCCGGAGAAGGTCAGCGTCGCCGCCTGCGAGCGCTTCGACCAGTCCGTCAGGTCGCCGTCGTCATTGTCGCCATCCCAGTACCGGTAGGAGGCCGCCAGCGACGAACCGCCGCCGAGGCCGTAGTTGCCCCGCGCCCAGATCTGGGTCCAGTGCGAAGCTTCCGCGGTGGTGTCCGCGATGCGCGCATTCTGGAATTGGAAGTACTGCGCGACCGCGGGCGACAGCGGACTCGCCGAGGGTGAGCTCACCAGCGTCGAGTAAGCGCCATCGGGGAGCATGAACGGGTTGTCGACGAACCCCTGCTGAGCCGTCAGCTGGAACCGTGCGCGCTTGGCCGGCCGGACGGTCCAGTCGAGGCCCACCACGTTCTTCGTGGTCGAAGTGTCGCCGGCCGCGACCTCGAAGTTCTCCCGGTCAGTCGCCTCGAACTGCCAGACGAGGCGGAGCTTGCCCCGTTTTCCGGGCAGTTTCCAGCCGAGGTCCAGGTCGGACACGACCACGTCGCGATCCAGCGCCGACTCGCGCAGGTAGTCGGGGTCGTAACCGTATATCTGCCGATAGGTCTTGCCCGCATTGGCTCCGGCGATGCTTCGCCGCTCGACGGCATCGATGAAGACATCGTCGTTGTCGAGTTGATAGGCCCGGCCGCGCCACCGAACATCGAGTCCGTGCCCGAAGGTGCGGGCGGCGTGCAGTTGCACCGCACCGTAGGACGAGTCGAGGCCGGCGGTTTCGTTCTCGGTGGTCTGCCACACTCCAGTTCCGCCCAGGGCGAATCCGGCCAGATCGCCGTAGCTCGCGGAGAGCTTGGCGACGTTCTTGGTGATGTCGGGCCGGACATCCACCGGCTGCGGTCCTTCGGCCGAGTCCCACTGGAGGCGGTCGTCGAAGATCGGCGTCCTCAGCTCGGGTTGCAGGGCGTTGTCGAACAGCAGCGAGATCTGCCGGACGCCTTCGGACACCGTACGTCGCAGGTAGGAGGCCTTGACGGCGCCGCGGGCGGAGCCCCAGCGGCCGTCGATGCCGATGTCGCGCGTGGTTTCGTCGAGGGATCGGGCCTGGGAGACGACGTGGCAGGAGTCGCAATGCGAAATGCTCGTGCGCTGCACGGTTCCCTCGCGCTCCTGCTGGCGGAAGACGAAGCCGACGGTCAGCGCGGAGAGTCCGGGAGGCTGGATCTCGGTGCGGTGATCGAGGTCACGGTAGGTGATGCCGTATTCGGCTCCCGGCGACAGGTCGGTCGAACGAACGACGCGCCCGTGTCGGGTCGCTGCGTTGAGCGTCTCGAGCGGGTCCTCCTGAAGGTGATGGGTCAGCACCGTGTAGTCGGTGTGCGAGCGCACGAATCGACGAACGTCGAAGTCGACCTTGTGGAGCTGGTCGTCGCCGTCGCGGTAGAGCAGCTCGAGGACGATCGCGCCAGGCTCGCCGAATCGGCGCGACTGGAGGCCGAGCGAGAAGGCCCCGTCGGTCGACCGGTACTCGGAAGCGAGATCCGGACTGCCGTCGGAGGAGGCGTCCCAGCCGCCGACGGTGATGGTCGTCGTCGGTTCGCCGTCAGCGAGTCCTGGCAGTGCGAGGAGAGCGCCAACCAGGAAAATCGGGAGTGTTTTCGTCATCGTCCGTTCCTCACTGCGTCAGGGCGCCGCCACCGCTCACCGTCTGGGACGGAGTGTCGGTGCCGTGGACGGCGGCATGGCATTGCGTGCAACTGCTGGTGAAGGCGATGTTGAAGCCCTTCGCGCCCATGGGGTTGTCGCGGGGGATGCCCCCGACCTCGACCTCCGTGGCGTCGGCCGAGCGATAGCCCGCGTGGAAATGGAACTCGTGGCACTGCAGGCAGAGAGCCGGCTGCGACAGGGTCAGCAGGTTGTTGGCGACCGAGCCGTGCGGCCGATGGCAGGTCGCGCAACTCTCGGTCACCGGTTCGTGCTCGAACACGAACGGCCCCTCCTTTTCCTGGTGGCAGTCGTAGCAGGAGTCGTTGACCCGGATCGCATCGCCCTTGAGCAGGGCGATGCCGAGGCCGTGGACATCGTGACAGCTAGCGCAGGTCATCTTGCCTTCGCGAACCGGGTGGTGAGAGGGAAGCTCGAGCTCCGCCACGACGTCGCCGTGACAGTCCCGACAGCTCTCGCTCGCCAACCTGGGTTCATGGATGGTGTGGCAGTCCTGGCAGGCGAGCCCACTGGCGGCGTGCACCGACGCCTGGAAACGTCCCATTCCCTGAGAGCGGTGGCAGTCGATGCAGGCAGAGGCATCGTCTCCTTCGGCGAAGCGGCGGACGAGCTCCGGGTCGCCGTCGGCCTCGACGTGAGCGGAGCCCGCTCCGTGGCAGCTCTCGCAACCCAGGGCATGGCCTGCGGCCTCGAACTCGCGGATGCGGCCGTGGACCTGCTGGCGCATACCCGACGCGATCTCCTCATGGCATTCGACGCAGACCGCGTCGCTGACGAAAGTCGAGGGTGCCGCTGGAGCGGACTGTTGCCCTCCGCTCGCGCCGCCGGCGAGAACCCAGGCGGCGGCTGCGGCTCCTGTCAGGATCACCGCGCTGGACGGTTTCACTTTCATCGTGGGTCCCTCCGATGCTGGCGTTCTGTCGGCCCCTGGGGGCACCAGCAAGAAAGATGATTCGTCTGTCGCGAAAGCCGAGCCACACCCCTACGGGTGGGTACGAGTCGATCGAGACGGATCGAACGAGAGGAGTGAAACAGGACGTTTCAGATGTCCGCGGCGGCGCACGATCCGGACGTCGCAATTGCCATCCGGGCGGAGTCGACGAGGCGTCGGAGGCTGCATGGCGGAGCCTGCTTCGACGGTCTCAGAGGGACTGCCCCTCCTCGGTCGGTGGCTCGTCGCGAGCCGCTTCGATGGCTCGCGAACTCTCCTTCTCGCGGCCGCTTCCGCCGCCTGTGGCCCAGGGCGGCCGGGTCGACGATGCGCCGATCTCTTCGTAGCCGGTTTCGACGCCATCGAGACCGAACTCGATCGTTCGCGTGACCAGCTCGTGCAGATGGATCCGCAGCGGTTCGGAGCGCGGGTCGGCCGCGAGGACTTCGAAGAAGACGCGCTGGAACGAGAGCAGGGCCGCGGCGAGTTCGTGGTGCGGGATTCCCTGACGCGCGCGTCGCAGCGCGAGATCGTGGCAATAGGTGCGGAAGAATCCGCGATGTCGCGTGCGCACCGACTGCGCGAGATTGCGCAGAACCTGGCGATGGTTCCAGTCGTGCTCGTTCGAGCCGACCTTCGAGTAGTGCGGAAAATGAACCGGGTCGCTCACCAGCGCGCGTGTCGCGGCCTCGAAAAGCTCCTCTTCGTGCTCCTCGAACAGGCGCAGGATCTGTACCTGCGGCGGCAGCTCCGCGATGTGCAGTGCCGCCTCGTTGCGCGCTGCCCAGGTGCCCTGTTCGCTGTACTGATTCTCGATGAGAAAGGGAATCCGCCGCGTGACCTCGAGGCGCGCGCGTGGCGTCCAGGCGAGCCGTTGGTAGGTACGGCTGGGATCGACCTCGAGGCGGCGGTCGATCATCTTCGCCATCCACGGCCGTTCGAACGGCCTCTCTCCGGTCGCCCTGCCCAGCGCGTCCAGGATCCGCAGTCCCAGCGTCGCTATCGGCCGCGGTGTGTAGATCGGGCGCAGTGGGCACCCATGTACATAGGTCGTCACGGCGCGAAAGAGGTCGGCGTGCGAAGTCACTCGATTGGAGCTCGCGATGAGCACCTCCGCGGGCTCGAGCTCCCGCCGCCTCTCGAGGAGTCGCTCGAGGAATGTACTGGCGTCGCCGACATGCAGGTACGGCACGGCCGAACGCCCCCACCCTCCCAGAATGCGCGAGTTCCAGTTCCTGGTGAGCCAGGTCCGCAGCAGCGAGTAGAGTGGCGCGTACTCGCACCAATCCGAATAGAGCGCCGCGAAGCGCACGATGGCGGTCGGAAAGCGGCGCTCGCGGCGCATAAGCTCCTCGCCGGCGCGTTTGCTCTCGGCGTAGACGTGCGATCCGTCGGGAGGACTCGACTCGACCAGCACGCGGCCGGCGCGCGGAAACTCGCAGGCGGCGAGCGAGCTCGCGAAGACGAAACGCTCGAGACCGAGACCGGCGCAGGCGTCGAGCAGATGTCGCGTGCCGTCGACGTTGGTGCGCTGGTAGTCGGGGTGGCGCTCGCCGGTGAAATCGTAGTGGGCGGCGAGGTGAACGGCGGCGGTGGCGCCTCCTTCCGCCGCGAGGTGCGAGAACAGGCGATCGACCGCCGTGGCGTTGGTGAGGTCGATCGCGTGCCAGGCCACCTCCGGGCGATGCACCAGCGGGCCGGCGATCGGCGGGTCGCGATCGATCGCCTCGATGCGCCATTTTCCGGCCAGTCGCTCGATCACCCGCCGGCCGACGAATCCGGCGGCCCCGGTCAGCACCAGCCGCGGAGGTGAGCCCATCGCGATCCGAGGTTACGCGGGGTGGTGCTTTTCTGCACCGTCTTCCCGGGTGGGAGGGCGCCGCGGGAGTGCGAGGCCGGCGGCCCGGACCGGCGCCGGTCGCTCGGCACCGACCGCCTCCTCGTAGCCCGCTTCGACGCCGTCGAGGCCGAAGTCGATGGTGTGCCGGATGAGCTCTTGCAGCTCCGGCGCGAGCGCCGCGGCGCGCGGGTCGCCCACGAGGACCTCGAGGAGGACCCGTTGAAAAGTGTGTAACGCGGCGCGCAACTCGGCCTGATCGCGGCCCTGGCGGGCGCGGCGCAGCGCCACGTCATGGCAGAAGGTGCGGAAGTAGCCGCGTCGCCGGGAGCGGATCGAATGCGCCAGGTTGCGCAGCAGCTCGCGGAGATTGCCCTCGTGTTCGATCGGCCCGACGTGGGCGTAGTGCGGGAAGCTCTCGGCGTCGGCGGAGATGGCGCGCGTAAAGGCCTCGAGCAGCTCCGCGGAGCGCTCTTCGAGCAGGCGCAGGATCCGTACCTGCGACGGCAGCACATCGAGGTGGAGGGCAGCCTCGTTGCGCGCTGTCCAGGAGCCAGGATCGCCGAACTGGTTCTCGATCAGGAACGGGATCCGGCGCAGGATGTCGAGGCGCGCGCGCGGCGCCCACCCCAGCCGGACGTGACTGCGATGGGCGTCCACTTCCAGGCGGCGGTCGATCATGCGCGCCATCCACGGCTTTTCGAACGGCGGCTTGCCGCCGACCTTGCCGAGGAGAGAAAGGACGTGGAGGCCGACCGCCGCCAGTGCGCGCGGCGTGGCGAGCGGCCGGCGAGCCCTGCCGTAGGCATGGCGGGTCGCGGCTTCGAAGAGCTCGGCGTGGGAGGCGACGCGATTCGGGCTCGCGATCAGCACCTCACCCGGATCGAGCGCGTGCCGGCGATCGAGCAGCCGATCGACGAACAGGCAGGCGTCGCGGACGTGGAGATAGGGCACGGCCGAGAGGCCCTGTCCGCCGAGGAAGCGCGAGTTCCAGCGCTGCGACAGCCAGGTCCCGAGCAGAGAATAGAGCGGCGCGTATTCGCACCAGTCCGAGTAGAGCGCTGCCAGGCGCACGATGGCGGTGGGGAAGCGGCGCTCGGCACGCATCATCGCTTCACCCGCGCGCTTGCTCAGCGCATAGGGGTGGTCACCGTCGGGGGGGCTGGTCTCGTCGAGGCGCGCGCCGGCGGAGGGAAACGCGCAGGCGGCGAGCGAGCTCGCGAAGACGAAGCGCTCGAGCCCGAGGCCCGCGCAGGCATCGAGCAGCAGGCGGGTTCCTTCGACGTTGGTGCGCTGGTACTCCGGATGTGCGCCGCCGGAGAAATCGTAGTGCGCGGCGAAATGCAGCACGGCCGTGGCGCCGCCCGTGGCCCGCAGCTCGTCGAAGAGTCGCCCGACGGCTGCGGCGTCCGCCAGATCGAGCCGGTGCCAGCGGATGTTCCTTCGGCGGACGAGAGTTCCGGAGTCGGGCGGCTCGCAGTCGATGGCCTCGACGCGCCAGCTGTTCGACAGCCTGGCGATCAGCCGCTTGCCCAGAAAGCCGGCCGCGCCGGTGAGCACCAGCCGGGGACGGGCGTCCATCGCCCGGAGAGGGTATCCGGCGTGAGCGCCAGGCTGCACCGTCCGGCAGGGTGGGCCGAACGGCCGGGCGCCGCGGCACAGGTCTTCAGCCCGGTGCGGGTCGTTCGATCGCGGCACGCACGGCGTGCGCGAGCTGCGCGCTCCCGATGGGCTTCTCGAGAATGACCGTGCCGCTTTCGACCGAACCGAGCGGCATCATCGGATCCTCGGCGTAGCCCGACATGTAGAGCACGCGGAGGCCGGGGTAGAGCTCACGCACGTTGCGCGCGAGCTCGGCGCCGCCCATCTCCGGCATCACCAGATCGGTCAGCAGAAGGTCGAACGGTCCTGACCCGGCGCGCAAGAGGCGGAGCGCTTCGACGCCGTTCGCTGCCCCGACGACGGCGTAACCGAGCGCTTCGAGCTGGGCACGCAGAACCTGGCGCAGCGCCGCGTTGTCTTCGGCGACGAGCAGGGTCTCGCGTCCTCGCGGCGGGCGTTCGTTCGTCTGCACGGCGGCGATCTCGCGCGGTGTCTCGAGCAGACGGGGAAGGTAGATGCGGAACGTCGTGCCCTGTCCCGGCGCGCTCTCCACGCGGATCTCGCCCGAGCTCTGCTTGACGATGCCGTGCACGCTCGCGAGCCCGAGGCCGCGTGAGCGGCCGGGCTCCTTGGTGCTGAAGAACGGCTCGAAGATCCGGCGCTGCGTCTCCGCCGACATGCCTTCGCCGGAGTCGGCGACGGCGAGGAGGACGTATCGCCCGGGAGACAGGCCGGCTACTTCGTCCGCTCCCTCCGCTGCAACGTCGACGTTTCCGGTCTCGAGGGTGAGCGTCCCACCGTGCGGCATGGCGTCGCGTGCGTTGAGCGCCAGATTGAGCAGGATGCGCTCGACCTGCCCAGGGTCGGCGCACACGGTTCCGAGGTCGGCCTCGAGGCGGAGGTGCAGCCGGATGTGCTCCCCCAGCACGCGGCTCAGCAGGCGATCGGTGGCGGCGACGAGTTGGTTGAGATCGAGATTCTTCGGCTGCAGCAGCTGCCGGCGCCCGAAGGCCTGCAGCTGCCGGGTGAGGTCGGCGGCCTGGGTCGCCGCGACCACGATCTGCTCGACCTGATCGCGCACGGCGCTGCCCGGAGGGAGCTCGAGCAGTGCGAGCTCGCCGTGTCCGAGGATCACACTCAGGATGTTGTTGAAGTCGTGGGCGACGCCGCCGGCGAGGCTGCCGATCGCTTCGAGCCGCTGCGCCTCCTGCAGCTCCGCCTCGGCATGCCTGCGAGCGGTGATGTCGCGGACGGTGCCGGCGACGAGACGGCCCTCGCCGGAATCGAACGGCGCGAGCACGATCTCGACCGGGAACTCGTGGCCGTCGCGGTGCAGGCCGACGAGGTCGCCGCTGCAGGCGAGCGTCCGGACCTCCCGCGGCGGAACGACCTGCGTCCGCAGTTGGACGTGGCGCTCGCGCAGCCGGGCCGGGATGAGGAGCTCGACCTTGTGGCCGAGGAGCTCCGCTCGCGGATAGCCGAAGATGCGCTCGGTCTGCGCGTTGACCATGACGATGGCGCCGGTGGCATCGACGATCACCATCGCGTCGGGGGCCGACTCGATGAGGCTGGCGAGGCGCGCCTCGCTGCGCTCGAGAGCTCGCCGCGAGGCCGCACCGGCGAGCTCGGCTTCCCGGCGAGCCACGCGATTCGCCGCCTCGCGCAGCTCGCGTTCGACCGCCGACGGGAGCAGGGTCAGCTCGCTCTTGAGAAAGAAGTCGTGGGCGCCGGCGCGCAGGGCGTCGACGGCGACCTTCTCGCCGACCGTCCCCGAGACCAGGATGAACGGCGTCTCGAGCTCGCGTTCGCGGTAGAGCGCGACCGCCTCGGCGGCGCTGAAGCTCGGCATCCGGAAATCCGAGACGATGAGGTCCCAGGGCCCGCGGTCGAGCGCAGCGCTCATCTCCGCGCGGGTCTCGACGCGCTCCCAATCGACCTCGAAGCCGCCCCGGCGAAGCGCTGCCGCGACGAGGATCGCGTCGTCCTCGCAGTCCTCGACGAACAGGGTGTGCAGTGGCCGCGTCATCTAGCGCACCCCCCCTCCCGGCGGGGCCTCGTTGAGCACCAGCCAGTAGAGCCCGAGCTGACGGGCGGCCTCGACGAACTCGACGAAATCCACCGGCTTGCGAACGTAGCTGTTGGCGCCGAGACGGTAGGAGTCCACCAGGTCGCGGTCCTCCTTCGACGAGGTGAGCACGACGACCGGCACCGTTGCCGTCGCCGGCTCGGAGCGCAGGCGGCGCAGTACCTCGAGGCCGCCCAGACGGGGAAGGTTGAGGTCGAGCAGGACGACCTGCGGCAGGGCTGTCGTGTCGCGTCCGGCGTGGGTGCCGGTGCCGAAGAGGTAGTCGAGGGCTTCGACGCCGTCGCGCGCGACGACCACCTCGTTGGCGATCCGGTTCTTCGCCAACGCCCGCAGGGTGAGCGCCTCGTCGTCGGCGTTGTCTTCGACCAGCAGAATGACGCGGTTGGCTGTCATGTCGAAACCTCCTGCGACTCCGCGGGTGGCGTGCCGGGCTCGAGTGTGAAGGAGAAGGTCGCCCCTTGGCCGAGCTCGGCCTCGGCGCGGATGTCGCCTCCGTGCCGCCGGATGATCCGGGCGACGATGGCGAGTCCGATTCCGGTGCCGGCGAAGTCGCGCGGCGAGTGCAGGCGCTGGAACGGGGTGAAGAGGCGCGACGCGTAGGTCATGTCGAATCCGGCGCCGTTGTCGCGGATGCGATAGGTCGTGGCCCCCACCGCTCGATCGGCGAGCAGCTCGATCCGCGCTGGCGAACGGTCGCGGGTGAACTTCCACGCGTTGCCGAGCAGGTTCGCGAACACGATGCGCAGCAGGTTCGGGTCGGCCGAAGCGACGAGGCCGGGCTCGATCGCGCAGGAGACGGAGCGGTCCGGATCGGCGTTGCGCAGCTCGGCGATGGTGGCTGTGGCGAGCTCGGAAAGGTCCATCTCGCGGCGGACCAGCGGGCTGCGCCCGATCCGCGACAGTTGCAGCAGGTCGTCGATCAGGTCGCCCATGCGCTGGGCGGCGGCGCGCACGCGGGCCAGGTGCGAGCGGCCGTGCTCGTCGAGCTGGGCGGCGTGCTCGTCGAGGAGAATCTGGCTGAAGCCGTCGATGCTGCGCAGCGGGGCGCGCAGATCGTGCGAAACGGAGTAGGAGAAGGACTCGAGCTCGGAGTTGGCTGCCGCCAGGAGACGGTTGGCTGCCTGGACCTCCTGGGCGCTGCGGAAGATCTCCGCCTCCATGTTCTCGAGACGCTTCTGCACCTCGCCGTCCGCTGCCGCGGATCCGGGCTTCCTGCGGACGAACTCGGTGACGTCTTCTACCCGGTGAATCACGTACTCCAGCTGTCCGTCGGACCCGATGACCGGCGAGTTGATCGGGCTCCAGAACCTCTCTTCGAAGACGCCATCGGGGCCGGCGATGTCGTAACGCTGGATCGCCATGCTGTCGCTCACGTGATCGCGCAGAACGCGCTCCAGGGAGGCCCGCAGGTTGGCGACGCCGGAAGCCTGTGGATTGCCCGGGTTGTCCGGCAGGACTTCGAAGAGGTTGCGGCCGAGGATCTCCTCGCGGCGGGTCTTCGTGGCCGCCAGATAGGCGTCGCTCGCTGCGGCAATGGAGAGATCGGGCTGCAGCACGATGTAGAGGCCGGGGAGCGACTCGAACAGGGCACGGAATTCGAGGTGAGCTCTCTCGAGCTGACTGCGCTCGGTCACGTCCTCCGAGATGCCGAGCAGGAACTGCGGCTTCCCGTCCTCGCCCGGGAGCGGGATCTTGCGCGTGCGGAGAGTGCGCACGCCGCGACTGCGCGTCGCGACCTCCTCCGCCGGAATGTCGAGGATGCCGCCGTTCGCCAGGAGCTCGCGCTCGGCGGCGGTGGCTCGCTCGGCTTCGCCTTCGGGGAGGAGATCGCGGTCGCTCTTGCCGAGAAACGCCTCGCGAGACTGGCCGAGCAGCTCCTCGCCGGCGCGATTGAGGCGCACGTAGCGCAGCCCGGCGGCCTCTTTGACGAAGATCACGTTCGGGATGTTCTCGACCACCGAGTCGAGGAAGGCGTTGGTTGCACGCAGCTCCTCGGAGATCCGCTTCTGTTCGGTGACGTCGCGCGCCGTGGCGTAGAGCAGGCCCTCGGCGAGGAAGGGGTGGACGCGCCAGGAGACCCACTTCCAGGAGCCGTCGCTGGTGCGATAGCGATTCTCGAACGCCAGGGTCGGCTCGCCCTGCTCGAGCCTGGTCATTTCAGCCTGCGTCGCGGCGCGATCGTCGGGGTGGACGAAGTCGAGGAACGGGCTCTCCTGCAGGGTTTCCGTGGAATATCCCAAGGTCTGGGAGAAGGCCGGGTTGAGCCGCTTGAAATGCCCGTCGATGCCGGCGATTCCGAGCAGGTCGATCGACAGGGTGAAGAAGCGGTCGAGCTCCTCCTGCGACCGGCGGCGCAGGCGGATCTCACGCAGCAGGAGCAGGAAGACGCCGGTCAGCAGCCCGGTGGAAGCGAGCAGGCCAACCAGCAGGATCCGGCGCTCGTTGCGCTCCTCCCGGGAGGCTGCGGCGGTGCGCATCGCGAGCAGCTCGAGCGAACGGGCGTCCATGGAGCCGAGAACCGCGCGGATGGCATCGGTGCGGCGTCTGCCCTCGAGCGTCGCGGCTTCGAGCGCCCCGGCGTTGGCGCCCGGAGTGTCGCGGACCTCGACCATATGCTGCGCGTACGCGATACGTTCGACGACGAGCGTCCGCAGGGTCGCCAGGTGCTCGCGCTGCGCTTCGTCGAAAGTGAGCTCGTCGAGGCGACGCTCGCGGTCGGCTTGGCGCGCTATCGCGTCGGCGAGCGAAGCGCGGAACGCCGGCAGGCCGGAGAGCAGATAGCCGCGCTGGCTGAGCTCGATGTCCAGGACGTCGGCGAGCAGCATGGCGCGTTCGGCACGCGCCTCCTGGGTGTGCGTCACCCAGGTCGCGGCCTTCTGCGAGCGCAGGCCGCTGCGCCAGTCGAGCCAGGCGAGCGTCGCCAGCAGACCGAGCGCCGCGGCGAAGCCTTGGGTGAGGCCGGCGTAGGGGGAGCTCCTGCGTTCCTCGGTGCGGCCGCGGAGCGCGTTCGCTGCGAAGAGCGCGACCGTGAGGAGCAGCAGCGTCGCCGACGTCGGAGACGCCATCACACCGAGCGTCATCGAATCGTGCAGCGTTCGTTCGTCGACGAGCTGCGCCAGGGCACCAGCAAGCGCCAGGAGTCCCGCCAGGGCGCTTGCCGCGACGCTCGCGACGCGGGCCCGCCAACTGGCGCGCGTGAGCATCGCGATGGCGAAGGCGAGCAGGACGAAGGCGAGCGCCGTGCCGAGCGCCGGCCGGCCGGGGAGGTTGCCCGACCGTCCGCTCGAAGGGTCAGCGAACAGCAGAAGGTCGATGCCGAAGTCGAGTTCGAAGAGCCACTGCAGGGTGGAGAGGCTTCCGATGGTGGCGAGGGCGGCGGCGGCGAGCATCGCCCATCCCCGCCGCAGGCGCGTGGTCCCGCCGCTCATCAGCAGCAGGGCCAGCGCCCCGGCGGCGACGCCGAGCGCCGTGTTCGCTTTCATCTGTGCAGAGCCGGCCGGTATGCGCCGGAGGCTCTCGATGTCGAGCATCCAGCCGCCGACGAGAACGACCAGCCCGAGGAGAAGCGCCGCAGAAGCGGCCAGGGTGGCGAGCAGCCGGAGCCGCGTCTCGTCGCGCGGAGCCGGCGAAGCTGGAGAGGCGGCTGCTTGTCCGGCGGAGGAGACAGATGACAAGGCGCGTCCTCCCGGCGTGCGGTCCCATAGTACTCCCAAGGTGGGGCGGGACGCGCAGCGGTGCGCGAGAGGGCTCCGCGCCGCCTACTGCGGCAGTGTCAGGCGCGCTCGTCGTCGAGCGGTTCTGCCTGGGCCTTCAGGGTGGTGACGGACTCTGCACGGGATCCTTGGTCGTGGCGCCAGGATCTCCGCTCGCCAGGGTCTCCGGCCAGTCGAGCCGGTAGATGAAGTGACCGGAGTCGCGGCTGCGAAAGACGAGCTCTCCGCCGGTGACCGGCAAGGCGGCGAGCTCCAGGGCAAGCTCGTTGGCCGCCTCGCTCTCGGTGTAGAAGTTCTGCAAGACCGGTTCGCGGATCAGCCAGCGCACACCCAGGCGCCTGAGCTGCGGCGCGATCTCCGCGGCGGTTCCGATCAGGGGCGCGGCGTGCCAGGGGTAAAAGTAGGTCTGCGGATTGTGGTGCCAATAGCGCACGCCGCGGCGGCCGGTGTGCAGGTAGTAGAAGGGATCGAGCGGCGAGGCGAGGACATCTTCGGGTCGGGTGTTTTCGCGCAGCCAGTCGATCGTCTCGGCGAACCCCTGCCATTCGCCCAGCGGACCGTTCCACTCGAGGTAGCCGGGCAGCGCTTCCGGGCGGTAGGTGAGAGCTTCCCGGCCGAAAACGATCCCGAATGCGGCCAGCGAGGTCGCGAGGGCGAGCGATCGGGCCACGCGCAGCCGGCTCCGGAGGGTCGCTTCCTCCGGCCGTTGAAAGCTCGCGGCGCGGGCGAGGGCGCTTTCGAAAGCGAGTACGGAGAAGGCCAGGACGAGCGGCAGGAGGGGCAACAGATAGCGCAGCGGCTCCCACGGCATGACGAGCGTCGAAGCCAGGAAGAGCAGGCCGTAGAGCACCGTCATCCGGGCGCCGCGGCGCCAGGCGAGGACGAGTCCGGCACCGAGGAGCGCAGCAACGAGTGCGGCGCGAAGTCCTGCCGGGAGGGACTCGGGTAGCGCCAGAAAGGTCGCGAATCGCGTCAGCGCTGTGCCCAGGTTGTGGAAGACGACCGCGCCCGCGGTCGTTGCCGTCGTCGCTGCCTCGCGCCAACCGTCCGCGGTGGCGAGCTGGAGGGTCGAGCTGCGGTAGGAGAGGTAATAGTCGACGAGCGGCGAATCGTCCAGAGCGGAGTGCGTGCGTTGCCAGGCGAGCCCAAGTGCCGGCAGGGGCGCCCATCCGGCGAGAAAACCGGCCGCTTCGCGAAAACGCCGATCCGCCAGCAGGAGGAGGAGCACCGCGACGGCCAGAGCGAGGCCCTGCGCCTTGATCATGCACCCGGCAGCGACCGCGAGGCCAGCGAGCGCGGCCGAAGTCACGCCACCATGGCGCCCGGCGGCGAACGTCCGTTCGCACAGCAGGAGTGCGCCGATCGCGGCCGCGGCGTAGGGGAGCTCGGTCAACACCCAACGGCTGAGGCCGAGAAGCGAGGGTGAAGCGGCGAGCAGGCCAGCGACTGCGAGCGCCGGATTCTCCGCGAGACCGAGCAGCCGCCGAGCGACGAGATAGGAGAGCGGGATCAGGCCGGCACCGCACAGCGCCACCAGGGCCTGGAAGGCGAAGACGTTGTCGGGGAACGTCGGGCAGATCTTCCACACCAGGGCGAGCAGGGCAGGGAACAGCACCGGGTACTTCGTCTGCCAGGGAGCCCTTGGAAGACTCGGAACCCGGTAGCCGCCCCCTTCGGCCAGCGACCGGCCGGCGGCGATGTAGATGCCGTCGTCGTGAAACAGGCCGGCAGCGCGCACGTCGCGAAGGAAAAAGGCCGCGAGCAGCCAGAACGAGGTGAGGAGGAAGAGGAGGACCGGTACGCGGCGCGCCGCGAACGAGCGTGCGCCGCTCATTTCTCGCCGCCCGTGAGATAGCTGAGGGCCATCAGCTGACGGGCGATCTCGTCGTCGGGCTCGACGCCCAACGGCGCCCGATCGGGGTGCCGGGCGAGAAAGTCCGCGGCGCGGGCGAGGCGGCGCTTGAAGTCGCGCAGGCCGACGCGCTCGAGCTCGGACTTGCCGCTGAAGGGTCGTTGCTCGCCGGGGTCGGCCGCGAGATCGTAGTAGGCCGGAGTGGCGGGCCAACGGCCGAGAACGAGCTTGCCGCGCGCCGACCGCAGCGCCGCCAGTGGCCGCTCTGGATGGGCGCGCAGCTCGAGCAGCGCCGGCTGCTCGGGAAGCTCGCCGCCGCGCAGGAGCGGCACCAGGCTGCGGCCGGCGACCGGCTCGCCCGGATTCGCGCCGGCAAGCTCGAGCAGGGTCGGAAAGACGTCGAGAATGCGCACCAGATCCGCGACGGTCGCTCCCGCTGGCAGGCGCCCGGGCCAGTGGAAGATCAGCGGAATCCGCACGACCTCCTCGAACAGCGTCTGCTGATGTCCCTTGCCGCCGTGCTCGAAGAACTCCTCACCGTGGTCGGCGAGGACGACCACCAGGAGCTCCCTCCCGGGGCGGCGCTGGGCATGAAGCTCCAGCAGGCGGGCGAGGTTCGAGTCGGTCCAGCGGATCTCGCCGTCATAGAG
Source organism: Acidobacteriota bacterium (assembly GCA_052035735.1). GTDB lineage: Bacteria > Acidobacteriota > Thermoanaerobaculia > Multivoradales > JAGPDF01 > JAGPDF01. Next base: position 17,756 of record JBPOHI010000120.1, read on the forward strand.
CGCCAGCAGGTGCTCGCGATCACGCGGGTCCATGGCCGCGTGAATGCCGGGGTTGACCGCGAGGCGCGAGAAATCGAGCGAGCCGCGATAGTCGGGGTCGAAGGCGGTGTCCCAGGGGGGCGGAGGCGAGTAGTCGTAGTGCACGTCCCAGAGATGCACGAAGAGGAAGGCCGGGCGAGCATCGGCGCTCGCGAGGTAGGCCCCGAAGCGTTCGACCGACCGGCTGCCGGTCTCCTCCTCCATCGCCGGGCCCGCCTCGGACTGGGCCGCCGCGCGAATCTCGCCCTCCGGCGACTCCTCGGCGAGGCCAGACATACAGCTCGTGTAGCTCGCGAAGCCCTGGCCGAGGCCGAACACGGGGTGGAGATACGGCCCGGCGAAAAAACCTGCCGTCTGGTACCCGAAGTCGCGAAAGCGTTCGGCGAGGGTAACCTGGGTCTCGTTGAGGCGCAGGCCGTTGCGGGTGACGCCGTGTTCCTCCTCTTCACGGCCGGTGAACAGCGCGGCGTGCGCAGGGAGGGTCCAGGAGGTCGAGCTCACCGCCTGCGCGAACCGGACCCCTTCGGCGGCGAGGCGGTCCAGGGTGGGCGAAGTCGGGCGTCCGTAGCCGTAACAGCCCAGGTGATCCGGACGCAGGCTGTCGATCGAGACCAGCAGGATGTCCGGCTGTTTCGGAGTCGGAGAAGGCGGCGCCTGGCAGGCGACGAGCAGCACCGTCAGCAGCAGGAGTGCTGCGCCGACCGGGCTGTTCTGCCGTGCCTCGCCTGCTACTGGTCGCCGCATCCTCGACTCGAGTTCCACCCTCTGCCTGCCGTCGGAAAGCGCGACGGATCATACGCCGGCGTCGCAGCCGTACATTGGGATCGGCGGCTCAGCCGGTACGTCCGGACGGTAGCGGACGGGCAGAAAGACAGAAAACGGCGCCGAGTGCCAGCAAAAAATGTCACAAGACTCGCCAGGTCAGCGCTAAATCGTTGGGAATCAGGAGGCACGGTCTTGGCGCGGACCTTGCGAGCGAGTGGAGTAGATCGCGCCCCCGGTTCGCTTGGCGAGGGGTTCCATTGATGTCGGTGGCCGTTTCGGCCAAAACTTAGGAGGAGTTTTCATGAACTCGAAGCAACTCGGTTTCTGCGTCGCCGCGCTGTTGGTTCTGGCCATCGCCGCCCCCGCGGTCGCAGCCGCTGCGGACCTCACCTTCGTTCCGGTCACGCCGTGCCGCGTGCTTGACACGCGCTGCATCCCGCCGGCCCAGGCTGCGGCCACCTGCCCCGATGCCCCCACTGCGGGTACGGGCAGCGGTAACGACTTCGCCGCGGCCGAGACGCGCGCGATCAATATCGTCGGTAACGTCGACCAGGTGGCGCAGGGTGGCCAGCTCCTGAGCTGCGGCGTCCCCGGCTACGATGTAGGCGATCCGACCGCTCGCGCCGTCGCCATCAACATCACCGCGATTTCGCCCAACAACAAGGGCAACATCCGCGTCTGGAACTCGTCGGTCACCCCGCCTGCGGTCTCGAACATCAACTTCACCACCAACGTCAACATCGCCAACAGCGCGATCGTTTCCCTGGCGCAGGATGCGACCGAGGGCAACGACATCAGCGTTCTGACCGGCGGTCCGGTGAGCTCGGTCCACCTGGCGATCGACATCGTCGGCTACTGGATGGACGTCACTCCGTGACCTCCGTTCGCCGGCCTGGTCGCGCCTCCGGGAGCGACGGGTCGAGCGATCAGGCAGGCGGTTGAAGGAAGCCCCGGTGCCAGCGGCACCGGGGCTTTTCTCTTGAGCCCCCCCCCTGCTCCGGAAACTCCTCTGTGAAGAGAGTCTTCGCCTGGTTGCCGTGGGTCGCGCTCGGCCTCTACGCAGTGTGCGGGCTCGCACTCTGGGTGCGCGCCGAGTGGCGGCCGGAGTGGGACAGCGCGATCTACCTGCTGCTCGGGCGCTCGCTCGCCGCGGGCGGCGGCTATCTCTACCTGGGCGAGCCCTTCTTCCTTCGCCCTCCGGGGCTCTCCTGGCTGCTCTCCTGGTTGTCGCCAGCCGGAGAGTACGACTACGCAACGGTCCACCGCCTGGTGTTTCTCGCCGCCGTCGCGGCGCTGATGGCCGGCTGGCGGCTGCTGCTTCCACGATACGGGAACGCCGTCGCCTGTGCGGTCATGGCGCTGGTCGGTACCAGTCCGCTCTTCCTGCGGCAGCTGAACTGGGTGGTCGCAGAGCTCCCCTTCCTCGCGCTTCTCCTGGCGAGCTTTGTCCTCCTGCATCGCGCGGTCCGGGAGGGCGCCCGCTTTGGGGTCTGGAGCCTCGCGGGGGCGTTCACGCTCGCCGCCGCCGTGCAGTTGCGGACCGTCGGTCTGGTGGCGCTGCCGGCCCTGCTGCTGCTCGGCAGGGGCCGGCGCGGAATTCCGGGGAGGCTCCGCGGACTCCTGCCGGCGGCGGTCGTCCTTTTCTTGAGCCTGCCCTGGATGCTCTACACGCGGGACGCCGCCGCGACGGCCCGGGTGCCCAGCGAGCAGCTCCTGCTTTTCTCCTACTCCACGGCGCTCTGGCACCAGGACCCGGGAGATCCCGCCTCACTGGCGATGACGCCGGCCGACCTCCTGGCGCGAGCCGCCGACAACGGCACCCGCCTCCTGCAGGCTCTCGCCGCTGCGGCGACGCTCTCCAGCGGGCCGCTGGCACTGATTCTCGTCGCCGGCCTGGTCCTTCCAGGTCTGGTTGGGGTCTGGCGCGCCGGGCCGACGCTCCTCGACGGCTTCGCCGTGTGCTACCTGCTGCTCCTGCTGTCCTACTTCACGTTCGATTCCCGCTTGCTGCTACCGCTCCTGCCGAGCTTCTATCTCTATCTGCTCCAGGGAACGAGCCGCGTCTGGCGTGCTCTCTCCGGCGCCCTCGGCCGGCGCGAGTCCAGGCACGCCGCGCTTGCCGCGAGCTTGGCCGCCCTCGCGGTCGCGAACGCCGTCCAGGCCTGGGGGGCGCTGCATCCCGAGGAGGATCGTCTGGGGTCCGTCCGTCAGGGGGAACGGTGGGAGGAGCAGCGCGCCATCGCGCGCTGGCTCGCGGAGGTCACACCGGTGGGCGCCGTGGTCCTGGCCGACGAGGCACCGGTGCTGTCGCTGCTCAGCGGTCGTACCGTCTACACCTACCGCTATCGCCGGAGTGCCGGTCTGCTCGATCGGTATCCGGTGGATTTCGTCCTGCTACCGAGGTGGTCGCCTCCGGATCTCGTTGCGGAGGTGGAGGCGCGGTGCGAGCGCCTGGCCGACCTGCCGCTCGTTTCGAACGGCAGGTCCGTCGCGCTCTGGAGAGTGCCGCAGCAGACCGGTCGCCCGCGGCTCCCTCCAGCACCCTGAGGGTCAGGCGCCGAGCTCGCGCTCGGCGCGAATCCAGTTGTCGAACGGCGCGCCGCCGGTCTCCCGCCAGATCGCGGCCGCGCGCGCGGCAATCTCCTCGCGCGAAGGAGCCGTCGGCTGCGAGGGGGCGGAGACCGTCTCGGCGGCGGCGAGCTGCGGCTGCGCCGCGGGCAGTCGCTCGGCCGCCTGCGTGGGAAGCGGCGCCTTCGCCGACGTCGTCGCCTTCTTCACTTTCTCGGACTTGAGCGGCTTCGCCGCTTGGGACTTGGGCGGCTTCGCCATCTCGGACATAGGCGGCTTCGCGGCGGCCTTGACGGCCTTCGCCGCCTTGGTCGTTTTCGCTTCCTGCTGCTTGCGCGGCACCGGAGTGCTGGCCGCAGTCTTCCCGGAGTTCTTCTTGGTAGCCATGAGGTTCCTTTCGCTGGTGCTTTCTATCCTGCCGCGCGCGCGACGGCGCGACGACCCGTCGACGAAACGGCGACGGCGCGGCCTTACGGATCAGGCGGCAGGGAGTTGGACGGGCGCGGATCGAGGTCTGGAAACGCCCCGCACCCGCATGGGACGCCATTCTACGGGAGGATCCCCGCCAGAGGCTAGCGCTGCCGCGGTCCGCGTGGTTCCGCTGTCCAGCGCCGGCGGCGGCTCCACCGGGCCCGATCGTGTCGTCGTTGTCGACCCTGGCTCGCCACGGAGCGCTTGCGAGGGGTCTCGGCCGCGCGGTAGACCTCGCCCTTGCCGACTTCGCCCAGCCTGGCGGTGATCTCGTTGGGGCCGAGCCTGGGTCCGATCATCGAGCCGCCTCTCCCGGGACGATGACTTCGAGGTGGTCGAGCGCAAATCGACGGAAGTCACTGCCGTTCAACGTCAGCAGGCGGTCGGCGCCTGCCGCCTGCGCCTCCGCGAGGATTCTTCGATCGTAGGTCGCACCGCCGCGCACGTCCTCGCGAACGAGCGCGGCGAGGAATCCCCATGCCGCGCCGGCGCGCGAGCCGACCACACGGCCGGCTTCCCGCAGAGCGCTCACCAGCAGGCCAGCGGCGTCGCGCGGGCTCAGGCGGTGCGCGGACGGCAACCGGGTGAGCACCGAGTAGCACTCGATCAGCGAGGAGCTCGGCAGGAGAAGCTCGCCTTCCTCCACTGCCGCCGACAACGCCGCGAAAGCCGGTGAGTGGGCCTCGTGCCAGGAAAGCAGCGCCGCGACGAGAACGCTGGTGTCGACGGCGGTTTTCGCCACGCGCCTAGCGCTCGCGGCGGACGGCGGACTGGGTCTCCCGCACCGTCTGCGCCGAGAGCGCGGGTCCCTCTTCGAGGGCGACAGCGACCGCGAGCCGTCCCCGGCGCACGGTCTTGACTGCCCGCGGTGCCGGCTCGATCTCGATCCTGCCGTCGTTGACCGTGATCGAGAGGGGCATTCCTGCCTCCAGTCCGGCGGCTTCACGTATCGCCCTGGGCAGGACGAGGCGCCCCGAGGCATCCATGGCAGTTTCGATGGCAATATTCATGGAACGAATTTTACCATGGAGACTCTCGCCCTCAGCGCCCAGGGCAGGAAGCGGAGGCGCGACCCGACCGGCGCCGCGTCCGGAGGCGAGATCCTCGAGCACCAGCCGGGCGTCGGCGATGTCGTGCAGACGGTCGCGCGGATTGCGCTCGAGACAACGGCGGAGAAGATCGCGCAACGCGCGGGGCGTCGTCGGTGGCAACGCGCTCCAGTCGATCTCCTGGCGCAGCACCGCGCGCCGGCCGGGAGCGGCCTGTCCGATCGGCGACCAGAAGGTCAGACCTCAGGACGGCCTCGTGGGTTTGCCGGCCTCTGGCGTCACTTCTCCTCGCTTTCGTCGCCGCCGCCATCGTCGTCGTCGCCTTCGTCTCCACCGTCATCTCCGCCGTCGTCCCCGGCGTCATCTTCGGTCTCGTCACCACTGTCGTCCTCGGCCTCGTCGTCACCGGCGTCGTCTTCCGCTTCGTCTTCGTCGGACGTGCCGTCGTTGTCGTCGTCGGTGTCGGCATCGTCGAGGGTGCCGTCGTTGTCGTCGTCGGTGTCAGCCTCGTCGTCGGTGCCGTCGTTGTCGTCGTCGGCATCCTCGTCGTCCGGCGTGCCATCGTCGTCTTCGTCCGACTCTTCTGCGTCGGACGTGCCGTCATTGTCGTCGTCCGTGTCGACATCGTCCGGCGAGCCGTCGTTGTCGTCATCGGCATCTTCGTCGTCCGGGGTACCGTCGTGATCTTCGTCGGAGTCCCCGGCGTCGTCGTCTTCCTCCGCTTCGTCTTCGTCGGTGTCCGCAACGCCGTCGTCGTCGTCATCCTCGTCGTCGGCATCGACCGTGCCGTCATCGTCGTCGTCGAGATCCTCGGCGTCCGGGGTGCCGTCGTCGTCGTCGTCGATGTCGGTCGCGTCCGGCGTGCCGTCGCCGTCAGCGTCACCGGGAAGTTGCAGAGAGTAGAGGTCGAACTCGTCGGACCAGTCCTCGCGGTCGAACAGGAGATCGCTGTCGTCGAGCTCGACACTCTCGAGGTAGGCCAGGTCGGCGGCGGTGAAGTCGTCGACCTGGTACTCGTACATGAAGTTGTAGTCGCTCCAGTCGGCCTCGAACTGGTCGTACTCGCCGGCCGGGATGATCTGGGTCAGGTCGACGTACTCGAGGTCGTCATAGCCCACCGCCGGATACCCGTAATCGGGATAGGTGAGGCCGGGCGCCACGGGCGGGCCGCCACCTGCGCCAGCTGCGCCGCCACCGCCACCGGCGCCACCGGCAGTGAGATTGAGCTCGGATCCGCCTGCCTGCTTTCCAGACGCGTCGTACGCGGTGAGCGCCAGCACGTAGGAACCTGCCGGAATCCCCGAGTCGATCAGCTTGAGATCGTCGCCCTGCCCCTTCGCTTTGCCCTTGCCGGAGCTGCCGCTCGCGACCAGCGCGGGCACCGGACGGAAGCGCTGCGACCTCTTGTCCTTGCCCACAGTCGGCTGGTAGAAGACGAGCTTCTCGCCCTTGACCGGATGGACGGCCATCGGCGTCGGGGAGCCCTTCTCGCTTTCGCAGAAGATGGTCTCGAGCTTGCCGGTCTTGGAGTCGAAGACGGTCGTGACCTTCTGGTCGCCGCGCATCGAGTTGTAGGAGGCGTCGGCGCGGACATAGCGGCTTCCGGCCGTCAGCGGCGTCGTCGGCACCATGCGCGAGCTCTTGCCATCGCTGATCGCACGGACCTTGGGTTGGACGTTGTAGGTGAAGGTCGTCCCGTCCTTCCATCCGCCGGGGCTCGGGACCTCTTCCTGATGCACCAGCGTGATGCCGCCGTCGGCATCGCGATAGCCGATCGAGGCCAGGATGGCGGCCGGGTTGCCCTTGACCTGGGCCGTCACCGGCAGGCCGTCGCCGATCGGGTGAGTCGCGGACGGATCGGGCGAGGCGATCGCCACCGACATCCCCCCGGCGGCCGCGCCGCCGCCGCCACCGGCGCCAACGACGCCCTTGGCGAGGAACTCGTCCCACTGCCCGCGTACGAACGGCAGCGAGGCGTAGCCGGGGTCGACTTTCTGTCCGACGGGGAAGTAGATCGCCAAGCCGGTCGAGCCGACGTGGGCGGCGCCCTCCGTGTGCTCGATGACCGCAGCGCTCACCGCTGCTTGGACAGCGTCGAGCTGGGTCTTGATCGGCGCCGCCGAGGGCTCCTTGGCGAGGCGGCCGGCGAACTCGCCGAGGTCGAAGGAGGCGAGGTCGCCGCCGCCCTCTTCGCCGCCGTAGAAGTGGGTCGCTGCCCGCGCCTGCGCCGCCGCGGCCTGCACCGAGCCGTCCGCTTGACCGAGCGCTGTGGCGAGAGCATCGACCGCACCGGTCAGGTCCTTGACCTTCGCGAGGTCGGTCGCCGAGCTGGTCACCGTCGCTTCGCCCGCTTCGGCGTAGGAGGCTCCCCACTCGCGCACCATCGTCTGGGCGAAGTCCCTCCCCGACATCTTCGGGTTCTTGGTCAGCGCCTGGAGGACGCGGTGGTTGGGATAGCCGGCTCCCGGCTCGAGCTCTTCGGAGGCGACGCCGTACGAGGCGTAGGGGGCGATCGCGTCCATCACTTCGACTTGCGCCATCAGGCACATATCGAAGCCGATGACGTCGAACTTGGGTGCGCCCGCCTTCTTGAGCGTTTCCAGGCCCTGGATGAACGGGGCGAGCTTCATGCCGCCCCGGTTGTCGGTGTCGTCGTTGAGCATCCCCATCCAGGTGCCGCCGTGGTTGCCGAGGATCAGGGCGTAGCGCTTGGCAGGGAAGTTCTGCAGGCCGAAGGAGACGAACCCGACCAAGGTCTCGGGATTGGCGGTATCCATCTCTTTCAGGTTGTTGAGCACCTTCGACTTGAGCTTGCCGCTGGTCGCGTCGCGGGTGACGTAGAGCAGGCGAGCGTTCGACCAGTTGCCGTCGCGGTCGTCATGCTCGGGCGTCCGGTCGAGGAGGACGACGATGTTGACGTTGTCGGTGGAGCCGATCGACTCCAACTCGTCCATGTCGTCGAGCATGTCCGGCTCGAGGTTGCAGTCGGCGTCGAGATAGTAAAGGAGAGTCCACTCGCGCTCGGCGACGGCACCCTTGCTCTTGGCGATCTTCTTCGCCACGGTCGGCGCGGCGTACGTCTTGGTCCGGGGAGCCGGCTGCTTCTTGACCAGCGAGGCGGCGGACGGCTTGGCAGCCGGCGTCGCGGCGGCGAGCGGCAGGGCGACAAAGGCGGCGATCAGGGCGGACAGGTACAGGATTCCCCTGCGCACAGCGGAGAGATGCATGGCGACTCCTCGAGATGGATGGAACGGCGAGCCCAAGACTGTCGCGCCGCCATCGGGGTGTCAAGGCGAAGCGGGGCGGACTGTCCCTTCGGGTGGAGAACCTGCTCACCGTCCGCTGCGTAGAGCGGAGGTCATGAGCACTTCGCGGATCACAGGCAGAGGGAGGGGCTCGGGCGCTCCGCATGCGCCCCTGGCCCTGCTGCTGGCGCTTCTGTCGGCGATGGCCGGCGGGAGCGCCTCGGTCGCTGGCGCCGGGGCGAAGCAGGTTGCGGTCGAGAGGCTGGCGAAGGACCTGACTCGCGCGGCCGCGAAGCACGACTGGGGCACGGCGGTCGCTGCGGCGCACGGGCTCGCCGCCGCCCGGCCCGACTCGGCGCTCGACGCCTATAACCTGGCCTGCATGCTGTCGCGTGCCGGCCAGAG
>JBPOHI010000228.1:0-9850 GCA_052035735.1 Acidobacteriota bacterium
CGTCCGTCGCGGCAGAATCCTTCTCGTGACCGTCGTCGCCGCCGTCGCCGGCGCCGTCCTCACGGGCCTCCTGGTGAACATCTTCGAGCACAAGCAGGAGGCCCGGGATCCGTTTTTCCGCGTCGTCGAGATCACCGACGAAACCGAGGATCCGGCGGTCTGGGGCAAGAACTTCCCGATCCAGTACGACGGCTACCGGCGCACCGTCGACCAGGTGAGGACCCGATTCGGCGGCAGCGAGGCGGTGCCGCGCACGCCGACCGCCGCCGACCCGCGTTCGATCGTCGCCCAGTCGCGGATCGAGGAGGATCCGCGACTGAAAACGATGTGGAACGGCTACGCCTTCGCGGTCGACTTCCGCGAGGAGCGCGGCCACGCCTACATGCTCGACGACCAGACGTTCACCGAGCGCCAGGTGGTCGTCAAGCAGCCGGGAACCTGCATGCACTGCCACGGCTCGGTCTATCTGCCCTACAAGAAGCTCGGCGGCGGCGACCTCATCAAGGGTTTCGAGGCGATGAACCAGATGCCCTACACCGAGGCGCGCAAGCTCATCTCCCATCCGGTCGCCTGCATCGACTGCCACGATCCGGCGACGATGCAGCTGCGCGTCACCCGCCCCGGCTTCCTCGAGGGCATCCGCGCCCTGAAGGCCTCCCAGGGCGTGCCCGACTACGATCCCAACACGCAGGCTACGCGCCAGGAGATGCGCAGCTACGTCTGCGGGCAGTGCCATGTCGAGTACTACTTCAAGGGTCCCGAGAAGCGGCTGGTCTACCCCTGGGCGAACGGCATCAAGGTGGAACAGATCCAGGCCTACTACGATGAGCTCGACTACAAGGACTGGACGCACAAGACCTCCGGCGCGCCCGCCCTCAAGGCGCAGCATCCCGAGTTCGAGATGTGGAGCCAGGGCATTCACGCGCGCTCCGGCGTCGCCTGCGCCGACTGCCACATGCCCTACGAACGGGTCGGCGCCCAGAAGGTCTCCGATCATCACGTACGGAGCCCCCTGCTGAACATCAACAAGGCCTGCCAGACCTGCCATCGCTGGCCGGAGGAGGAGCTCAGGGCGCGGGTCGAGACGATCCAGGAGCGCACCCAGTTGCTGCGCAACCAGGCGATGGATGCCCTCGTCGCGCTAATCGGCGACCTCGAGTCGGCGGTGGCCGCCGGCCGCACCGACGAGCAGCTCGCGCTGCCGCGCAAGCTCCAGCGTCAGGCGCAGTTCCGTCTCGACTTCGTCGAAGCCGAGAATTCGACCGGTTTCCACGCTCCTGCCGAAGCCGCACGGATCCTCGGCGAGTCGATCAACCTGTCGCGGGAGGGCCAGATCGCGGTGCGCGACGCTACCTTCCAGCCGAGCTTCGTCAACACCGCCACGCGCTGACCGGCGCCGGCCGCCTGCCGCCGTCCGCGGGCGATTCGGCTCAGGCCTTTCCGGGTGCCTCGTCGAGCCACCCGGAGAGCGCCGCCATCGCCGCGGCGAAGCGGTCCGAGTCGCCCTTCTCCACCCACCCGATCCAGTCCGCGGCGGCGCGCTCGACCTCGCGGTAGAGGCGCTCCGAGAAGCGGTTCGATCTCTGGATCTCGTAGTAGAGGAGAGGGTTCTCGCGCACGACGCTCTCGGTGGTGGCGAACTGGGAGTGGAAGGTCGTCGAGCCGACCGCGGCGAGCTCGGCGAACGTGAGCCCGCTCGACGCGAGCACCCGCGCGAAGAGGAGGTTCAGGAAGTGCGACAGACCGAGGACGTAGGAGGCGATCTCGTCGTGGCGCTCGAGCGACAGCGGCACCAGCGTCACCGCGGTTTCGCGGAAGAGCGCGGCAACGCGCTCCGTCGCGGCCGGCACGCCGCAGTCGCACAGGCAGATGACCTTGTCGGAGAGCGTTCGCGCCCCCGCTCCGAACATCGGATGGATGCTGGTGACCGCAACCCCCCGCGCGCGCGCCGCGTCCAGCGCCGGGCGCAGATGCTCCTTGACGCTCGCCACGTCACACAGGACGCCCTGGAATCCGAGCGCGGCGATCTCCTCGACGACTCCGGCCACCCGGTCGAGCGGCACTGCGACGAAGACCATCGAGGCGGCGGCGAGGCCGTCGGCGAGCACCGCCACCGTTTCGCTGCCGGCCGCCGCCTCCGACGCCTGCGATGCCGGGTCGAAGACCAGGACGCGGTGCCCCTGGGTCTCGAAGAAGCGCACCAACCACTGCCCCATCTTGCCCGTGCCGCCGACCACGAGGATCGACTCGGATTCGCCCGAGTAGGTCGAGAAGTGATCGATCTCCTGCACCCGGCAGGCCTCTTCGACGAGCTGCCGCATGACGCCGCGGGCGAGCTCGGGGGCGAGCCCCAGCGCCTCGGCGCTCGCCGCGGCCCGCTCGAGAACCCGCTTCTCGACCTCGAAGTCACGCAGGGGAATCCCGGCGCCGCGCTTCTCCTGCCCGACCTCGCGCGCCAGCTCCATGCGCTCGGCCATCAGGCCGAGCATCGCGGCATCGAGGTTCCGTATCCGCCGCCGCAGCCGGTCCAGCCGTTCTTCGCTCATCGCTCCTCCGATGCCGGAGCGTAGCAAGGAGCAGGGGAAAGCCTCCTTCCGGTTTCCGCCACAAGGTCGCCGAATGCAGCAGAAAGCTCGCTAAAGGAAACCTCACGCCACTCCCTTGGCGAGAGCGCGCCGAGCTCGAGGGGACCGAAGGCGACTCGTTTGAGCCTCGTCACCTCGTGTCCGGCGGCTTTCATCAGCCTCCGGACCTCGCGGTTCCTGCCCTCCACCAGGGTGACCACGAGGTGCGACTCCCGCCCGGACACTTTACGGACGACCACCTCTGCGGCGCTCAGACTCTCCCCCGAATCGACGACCCCTTCCTTTACCAGCAGGCTTTTCTCTTCGTCCCATCGCCCACGGACGCTGACCAGGTAGACGCGAGGAATGGCGTTCCCCGGGTCGGTCAACGAGTCGGCGAGGCGGGTGTCGTTGGTCAGGAGGAGGAGCCCAGAGGTCGCGAGGTCGAGCCGGCCGACGGCGATGAGATGGGTCGCGGTATCGGAAACATCAGCGGCATCTGCGGCATCGGCGACGAGGTCGAAAACTGTCGGGCGGCCCTGCGGATCGCTTCGCGTCGTGACGCATCCCCGCGGCTTGTGGAGCATCAGGCAGCGGAAGGCGGCGCGGCCCAAGGCCTGGCCGTCGATCGTCAGACGGGCGCTCTCCGGAACCACGGCCCGAGCCGGATCCAGACAGACGACGCCGTCCAGCGACACCCTTCCGGATTCGATCCAGCGCCGCGCCTCGGTCCGCGAGGCGAGCCCCAGCTTCGACAAGGCCCGCTCGAGCTCCACCTCGCCCGGCCGCAACCGCCCGCTCCGTCCCATGATTGGGGATCCTAGCCAAAGCCGGTAGGATTCAGCCTCATCGCATCCTCCCGGAGCTCCCGATGTCCGACCTGCTCGAAACGCCCTCCGCACTCTCGTCCCAGGATCTGATCGCGCTCGAAGAGCGCCACGGCGCCCACAACTACCACCCGCTCGAAATCGTCATCACGCGCGGCGAGGGCGTCTGGGTCTGGGACGTCGAGGGGAATCGCTACCTCGACTTTCTCGCCGCCTACTCGGCGGTCAACCAGGGGCACTGCCATCCCCGGCTGGTCCAGCGACTCACCGAGCAGGCGCAACGCCTCACTCTGTGCTCGCGCGCCTTCCGCAACGACCAGCTCGGCCAGCTCTGCCAGGAGATCAGCGCGCTCACCGGCTTCGAGCGCTTCCTGCCGATGAACAGCGGCGCCGAAGCGGTCGAGACCGCCATCAAACTGGCCCGCAAGTGGGGGCAGACCGTCAAGGGCGTGCCGGCGGCGCAGGGCGAGATCCTGGTCTTCGACAACAACTTCCACGGCCGCACCACCACGATCGTCGGTTTTTCCTCGAGCGACCAGTACCGCGAGGGCTTCGGCCCGTTCGCCGGCGGCTACCGGCTGCTCCCTTTCGGAGATGCCGACGCCGTCGCGACGGCGATGAACGAGCGCACGGTGGCCGTCCTCGTCGAGCCGATCCAGGGCGAGGCCGGCATCGTCGTCCCGCCGGCGGGCTTCCTGCAGCGACTTCGCGACCTGACCGAGAAGCACCATGCCCTCCTCATCACCGACGAGATCCAATCCGGCCTGGGACGCACCGGCGCGCTCTTCGCCTACCAGCACGACGGCATTCGGCCCGACATGGTGATCCTGGGCAAGGCGCTTTCGGGCGGCTGCTATCCGGTGTCGGGCATCCTTGCCGACAGCGACTTGATGAACGTCTTCAAGCCGGGCGACCACGGCTCGACCTTCGGCGGCAACCCGCTCGGGGCCGCAGTGGCGCGCGAAGCGCTCAAGGTGCTGGTCGAGGAGCGAATGATCGAGAACTCGGCGAAACAGGGCGCTTACGCCCTCGAGCGCCTGCGTGCGATCCGCTCGCCGCACGTGCGAGAGGTCCGCGGGCGCGGGCTCTGGATCGGCATCGAGCTCGAGATCGAGGCCGGTGGCGCGCGCCGCTTCTGCGAGCAGCTCGCCGCCGAGGGCATCCTCTGCAAGGAGACGCACACGCACGTAATCCGCGTCTCGCCGCCGCTGGTCATCTCGCGACCGGAGCTCGACTGGGCGCTGGACCGCTTCGAAAAGGTGTTGATGCGTCCATGAGGCTCTCGAAGGCCTGAGGCTCGAGCGGGCGGCTGAACAGGAAGCCCTGCATCTTGTCGCAATAGAGCATCTCGAGGATGACCATCTGCTCTTCTTCCTCGACGCCCTCGGCGACGACCTCCATGCCGAGTCCGTGGGCGAGCTGGATCACGGCGCCAACGATCTTCGAGTCTTCGCGGCGACGTCCGAGCTCCCGGATGAACGACGAATCGAGCTTCACCGTGTCGATCGGCAGCTCTCGAAGGTAGGAAAGCGACGAGTAGCCGATTCCGAAGTCGTCGACCGCCACCCGAGCGCCCCGCTTCCTGAGGTCCGTGAGCGTGGACACCGGCCCGCCGGCGTGGAGCAGCGCCATGGTCTCGGTGATCTCGAGCTCGAGCGCCGTGGCCGGCAGGCCGGTCTCGGCCAGGATGACGTCGATCTTGGACGACAGCTCGGGATTCTCGAAAGCGCGCGCAGTCAGGTTGACCGACACCTGGATATCCTGCTGGTAGCGCTCCCGCCAGGCTTGCACCTGCGCGCAGGCCTTGCGCAGCACCCAGTCGCTCAACGCCTCGGAGACCGCGGTGCTCTCGATCAGCGGCAGGAACTTGCCCGGCAGGATGAGGCCGCGCTCGGGATGCAGCCACCGCACCAGCGCCTCGACGCCGACGATCTCGCCCGACCCGGCCCGAACGATGGGCTGGTAGTACAGCACGAGGTGTTCCTCCTCGAGCCCGGCGCGCAGCGCGCTCTCGAGTACGAAGCGCTCGCGGCTCACGTCCGACATCTCGCTGTCGTAGATCACGACGCCGCCGCGGCCCGCCTCCTTGGCGCGGTACATGGCGGTGTCGGCCTTGCGCAGGAGCGTCGTCGGGTCGTCCCCGTGGTCGGGAAAGAGGGTGATGCCGATCGAAGCCGCGGCGAAGAGCGAGAGCTCCCCCACCTCGAGCGGCTGCGCCAGGCGGTCGAGGAGCTTACCGGCGATCGCGATCGCATCCTCGGCGGTGCGGATTCCCGGCAGCAGAAGGGTGAACTCGTCGCCTCCCTGCCGTCCGATCGTGTCGCCCTCACGCACGCTGTAGCGGAGACGCTCGGCGACCGCACCCAGCAGGAGGTCGCCCGTTTCGTGGCCGTAGGTGTCGTTGATGCGCTTGAAGTTGTCGAGGTCGAGGAAGAAGAGCGCGGCGTGATAGTCGGTCCGCCCGCGCCGCGCGATCCACTGCTTCAACCGGTCGAGGAAGAGCTTGCGGTTCGGCAGGCCGGTCAGTCCGTCGTAGTAGGCGAGCTTCTCGATCTGGAGAGACGCCTCGACGAGGCGGAAGTGCTCGTCTTCGAGCAGCCAGACGACGGTGGCGATTCCCAGCACGGCCACCATCAGCAGGTCGAACGGCACGATGCCGTACCGCAGCCCGGCGCCCGCGGGCCCGGCGGTCGTCCAGAAGAGGACCAGCTGCTCGATGCCGTAGAGAAAGAATGCGATACAGACGAGGTGAGGCCCGGTCGCAGTGCTCTTCCGGTAGGCCCGCACGAGCAGTCCGGCGGCGAGCAGGAAGGCAGCGGCAACCACCACGGCGCGGATGCTGATGCGCAGGAAGGTCCGGCTCGCGTACGCTTCCGGAGTGAAGGCATAGGCCAGAGTGGTGACCAGGGCGAGCCCCGCCAGCCCCCCGAAAATGGCGACGGCGCTGCGGCGCGAGATCGACTTCCCACTCGCCAGCTCCGAGGCTCCCAGGATCAGCCACCCGGCCTGAAAGTAGGCGCCGAGCTGGGCGACGAACGTCGCGGCGAGCCGGGTCGGCTCCGAAGCCGGCATCGACGCCGAGAAGTGGAAGGCCACCATCGCCCCGAGCTGACCGGCGCACAGAGCCCACCAGGAGAGCGCCCAGTGGCGCAGGAAAGCATGCTTGCGCGTGCTGTGGAAGCGAAGGAGCAGAATGGCGAGCAGCGCCGCCAGCAGCGCCTGGGCCAGGAAGGTGGAGACCGTGACGACGCCGATGTCGCTCATCCAGAGGGGGGCTCGAAAAGGATTCTAGCCGCATCCTGTCGATCCTGCGCCCTATGACAAAATCCCGCCCATGACGAGTCCGGACTCGACGTCATCCGTCTCCTCCCGCGGCCCCAAGATCTTCGTCCTCGACACCTCGGTCATCCTCTACGACGCGAACGCGATCTTCAATTTCAAGGAGCACGACGTCGCGATCCCGATCACCGTCCTCGAGGAGCTCGACCACTTCAAGAAGGGCGACACCGTCATCAACCTGCAGGCGCGGGAGTTCATCCGCCAGCTCGACAAGCTCACCAGCCACGACATGCTGAACAACTGGGTGCCGCTCGACGGCCCCGATCTCGGCCGGATCCGGGTGATCGCGACGGAAGACTCCTCCACCGACGCGCGCCTCATCTTCGGCGCGGTGAAGAACGACCACCGGATCCTGAACACGGCGCTCGCCCTCAAGGAGAGCGAGCCCGGGCGCGATGTCATCCTGGTCTCGAAGGACATCAACCTGCGGGTCAAGGCGAGGGCGCTTCGCCTGCGCGCCGAAGAATACGAGACCGTCCGCATCAAGGATGTCGATCATCTCTACAAGGGCAAGAGCGAGATCGAGGTCGACGACGCTGCGCCGATCCAGAAGTTCTACGAGTCCGGCGGCGTCTCACCGCAGGATGTCGGCATCGACGTGCCGCTGCCGAATCACTACTTCATCCTGCGCAGTCCCTCGCACTCGGCCCTCGCCTGGTACAACCCGCTGTCCGGCCTCCTCGAGCGAGTCCAGAAGATGCCGGCCTACGGCATCACTCCGAGGAACGCCGAGCAGACCTTCGCCCTCCACGCGATCATGAATCCGACGGTGCCGCTGGTGTCGATCACTGGCAAGGCGGGGACAGGCAAGACGCTGCTCGCCCTGGCCGGCGCCCTCGAGCAGCGCAAGGCCTTTCGCCAGGTCTACCTGGCGCGACCGCTGGTGCCGCTCTCCAACAAGGACATCGGCTACCTGCCCGGCGACATCAAGTCGAAGGTCAACCCTTACATGCAGCCGCTCTGGGACAATCTCAACATCATCAAGCATCAGTTCGACGAGCGCGACCGGGAATTCAAGCGCATCGACGAGATGGTCGAGCAGGAAAAGCTCCACATCACGCCGCTCGCCTACATTCGCGGCCGGAGCTTCTCCAACATCATCTTCATCGTCGACGAGGCGCAGAACCTGACGCCTCACGAAGCGCGCACGATCATCACCCGCGCCGGCGAGGGGACGAAGATCATCTTCACCGGCGACATCTTCCAGATCGACACGCCCTACCTGGATGCCCAGTCGAACGGCCTCTCCTACCTGATCGACCGCATCAAGGGGCACAAGCTCTACGCCCACGTGTCGCTCGAGAAGGGCGAACGCAGCGAGCTCGCGAACCTCGCGAGCATGATGCTCTAGTCCGGAAAAACGTCGAGCCCGGCGGGCGCGATCGTCTCGCGTCCTACCGGGCCCGGGTGAATCGGGTCGCAACGAACGCCAGAGGCGCTCGCGCGGCGGTCCTACTTGACGATCAGCTTGCCCTTCATCCCGCCGATGTAGTGGCCGGGGAAGGTGCAGATGAAGATGTACTCGCCCGGCTCCTTCGGCGCGTTGAAGACGACCTCGACCGTCTCGCCGCCGCCGGCGAGCTTCGTCTGCGCGAGGATCGACGCCGCCTTGGACTTCGGGATGTAGCCGTCGTTGCGGGCCATCGCCGCCTCCATGGCGAACGAGTCGGCGTTGGTGCCCTTCGCGAGCAGCACGAAGTTGTGCGCCATCTCCGCCTTCGCCATCGAGCTGACAGCGGTGAGCGTCACCTTCAGCGCCTCGCCGGGAGTCGCCTGGATGACCTTGACGTCGTACTGCATGGTGTCCGAGCCCTTGAGCTTTACGACTCGCGGCTCCGCCGCCGAGGCGACGGTGGCCATCGCGGCCATGCCGACCGCGAGCATCGCGGCGAGCAGCCGGCCGCCGATTGCGCTACGTCCGATAACGTTCTTCATTCTTCGCTCCTCGAGTTGGGGTTGGTTGTCAGTGTCCGTCTTTGCCGCCCGGTCCGGCCGGGCCCGCCTTGATTCGACCGAGCGCACCCTTCTGCGCGTCGGCGAACTCGTGGTCAACAATAACGTAATCTCCCGCCTCCGGCACGACGAACTCCATGACGGCGCCGTTCGAGGCCCCCAGGAGGACGGTCTGCATGCCGTGCCACTCGTTCTTGAGGTTCCCCTCGTACCAGACGCGGTCGAAGATCACCCCGACGATGTGGAAGCTCGAGGTGTCTGTCGGGCCGACGTTCAGAACGTAGAGCCGCATCCGCTCCCCGGGCAGCGTCGCGAGCGGCACATCGATCAGCGAGCGCTGATGGCCGTTGAAGACGACCTGCGTCGGCTGCTTGCGCATCGCGGCGTCGAAGTCGAGCTCGTAGAGGACCTGGGCGACATCCTTGAACTCCGTCTGGTCGCCCTCGTGCGCCTGCGCCTCGGACTCCTTGAGATAGAACTCCGACTGCACGACCACATATTCCCGGTCCACCTCCGAATCGGTCGGATAGCCGGCCTTCGGCGAGACGACGACGACGCCATACTGACCCTGGGCCATGTGCTGCAGGATCGGCGGGGTTCCGCAGTGGTAAAGGTAGACACCCGGGTAGTTCGCCACCCACTCGAACTGGATCGCCTGGCCGGGCTCGATGCCGCGCCACTTGTCCGAAGCGGCGACCGTGCCGGCGTGGAAGTCCATGGAGTGGCGCATCGGCTGCGCGATCGGCACGGCCTTCTGCGGGTTGAGCGTCGCGAGCTGCTGGAGATAGGGCGAGCCGGCCGCCTCGGGGGCGGTGATCGCGACGACCTCGGCGGAGCGATTCTTCATCGTGAAGTCGACCCGATCGCCCTCGCGCACGTGGAGCACGGGTCCGGGGACCGTTCCTCCGAAGGTCCAGGCGCGATAGCGGACATCGGGCGCCACCTCGATCTCCCGCGCGATGATGTCGAAGCGCACCTTGTGGGTGCGATTGCCGGGCGGGAGCGGGGCGATGTTGGGCAGCAGGGTGACGTACTCCCCGACCACCGGCGGCCCGGTGTAGGGATCCTCGAAGATCTGCGCCTCGGGCATGCCGTAGGTGCGGCCGTCCACCTGAAACTGCGGCACGGTGGCGGCGCCCGCCAGGGTCGCCGCGAAGCAGAGCAGCA
>JBPOHI010000305.1:0-37793 GCA_052035735.1 Acidobacteriota bacterium
ACTTCGAGGCCTGCCTCACCGAACCTCAGTGCACGAAGATCGACGAGAACTGGCTCACCGGCGGCGAGGGCAGTGCGGTGTACGCCGGCGGCGGTTCCGAGTTCCGCATGATGCAGGGCTTCATCGAAGCCAACAGCGGTTCGGACGCGAGTGGATCGGTGATCTTCGCCGAAGGAGCGGCGACGTTGATTCACCTCGAAGGTGTGCAGATCGTCCAGAACAGCACCTTCGCTCTCTTTCAGGCGGAAGACGGTGCGGAGGTGCGCGCTGCCTTCGTCACGGCGGCCGAGAATATCTACCACCCCGGCGGCGGCCCCGGCGAGGCCGACAGCTTCGGCGGCATCGCTACCGGCGGGGGAGAGCTGCGGCTGTTCACCAGCATCCTCGTCGATCACCAGGCGTTCGTGACCGCGACGCTCGGCGAGATCCACGGCGACTGTCTGATGGTGGCGACAGCCGCCGGCATGACGCAGAACGACGCGGCCTACGTCGGACTCGATCCGCTGTTCATCAACACCACCTCCGGCAAGCACCGCCTGCGACCCGACTCGCCGGCGATCGACTCCTGCGACACGCTCCACTACACGCCGCTCGATGCGGACTTCGATCTCGACGGGCGGGGCTTCGACCTCGCCTCGCACGGCAACGTGCACGGCTTTTTCGACCGCGGCGCCGACGAAGTCGTGCCGGTCTTCGCCGACGGCTTCGAGAGCGCGTCTACGACCGCCTGGTCGACCACGGTGCCCTGAGGGCGACGAGGGTCCGAAGCGCGCGACCGACTCTCGGCCGCAAGAGACCGCACTTCGGCGGTCCGCGGCCGCCTCTCCGGGCCGATGCGGACGGCGTGAAGCTCTACTTCAATCGTGGCAAGGGCCTGCCGGACCCCGGGAGACGGTTGAAGGGCTCCGGCACCCAGGCGCGCTGGATGCTCGTCGAAGCGGCGTCCGACCTCGCCCTGCCGGCGGTCGTGAGCCTGATCGAAGCGGCTATCGCCGAGAGTCCGCTGCCGTTCGCCGCCATTGGCCGCGGGCCGATCGTCCTCCGCGCGCCCACCGCCGCGAAACGCTGACCGCGCCGCGTCCGTCGTCCCGATTCCTAGGGCGGGGAGCTCGAGCCTCGGGAGGCGACGCCCACGAACTCGAGCCCTTGGAGGTCCGCGAGCTCGAGATCGCGACTGCGCCAGTCGACCGGCAGGAGGAAGCGCACGGCGTCGCCGAGCAGGAGCGGCCGGCCGTTGATCCTCGGATGCCCCTGCATGTGGGCGAAGAGCAGCGTCCCGCGTGACTCCGGCTGCACGATGGCCAAGGCGACGACCTCCGAGACGATCACGTTCGGGTAGGGTTCGAACCACTCCTCGTGCGCGTTGAGGTGCAACTGCTCGACGATCGCGATGACCGGCGTGTTTTCCAGCGGATCCGCCGGTGCTGGCGGGGTCGCGGGCGGCGCGACGGCCGTCTGCGGTGCCTCGCGCACGCAGGCGCCGGTCCACAGGAGCAGGCCAGAAAGAGCGGCGGAGCGCAGCATGTCGACCCAGGGCAGAGTTCGCATCACAGTGAGAAGCGGCACCTGCGGCAGCTGGGGGCCAGCCGCACTCCGGACAGCGGGCCAGTCGACCGGTCCGACCGATGGAATCGGCGGCCCGCTTCAGGGAAGAAGCGTGAGCTTGTCCCAGTCGCCGCGCAGGGCCTCCTGCGATTGCGAGCCGCGGGGAAGTCTGCGAGCGCCAGGTCGCGCTGCTGCCGGTCGTGCAGTGGCACGAAGGCGACCGCGTGGCGTCCTCATTTGGCCTACATCACGATCAGCCTGGACGAGACGGCTTCTGGTGCGAAGCTTGGTTAGCCTCGGATCTCGCGAAGTCGAGCTCGGAAGTGCTGCGCGAGACAGGAGGCATTGTGAATCGAAAGCGCCTGCTTGGGGTGTGGAGTTTGGTCCTTGTCAGTTGTTTCCTGCCGGGTCCGGAGCCGGTGCGGGCGGGCGAGAGCGACGGCGGTGCGGCACCTTGGATCCGCTATCCGGCGATCTCTCCGGACGGAAAGTCGATCGCCTACGCCCACGGCGGGCAGATCTGGCTCGTCGGAAGTCAGGGAGGCGAGGCGATTCCGTTGACCAGCGGCGAGTTCTATTCCACTCGTCCGGTGTGGTCCCCGGACGGCAAAACGATCGCCTTCGCCTGCAAGCGCAACGGCAACTTCGACCTGTTCGTCACCGCAGTGACCGGGGGCGCGCCGCGCCGCCTGACGTTCCATTCGGCGAACGATCTGCCCTATGCCTTCTCCGGCGACGGACAGGCGATCTACTTCGGCTCGACGCGGGCCGGCAGTCCGGAGACGGAACTGGTCGGTGCGTACAACGGCAGCCTGCAGCTCTATACGGTGCCCGTCGAGGGCGGCCCGGTGAAGCAGCTCCTTCCGACGCCAGCGCTCGACGTCGCGGTGAGTCCGGACGGCGGCTCCCTGGTCTACGACAGCTGCCCGGTGTTCGAGAACGAATGGCGCAAGGGGGCCATCTCCGACGGCACCCGCGACCTGTGGCTTTACGACCTGGCAAGCGGCAGGCACCGGCAGTTGACCCGGAACCGGGGGGAGGACCGTGACGGCTTCTTCGCGCCCGACGGAAAGAGCCTCTACTACCTGAGCGAGGTCGCGGGCAGCAGCTTCAACGTCTGGCAACTCGGACTCGAGCCCGGAGCCGAGCCGCGCCAGATCACCCGGCATCAGGGGCGTCCGGTGCGCTTCGTGAGCGTCGCGCGCGACGGGACGCTGGTCTATGGCTACGACGGCGCCATCTGGCGGCGCGAGGCGCAGGGTGGCGAGGCGCGACCCTTGCGCATCGCGATGCGGCAATCGGCGCTCGTCTCCGGGACCTTCTCGACGAGCGCCAACGCCTACGCGACGGAGATCGCGCTACGCCCCGACGGCTCGGAGGCCGCGGTCGTTGCCCGCGGCGAGATTTACGTCGTCGCGACCAGCGGCGGCCGGACCCGCCGGCTCACCAGCACGCCGGCCTTCGAGCAGCACGTGAGCTTCAGCCCGGACGGCCGCCGGCTGCTCTATGTCAGTGAGCGCGCCGGGGCCTCGGAGATCTTCGAGATCGCGCTGCCCGAAGGGCGAACGGGCTTCTCCTCCCCCGGCGGACTCGAGGAGAAGCGGCTGGTGGCGAGCGCGGTCGATTTGCTCTTCCCGGCCTACTCGCCGGACGGCAAACGGGTGGCCTACTTCGAAAATCGCAACAGCCTCAAGGTCCGGGATCGCGAGCGCGGGACCTTCGTCACGGCGCTCGCCCCCGGACAGATCTTCAGCTACGCCGACGGCGACCTGAGCTACGAGTGGTCGCCCGACGGGCGCTACCTTCTCGCCACCATCGGCTCGATCGTCGGCGACCTCGACATCGCCCTGTGTGATGCCAGCGGGCTGCTGCCACCGGTCGACCTCTCGCAGAGCGGTTACGTCGACTCCAACCCGGCCTTCCTGCCCGGCGGGCAGGCGGTCCTGTGGGCGAGCGATCGCTTCGGCCAGCGCGGCTCCGACGGCGACGGAGGCGAGATGGACCTGTTCGTCGCACATCTCACCCAGGAGGCGTACGACGCTTTCCGGATGGCCCGTGCGGGCGCGGTGGCCGTGCCCGCTGCGGAGGCGAAGACGGCACCGTCCGGCGCGGCCCCCTGGACACCGCGTATCGAGGGTCTTCGGCACCGCATCACCCGGCTCACCCCTGCTTCGCTCGCCAACGTGGTCATCGCGAAGGCCTTGCCGGGTGGGCGCGACCTGCTCTTCCTGGGAATCGACCACACCGGGCGGCAGGTGGCCTACCGCGTCGGTCTGACGCACGACTCGTTCGAGCAGATCTTCGCCCGGCCGGAACCCTTCGCGGCCGTTCAGCTGGCACCCGCCGGCGATGCTCTTTACGGTGTCGGCGCGGCCGGTGTGGAGCGCATCTCCCTGGCGGACGGAACCTCGACTCCTGTCCCTTTCGACGCGCAGCTCGACTACGACCCGCGCGGCGAGATGGCCTGGCTCTTCCAGCACTTCTGGCAGATGACCCGGCTCAAATTTTATGTGCCTGACATGCACGGCAGGGATTGGGAGGCGATCGGCGCCGACTACCGCCGCTACCTTCACGGCCTCGAGCAGTGGGAGGACTTCTGCGACCTGCTGGGCGAGATGGCCGGAGAGCTGAATGCGTCGCACATGGGTTGCTACTGGCAGCACCCGCCGCCCCTCGCCGATGCCACCGCCGCGCTCGGCATCTACGTCTCCGCCGACGCCGGTCCGGGCGTCCGGGTCGACCAGGTCCTTCCCGGTGGACCCCTCGATCTGGCCGGCCAGCCGGTCGCGCCCGGAACGGTTCTCACCGAGCTCGATGGCGTTGCGATCCTCCACAATGAGCACCTCCATGCGCTGCTGAATCGCAAGGCGGGAGCGGCGGTCGAGCTGACCTTCGTGCGCGCCGCGGGAGCGCCCCCGAAACGCCTCGTCGCCGTGCCGATCACCGGCGAGGCGGAGGCCGAGCTGGTGGTCGACCAGTGGGTGGCGCGCCGCGAGGCGCTGACCGAGAAGCTCTCCGGAGGCCGGCTCGGCTATCTCTACATCTCCGAGATGAACGAGGCGAACTATCAGCATGCCGTGGATTCCATCTTCGGCGCGGGGCGGGACAAGGACGGGCTGGTGATCGACATCCGCTACAACCGGGGCGGCAATCTCCACGACCAGCTCGCCGCCCTGTTCACCGGCCAGGTCACGGCCGACTTCGTGGCCCGGGACGGTTTCCACGCCAGTCGCATTCCGGGCAAGCGCTGGGGCAAGCCCAGCATCCTGGTGGCGAACGCGTCGAGCTACTCCGATGGCAGCATCTTTCCCCACCTCTACCAGCGGCTCAAGATCGGTCCCATCGTGGGCACCGGCGTTCCGGGCACCGGCACCGCCGTCTGGTGGATCGAGATGCTGAACCGGAACATCAAGTACGGGATCCCGCAGATCGGCGCCAAGGATCGCGAAACCGGGTGGTACGAGAACAGCGAGACCGTGCCGGACTTCCCGGTGTACAACGCCCCGGGCGACGTGGCCGCCGGCCGCGATCCGCAGCTCGAAGCGGCGGTGCAGGAGCTGCTGAAGGGCCTGCCGCAGCCTGGGCGATAGTCGGGCGCCCGCGCTGACCTGGCCCAGCGCGACGAAAGACGAGCTCTGGCCGGCGGTCGTGGGGGAGAGCTGTCCCCGCCCGCCGAGCCGCCGCGTATCGTAAGGGTATGGCGTCGCTCGAGATCGTCTACGAGGTTCCCCTGGGGCTCTACCAACGCGCCTTGAGCACCTATCTCTGGCGCAAGGTCGGCGGCTTCGCCATCGGCGCGGTCCTCGCTCTCGCGCTCGCGGCGGCGGTGGCGCGGAGCGAGCCGTGGCTGTCGGGCTTCCTCGCCGGCCTCGCTTCGGCCTACCTGATCCACCTCGCGCGCCTGCGGCAGAACGCGGTCAAGCTCGCCCAGGCGAGCGGCGCCGGTCCGGTGACGCTGCGCATCGACGACACCGGGGTGGGCTTCAGCTCGCCGCGCGGCGAGTGGAAGATCCTGCGCCAGAACCTCCGGGCGGTGCGCCGGGTCGGAGAGGTCGTCGAGCTCGACCTGGGCAACGATCAGGCGCCGGTGTGGATTCCGGCCCAGGCGGTCTCGGGCGTGCCCCTCGCCCGCCTGCTGGAGCTCGCTGGAGGGGCTGCCGGAGCCACTGTTTGAGGCTCGCCGGAGCGCCTGTCGCGGACCTTCGGGGTGAGGCTATGATGGCAAGTTCCGATGTCCCGCGACGTCGCTTCGCAGTCAGCCGTTGCGCCCGCGAGCTCTCGCGAGACGCCGTCCAGCATCCCAGGCGACGCGCCCGTCCCGGCGCGCGCCATCGAGGTCGAGGCGGCGAGCACCCACAACCTGAAGTCGGTCTCCTGCCGCATCCCGCACGGTCAGCTGACCGTTGTCACCGGTCCCTCGGGCGCGGGTAAGTCGTCCCTCGTGTTCGACACCGTTTTCGCCGAGGGGCAGCGCAGATTCGTCGAGTCGATGTCGACCTACGCCCGGCAGTTCCTCCATCAAATGGAGCGGCCGCCGGTCGGCGACCTGCGCAATGTCCTGCCGGCGGTGGCACTCGAGGCGCGCAACGCAGTGCGCAACGCCCGCTCGACGGTCGGGACGATCACCGAGACGCACGACGTGCTGCGGCTGCTGTTCGCCAACCTGGGTGAAGTGAGCTGTCCCGCGGGCCACGGCCGGGCGCGCCGGTTCACCGCCGGCGAGGTCGCGGAGGAGCTCGCCGCAGGCGTCGCCGGTGAGCGCTTCCTGCTCGCCGCCCGCCTGCCGCGGCCGGTCGAAGATGCCGACCGTGCGGTCGCCGAGCTGATCGCCCAGGGCTTCGCGCGCCGGCTCGAGGGCGGAGAGGTGGTGCCGTTGACGGCGGCCGAGGGTTGGCCGGCGTCGCGCGATCCGATGGTTCTCGCGCTCGGCCGGTTTCGCGTCGCGACCGACGCCTCGGCGCGCCTCGCCGCCACCGTCGAGGACGCCTGGAAGCTCGGCGCGCGCGCCGTCGAAGCGATGTCGACGGCGGCGGAGGGCGGCGTAAGGTACTACTGCCGGGAGCTCTCCTGTCCGGTCTGCGGGCTCGCCCTGCGCCAGCCGTCGCCGGCGCTGTTCTCCTTCAACTCGCCGCTCGGAGCCTGTCCGACCTGTGAGGGCTTCGGCCGGGTGATCGGCATCGATCCCGAGCGCGTCATTCCCGATCCGCGCAAGAGTCTCAACGAGCGGCCGATCGCGCCGTGGAACACGCCGGCCTACGAGGAGCTCTACGACGGGCTGCTCGCCGCGGCGCGGCGAAGGAAGCTGCCGCTCGACCGGCCGTTCCGCGAGCTCGCGCCCGAAGAGCGCGACTGGATCTGGCGCGGCGAGGGGCGGTTCACCAATCTCGAGAAGTTCTTCCACTGGCTCGAAGGGCGTACCTACCGCGTGCACGTGCGCGTGCTGCTGGCGCGCTATCGCGCCTACGACACCTGTCCCGACTGCGGCGGAGGGCGGCTCAACGCCGAGGCGCTGGCGGTGCGCTTCGAGGGCAAGACCCTGCCCGAGATCCTCGCGCTCTCGGTCGAGGATCTCGCGCGCTGGTTCGCCGAGCGCGAGCTCGCGCCACAGGCCCAGGCGATCGGCGGGCACCTGCTCGCGGAGATGCGCGAGCGGCTGTCGGTGCTCCATCGCGTCGGTCTCGACTATCTCTCGCTCGATCGCCAGGCGCGTACGCTGTCGGGCGGCGAGACGCAGCGGATCCACCTCGCCGCCGCGCTCGGTTCGGGCCTGACCTCGACGCTCTACGTCCTCGACGAGCCCACGATCGGGCTGCATCCGCAGGACAACGAGCGCCTGCTCGCACTGCTGCGCGATCTGGCGAGCCGCGGCAACACGGTGCTGGTCGTCGAGCACGATCGCACCATCGTCCTCGGCGCCGATCACCTGATCGACCTCGGACCGCTGGCGGGCGAGGGCGGCGGGGAGGTGGTCGCGGAAGGTACCGTGGCGGAGGTCCTGGCGCACCCGACGTCGCTCACCGCGCACTACATGCGGGAGCAGAGTCCGACCGCAGCGCGCCAGCACGTCGCGCGCTTCCGTCGCGAGCGCGGCCGCTTGAGCATCGAGGACGAGCTCGCCGGCAGGGGCCGGATCCGGATCCGCGGCGCACGCCAGCACAACCTGCGCGGCATCGACGTGGAGTTCCCGCTCGACGCCCTGGTCGCCGTCACCGGCGTCTCGGGCTCGGGCAAATCGACGCTGGTCGAGGATGTGCTCTACGGCGCATGGCGGCGCTCGCGCGGGCTCGCCGATGTCGAAGCGGGGCGCTGCGACGAGATCCAGGGCTTCGAGCTGATCTCCGACCTCACGCTGGTCGACCAGGGTCCGCTCGGCCGCTCTTCGCGTTCCAATCCGGTGACCTACATCAAAGCGTACGACGACCTGCGACGCATCTACTCCGGTGCGGAGGAGGCCCGCCGCCGAGGCATCACGCCGGCGCACTTCTCCTTCAACGTCGAGGCCGGGCGCTGTCCGGAGTGCGAAGGGACCGGCGTGCTCGAAGTCGACATGCAGTTCATGGCGCCGGTGACGGTGCGCTGCGAAGGCTGCCAGGGCCGCCGCTTCCGGCCGGAGGTCCTCGCGGTGCGCCATCTCGGGCGGGACATCTCCCAGACGCTCGAGCTCACCGTCGACGAGGCGCTCGAGGTGTTCGCCCGCGAACGCCCGCTGGTGCGCAAGCTGACCCCTCTGGCCGAAGTCGGCCTGGGATACCTCCGCCTCGGACAGCCGACCTCGACGCTTTCGGGCGGAGAGGCCCAGCGTCTCAAGCTGGCGAGCTTCCTGGGCCGGCCCTCGACGGCGGGGCGCCAGCTCTTCCTCTTCGACGAGCCGACGACCGGTCTGCATTTGGCCGACATCGACCTGCTCTACCGCACGCTGCGCAAGCTCGTGCAGCGTGGCGACGGGGTCGTCGTCGTCGAGCACAACCTCGACCTCCTGGCGCGTGTCGACTGGATCGTCGACCTCGGCCCGGGGGGCGGGATGCACGGCGGCGAGCTGCTGTTCTGCGGGCCGTTCGCTACCTTTCTCGACCAGGCGGAGTCGCCGACGGCGCGCTTGCTGCGCGCACAGATCGCGTGGCACCGGCCCGACCCGGCATCGGGTACAATCCAGGCAAGTTCAACCCCCAGCAGGCGAAGAAGCACGAGGGCGTCTTGAGCCAGGTGAATCAGGTGAGCCAGACCGGTTGGCAGATTTTCGTAGAGGTTCCGGGCAAGGCCCCGATCGAGTTGCCGAACGGCGAATCGGTCATCGGACGCAGCCGCGCCTGTCTGGTGCAGATTGCCGAGACGACCGTGAGCCGCCAGCACGCCATTCTCGTCGTCGAGCCGGGGAAGGTCCGGCTGCGCGATCTCGGTTCGAGCAACGGCACCTTCGTCAACGGCGAGCGCGTCGACGGCGAGCTCCCGCTCGCTGACGGCGATCGCGTGGTGGTCGGAGAGGCGGAGCTCGTGTTGCGGATGCTCGCCCCGCTGGGCCCCTCCGAGGCGACCGCGCGACTCGTGATCCCGCCGCTCACCGCGCCCGAACGCACTTCGTCGCCGCAGGCCGAAGCGCTGCCTCCGACCCCCGTCGGCGGTACGCCGCTGCGGCCGGCGACGCTGCCGCCGATGCCGATGGCTCCGCCGGCGCTCGGCGCGGCGCCTCCTCCCGCCGGGCCGCGCGGCAGTTCGACGTCGGGCTCGCACGCTCCGTGGACACCCACTCCGCTGTCACGCATCCCGGCTTCGCCTGCAGCGCCTGCTGCCGCGCCGACTTCCGCCCCCGCGCCCGCCGCCGCACCGGCGCCGCCTGCAGGCGGCGAGCTGCTGTCGTCGATCCGTGACATCGACCTCGCTCCGGTGCCGCCGCCGTTGCCGCGTCCTGCGGTGGTGGCCGCCCCGGCGGTGCGCGCCGCGACGAGCAGCGGCAAGGTCGAGCCGGCGGGCTTCTGGCTGCGGGCCGCAGCTTCGCTGCTCGACGGCGTGCCGTTCGTGCTGCTCGCGGTAACGCAGTTCATCGTCGCGTTCTACGTCTCGCCGAGCCTCGCCGGCATCGTCACCCTGGTTCAGATCGTCTACGGTCTGCTGGTCATCCTCGTCCTGCCGGCGATGCAGGGCACGACACCCGGCAAGCGACTGCTCAAGCTGTGGATCGTCTCCGAGACGACCGCGCCCGGGATGGGTCTCGGCTGGGGGACGGCGGCGCTGCGTTTCGTCGGCTACCTCGCCTGCTCCGTCACCTTCGGCCTCGGCTATCTTCTCGTCGCCTTCAGCGCCCGCAAACAGGGCCTGCACGACCTGATCGCCAAGACCAACGTCGTGCGCAAGAAGTGACCGCGGCCGCCGCGTTGGCAGTACCGGCACCCGGCTGCTAGATTCTCCGCCGATGACGGCGCACGCTTCCGCGGCCGGGGGGACCCCCTCCGCCGCCGGCTCCCTCGACGAATTCCCGCGACCGGCCGGCTCTGCCTGGCCGGGGCGCCTCGGTTTCCTGGGCGGCGCCCTGCTCGGCGTCGTGCTGCTCATCGCGGCCTACGCCAAGGCGATCGACCCGGTCGCCTTCTCCCAACAGATCGCGCGCGAGGGGCTGGCCCTCGCCGGCTCGCCGTTCCTCTGGGCGGTCGGTATGGTCGCGGTCGAGGTCGGGTTGGGCGTGGCGCTTCTCCTGAACCTGCGCCGGCGCTCGGTGCTGGTGCCGGCGACGCTGCTCGTGGGCCTCTTCGTCTTCCTCACCGCCCGCACCTATTGGCGGGTGACGCACGGGGTCCTCTCGGCCGCCGATGCCGCCAGCTGCGGCTGCTTCGGCAACCTGGTCGAGCGCACCCCCGGGCAGGCCTTCTGGCAGGACGTACTGATGCTCGTGCCGGCGTTGGCTTTGGCCTGGGTCGGCCGGCCCTCCGCCAGCCGGCCGTCGGAGCGGCGCCGGCGGGCGTGGCGGAGCGGTATCTCGGCGGTCGCAGCGCTCGCCGCCGGGACGGTGGCCGCCCTCGCGCCGTCGCTGCCGTTCGACGACCTCGCGACCCGTCTGCGCCCGGGCGTGCAGGTCGCGGAGATCTGCGCCGGGAGCGGCGACACCCGGATCTGCCTCGACCATCTGGTGCCCGGGCTGGCCCGCGGCAGCCGCTGGGTCGTGCTCGCCGACATCCGCGACCCGGCCTTCAACGGCCTCGCCGGCGAGCTCAGCCGCTACGCGCAGCGCGCCGCGGCGAGCGGCTTGCCGCCGGTCGCGGTGCTCGCCGACTTCACCCAGGAAGAGCAGATGGAGCTATTCTGGCGCCTCGCACCGGCATTCGATTTGCACGAGGTCCCGGCAGCCGTGCTGCGGCCGCTCTATCGCCGGCTCCCGCGTACTTTCTTCGTCGAAGAGGGCCGCGTGACCCGCACCCATCCCGGCTTGCCGGTGGAGATCGCCTCCGCGGCCGACCCGATCAATCGAGAAATGGACGATCCCAAACCATGAGCACTCTTCGCTGTCGCGGGTTGCATCGCAAGCTGGTCCTGGTCTTCCTCCCGGCGGCCTTCGCCCTCAGCCTGGCCTGTGGGGCCGATGCGGCGGTCCCGCCCGCCAGCCGCGCGGCCGCCCAGTCGGTGCCCGCGGACGCCGTGCTGCGCAACTTCGAGCTCTCCGGCGACTTCATGCTCCTGGTCGACGGCAAAGAGCAGCCGAAGGCCGAGGTCTACTTCTCCGACACCGCGCGCTCGTTCCTTCTGATCTCGGCGGATTTCCCCTCTCCCATCCTGATCACCGCCGCGACGCAGAGCATCGACGCGGTCGACCTGATGAAGGTGGCCAAGCAGCCCACCGGGACGATCGACCTGCTCGCTGATGCGATCATGCAGCCGGCCGGCAAGTATGCCGTCGACGGACCGAACATCGCGTTCACCTACTCGGGCAAGCAGCTCCGGGTGACGCCACGCCCCTATCTGCTCGGCAAGCACACCGGCGCCGAGCTCCTGGCGCACAATCCGGCGTACGTCCGCAAGGCCAACGCCTACACACCCGACGCTGCGATCCTGAAGCGCCTCAAGGCGCAGAAGGAGCCGGTGCGCATCCTGACCTTCTTCGGCTCCTGGTGCCCGCACTGCTCGGCGCACGTGCCGCTGCTGCTCAAGGTCGAACAGGGGCTCGCCGGCAGCAAGATCCAGTTCGACTACCTCGGCATGCCCAAGGGGCCGGCGTTCGGCGAGGTGCCGGAGGCCAAGCAGTTCAAGATCGACGGCGTGCCGACCGCGATCCTGTTCGTCGGTGGCAAGGAGATCGGCCGCATCCCGAACTCGCAGTGGTCGAATCCCGAGGTCGCCCTCGACCTGCAGCTGAACGGACCCAAGACAGTCAAGTGACCTTCGGCCCGACCGGCCCTCACCAAGGTTAGGATCCCCGGGCGATCTGCGACGCCCAAAGCGTCGTAAGGTTGCCCCGGGGGGCCCGAAGATGAACCGACGAGTGTTGGGATGGTCGTGCGCAGTCTGTCTTGCCGCCGGAGCCGAGCTTCTCTCCGGTCATGCCGCAGTCGCCCAGGAAGCCGACGTCGTGGCGGTCTCCGCCAGCGCCACGGAGGCTGAAGCTGCCGTGGCGGTGGAAGAGCCGAGCGCCTTCCATGTCCGGTTCGGTTTCGAGGGCAAGATGCACTATCGCGACAGCGAGCACTTCCGCATCGCGAGCCCGTTCGTCTTCCCGTCCAACTTCCCGCCGCCGGGGCAGACCCGCGGTTTCCTCGAGACGGTGAGCGAGGGACAGCACTTCGAGCTCTCCGTTCTGACGCTCCTCGCCACCGCGACCTGGGGGCCCGGCGTCGAGGCGCACGCCAAGGTCGATTTCGTCGATCTCTACGACCGCAATCCGACCTCGAGCGACAAGCAGGTCGACGTGGACGAGCTCTGGCTGCGCTTCGGCCGTGATCCGGAGACGTTCGCCGAGGGCTTCGGGATCTACGCCAAGCTCGGCAAGTTCGGCCACTTCGAGCGCCAGAACGACCGCCACAGCGAGAGCTACGGCCTGGTCTCCACGGCCTTCAACCGCTTCGAGGATCAGGGGCTCGAGGTCGGCCTCGGGTTCGGCAGCCACCTCTACCTGAAGGGATCCGTCACCCAGGGCAACCCGCTCTTCTTCCGCGATCCGAACGCGCTCGCCGGCGACAACGGCTCGCCCGAGCGCGATCCCGGCCTGCACCCCAACCCGGTGCCCGACCTGCTCTCGGGCTTTCCGATCTTCTACGACGCCGAGGTCGAGGACGTCGACTTCGATGGCGACCTCGAGACGGGCTACGGCATCGGCCTGCGCTTCGGCGAGCCGGGCTCCGGGCACGAAGTGCACTTCCTCGCCTGGGCTTACCAGCGCAAGCTCGCCGCCACCGTGCCGCTCAACGGCACCTTCTACGGCGGCGACATCGATCTGCTCAACGGGCCGTTCAACGGCTTCAGTCTGCCGATCTCGGGCGACGACAAGAAGGAGGTCGGAGCGAATCTCTGGATCTACCAGGGCGGCTTCACTTTCTTCGGCCAGTACGTCGAGCAGGAGCTCGCCGGGATGGACCGCACGGGCTACGAAGGCGAGGTGGCCTGGCGCTTCGACCTGCCGCTGGTCTGGGCTGCCGGTGGCCGTCAGCTCTTCCCGCATGTGCAGCCGACGGTGCGCTACTCGTTCCTCGAGCCCGAGTTCGCCGGCGGCTCGCCGCAGTACCCGTCGCAGTCGGTGCGCTGGGAGTGGAGCAAGCTCGACTACGGAGTCCGGATGGGCATCGTCGAAGGGGTCGATCTGACGGTGGAGTTCGCCGACAACGAGATGACGCTCGCCAACGGCAGCAAGGTCTCGAACGACGAGCTGCTGACCACGCTGCGCTTCAGGAAGTAGCGTCCGTCGTCGCGACGCCGGCGAAGACTGCCAGCGGATCGATGCCGCCGTTGGCCCACGAGGCGTCGGCCGATTGCAGCTCGCCGGCGCCGGCCAGGCGCGAGAATCCCAGCGGCGGGAGGCTCAGAGAGAGCTCCTCGGCGGTGGGACCGGCAAGCGCCGCTCCCTGGAGCTTGCCTTGCCAGGGCGTCAAGGCCGGCAGCGCGTCGCGGAGCGCTCTCACCCCGTGGACGCGCACCGTGCGCAGACCCGGGACCGGCCGGAAGAAGGTCTCGCTCTCGATGAGAATCGTACCGGCGGCGAGCTCGATCTGGAGCTCTTTGTGCACTCCTCGCCGCAGCTCCGCTTCGGCGCGCAGCTGCTGCACGGCGGAGGCGGTCGCCGGGTCGATCGGTCCGTGCGGCAGGCGAGCGCTCTCGAGCAACAGCGCCCAGGCCAGTGCTCCGGCGAGCTCGTCGGGGTCGCTCTCGGTATAGACCGCCTGCACCGAGAGGCAGCCGCGCTGGTCGAAGAGGGCGATGTCGCGCGCCAGGGAGCGCGCGGTGCCCACGGGATCGACGCCGGCGCCGACGAAGGCCACGCTCGCCTTCGGACCGTGCGCGACGAGACGCTGGCCGAACTGTTCGGCGAGGCTGGCCATGGCGGGCGCGCCGCCGTAGGCGAGCAGCGGATCGACCCCGGCGAAGGCCGCCCGAAGGGCGGCGGTGTCGTCGCCACGAAAGGCGACTGCGGCGAACGCATCGGCGAGCGTCGGCTCGCGGGCGACGAGAGCGGCGAGGAACGCCGGCGCGAACCAGGGCTCGGCGGAGGCGCTCTTGAGCAGGAGCGGACGGCCGAGAAGCAGGGCCGGAAGGAGGCTCTGGACGGCCAGGCCCGGGAGATTCGAGGCGAGGACGACGCCCGCCAGCCGCTCCGGCATGGAGGCGGCGAACGGCGCCGCGCGCCGCGCCAGCGCTGCCGCGGCCGGTCCTGAGGCACCGCCGAGAACGATCTCGAGTCCCTCCGTGAGTCCCTCCGGCGAGAGCCGCGAGCTCGCGAGGAGATGCGGCAGGAGCGCCGAGCGTTCGGGCGAGCCGGGCTCGAGGAACGCGGCCGTCGTCTCCTCCCAGAGCTCCAGACGGCGATCGAGAGGAAGGGCGGCCAGGACGCGCGGACCCCGCGTCGCCAGGCGGGAGGCGAGTTCGCGCAATCCGGCGGGCGCGTCGGCGCTGGCAATCGGCGGGTGCGTCGCCATCGTTCGAGCTATGTTAGAACCGTTTTCGGGAGATCGTCGCCATGCCACGAGCCACGCTGTCGCAGGTCGAACTCGCCTCGCCCGATCCGGTCCGCGCCGCGGAGTTCTTTCGCCGCGTGTTCGGCTGGGATTCGATGACCGTGCCTTGGGAGGGTCCGCCCTATGTGCGGATGTTCCCGCCCGAGCCTCTCGAGCCGGTGGGTGCCGGCCTGCTGGTTCCCGAGGCCAGCGGCATCCTCGACCGCCAGACGGTCGTGGTGCGCATCGAAGGTGAGCCGCTGGCCGCCGTGCTCGCTCGAGTTCGTGCCCTGGGCGGCGAAGTCGCCCTCGAGCCGAGGGCGATTTCGAGCTCCGGTCTCTACGCGCGCTTTTTCGATCCCGACGGCAACAGCTTCGGGCTTTGGCAGGATCGCGACGAGGCCGGCGCCATCTCCTGAGTCGCTGCCGCAGAACGCTATGATCGTCGCCTCGGGTCGCATTCGCCCCGACACCGATCGACACTCTCGACCTTCGATGCCCTTTCCCACTGTGACTCGAATCGAGGCTCCCCGTCTCTTCCTGAGGCCGGTGGCTGCGCCGGATCTGCCCGACCTGCAGGTGGTCAACGGCGATCCGGAGGTCACGCGTTTCCTGCCTTACGAGACCTGGCGGGCGCCCGCCGACGCTGAGGCCTGGCTCGCTCGCATGGAGGCGATGGTCGCGGCGGGTACCGGGCAGGTCTTCGTGCTGGTCCGCCGCTCGGACGAGCGCGTCGTCGGCACCTTGCTGTTGTTCAAGTACGACGAAGGCAGCGCGCGCGTCGAGCTCGGCTACGTTCTCGGCCGCGCGGCCTGGAGGCAGGGTCTGATGCGCGAGGCGGTCGCGGCAGCGTGCGCGACCGCTTTCGACGAGCTCGGCATGCGCCGCATCGAGGCCGAGGTCCATCCGGAGAACGTCGCCTCCTGCGCCCTCCTGCTGCAGGCGGGGTTCACTCTCGAGGGGACGTTACGCCAGCGTTGGCGCGCGAAGGGCGAGACCTACGACACCCACATGTACGGTCTGCTGGCCGAAGACCGGAAGGCGGCGGGAAGGAGCTGAGATGGCGGCGCTGAACCGGGTGCAGCTCGCCGCAGCGGAGCAGTTCGCCGACGCCACGCTCGACGAGCTCGAGACGGCGGCCGGTGTCGATCCCGAGACCGCCGTCGCGGCAGCGGCCGGCATGGCGGGCTCGTTGCTGCTGCGCTCCTTCGGCTTCGAGCTCGGGCATCTCGCGCCGGGGACCGCCGTGCTCTCGGACGAGGCGAATCAGCACGGGCCGCGTCTGGTGCAGATCCTCGGCGGGGTGCTGGCGCACGGTGGCGTCGGGCTGGACCGCGAAGCGCTCGCCCGCGGGCTCGATGCCGACCGGCTGGCCCGGCTCGAGCTGCGGGCGTCGCAGCAGGTGCTCGAAGCGCCGTTCGCCGCCATCGTCACGCGCGGCCAGCTCTCGCTGCGCGAAGCTGCGGAGGCCGCCGCCGCCGCGACGGCCTTCCTGATCCAGCAGTTCGCCGAGGAGCTCGATCCGACCCGGGCCTTCGGCGTCGCTGTCTACGGTTTCATCGAGGGCGCGAAGACCGTACCCGGGCCGCCGGCGCGGTGATCGGCTCAGAGCGCCGCTGCAGAAACTCGACGCCACACCCGCTGGCCTGACCTCTGCCGCAACCTCGCAGCCGTCGCGCGCGTAGTTGAAGGAAGACACCTGGTTGCGCAGCCGGCCTGGAGATCGCCAAATGCCCACACGAATCCTCGGACTCGCCTTCCTGACTCTCTGCGCAGCGCAGGCCGGAGTGGCGCAGGAGGCGTCGGTCTCACACGCCATCCCTGTCGACTCGCCGCGTTGGGTGCTCGAGGGGGCGGCAAAGGTCGCCTCTTACCAGGGGCGCGCGGCGCTCGCCCTCAACGGGGGCGCAGCCGTTCTCGACGGCTTCGAGTTGCGCGACGGAGTCGTCGATGTCGACGTGGCGACGCCGGCGAAGCGCGGATTTTTCGGCATCCAGTTTCGCATCGGCGCCGATGGCGAGAACGCCGAGTGGGTCTACTTGCGGCAGCACAAGTCCGGCCAGCCCGATGCCCTGCAGTACACGCCCGTGCTTCACACCGGGCTCAACTGGCAGATCTTCAGCGGACCCGGCTTCACGGGTGCCGTCGAGATTCCGCGGGAAGCCTGGTTCCATCTGCGACTGGAGGTGACGGGGGCGCAGGCCCGGCTCTTCGTCGGCGACATGTCGAGGCCCGCACTGGTGATTGACGACCTGAAGAGCGGTGTCGAGAGGGGGCAGCTGGCTTTGGCCGTGCTGACCGGTGAAACCTACTTCTCGAACTTCACCGTGCGCGCGACGCCGCCTGCGGCGTGGGAGCGCCATCTGCCGCCCATGCCGGACGGCACACTCACTCGCTGGCAGCTGTCACCGGCGATGGATGCCCTCGGCCGCGACCTCGAGCGCCCGCTCGCGCCGGCTGACGTTGCCGCCATGCCGTGGCAGGAGGTCGAGGCGGAATCGCCCGGCTTCGTGCTGGTCAATCGGTATCGCGCCAGCCCGCACCCGCGGGTTTCGTTCGCCAGCGACTTTTCGAAGCGCCTGGAGCCGCAACCGGGCATGCAGGTCGTCTACGCGCGCACCGAGATCGTTTCCGAGCGGGACGAGATGCGGCGCCTCCAGCTCGGCTACAGCGACGATGTCACGCTGTTTCTCAACGGCAAGCCTCTCTACCGGGGACGAAGTGCGCAGAACTTTCGCGATCCTGCCTTTCTCGGCATCGTCAGTCCCGAGAATGACGCCGTCTTCCTGCCTCTTCGCCAGGGTAGCAACGAGCTGGTGCTGGCGGTCAGTGAGCTCGGAGGCGGATGGGGGTTCATCGGCCGGCTAAGTGACGCCGAAACCGTAACCATCGAAGGGGATCTGGTTGCGGCGCTCACCCGCCGGGCCGACCAGTGGGACAGGGACATCGTGCGCAAGGACGCTCTGGCGATCGCCGCCAACATGGCGGAGGACTTCCGCCAGATCGCGAGCGACGGGTCGGTGGCCGACAAGGCGGCCTTCCTGCGCGAGATCACCTCGGCCGACCTGACGATCGATCCCTACGCCGTCGAAGAGCTCGAGGTGCGGATCTACGGCGCGGCGGGGGACGTGGCGCTGCTCTCGGGCCGGACCCGGATGACCGGGCGCTACCAGGGCGAACCGTTCGCCACCCACTACCGCTACATCGACACCTACGTCCGTCGCGACGGACGCTGGCAAGTGGTGAGCGTGCAGACGACGAAGGTCCGCGAGGCGCCGCAGAACTGAGGCGGCAGCCGTCGCCTCCTCAGCGCGTCGCGGCGCCGAGCTCTTCGGCGAGCAGCGAGCAGCCGCGCAGATCGGCTTCGGGGGCGCGGCCGGCGAGGCGGAAGCCGGGGCCTTCGAGGCTGCCGAGATCCTCGGTCAGCAGGTGCAGGGCCGAGCCGACGTTGGCGAGATCGAAGAACGCCAGCAGGCCGGTCGCCCCCGGCGGGAGCTCGGCGAGCGTCACCGGATCGAGGACCCGTACCTTCATCCAGTGCGGCGGGACGAAGATCTCCGGGTCGCCGCCGGAGAGCGTCGCCGTGTAGCCCTGGCTGGTCAGCTCGGTCATGCCGTACTCGCCGACGACGGCATCCGGGGCGATGAAAAGCTGCTCTTCGAGCCTCCGGTGCAGATCGACGCGCGAGAGCTCGCGTGAGCGGCCCTTGAACCCGCCGGTCTCGAATACCGCCGAGCCCGCCGGCAGGCGGAACTTGAGACCGATCCGGCCGACGAAGTCGAGCAGGTCGGCGAGCGCAAACGAGGTCGCGAGGATCAGTACCGGACGCCCTTCGCGCTGCCGCGCGCCGAACCAGGAGCGCGCCTTCGCGCCTTCGACGCCGCGCTCGCCGCAGGCGTAGTCGCTCCCCGGACCGCCGAAGCGCGACAGGAGGTGCTCGACCATGAAACCGAGGCTCGAGTCGGGGGCGACGGAGCGCGGCGGGACGAGCGCCAGCATCGGCGGACGGTCGCCGCGCGGCAGGCAGAAACGCGGAAAGGAGGCCTCGATCGCGGCGCGATAGAGATCCGGAAACGGATGGTGGTGGACGCTCCGCACATCGCTCAGCGTCCCGCTCGAGCGAAACGTCTCGCGCGCCGGCGCGGTGGCGAGCTCGAGGGTGGCGAACGCCGCCGCCGGAATGAGCGGCACGTCACGCCAGGAGGCGACCGACGACGGCGACTTCCCGGCGCGTTCGCACATCGCCCGGTAGGGCGCGAGGTTCTCGAACTGATGGGCGAAGGCGTCGAGCGCGAGACGCTCGAAGGTCAGGGTCTGCTCTGCGGCGCCCGCGGGCGAGAGCGGTGGCTGCGGCGCGGCGAGGTAGCGGGCGATGTTCTCGACGATCACTCGCGGATTCTCTCACGCCGGCAGGCCAAGGCAGGCCGCGGGCGGCGGTCCGGAAGACCTCCTTCCGGACCGCGGCAGGGGCTCGTCAGGGGACGGTGGCAGACCAGGCGGAGGTGTCCCCGCTGGCGAAGTCGTCGATGAAGAGGACGTTCGTTCCGGAGAGGAACTCGAGCTCGGTCGGCTCGCCGGCGGTGAACAGACCCAGCACGTGGGTGGAGATCTCCTCCGGCGGGCGGTTGGCATCGAACCAGAAGTTGTACATCGTCGCCCAGCGGATCGCATTCGCGTTGTCGGGTGGCGCGAACGCCGGCGCCTCCCAGCTGATCTCCTCGCCCGTCGTCGTGCTCGGCCAGTCGGCCGTGTCGTAAGGCTCGTTCGAGTGCGCGTCGACGTCGTGGAAGCCGGCGTTCTCGAACGTCGTGCCGCCCAAGAAGCGGACCTTGAGCCGACTCGCCGACCGGCTCGAGTTCATGTTGTGCACGGCGTACTCGTAGTGCCAGAGACCCCCGCCGAGATCGGTGACCTTGCGCGCCACGTGAAAGCGTTGCACGGGAATCGAGGGGACATCGACGTTCACCAACTCGACCGTGGGGTCGGCGACCGGCCAGACCTCGATCGCCGCCTTCTCGCGTACGGTGCTGCCGTCGAACTGCAGGTTGAAGGTTCCGGCCTGCACGGTCACCTTGCGGTACGAGGCGTTGTTGAGGCCGTTGCCGGAGGAGGCGTCGTCGGGGGCGATGTACTGCCCCTCGACGTAGTAGGTGGCCCCCGGATTGGACCCGGCGGCGAGGTCGGCCTCGGCGACGGCGGCGCGCTGGTTCCAGACCGCGGCCGTGCTGCCGCCGCCTCCCGGCGGCATCGGGTAGACGCCGGTCGTCGCATTGACCTCGGACTTGCGTCCCATCGGGCGGCCGCCGTTGAGCGACGCCTGGTACGGGTCGGTGCAGCCGACGCCGAGCTGGTCGCCGCCGAGCGGCGGCGCGACGCAGGTGCCGCAGCCGGCGGTCTGACTGTTGGTCGAGACGAACCCGTGCTTCAACCAGCTCGCGCCGATCTGGTCGAAGCGTCCGTTCTTCAGGCGGTAGATGTTCTGCGCGATCACCGGGTGGTCGGCGTTGCTGGTGCCGTTGCCGCAGCCGCCATTCTCGTCGCACCAGTTGAGCGGCGTATCGCCGATGTTGCACGAGACCGTCCCCACCGAGTAGCCGCGGATTCCGCCAGAGGCGCCGTAGTTCGACGTGTCGGAGAGGGTGAATACCGTGACGTCGGGGCCGCTGGCTCCAGCAGCCGCAGGCGCCAGACCGCCGACCGCAGCGAGGAGTCCCAGTGCCAGCGCGACGCCGTTCCAGCGCATCCCGTTTCGGGTGTTTCCATTCGACATCGTTTTCTCCTGGAGACAGCGGGTGAAGATTGGCGGGTGATTCTAGTACAGACTGGTTCCCAAGGGGTCGTGCGCGGCGGCTGGCCGCCAGGAAGCCCGCGACCTGTCCTTGACAGGGAGCGGCGGGATCGCCTATAAATCGCCCCCCGTGAGAGCCACTCGCCGCCCATCCCAGCTTCCGACGCGTCCTGGGACGCGTGGCATGGCCTGCCCGATGTGCATGTGTTGTAAGCATGCGCGCGGGCAAGGAGCGTCTACCGAGTAGCAGGACTAACCCCATCGGTTCGACGACCTCGAGACCCGCGACGGCACAGCCGAAGCGGGTCTTTCGCTTTTCGAGGTCCCTTCTGCACCGTCGCAGCTCTCCCTGGTCGGGAACCCCAACCGCAGGAGGAGAGCACGATGAGCGAAGCGACGAAGGTCCAGAGCCGCACGAACGCCACGCCGAAGCATCCGCTGCACTACGACACGCTGCAGATCCACGCCGGGCAGGAGCCGGCGCCGGGCACGAACGCGCGCGCGGTGCCGATCTACCAGACGACCTCCTACACCTTCGAGGATGCGGCGCACGGCGCGCGCCTCTTCGCGTTGCAGGAGTTCGGCAACATCTACACCCGGATCATGAATCCGACCACCGATGTCTTCGAGAAGCGCATCGCGGCGCTCGAAGGCGGCGCGGCCGCGGTCGCCGTGGCCTCCGGTCAGGCGGCGCAGTTCCTGGCGCTCGCGACCCTCGCCGGTGCCGGCGACAATGTCGTCGCCACGAGCTTCCTCTACGGCGGCACCTACAACCAGCTCAAAGTGGCGTTGCCGCGGCTGGGGATCACCACCAAGTTCATCGACGGCGACGATCCCGAGCTCTTCCGCCGCGCCATCGACGAGCGCACCAAGGCGATCTACGTCGAGACGATCGGCAACCCGCGCTTCAACATCCCCGATTTCGAGGCCCTGGCAGAGGTCGCGCATGCGGCCGGTGTGCCACTCGTCGTCGACAACACCTTCGGTGCCGCGGGCTATCTTTTCCGGCCGATCGAGCACGGCGCCGACGTCGTGGTCGCCTCGGCCACCAAGTGGATCGGCGGGCACGGCACGTCGATCGGCGGGGTGATCGTGGATGCCGGCAGCTTCGACTGGGGGAGCGGACGCTTCCCGGCCTTCACCGAGCCGGCTCCCGGGTACCACGGGCTCAACTTCTGGGAGGCCTTCGGGCCGCGCGGTCCGTTCGGCAACATCGCCTTCGCCATCCGCGCGCGCGTCGAAGGGCTGCGCGATCTGGGACCTTCGCTCTCGCCGTTCAACTCGTTCCTCTTCCTGCAGGGGCTGGAGACCCTCTCGCTGCGCGTGCAGCGCCACGTCGACAACGCACTCGGGCTCGCCACGTGGCTCGAGGCGCATCCGGCGGTGGAGTGGGTGAGTTACCCAGGGCTGGCTTCGCATCCCTACCACGTGCGGGCGCAGCGCTATCTCCGGAACGGCTTCGGCGGCGTCCTCGCCTTCGGCATCCGCGGCGGTCTCGAAGCCGGACGGCGGTTCATCGATGCGGTGAAGCTGGCGAGCCATCTCGCCAACGTCGGCGACGCCAAGACCCTGGTCATTCATCCGGCGTCCACCACCCATCAGCAGCTCTCGGGCGCCGAGCAGGCGAGCGCCGGCGTCTCGCCGGAGCTGGTGCGCGTGTCGGTGGGCATCGAGCACTTAGGCGACATCCAGGCCGACTTCGAGCAGGCGTTCGCGGTCGCGCTCGCGCCGTCCTCCCGGCCGCCAGCGGGAGTGGAGGTCGGCGCGTGAGTGATCACTCGCACATCTCGCCCGAAACCCGATTCCTGCGCCTGCCCGGGAGTTTCCGGCTCGACTCGGGCGAACGCCTGCGCGAGGTCGAGGTCGCCTACCGCACCTGGGGTTCGCTCGCGCCGGGGCGTGACAACGCCGTCGTCGTCTGCCACGCCCTCACCGGCTCCGCCGACGTCGATCGCTGGTGGGGAGGCCTTCTTGGCGCGGGCCGGGCGCTCGATCCCGAACACGACTACGTGATCGCGGTGAACCTCCTGGGCAGCTGCTACGGCACGACCGGGCCGCTGTCGCCGCGCTCTCCGGGGGCTCGGGTGCCGATCTGGGGGGGCGACTTCCCGGCGGTCACCGTGCGCGACCAGGTTCGCCTGCAGCAACGCCTGCTCGACGCTCTGTCGGTCGACCGCGTGCGCCTCGTCCTCGGTGGCTCGCTCGGCGGCATGGTGGCGCTCGAGTGGGCCCTGCTCGACCGCGGCCGCGTGGAGAGCCTGGCCGTGCTCTCGGCGCCAGCGCGGCACGGTCCGTGGGGGATCGCCCTCTCGGAGCTCGGCCGGCGGGCGCTCGCGCTCGATCCGAAGTTTCGCGGCGGGCACTATCCGGCGGACGACCCACCGGCCGAAGGCCTCGCGTTGGCGCGGGCGATCGCCATGACGAGCTATCGCAGCCGGCCGGGTTTCGAGCAGCGCTTCGGCCGGAACCGCCGCGATGGCCGCTTCGAGGTGGCGCGCTATCTCGAGCATCAGGGGCGCAAGCTCGTCGACCGCTTCGACGCCAACAGCTATCTCGCGCTGCTCGGCGCGATGGACAGCCACGACGCAGCGCGCGGCCGGGGCACCCTCGAAGGCGTCCTGCGCGCCCTCGACCTGCCGGCGCTCGTCGTCGGCGCGACGACCGACGTGCTCTACCCGCTGGAGGAGCAGCTCGAGCTCGCGACGCTCCTGCCGCGCGCCGACTACGTCGAGCTCGCGAGCGCACACGGCCATGATGCCTTCCTGATCGAACAGGAGGCGGTCAACCATCTCGTGCTCGAGTTCCGTGCCGACCGGCAGCAGCTAGCCGGAAGGCGTCCGGCGCTGGCGGCGGCCGGGGGAGGGGCGCGATGAGCTGGCGGGTGTTGAAGTTCGGCGGCACCTCCGTCGGCTCTGCCGCCGCCGTCGTCGCGGCCTGCGGCATCGTCCGGCGGGCGGCCGCTGCCTGCCGGCCGCTGGTCGTGGTGTCGGCGCTCTCGGGTATCACCGGGGAGATCGAACGCCTGCTCACCACGGCTGGCGAGCGCGACCCTTCCTGGCGCGCCGGCTTCCGGGCGCTCGGCGACCGCCATCGCAGGCAGTTCATCGAGGTCGCCGGCGGTCGCGCCGCCCTGCCGGCAGCCGACGCGCTCGACCGCGGTCTCGGGCGGCTGCGGGAGCTCTTGCAAGCCGTGGAGCTGCTGGGCGAGGCCTCGCCGCGCCTGCGTGCCTGGGTGCTCGCCCACGGCGAGCGCCTCTCGACGGCGATCTTCGCCGCCGCGCTCGCCTCGTCGGGGATGCGTGCCGAGACGCTCGACGGCGCCGAGGTGCTGGTGGCCGAGGGGCCGCACGACGACGCCTCCCCCGACGTCGCCGCCAGCCGCCCCCGCCTCGCGCAGCGGCTCGCGACGATGGGGGAGAGTGTCCCGGTCGTCACCGGCTTCTTCGGTGCCGACGCCGGTGGGGAGTTGCGCCTGTTCGGGCGCGGCGGCTCGGACACCTCGGCGACCGCCCTGGGCGCTGCGCTGGCGGCAGAGCGAGTCGAAATCTGGACCGACGTCGACGGCATCGCGACTGCCGACCCGAGGGTCGATCCGGGAGCCGAACTGCTGCCGCACCTCACCTACGACGAGGCCGAGACGATGGCGCGGGCCGGCGCCAAGGTGCTGCACTGGAAAGCGGTCGCGCCGGCGCGCGAGGCGGCGGTGCCGATTGTCGTCCGCAACACGTTCCGGCCGCTCGCGCACGGCACCTGGATCGGCCTCGCGAGCGCCGCAGCGCCGGGCTCGTCGGTCGCGCGAGGAGGTGCACCCGCTCTGCTATGCTGATTCGCAAACCTCATGTGCCCGCGGGTCCGACCGTTCACGGCGATCTTCGCCGCAGCTCTGCTCGGCGCTCTGCCGGCCGGCGCCGCCGAGTTCCACGGGCGGGTCGAGCTGCTCGAGAAGGGCAAGCCTTCGGCGGACAAGACGCTCGCCGTCGATGCCACGGTGGTGGTCTTCACTCCGGCGAAGGCGGTGCCGGCGCCGAAGCCGGTGACGGTCGACATGGTGACGGTGCGCAAGGCCTTCCAGCCGCGCATCCTGGTGGTGCCGGTCGGCTCGACGGTGCGGTTTCCCAACCAGGATCCGATCCTGCACAACGTCTTCTCGGTGTCGGGACGGAACTCCTTCGACTTGGGTCTGCTCGGCAAGGGCGCGGGTGCGAGCGCGGTCTTTCGCGAGGCCGGAATCGTGCGCGTATTCTGCAACGTGCATCACGGCATGTTCGGCTACATCTTCGTCGTCGCGACGCCGTTCTGGGCGCGGGTCGCGCCGGACGGGAGCTTCCGCATACCGGGCGTGCCCGCCGGACCGGGGAAGCTCACGGTGTGGAACGAGCGCAGCTCGCCGACGACGCAGGATCTGACGCTGCCGCTCGCCGCGCCGACGACGATCGGCATCGAGATCACCATGCCGCGGATTCCACCGCACAAGAACAAACTCGGAAAACCGTATTCTGGAGGGGGCTATGGCTGAGCGCCGCCGCGGGCTGTCGCTCGGGACGCGCATCTTTCTGGTGACCGGCCTGCTGCTGGTGCTGGCGCTCGGGGTGGCGATCGCCGTCACCTCGTACCTCGGCAACCGCATCGGTCTCGCCGCCGCGACCGAACGGATCCTGGCCGGAAACTCGGTGCAGACGGTCTCGCAGCAGGAGCGCTATCAGCAGCTCTCGTTGCTCACCCAGGTCCTGACCGCCGATCCCGAGCTCAAGGCGTACCTGCTGCGCGCGATCGACGAGCACGATCAGCTCTCGCTGCTCGACCAGCTCGACGAACGCCAGGCCGATCTGGGTTACGACTTCGCCCTCATGGTCGATCCCCAGGGGAGGCTCCTGGTGCGCACCGATCAGCCGGACGCTCCGCCGGCCGACCTTTCGGCGCGGCCGCTGGTGAAGAAGGTTCTCGCCGATTTCGAAGCGAGCGGCGTCTGGCAGGAAGGCAACAAGATCTACGAAGCGGTGGCTGTGCCGCTCACGCTCAGCCAGAACGTCTTCGCTTACCTCGTCGTCGGCTTCGCCATCAACGACGTGCGCGCGCTCGAGGTCAAGCGCGTCACCGGCACGGAGGTCGCCTACCTGACCGGAACGTCGACCGGCGTCGCCGTCGTGGCATCGACGCTCGCGCCGGCGCAGCAGGACCGCCTGCTGGCGGCGCTGCGCACCCGCGGCGATCTGCTGTCGCGGGTGACCGAACGTGGCCAGGCGGCCGATCAGGTGGAGATCGCGCTCGAGGGTGGCAGATGGCTGGCGCTGCTCGCGCCGCTGAAAGACGCCACCGGCGCGTCTGCCGGAGCGTCGGTGGCCCTCGCCTCCCTCGACCGGGAGCTCGTCGGTTATACGCGCATCCGCAACATCCTCGTCGGCCTGGGGCTGGCCACGATCGTCGCCGCCCTGATCGTCTCGTATCTGGTCTCGCGCCGGGTCTTCAAGCCGGTCCGCCAGCTGGTGGCGGCGGCGACCGCGGCGCGCTCGGGCAACTACGAGGCGCCGATGCCCACCGGCGGTCCGGGCGAAGTCGCCGATCTCGCGACGGCGTTCAATACGCTGCTCGTCGACCTGCGCGAGCGGCGGGACATGGCGGCCTACGTGTCGGCGTTGTCGCGGAACCTGCCCGAGCCGGTGAGTCGCGGCGAGGCGCCGTCGAAAGCGGAGCGCGCCCGGATGACGCTGGTCGGCGTCGAGTTGCGGCGCTTCGCGAGCCCGCGCCAGGGCGCCGACCCGGGGGCGCTGTTGCAGATTCTCTCGCGCGATCTGAAGCGCATCCTGAACGCCGTCGAGGCGCACGGCGGGCATCTCGAAGCGGTCTTCGGGCATCGCGCCATCGCCAGTTTCAGCGGCGGCATGCAGGAGGACCGCGCACTCGCCGCCGGCGCGGAGATTCTGGCGGCGATCGGCAAGGGCGAAAGCGCGCTCGACGAGGCGCCGCCGCCGGCGATCGCGATCACCTCGGGCGAAGCGGTCACCGGGGCGGTGAACTTCACCGACAACCCGGAGCGCACGGTCATCGGTCTGCCGCTGCAGCAGGTCGAAGGTCTGCTGCGCGAGGCCGCTGCCGGCGAC
The DNA here is from genome assembly GCA_052035735.1 of Acidobacteriota bacterium. GTDB lineage: Bacteria > Acidobacteriota > Thermoanaerobaculia > Multivoradales > JAGPDF01 > JAGPDF01. Next base: position 26,556 of record JBPOHI010000305.1, read on the forward strand.
CTGCTGCTCTCCCCGGCGGTCCATGCCGAGGTTGCGCCGGCGCTCGCCCGGACCGGCGTCGAGCTCGCCCCGCAGCGCGGACTGCTTTCGACGCAGGCGATCTTCATTCTCGCCGGCGAAGACGCGCTGCGGCTTGCCGGCCGGTCGATCTCGGCGGCGGCGACGGCGCTGACCGATCCCTCCGGCGAACGTGCCGGCGCCGGAGTCTCGTTCGACACCCTGTCCGACGTCGGTCCGGGCACCCTCCTCGGCTCGCGCTTCGAGATCCTCTCGACGCTCGGCGCCGGCGGCATGGGTGTGGTCTTCAAGGCGCGCGACCGCGAGCTCGACGATCTCGTGGCGCTCAAGATGCTCAAGCGCGAGGTGGCGGGCGACAGCGTGCTGGTCGAGCGTCTGAAGAGCGAGCTCAAACTGGCGCGCAAGATCACCCATCCGAACATCCTGCGCACCTTCGACTTCGGCGACATCGACGGCAACCCGTTCATCTCGATGGAGTACGTCCGCGGCCTGACGCTGCGCTCCATGCTGGAGCGCTCGGGCCGGCTCCCCTACTCGGCCGGCCTGCGCCTCGCGCGCCAGCTCACCTCGGGCCTCGCTGCGGCGCACTCGCTGGCGATCATTCACCGCGACATCAAGCCCGAGAACATCATTCTCGACTCGCAGGGCAATGCCAAGCTGATGGACTTCGGCCTGGCGCGGCCGGTGACCCGGCTCACCCCGGGACAGACCCAGGCCGGCTTCATCGTCGGCACGCCGCACTATCTCGCTCCCGAGCAGCTCGAAGGCAAGGAGCCCGATCAGCGCGCCGACGTGTACGCCTGCGGTGTCGTGCTGTTCGAAGTGTTCACCGGCCGGCTGCCGTTCGGCGGCGAGAGCCTGATGGAGATCATCTCCAAGCACCTGCGTGAGGCGCCGGCCGCGCCGCACGAGTTCTGGCCGGAGATTCCGCCGGCGCTCGAGCGCCTCCTCCTGCGTTGCCTCGAGAAGAGCCCGGCGGCGCGCTACGCCGATGCCTCTGCGCTGGTCGTCGAGTTGGACAAGCTGACCGCCTGAGGCCCCTGGCGCTCAGGGGACCCATTGCCGGCGCAGGAGAAGGGCGGTCCGGGGGTTCCAGACAACGAGTGGCGACCGAGACTCCCCTGGCGGGAGAGGTGGATGCGGACTGGGACCTGCTGGCGCGCGCCGCTGGCGGGGAGGAAGCTGCCTTCGCGACTTTGGTCGAGAAGCACCAGGAGCGCCTGATCGGCCTCTGTTCGCGTTGGCTCGGCGAGCGCGAGGCGTCGCGCGACGCCGCGCAGGAGGTTTTTCTCAAGGCTTTCCGGCACGCCGAACGGGTCCAGCCGCGCGGGCACTTCTACACCTGGCTCTATCGCATTGCCGTCAACCATTGCCTGAACCAGCTCCGGCGGCGGAAGATCGCGCGGTTCTTCTCGTTGGAGGGGGCGGCGACCGAGCGCGGCGGAGCCGGGCGGGAGGGGGAGCCGGCGGGGGCGTTCGATCCGGCCGATCGCGGCCCTGATGCCGAGAGTGCCCTGTTGGCGCGCGAGCGCTGGCGGGAGACCCGCGAGCGTCTCGCACGGCTGCCGGAGAACCAACGTGTGGTCGTCCTCTTGGCCCGCTTCGAGGGGCTCTCGGGGCGCGAGATCGCCGAGACGCTGGGGATTACCGAAGGGGCGGTCGAAAGCCGTCTGGTGCGGGCGATGCGGCGCCTGGCGCCGCAGGAAGCGAACGGGCCGCGGGTTCCAGCCAGAGAAGGGGGAGTGGGATGAAGCGCCGGGAGGAGGACGAAGCGGGGCAGCGTTGGGCTCGAGCCACCCTTGCCGGGGACGAGACGCGCGGTGGCCTCGGCCCGCGCGATGGCGAGGCCGGGAGCCCGGATGGATGGCCTTCCGTCTGGAGGGCGCTCGAGCTGCCGAAGGCGCCGGCCGTGCCTGCCGGGTTCTCCCGCCGTGTGGCCCGGGCCTGGACCACGGAGCGCGCACGCGCCGCGGAGCCGATCCTGGGCGCGGCCTGGATGCGGGCGGCGGCGGCGGCGGCGCTGCTGGCCGGTGTCGCGCTCGGCGGATCCCTGTCCTACGGCACCGGCACGGCCGCGGGCGAAGCCGGCCTGACGGAGGAAGACGCCTGGTGGACCGCCTCCCTCTCCGAGGAGTATCTGCAGGCGCTCTCGGCCAGTGAGCCGGCTGGCGCCGAGGTGGACGGTCAGGAGGAGAGCCGGCCGTGAGACGCCAGTGGATCTTCCTCGCCCTGCTGCTCTCCCTGGGCGTCAACTGCGGCCTCATCGGAATGGGAATCGCGCGCCACCGCATGGAGGTGCAGCGGGAACGCGACTCCCGCCCGCCGGGCCGCGAGGGGGCGCGATTCGCCGACCGTCTCGCGCTCGCCGGCGAGGCTCGCGAGAGCTTCCTCCGTCTGCAGCGGGAGCTCGGCGAGCGGGTGCATGCCGGCCGCCGGCAGATCGACGAGGCGCGGCGCGATCTGCGGCGCGAGCTCACCTCGCCGCAGCCCGACCGCGAGCGCGTCGAAGCGCTTCTCGGCGACCTCACCCGTGCGCAGGACGCGCTCGATCGCGCGTTCGTCGCCAACATCCTCGCAGCCCGCGAGGTTCTGGACGGCCGGGCCGAGCGCGAGTACCTTCGCTTCGTCGAGCGCTTCGGTGCCGCGGTGGCCGGACCGCGCCCGCCGGGACCGCCGCCCGACCGGCTGCGCCAACGGCCCGCCGCCCGCCGCTTGCAGGGTTACGCGCGGCCCGACGGCCCCCCTGCGGGCGAGCCCGGTCCGGCGCCCGATGGCGAGCCCGATCGGCAGGACGAGCGACCCTAGAGTCTGCCGGGCGCCGCGGGGCGCGTGATAATTTCCCGCCGATGATCCGGATCATGCTCTGCGACACCGACGGCGCCGTGCGCTGTGGCGGCGAGGAACTGCTGCCCGAGGCGCTCGATCCGGCGGTCGCCGGCTGGATCGACTTCGTCGGCGAGGCCGAGGCCGCCGAGCGGCTCCTCTCCGAGCAGGGATTCCATCCGCTCGCCATCGAAGACACATTCACCCTGCAGCATCAGCCGCGGGTCGAAGAGTACTCGGACCATCTCTTCGTCATCGTGCGCGGCATCGACTTCAACCGCGACCGCGGTTCGGGCGACCTGCAGACACTCAAGCTCGCCGCCTTCCTGCGCGCGAACCTCCTCATCACCGTGCACCGTGCGCCGCTGCGCAGCGTGGCGCTGGTGCGCTCGCGCATCGAGGAGAGCGGGCGGCCGGTGGCGGGCGGCGTCGTGCAACTGCTGTGGACGATCTGCGACGAGATGATCGACCTCTACTTCCCGATCGTCGACGAGATCGGCGCCGAGATCGAGGAGCTCGAGCAGGAAGTTCTGAACGATCCCGAGCGCGAGGATCTGCAGCGCATTCTCGACCTGCGCCGCAAGCTCGGCGTCCTTCGCCGCACGATGCTGCCGCACCGGGCGGTCTTCGGCCACCTGGCCAACTCGCGCGACGCGCTGTTCGACGCCACCGCGTCGCTCAACTTCCGCGACACGCTGGAGAACGTCCTGCGCCTGACCGACGCGGTCGATCAGCTGCGCGACCAGCTCTCGAACGTCAAGGACACCTATCTCTCGGTCATCTCCCAGCGCACCAACGAGATCATGAAGGTGCTCACCCTGTTCTCGGCGATCATGCTGCCGCTCACTTTCATCGCCGGGGTCTACGGCATGAACTTCGAGTACATCCCGGAGCTCGCGAGCCGCTACGGCTACTTCGCGGTGCTCGGCGCCATGGGCGTGATCGCCATGGGCATGGTCTTCTGGTTCCGCCGCCGCAGGTGGCTCTGACGCGCGAGCGTCTGGGTCGCAAAAAAAGGGCCCCGCGACGCGCGGGGCCTGAAGGAGGGTTGAAGAGGTGGGGACCGTCGCTCGGTTCCTGCTCTCATCCCTTCTTACGCGGGCCGGGCGGCGGGCGTCTAACCCGGCCTTCCGTTTCGGCTGCGGGCCCGGCGAAGAAGTCGCGCGCGGCGGCCACCAGGTCGCCCCCCAGGGCGGTCGCTTCGCCGCCGGCCAGCCAGTCGGCGGGCAGGCGGTCGACGTAGGGGCGGTCGAGGAAACGGCGATCGAGCAGGGCGATGACGCCGACATCTTCGGCCGAGCGGATGAGACGGCCGGCCGCCTGCACGACGCGCGTCATGCCCGGGACGACGAAGGCGAATTCGAAGCCGCGCTCGAAGCGCTCCTCGTAGTAGCTCTGCAACAGCCGGGTTTCGATCGTCGGCACCGGCAGGCAGGGGCCGACGATCGCTACCGCCTTGAGCATCTCGCCGGGGTAGTCGACGCCCTCGGCGAAGACGCCGCCTGCCACTGCGAGCAGCATCACGTCGCCGAGGAGAGCATTTCTCAAGGTCTCGAGAAGCGCTTCGCGGTCGCGCTCGGAGTCGGTGCGCTGCTGCACGTAGATTCGCTTCCTCTTGGCGCTCATCCGCGAGGCAACGTCGGAGAGGAACTGGAAGCTCGGAAACAGCACCAGGCAGTTGCCGGGAACCGTGTCGCCGAGGGCGCTCAGCCGGTCGGCGATCGGCTGGCAGTTCTCCGCCCGTTCGCGCCATAGCGTGGTCACCGAGCGGTCGACCACCACCCGGCGATGAGCGGCCGGAAAAGGGCTCGGCAGGGAGAGGGCGACGGTCCGGCTCGGCGCGAAGCCCAGCAGGTCGCGGTAGAACTCGGGCGGCTGAAGCGTCGCCGAGAGGCCGATCACCGAGTGCGCGCGTCCGATGACCTGGCCGAGGAAGGCGCCCGGGTCCTTGCAGAAGATGCGGAGCTTGCGCTCCTCGCCGCGGCGCTCGCAGAGGCGGCGGGAGATCTCCGAGCCGCCGCCCTCGATCGCCAGGCCGTTGAGGAAGCGCAGGAGCTCGAAGTAGAGCGCCACGAAGGCGTCGTCGGCCTGGAAGCTCTTGGTTTCGCGGCGATGCTCGAGATAGTCGACGAAAGCGGCGTCGAAGTCGGGGCGCAACCGCCAGAGGCGCTCTTCGGGCAACGCCGCCTCGACCGCGCCCTCCACCTCGCGGATCTCCTCGAGAGCGGCGTCGGCGGTCGCTTCGATGAGCAGGGCGAGCTCGAGCGAGAGCCGTTCGAGCTCGCGGTGGACCGGTCCGCCGCCATGGGCCGCGGCTTCGGCGGAGCGGCGGGCGGACGCCGACGAGAGCTCGGGCGACAGGTAGCCGCGGCCGCGCTCGACCAGGTTGTGGACCTCGTCGATGACCAGGATCACGTTCGACAGATCGTGTTCGACCGAGAAGTCGGCGAGCGCGACATAGGGATCGAAGGCGTAGTTGTAGTCGCAGACCACGACCTGCGCCTTGCCCGCGAGGTCGAGGCTGACCTCGAAGGGGCAGACCTCGGCCTGGGTCGCGGCGGAGAAGACCAGGTCGGGGTCGAGCACCGCCTGTTCGCGCAGCAGGCGCGGCACGACGCCCGACGAGGCGAGCTTGGCGTAGTAGTCGCGGGCGAACGGGCAGTAATCCTCGTGACAGATGACCTCGCCGTTGGCGCACATGCGGCTCTTGGCGCGCAGACGCAGGGCATGCAGCGCCGGCCCGGCATCGACCTGGCGGAGCACCTTGAACGCCATCTCCTGCTGCAGGTTCTTGGCGGTGAGGACGAACAGCCGCTTGTCCGCGGCGAGCGCGTAGCGGATCGCCGGAAAGAGCGCCGCCGCGGTCTTGCCCAGGCCGGTCGGCGCCTCGAGCAGGAGATGCTCGCGATGCTCCAGGGCGTGCTCGACCGCCGCCACGATCTGCTCCTGCCCCGGGCGCAGGTCGGCGTGCGGGAAGCGGATCCCCAGCGCCGCCTGGTGGCGGTCAGAGGCGGCCTCGCGCTCGCGCTTCCGTTCGCGCAGCAGGGCGTTCAGACGTTGACGGACGGCGAGCTCGAGCGCCTCGAAGTCGGCCTTCAGCGGCTCGCGCTCGACGGTGTCGCTGCCGATCGCGATGAGCACCAGCTCGACGCGCACCGGCCGGGTCTCGAGCTGCGACAGCATCCAGCCATAGAGCAGCGCCTGGCGCTCGTAGATCTGCCGCGTCACTGGAGCGAGTTGCCCCTCGCGCCGCACCGACTTGATCTCCTCCACCACCAGCGTGCCGTCGGGCTCCTTGCGGATGCCGTCGGCACGGCCGGAGAGCGTCACCGTCCAGCCGCGATGGACGAACTCGTGACGCAGGGCGACCTCGCGCCGGTAGCTGCCGTCGCCGGCGAGCGCCTCTTCCTGGTAGCGGCCGTGGATCGCCTGCCCCAGCCACATGCGTTCGAAGCCGCCGCGGTTGGCGAACCCGATCGAGCGCATGAGTTGAGGCTCGAGGAGGTCGGCGACCGCGAGCTCGATACGCTGGGCGGCTTCGTCGAAACGCGGCGCCATGGCCGCCAGTCTACGACGCCATGCGCCCTTGCCGGAGGCGCCGGGTGCGTCGCGGGCCTCGCTTGCCGGCGTGCTGGGGGTCGGATACGCTGCGCGGCGATCTCCGGTCTTGAGCCGACTCACGGTGCAGGCGTTCGTCCCCTGGAGGCTTCATGCAGCAGCTCGTTCCCGTCCTCGGTCTGTTCGTGATGCTGGCCATCGCATGGGTCCTGTCGTCGAATCGCGGCGCGATCAAGTGGCGGCCTGTGGCGGTGGGCACGGCGCTCCAGATCGTCTTCGCTCTCATCATCCTGAAGACCGAGGTGGGCCGGAGCGCCTTCGACTTCGTCGGCGCCGGCATCACCCGCTTCCTGGATTTCACCGACGCCGGGGCCTCCTTCGTCTTCGGCGACAGATTCAAGGAGTTCTACTTCGCCTTCAAGGTGCTGCCGACGATCATCTTCTTCTCGAGCTTCATCACGGTGCTCTACTACTTCGGAATCCTGCAGCGGATCGTGAGCGTCTTCGCCAAGGTGATGATGCGAACGATGGGCACATCGGGCGCCGAGTCGCTCTCGGCCTCGGCGAACATCTTCGTCGGCCAGACCGAAGCGCCGTTGCTCATCAAGCCCTATATCGGAGCGATGACGAAGTCCGAGCTCATGGCCGTGATGACGGGCGGATTTGCAACGGTCGCCGGCGGCGTCATGGCGGCCTACGTCGGCATGGGAGTCTCGGCCAAGCACCTGCTCGCAGCGAGCGTCATGTCGGCCCCCGCGGCGCTGGTGATGGCGAAGCTCATGTTCCCCGAGACCGAGAAGAGCGTCACGGCAGGCTCGGTGGCGATCGAGATCGATCGCCCGTGGGCGAACTCGATCGACGCCGCCGCCTCGGGCGCCGCTGACGGCCTCAAGCTGGCACTGAACGTCGGCGCCATGCTGATCGCGTTCGTCGCGCTCATCGCCCTGATCGACTTCCCGATCGTCAAGCTCGGCCAGTTGGCCGGCTACGACACCTGGAGCTTGCGCGCCCTGCTCGGATGGATGTTCCAGCCCCTCGCCTGGGTCATGGGGGTGCCGTGGGCGGACGCCTCGCAGGTGGGGACGCTCATCGGCATCAAGACGGCGGTCAACGAGTTCGTCGGCTACGTCGAGATGGAGAAGATGGTGCAGGCCGGGCAGCTCTCGGAGCGCGCCCAGATCATCGCGACCTACGCGCTCTGCGGCTTTTCGAACTTCTCGTCGATCGCCATCCAGATCGGCGGCATCGGCGCCATGGCTCCGGAGCGAAAGAGCGATCTCGCCCGGCTCGGCCTGCGGGCCATGGTCGCCGGCTCGCTCGCCTGCTTCCAGACCGCGACGATCGCCGGCTTTCTGATCTAGGGACTTCCGGCGGACCCAGTCTCCCCGGCGAGAAACGGCAGCGCCGCTGCGAGGAAGGCCTCCGGGCACTCCTCCATCGGGGTGTGCCCGCAGGCCGGCAGGACGACGAAGCGCGCGGCGGGCAGCTGGCTCGAGGTCTTTTCGGCAGCTTTCGCCTCGATGAGCCGGTCCTCGGCGCCCCAGAGAACGAGAGTCGGAGTCTCCACGGAGGCAAGATCGATCCGGAACGGCGGCTCTTCGGACGGGCCGACGAGACCGAAGAACGCGTCGGTCACTCCCTCGATGCGCAGGCGCTCGGCGTAACTCTGGACCAGCTCGGGCGTGACCCGCGTGTCGTCGAAGTAGGCCTCTCTGAGCCCTTTTTCGATCACCCTGTCGCGGAGCGCGAAAGTATGCGCCGCCATTCCCGCCAGCCAGCGCCAGCGAAAGAGGCTCTTGCGACGCTGGCTGGCGTAGAGCGGCAGCGTATTGTCGATCAGCAACAGCCGTTCGATGCGCTCCGGATGGCGGGAGGCGAGATAGAGCGCCAGCCCTCCGCCGTAGGAGTGGCCGGCGAGCCGCACGCGATCGAGGCGCAGATGGTCGAGCACCGAGAGGACGAGTCTCGCCTGGCCGGCGAGCGTGTAGCTCGCACGATCCTTGGGACGTTCCGTGAAGCCGAAGCCGTTGAGATCGATCGCGATGACCGAAAAGCGCTCGGCGAGTGCGGGGAGAACCGACGCGTAGGCGAGCGTCGACTCGCCGAAACCGTGCAGCAGCACGAGCGGTTCACCCTGCCCGGCGCGTTCGACCGAGATCCTCTGACCGTCGAGCTCGAGCAGTCTGCCTTCGGGCAGCTCGCGCACCGCCTCGGCGTAGGGTCGCATGGTGACGCAGCCCGGCGCCGTGAGCAGCAGCGAGAGCAGCGGCGAGAGACGAACGAGGCGGAAGGGGTGCATGGGCGAATCCTACCGGCTCAGCCACCCGGAATGTGCCACGGAGCGGCTGTGACGCGCTCCCTGTCGGCCTGCGGTGTGACCCGGTATGATGACCCCTCGGCAGCAGTCCGGAATTGTCCGGTTTCCCGGTCGTGGAGGGTGGCAACGCAATGAGGGTGAGTGCGCAGGTCCGTCGCGGGGGACTCTCGCTCCGTTCGGCAGCCCTCACGTTCGCGGTGCTCGCGGACCTCGCGCTGGCGGCGAATCCGGCGGCTGCCTCCGCTGCCGCCGCGAAGCCGGGACCGGCGGCGGCGAAGCGGCCGACCCCGACGCTGCAGCAGGCCTTGGCCGTCGAGGCCGAGGCGGCGAAGAAGAGCGCGCGGGCCCTGGGCATCCACATCGTCGATCTGTCGTCCCACCAGAGCGCCTTCGCCCTGGACGCCGATCAGCCGCGGATCCTCGCCTCCAATACCAAGCTGCTCACCACCGCCGCCGCACTCGGCACCCTCGGTGCAGACTACGTTTTCGAGACGCGGGTGATGGCGCGCGGCGAGGTCGCGGACGGCGTTCTCACCGGCGACCTGGCGATCTTCGGCGCCGGCGATCCGAACCTCTCGGGGCGCTTCCACGACGGCGACTCGTACGCCATCTTCCGAGAGTGGGCGACAGCCCTCAAGGCGCAGGGCATCCGCCGCGTCACCGGCGACCTGCTCCTGGTCAACGGTCTTTTCGTGCCGCCGAACGTACACCCCGACTGGCCGCGCGATCAGCTCACCAGCTGGTACGAGGCACCGGTCGAGGCTCTGTCCTTCAACGACAATTGCGTCCTGGTGCGCGTCTGGCCCGCCTCGCAGGCGGGTCTACCGGCGCGCGTCGAGACGGTGCCGAAGCTCGACTACTTCGAGATCCGCAACAGCGCCACGACGACCGGCGCGAAGAACCGCAACCGGCTGTTCGTCGGCCGTCTGGGCGACAGCGACACCATCGTGGTCTCGGGGACGATCGGCCTGCGCACCGGCCCAGGCGAGGAGTGGGTGGCCGTGCAGAACCCCACGGCGTACTTCGGCGCTTCGCTCGAGGCGGCGCTCGCCGAAGAGGGCGTCGAGGTCGCTGGCGCCGTCACGCCGGCTCACGGTTCGCCCGGAGGCGACTGGCGGTTGGTGACGACCCACCGCAGCGACCTCGCGCGGACGCTCGAAGTGACCAACAAGCGCAGCCAGAACTTCTACGCTGAGTCACTCGCCAAGCTCCTCGGCTGGAAGGTGCGCGGCGAAGGCAGCTGGGCCGCTGGCGTCGGCGTCGTCGGCGAGTTCCTCGCCGGGATGGGAATTGCCCCGAGCACGTTCTCGCTCGTCGACGGCTCGGGTCTGTCGCGCGGCAACCTGATGAGCGCGCGGTCGATGACCGGGCTGCTCGAGCAGATGTACTTCCACGCCTTCGGGCGCGACTTTCTGCGCTCCCTGCCGTTCTCCGGCGAGCACGGCCTGAAGTGGCAGCGCCGGCTGGCCAGAGCGCCGTACGCCGGCAACGTGTTCGCGAAGACCGGTACGATCAACGGCGTCTCGACGTTGTCGGGCTACGCCAAGGCGGTCTCGGGCAAGGTCTACGCCTTTTCCCTGTTGTTCAATCAGGTGCGCAGCAACGCCGGCGCCCACGCCGCGCAGGATCGCATCGTCGCCGCCCTGATCGACCGCGGCTGACGCCGCCGTCCGGTCGGGACGCGATTGCCAAAATAGAAAGCCAGGAATGACGGACACACGCCAGGCGGATATCCGCAATCTGATGAAGCGCGTCGAGTTGCTCGTGCGCGAGATCCAGACCGAGGACGAAGTCGGGATCACGATCTACAACCTGGCCGACGCGATCATCTCCCGCTTCCGCGACGCGCTCGGCTTTTACGGCGGAAGGCTCTACCAGTGGGACGGCGAGTCCTACGAGCTCAAGGCGACCTTCCCCAACGCCCGGCCGGCGGAGCGCGAGATCCGGGTGCCGGCCAGCTACGCTCCGATCGAGATCGCGCTTTCCGAGGGCGTCGTCTACATGGACTCGACCGACCCGCGCTTCGACCATCAGTTCGAGGAGCAGCTCGGAGTCGACCGGTTCGCGGCGATCGAGGTCGGCGACGAGGAGTTCATCCTGTCCTTCGACGTCGCCCCCGGGGTCCGTCGCGACGACGTGCTGTTCTCGCTCGGCGTGCTGCGCCACGGGATCAACCAGAAGCTGCGCCAGGAGCGCATGCAGGAGGTGTTCGATCAGGCGCGCAAGATCCAGGCGTCGATTCTGCCGCGCCGCGCGCCGGTCTACGGCGGCTTCGAGCTCTACGGCCGGATCCAGCCGATGGAGTCGGTGGGCGGCGACTTCTACGACTACATTCCGATCACCGACAAGATCCTGGGGCTGGCGATCGCCGACGTCTCCGGCCACGGCCTGCCGGCGGCGCTGCAGGTGCGCGACATCTACATGGGTCTGCGCATGGGCATGGCGCGCGACTTCAAGATCGTGCGCACGGTCGAGCGCCTGAACCAGATCATCCACAAGTCGACGCTCACCAGCCGCTTCGT
>JBPOHI010000067.1:0-24108 GCA_052035735.1 Acidobacteriota bacterium
TCCGCCGAAAGCGTTCTTCTCTTCGGCTCTCGCGCCTACCTTGAAGCTCAGGGTCGGTGCGGCAGGCTGGCCTGGCGGCCAGGCGCCGGCGGCTGGAGCCGCCGGTCAGGCTTCGGGCGTGTTGCGAATCTCCTCGAGGATCTGCTCGAGGGCGCGGATCAGGTCGGTCTTGTCGACGGTCGACTGTCGAAACTGCAGTTGGAGTTGAAAGGACCTGTCCGGGGCGCGGAACTTGAAGGCGAAGGGTCGCTTGCGAGCTGCGCTGCGACCCTCTGGCGCCTTGCGAAGCTCGCTGCGAAGGTCGTCGCGGCTCAGACCTTCCCTGCCGGCACGGGCCAGAAGGGCGTCCAAGGCCTTCGGATCGGTGACCTTGGCAAGCTCCAAGAGCGCCGACTTGGCGGTGAGCCCGAGTTCGAGCGCCCGCTCCCGAACCTCGCGCGGCAGGGTCAGCAGCCCGAGGCTCTCGGCGACCGAGCTTCGCGAGCGGCCGACCGCTTGGGCGATCTGCTCCTGCGTGTAGCTGTGTAGCGTACCCAGGGCCTGGTAGCCCTCGGCCTCTTCAAACGGGTTGAGGTCTTTCCGCTGCAGGTTCTCGATCAGGGTGATCTCGAGGGCCTCGTCGGCAGTGACCTCGAGCTCGATCGCCGGGATCTCGAAGAGGCCTGCCTCGAGCGCCGCGCGGTAGCGACGCTCCCCTGCTACGATTTCGAACTTCACGCCGGGTGGCAGCCCCTCGGCAGAGTCGTTCTTGCGAACCAGGATCGGCTCGAGCACGCCCTTGTCGCGGATCGAGGCCACCAGGTCGGCTAGGTCGCCGACGTCCGTGCGCGGCTGATTCGGGTTCGGGCGCAGGCTGGAAAGGGGCAGAAGCCTCCCGACCGTGGATTCGTTGCGGCTCGCCAACTCGTCGACGAAGTGCGCACCGTGACGCATCTTCACTCGGAGAGGAAGGCCCCGCTTGCTCGTCGCCGTCGCTTCAGACACGGCTGAGGACCTCCTCGGAGAGCTTGTAGTACTCGTAGGCTCCAGTGGATCGTGGTGCGAAGCTGAAGATCGACTCCTTGTAGGCCGGGCTCTCTTCGAGCCGCACGCTCTTGGTGATCATCGTCTCGAAGAGCTTGTCGCCGAAGACCTTGTGGATCTGGTCCACGATGTCCCGCGAAAGCAGCGTCCGCTTGTCGTGCAGCGTGATCACCGCGCCGAGGATCTGAAGCTGGGGATTGGCCCGCTGCTTCACCTTGTCGATGGTCTCGAGGAGATCGTCGGTCCCCTCGAGGGCAAAATAGCTCGACTGGATGGGAATCAGGACGTGGGACGAGGCGACGAGGGCGTTGACCGTGATGATGCCGAGGGTCGGCGGCGTGTCGAGAACGATGAAGTCGAACTTGTCGGCCACGCTGCCGAGAGCGTCCTGGAGGCGGAAGTGACTGTCGAGCTCCCCGAGAAGCTTGGATTCGATCTTGGCGAGCGAGATGCTCGACGGGGCGATCGAGAGGTTGGGGACCTTCTCAGCCGGTACGACGATGTCCATCAGGTTCACGGCTGTGTCGGTCAGGACATCGAAGATGGTGCGTTCCAGGCCGTGAACGTCGAGGAACGACATCGAGCTGTTGGCTTGCGGATCGAGATCCACGAGCAGTGTCCGGAGGCCTTTGGAGGCCAGCGCGGCCGAGAGATTGATGGCGGTGGTCGTTTTTCCGACGCCGCCCTTCTGATTGGTGATGGCTAGGATCATCGCGAGGCGGGCAGTGTATTGAAGCGCTCGGGTGCGGTCAAGCGGGGTGTCTGCCCAGGGCCGCGAAGTGATGTCGGCGCGCCGACATTGCCTCTAAAGGTTGCAGGGAAAGCCACTTGCAGCGCTCGGTGAAAACTACATCTTGTACTTGCTCAGCGTCTCCGGGCTCGACTTCTCCAGCCACTCCCGGAGCTGCCGTTCCTCCTCCCCCGCCGTCTCCACATCGGGTGCCAGAGCTTGCTCGAGAACGCCTCGATCGACACAAATCTCGGCCCGGGTGCGGACGGCAAGGGCGATGGCGTCGCTGGGCCTGGCGTCGACGGCGACCTCCTCTCCGTTGCGGCAGAGGACGAGCCGGCCGAAGTAGGTCCGTTCGCGGAGGGCCCAGACCTCGACGCGAAGAAGGTCGCAAGCGAGCGCGTGCAGCACCTGGAGTAGGAGATCGTGGGTTGTCGGGCGTGCCTCCCGAACCTCTTCGAGCGCGACCGCGATCGCCTGCGCCTCGGGGTGGCCGACCCAGATCGGCAGGACGAGGTTGCCGCCCCTTTCCCGCAACAGGACGACCGGACTCTCGGAGAGTGGATCCAGCAGAAGGCAGCGGGCCTCCATCACGCACCACCGCGCCTCACTCTGCGGTCCAGAGGACATCGCGGGGATTGTGCGATGCGCGGATGGAGCCGTCAAGCGACGGCGCAACAGCGCAAGTACTTAAAGTGAATTCTAGAGATTGCCGATGAGGCTGTGGGCGTGGGAGCGCGTGACCGTGACCTGCGCCAGCTCGCCGGAGCGCGGAACTCCGACGCCGCTCTCCGGTGCCGGGAACTGCACGATGCGGTTGCAGGAGGTGCGGCCCGTCATGACGCCGGGGGCCTTGGCCCATCCGGTGACCAGGACCTCGATCTGGCGTCCTACGAAATCGGCGTGGAGCTCGGTCTGGATCTCTGCCTGGACGGCAAAGAGCTGTTGCAGCCGGGCCTGGGCGACAGCCTCCGGAATGGAGCTGTCGGCCAGCTTGAGCGCCGCCGTGCCCGGTCGGGGCGAATAGCAGAAGGCATACACCGCAGCGAAGCGGACTTCGCGCAGAAGGCCGATGGTCTCCGCGAAGTCGCTTTCACTCTCTCCCGGAAATCCGACGATGATGTCCGTCGACAGGGCGATCGACGGGCGCGCCCGGCGCAGGTCGGCGACCAGCTCGAGGTAGGCCGCGCGGCTGTAGCCTCGGCCCATTCGGCGAAGCACGGTGTCGCTTCCGGACTGCACGGGCAGGTGCAGTCCGTCGCAGAGGTTCGCATGTCGCCGAAACTGGTCGACCATACGGGGCGAGAAATCGCGCGGGAAAGAGGTCATGAAGCGCAGACGCCGCAGCCCGGGCAGGACGGCCAGGCGGTCGAGCAGATCGGCAAAGTCGGCGGGATCCGGGCTCGGGTTCGCGGTCGATCTGTCGATGCCTTCCGGCTCGCGCCAGTGATTGACGGTCTGCCCGAGGAGCTCGATCTCGAGGAAGCCATAGTTCAGGAGGTGCCGGACTTCACGCTCGATTTCGGCCGCGCTGCGGCAACTTTCGGGGCCCCGGGTGGACGGCACGATGCAGAAGGTGCAGCGCTTGTTGCACCCTTCGATGATCGTTACCATGCCCTTGTAGAGCCCGTCGCGAGAGATGGAGTCGAAATCGTAGCGCCGCTCGGTGGGAAACCCCGTCGCCAGGACGCGTTCGCCGGCCGCGCGGCGGTCGAGAAGCTCGGCAAGCTCCCCCACCCGCGCCGGACCGAGGACGAAGTCGAGGTCAGGAACCCGGCCGAGAATCTCCGCACCCTCCTGTTGCGCCACGCAGCCACACAGCCCGATCTGCAGGTGCGGACGCTCGCGCTTGAGCAGGCGGTACTCGCCGAGTCGCGAGTACACCTTCTGGACGGCTTTTTCGCGGACGCTGCAGGAGTTGAGCAGAATGAGGTCGGCTTCAGAGACGTCGCGCGTCGGCAGCATCCCTTGCAGCATGAGCTGGCCGGTCATCCGCTGGCTGTCCAGTTCGTTCATCTGGCAGCCCCAAGTCTCGACGTAAAAGCGGCGTAATGCCTGAGACTCCTTCAAGGCCGGTTCCGCGGCTCCTCCACCACGACCGGCTCCGTCGGTTCCGCACCCGGTGCCCGGGTGACCTTCCGCTCCGGCTCGAGCTCGGAGCCTTCGCGCAGCCAACCCGGAAAAGCCCCGGCTTCGCGACCTTCGTTCAGGAAGCGCTCGAGGTCGAGCTCGGCGCGTTCGGCTGCGCGGCGGGTCGCGTCGAGCTCGTCGAGCGCGTGATCCCATTCCGGCTTGACCTGCGAATCGCGGACATAGGGGTCGTCGGCGGCATAGAACTTCCGCCGCAGCTCTTCGGATCGGGCCTCGAGCTCGAGGATCCGGTCCGCGGCGTCGCGCCATTCTTTGCGAATCTCGAGCCCGCGGCTCCGCCAATAGGCCTCGTCACGCGTCGAGTCGTCCGCGGCGGCACCGACCGCTTTCGCGGTCGCCGCCTCGGGCGCCGCCGTGCCAGTTCCGTCGGCGACGGTCAGGGTCTGGCCCTTGGAGAACTCGGCGAGGTTGCGGTTGTCGATCACGGCCACCGGCTTGCCGGCCTGCGCCCGGCGCTCGCGTTCGTCGCGGGCCGCCTGCGCCAGCCCGCGCGGCGCTTGCGGCGCGCCTTCGGATCCGCTGTCGATCACTACGACGGTCGGGGGCGGCGGGCTGGCGACCAGGGCGTCGCCTTGCGTCTTCGGCGGGGGCGCCTCTGCCTTGGCCTCCGAAACCGGAGGCAGTGCTACGGCGTCGGGAACGGCGGAGCCGCAGCCGGAAAGCCCGAGAAACGTCAGGCCGAGCAGCGACAGGCCGAGACGCTGGGCCGGGCCGGCCGGGTAGCGAACGACTTCACGACCTGCCATAGCGGTCTTCGAGGCGGACCACGTCGTCGAGCTCAGAGGTGGAGACTTCGAACAGATCGCAGCCGGACGCGCCGGCGACCATGCGGTGCTTGGTGCCCGGAGTGACGTGGTACGACTCGCCCTCCTCGAGGCGCTGCGGCACCATCACTCCGTCTTCCTCGACCTGCAGCTCGATGCCGCCACGGGCGACGAAGAAGGTCTCGTCCTTGCGATGGTGGAACTGCAACGACAGCGCCTCGCCGGGCTCGATGTGCAAGAGCTTGCCGACGTACCTCTCGGTGTGGGCGAAGATCAGCTCGTGCCCCCAGGGCTTTTCGACACGACGTACCGGTTGCCTCATCAGTGGTTCCCTCGACTCTCTCGGTGCAGGTCGGGCGCTTCCGACATCAGGCGATAGACTTCGGCTCCCGATCCCGCGGCACAGCAGGCCGTCGCCAGCCGGGTGAGATCGCCAGCGCGGAGACCGGCGAGCCGCTGCCGCAACGCCGGCAGCGCGCTCGGCGAGGCCGAGATCCGTCGCAGCCCCAGACCCACGAGCAGCGGCAGCATCTGGGCATCGGCCCCCATCTCGCCGCAGAGGCTGACCGGAATTCCGGCGGCATCTGCGCTCTCGATGACGAAGCGTAACATGCGCAGAATCGCCGGATGCACCGGCTCGTAGAGACTCGCGACACTGCGGTTGTTGCGGTCGACCGCGAGCGAGTACTGGATCAGGTCGTTGGTTCCGATGGCCATGAAATCGACCGACCGGGCGAGGCTGTCGGCGATCATCGCCGCCGCCGGCACCTCGATCATGATTCCCACCTTGACGGCGGCGCGATGCGCCAGGCCTTCACGGGCGAGCTCGGACGACGCTTCGGCGAGGAAGGCGCGCAGCGCCTCGACCTCCTCGATCCGGCTGACCATCGGCGCCATGATCCACAGCTCCCCTTCCGCGGCCGCCCGCAGCAGGGCGCGGATCTGGGTACGGAAGATCTGCGGCCGGGCGAGGGTCAGGCGGATGCCGCGCAGGCCGAGCACCGGATTCTCTTCGGTGCTGTCCATCATCTCGCGTGCCAGCTTCCGCCCTCCCAAGTCGTAGGTCCGCACCACCGCCGGGAACGGGGCGGTCGCCTCGATGAGCCGGAGGTAGAGCCGCAGGTGATCCTCTTCGGTGGGCAGGTTGGGGTCGGTCTCCATGTAGAGGAACTCGCTCCGGTAGAGACCGATGCCCCGCGCTCCGATGCGGCCGAGTTGGACGAGCTCCTCGGGAAGATCGATATTCGCCATCAGCTCGACGGCGACACCATCGGCGGTGGTGGGCGCGGCATCGCGCGACTCGGAGGCACCGAACCTCCCCGCGGTGAGCTCGGAGCGCAGCTTCTCGTACTCTGCCAGCACCTCGGGCGTCGGATGCAGGATCACCAGCCCGTTGCGCCCGTCGACGATCATCGGGTCGGAGTTGGTGACGTAGTCGGTCACCTCCTCGAGTCCGGTGACCGCCGGCAGCCCCAGCGAGCGCGCGATGATCGAGGTGTGGGAGGTGCGTCCGCCGGTCTCGATGGCGAATCCCACCACCTTGTCGCGTCCGAGCCGGATCGCCTCCGACGGCACCAGATCGTCGGCGACCAGGATCACGTCGCCCTCGACGTCGGAGATCTCGTGGTGCGCGATACCCTGCAGGACGCGCAGGAGCTGCCGACCGATGTCTTCGAGATCCTGACCGCGCTCGCGCAGGTAGGGGTTCTCGATCTCGGAGAACCTCTTGGCGAGCTCGCGCGAGGTCTCGTGCACCGCCCACTCGGCATTGACCTGCTCCTCGACGATCCGGCGCTCGACCTGGTCGAGGAACATGCGGTCCGAGAGCAGCAGGGAGTGCGCGTCGAAGATCGCCGCCAGTTCCTGTCCGAAGAGGTGACTTGCCTTGGCCCGGGTGCGTTGAATCTGCTGTTGCGTCGCGCTGCACGCCGACTTGAGCCGGCCGACCTCGGCCTCGGTCTCGCCGGCCGCGATCGGGATGCGAAAGACCTCGAGCGCGCGATTGGCGATGACCACCGCCCTGCCGATCGCGACGCCTTGCGCCGCACCCAGGCCCTGCAAGGTAATCATCGGCCGGCTGGCAGTCATTCGCTCTCTCCGAATCGCTCGGCGAAGAGGCCGGCGATCGCATCGACCGCCGCCGCCTCGTCGGCGCCGTCGCAGCGCAAGGTCAAGCGGCCTCCTTGCGGCGCCGCGAGCAGCAGGAGTCCAAGGATACTCTTGGCGTCGACGTCCTCGCCGGCGAAGCGCACGCTCACCCGGCAGGCGAAGGAGCTCGCGAGGTGCACCAGCTTCGCGGCCGCGCGCGCATGCAGGCCGAGCCGGTTGACGATTTCGATCTCGCGCTCAATCACAGCCGGAGCGCCCCCCGGCCGGCGCCGGTGCCGGCGGCGGCGCCGCCGGATCGGCGGGGACACCCCGGCAGACGCTGCGGCGGCCCTTTTCCTCCAGCCAGCGCGCGGTCTCGGCGAGGGTCGCTGGCAGCACCGAAGAGCAGCTCATGCGCACGACCATCGGCAGGTTCACTCCGGTGACGACCTCGACCTTACCCGGAGCGGCGAGCGCGATGGCGGCATTCGACGGCGTGCTGCCGTACATGTCGGTGAGGACGAGCACGCCTTCGCCGTGGTCGAGCTCCGCGATCGCCTGCGCGATCCGCGCGCGCGCCGCGTCGATCCCTTCGTTCCATTCGAGGGCGAGCGCGCGGATGTCGGGGCGCACGCCGGCAATGGTCTCCGCCGCGGCGAGCAGCTCCTGCGCCATCCTGCCGTGGGTGACCAGCAGCACGGGAGTCATGGGCGCTTCCGTTCGAGGTCGCGGTGCTTCACCCGGACCGTCCAGCCGGCCTCTTCGAGCGCCGCGGCGAGCGCCTCGACCGACGCGACCGAGCGATGTTGCCCGCCGGTGCAGCCGATCCCGATGGTGAGATAGCTCCGGTTCTCCTGCTGGTAGCGCGGCAGAAGAAAGCGCAGAAGGTCGGCGAGACGCGCCACGACCTCGCGAAAATCGGTGCGTTCGAGCAGGAAGTCGCGCACCGGTGCGTCGAGGCCGGAGAGCGGTCGCAGCGCCGGGTCGAAGTGCGGGTGGGGGAGGAAGCGCATGTCGAAGAGCAGGTCGGCGCCGAACGGAATCCCGTGCTTGAAGCCGAAGCTCACCAGACTCACGTTCATCACCGGTTCGTGACCGGCATCCCGCCCGAACTCGCGGTAGATGAGGCTGCGGATGTCGTGGATCGACCAGTCGCTGGTGTCGAGGATCAGGTCAGCGGCGCCGCGCAGCTCGCTCATCATCGAGCGTTCGGCGCGGATGCACTCGAGCACCGGCAGCTCGTCCGAGAACGGGTGCGGCCGCCGTGACTCCGAGAAGCGGCGCATCAGCGCCTCCTCGGACGACTCGAGGAAGACCAGGGTCGTCTGCAGCCGCCCGCGGTCGAGCTCTCCCAGGAGCCGCGGAGCTTCAACGGCGAATCCCGGCGCGCGCATGTCCATGACCACCGCGATGTGATCACGGCCGGGAACGAAGTCGAGCGGCGCGGCGACGAACTGACTGAGCAGCGGCAACGGCATGTTGTCGACGCAGTAATAGCCCAGATCTTCGAAACACTTGGCGACCGTGCTCTTGCCGGATCCCGAGAGACCGGTGACCAGCACGAGCCTGGCCTTAGCGTTCACGACGGCTCCTCCTACCGCGGCTTGCCGCTGCGGCTGCGTTCAAGTTGCTCCTCCAGCTTGCGCGCGAACTCGCGCGCCGAATGTGTCCCCTGCAACTTCAACACGTGGTTCCGCGCCGCTATTTCGACCAGGTTGGCGACGTTGCGCCCCAGGGCGACGGGCATCCGGATGTAGGGGCAGGGCGTGTCCAGGATGCTGAACACGGTCTCGTCCAGGCCGAGACGGTCGTAGGCCTGCCCTTCGCGCCACGGCTCGAGCTCGACGACCAGGTCGATCGGCTTGCGGGCGCGGATCGCCGCCAGGCCGAAGAGATCCTTCACGTTGATGATGCCGAGCCCGCGTAGCTCCATGTGGTGTCTCAGAGTCTCCTCCGAGAAGCCCACCAGCTCGCCGCTCGGGTAGCGCTTGATCGTCACCCGGTCGTCGGAGACCAGGCTGTGGCCGCGGGTGATGAGGTCGAGCGCCGCTTCGCTCTTGCCGACGCCGCTCGAGCCGATGAGCAGGACGCCGAGACCGTAGATGTCGAGCAGCACGCCGTGCAGGCGGGTCGACGGCACCAGGTGATCCTCGAGGAACCAGGAGAGCTGCTTGATCACCACCGACGAAAGGGCGTTCGAGGACAGCACCGGGACCTGCCGGGCACGGAACTCGCCGAGGAACTCCTCACCCGGCGCCAGGCCCTTGGTGATCACGACGACCGGAATCGGCAGGGCCGCGATCCGCCGCAGGCGTTCGGCACGCTCCTCCACCGCCACCGTCTTCAGGTACTCGAGCTCACTTTCGCCGACGATCTGGACCCGCCCCGGTTTGATGTACTCGTAGTAACCCGCGAAGGCCAGACCGGGCTTCTGCACCCGCGGGTGCGTCACCGTGTTGTCGAGATGATTCTCGCCGGCGAGCACCACCAGCTTGAGGTCGGCGAGCTCGTCGCCGAACAGTTCGCTGACCCGGACCTTCTGCGTCTCAGACACCGGCGGTCTCCCTCTGCGGGACATCGTGCAGGCCGGGGACGGCGGCCTCGAGCAGCCGCTGGCGCAGCTCCTCGGTTCCGCGGGCGGCGAGCAGCCGCGCGAGCCTCCCCGGCTCGCGCACGTAGCGGGCGATGGCCCGCAGGGCTTCGAGATGAGTGGCCGCCGCGCTGGTCGGCGCGACGACGGCGAAGAAGACGTTCACCGGCCGGCCGTCGGGCGCGCCGAAGTCGACTCCCGCAGGGTGCCGGGCGACCCGCAGGACGAGCTCCCGCGGGCCGGCGATCCGGCAGTGCGGAATCGCGAAACCGCCGCCGACCGCGGTGGACCCCAAGGCCTCGCGCTCCGCGAAGCCTTGGCGAAGGGCGGCACGGGACACCCCCGGGAGCGTTCCGGCGACGGCATCGACGAGCTCGTCGAGAGCGCCCGGCGCGGACTCCGCGGTGAGGTCCGGCAGCACGGACCCGGGGAGGATCCAGCGCGCGAGGATCGGGTCAGGCCCGCAGGGCGTCGCCAATCAGAGCTCGGGAACGATGAGGCCGTAGTCGTCGTCGTGGCGGCGATAGATGACGCTGACGCGCCCGCTCTCGAGATCGCGGAAGACCACGAACTCGCTGCGTGAGCTCTCGAGCTTCAAGGCGGCCTCGTTGATCGTCATCGAGTGGATCTCGAGCCGGCTCGACTTGACGACGATCGGGGATTCGCCCTGGCGCACACTCTCGCGCGTCAGGACCTCCACCGGCCACTGTTCTGCACTCGCCTGCTCGCGATCGCGCCGGCGAGGCTCGTCGACTTCGCGCTTGCGCGCCCGCTTGGCCTGCTCCACCACCTTCTCGGCCGCCTGCGCGACGGCGTCGTGCAGGTCGACCGCCTCTTCCTTCGACAGAAAATCGCGGCCGGCGCTGCGCACCTGGATCTCGACCTTGTGGCGCAACTTCGCCGCCTCGAGGACGATATGCACGTCGATCGGGTCGGCGAGGAACTTCGTCAGGCGCTCGAGCTTCTCCGCTGCCAGGAGCCGCGTCTTCTCCTCCACCTGCAGGTGCCTGCCGACGAATTCGATGTTCATCGCTTCTCCTCTCTTCGGCAATCCGTTCTCAGAAGATCCGTTTGCGATCCGAGGATGAGGGCACGTTGAGCTCGTCGCGATACTTGGCGACCGTCCGGCGGGCAATCTGGATGCCTTCACGGTTGAGAATCCGCATCAGCTCGCTGTCGGAAAGCGGATGCCTCGCGTCCTCGGAATCCACCAGCTGCCGGATCTTGCGCTTCACCGTCAACGACGAGATGTCCTCGCCGTAGTCGCGGTCGATGCCGCTGTGGAAGAAGTACTTGAGCGGGAAGAGGCCGCGTGGCGTGTGCATGTACTTGTTCGAGACCACGCGCGAGACGGTGGACTCGTGCATGCCGATGTCCTCGGCGACGTCGCGCAGCACCATCGGGCGGAGATGATCGAGCCCATGATCGAGGAAGTCGCGCTGTTGGCGAACGATCGAGGTCGCGACCTTGTAGATCGTCCTTTGCCGCTGGTCGAGGCTCTTGATCATCCACAGGGCCGAGCGCATCTTCTCCGAGATGAACTGTTGCGCGTCGTTCTGGCGTCCCTCCTGCCGCAGGTTCTTCAGCATCGCGCGGTAGGCGCGCGAGATGCGCAGCTTCGGCAAGCCGTCGTCGTTCAGTTGAATGACGTAGTCGTCTCCGACCTTGATGACGTAGACGTCGGGCTCGATGTAATGCGTCCGGTCGTTGGTGAACTTGCGGCCGGGCCGGGTCTGCAGTGTCTTGATGTCCTCGATCACCGGTTCGAGCGCGGCGAGCGACACCTCGAGGGCGCGGGCGATCACCGCATACTGGCGACGCAGGAAGAGCTCCCAGTGCTCCGCCAGCACGCGACGGGTGAGTGAATCCCCCGCCTCGCCGCGCAGATCGAGCTGCAGCAGCAGACTGTCGCGCAGGTTGGCGCAGGCGATGCCTGGCGGGTCGAGGCGCTGCACCCGGGCGAGCACCGCGGCCACCTGCTCCATCGCCAGCGGATTCTCGAGCCCGCCGCTCGCGAGGTCGCGGATCTCCTCGAGCGAGGCGACGAGGAATCCGTCGGGATTCAGGTTGCCGACGATGAACTCGGCGATCTCGCGCTCGAGCGGCTGAAAGTCGGACATGTGGATCTGCCAGAGCAGATGGTCGTAGAGGTCGGGGTCGCGCGTCAGCGTGTTCTCGAGCGGTGGCGCCTCGCGGTTCTCCGACTCGCCGTAGCTGCCTCCGTCGTCCCCGGAGGCGTCGTCGAGGTAGGCCTCGAAAGCCACCTGCTCGAGTCGCTGGCGTTCCAGCACCTCGGGCGTCGGCAGCTCCTCGATGACGTCCTGGGTCGCGGCTTCGAGCGGCCCGACCTCCTCCTCGTCGTCGACCTCTTCCGCCTCTTCGAGGACCGGATTGATCTCGAGCTCCTGTGCGACGACGACCTCGAGCTCGAGCCGGGTCATCTGCAGCAGCTTGATCGCCTGCTGCAGCGACGGCGTCATCACCAGCCGCTGCGAGAGCTTGAGGGAGAGTTTCTGTTCGAGAGCCATGCGCTGGAGTGGGGTGGCCTAGAGCTCGAACTGTTCGCCGAGGTAGATCTTGCGCACCTGCGGGTCGGACGACAGCTCGAGCGGCGAGCCGGCACGCAGGATGCCGCCGTTGTTGATGATGTAGGCGCGATCGGTGATCTTCAGCGTCTCGCGGACGTTGTGGTCGGTGATCAGGATGCCGATTCCCATCTGCCTCAGGTGGCGGATGATACCCTGAATATCGAGCACGGCAATCGGATCGATGCCCGCGAACGGCTCGTCCAGCAGGATGAACGAGGGCGACAGGACGAGCGCGCGGGCGATCTCCACGCGACGGCGCTCGCCGCCCGAGAGCATGTAGCCCATGCTCTTGCGCACCTTCTGCAGACGGAACTCCTCGATCAGGCGGTCGATGCGCCGCTCCTGCTCGGCATGCGTCAGGTCGAGGGTCTCGAAGATCGCGCGCAGATTGTCTTCCGAGGAGAGCTTGCGGAAGACCGAAGGCTCCTGCGGCAGATAGCTGATCCCGCGTTGCGCGCGTTGGTACATCGGCAGATCGGTGATCTCCTCGTCGCCGAGCATCACCTTGCCGCCGTCCGGCGCCGCGAGTCCGACGACCATGTAGAAGGTCGTCGTCTTGCCGGCTCCGTTGGGCCCCAGGAGGCCGACGATCTCGCCCGGTGCCACCTCGACCGAAACGTCGTGCACGACAGTGCGTCCGCCATAGACCTTCTGCAGGTTCGTAGCTACCAGGCGCGGTCCTTCGCGACTCACTGCGCGGCCCCCGCGAGGCGGGCGGCCCCCGACTTGAGATCGTAAATGGCGCGCTTGCCAGTGAGCGACGCGCCGGTGTCGTCCTTGATCCGCACCGGCTCCCCGGTGAGCTCGATACTCTCGAGCCCCACGTCGTAGGAAGCGAGCGCGCCCTGAATCGTCCGTCCGTCGGCGGAATCGCGCAGCACGACCGAGCCCTTGCCGACCATGCTGCGGATCTGCTGCGCACTGTCGAGCCCCGCCACGAGCTCGTCGCAGGTCAGGATGCGGGTACCCTGCTGCAAGCGCACTCCTCCGGTATAGGTGACGCTCGCTTCCGCCCGGCGGTAGGTCAGAAGGTCGGCGATTATCTCGGTCAACGGCGCGGCCACGCCTCCCGACGTCGGAGGCTCTGCCCCCGCTCTCCCCTTTTCGAGATCGATCATCGTGCGCACTCCCCCCGCTGCCGAGAGCCGCTGCTCGGCCTCTTCGCCATGCACCTGGTTCGCCAACAGCAGGCTCTTGCCCTGCCAGGCGCGCACCTGCCCCTTGAGGAAGAAGCCGCGCGGCGCGTCGGCGAAGATCGCCTCCTCGGCCTGGAACTCGATCGGCTGATCGCCGCGGAAGCCGACGCCGGCCACCGCCGTGCCGCTGCCCTTCTGCAGGACGCCGCGCACTCCGCGGTCGGCGGTGAGCAGGCCGGTCTTCCGCGCGTAGACGATGTGCGGCGCCTGGAGCTGGCCGCTCGCGCTCTCGGTGCGCGCCGGTTCGCCGAGCAGCTCCGAGCGCTCGGCGGTGAAATCGAACAGCGCCTGCTCACCCCAACCGCGGAACGCCGGATCGGTGAGCGTCACTCCGCCGGCCAGGACCACGCGCGAGATGCCGCCTGCGGGCGAGAACTCGGCGTCGGCGCGGTCGGCTCTCCCCGACCGCTTCGCCTCGGTCAGGCCGCGCTGGTACTCGGCGAAATAGACCGGCTCGGTGCTCTGGGCCGTGCGCGGACGGCCGCCTTCGAGCTGCATCCAGAGCGCCCGCGATGCCAGACCGTGAATGCTCTCGCCGTCGACCGACTCGATCAGCGCCAGGATCTTGCCCCGGCCTTCGAGGCTCATCTCCCGCGGCTCGCTCACGCCTCCTCCGCCGAACTGGACGGTGAGCTTCGCGCCGCGAAAGTCCAGGCGGTCGGCGGAGGTGGCGGCGATCTCCGCCGCCGCGACGTAGGTCCCGGTGAGCGAGCCGTCGAGGATCAGCATCGCCGGCGTCTCGCCGTCGTCGGCGAGGAACAGCTCGGCCTCGTCGGAGGAGAAGTGGCTGGCACCGCGCGTGGCAACCACCTCGCCCTTCGCCCTGAGGACCCTGCCGGTCCGGTCGAGTACGATCTTGCCGGCGGCGACCGTCATCGGCTCCTCCCCCGGCAGCCCGCCCGCCAGTTCCACCGGCCCGCGCAGCGTCATCAGATCGAGCGCGACGTCGAACTCGAGCGCGGCCGCCGAGCCCTTCCAGTGGGCGCCGTGACGCAGGGCGATCGGGCCCTCGGCAACCAGGAACTTGCCGCCCTTGGAAAGCTGCAGCTCGCCGCTGTCCATCTCCAGCTCGCCGCCGGTGAGCCGCACCTGCCCGGTGAGCAGGGCCTCCTGGGAGTTGGTGTCGTAGGTGGCGGAGTCGCTCGCCACCGAGTAGCTGGTGGCCCCGCGGTAGATCTGGAATCGGACGCCTTCGAGCTCCACCCGGCCGTCGCGGGTGGTGCGAAAGCGGTCGCCATGCACGCTGAACACCGGCTGACCTTCGAGCGACTGGGTGAAGTCGAACGCATCGCTCGAGGCGACGACGTTGTCGGCCCGTTGGGCCGCATCGCTCGCGCGCCCGGCTTCGTCGGTGGCGGCGGGGCGCTCCGCGGAGGCCGAGTCGGCCTCTTCCTCCGGCGCCCCCTGGCGGCCGAGCAGATAGAGCGCGACCAGACCCGCCAGCGACACGGCGAGCAACCCCAGCAGACCTCGCCGGAGGCGCACGTAGGAACCCCGCACCGGACGTTTCATCCGCTTCATTCTAGTGGTTCTCCCGCGCCAGCGGACGAGCATCGAGGAGACGCAGGCGAGGCCGGTTGCGGAAGCGATCGAGCTCCACCGAGGCGAGCATCTCGAAGTCGCCGTCGAACAGCCGGCTCGCCGCGGCCCGCTCGGCCCACTGCCAGGCGACGACGTCGGCACCGCCGCTCGTCTCGCTGCCGCGCTCGCTGGCGGTGAATCCGAGATGGCCGGCGCCGAAAGTACGCGCCGCACCCGTCCGCCGGCACGGACCGAGGCGAAAGACCGGCTCGGGGTTGCCGACGCCGAACGGTTCGAGGCGAGAGAGACGGGCGAGCAGCCCGGGCGAGACCTCCGCGGTCGTGAGCGGGCCGTCGAACTCGATGGCCGGAGCGAAGCCCTCGACTGGCCAGGCCGCGGCCTCCGACTCCCACTCGCGGCCGAGCTCCTCGAGCTGCGCGGCCGCGGCGGTGAGGCCGATCGCCTGGGCGTGACCGCCGAAGCGTTCGAGCCGCCCCTCCCAAGCGGAGAGGAAGGCGTGCAGATCGATCCCCGGGACGCTGCGCCCCGAGCCGACCGCGACGCCATCGGCGATCGCGAACAGCACCGCGGGCCGATGGAACTGGCGCGCCAGGCGCCCGGCAGCGATGCCGGTCACGCCGCGATGCCATTCGCTGCTCCAGGCGACGATCACCGGCGGCAGCTCGCGATCCGCGAAGCGCGCCGCGCAGTCGTCGACCACCCGCTTCTCGAGCGCGCGGCGCTCCTCGTTGTCCCGTCCGAGCTGCGCGGCGAGTGCGGTCGCCCGCTCGGGGTCGCGGGTGAGCAGGAGCTCGAGCGCCGGATCCGCCGCACCCAACCGGCCGGCGGCGTTCAACCGTGGCCCGAGACGGAAGCCGACGTCCTGGGCGGAGACCGCGGGGCCGACGTCCGCCGCCGCGAGCAGCGCCCGCAAGCCCACCGACGGCGTCGCCGCGAGCGCCGCCAGGCCGCGGCTCGCCAGCACGCGGTTCTCCCCGATGAGCGGCGCGGCATCGGCGATCGTGCCCAGGCAGGCCATCCGGCAGAGCGACGCCCACGGCACCTGGCGTCCACAGCGCTCGAGCAGGGCCGCCGCGAGCTTCAACGCCAGCCCGACACCAGCCAAATCCTGAAAGGGATAGGAACAGCCCGCCTGGCGCGGATTGATCACCGCCGCGGCCTCGACCTCGGGCTCCCCCGGCAGATGATGATCGGTGACGATGACGGTGAGACCGAGCCGCCTGGCCTCGGCCAAGGCCTCCGTGGCCCGGATGCCGCAATCTGCGGTGACGACGAGTCGGCAACCGAGCTCCAGGGCCTGCCTCATGTGTTGCGGCTGAGGGCCGTAGCCGCCGGCGTGGCGATTCGGCAGGATGGCGTGGGCCGCAAGGCCCACCGCCTGGAAGACGCCGAGCAGCAGGGCTGTGGCGGTGATGCCGTCGACATCGTAGTCGCCGATCACCGCCACGCGTCCGCCGCTCTCTCTCGCCGCGAGCAGCAGGTCGAGCGCCTCCGACATCCCCTTGAGCCGCAGCGGATCGTGCAGCGATCCGATCGACGGATGGAGGAAGGCGGACGCCTCTTCCGGAGTCGAAACGCCGCGGGCGGCGAGCAAATGGGCGACTTCGCGAGGGAGACCGGAGGCTGCGAGCCGATCGAGTATCTCGACCGCCGGCGTCGGGTGCCGGGCGATCCAGGAGGCTTGCACCGCGGATCAGCGACCGGAGCTTGCGGGAGTCGCTGCGATGCCCGGCAGGAGCCCGGCGCCACGACCGAAGTCGCCGGCGGAGCCGATCGCTCCCACCACGCCGAGCGCCCGGAAGCGCCGGTATCGCGCCTCGAGCCGCGCCTCGGGGCTCATCCGCTCGAGCGCCGCGAGAGCACGCTCGATGGCGTCGCCGAGGCGGGCGGCGCCGGCCTCGGGATCCGTATGCACGCCGCCCGGTGGCTCGGCGACGATCTCGTCGACGACGCCCAGTTTCAGCAGATCGGGAGCGGTGATGCGCATCGCCTCGGCCGCCTGCGCCTTCATCTCCTGGTCCTTCCACAGAATGGCCGCGCAGCCCTCGGGCGAGATCACCGAGTAGACCGCGTATTCGAAGATCAGCACGTGGTCGCCGACGCCCAGGGCGAGAGCGCCTCCGCTGCCCCCTTCGCCCGTCACCGCGACGACGATCGGAACCCGCAGGCCGGCCATCTCGAGGAGGTTCCGCGCGATCGCTTCCGCTTGGCCGCGCTCCTCGGCGTCGAGGCCCGGATAGGCGCCGGCGGTGTCGATCAGGGTGAGGACCGGTAGCCCGAAACGCTCGGCGAGCTTCATGACCCGCAGCGCCTTGCGATACCCCTCCGGCCGGGGCTGACCGAAGTTGCGCGCGATGCGTTCCTTCGTCCCGCGTCCCTTGTGATGGCCGATGACCGCCACCGAACGTCCGCGAAAGCGCGCCAGTCCGGCGACGATCGCACGGTCGTCACCGAACGCGCGGTCGCCGTGCAGCTCCACCCAGTCCTCGGTCATCATGCCGACGTAATCGAGGGCATACGGCCGGTCCGGGTGACGCGCCACGAGCGCCTTCTGCCAGCGGCTGAGGCCGGCGAAGATCCGCTCGGTCTCGGTGCGCAGCTCCTTGCGCAGGTCGCGCAGCTCCGCCTCCCTGCCCGAGCCTTCCGGGTATCCCTCGAGCTCCTCGATCCTGCGGCGCAGAGCGACCAGAGGCTCTTCGAATTGCGAGTCTTGGGCCATCGTCGAATCGGTCACGGAGGGGGGCAAAGTAGCAGAGGCTCGGGGTGAGGTCAAACCGTCAGAGCAGATGGTAGGGATCGACGTCGACCGCCAGGCCCGGATGCTGCTTGTCGCCCAGGGCCTCGCGGATCGCCTGGCGCACCAGCCCTCCCTGCGCGCCGCGCACCAGCAACTGCAGGCGCCATTCGCCGCGCAGACGCTCGAGCGGTGCGGTCGCCGGGCCGGTGACGCGCAGCTCGCCCGCCCGGGCGTGACGTCCGAGGCGACGAGCGATCTCCGTCAGCCGCTCGAGCCCGCGCTCGCGGCTACGGTCGCGCAGCAGGAGCTGCACCATCCGGGTGTAGGGCGGATAGTGGAAGATCCGCCGGAAGCGCATCTCCTGCTCGGCAAAGGCCGCGTCGTCCTGCAGCAGCGCGGCGCGAATGGCGTAGTGGTCGGGGAGAAAGGTCTGGATCACCATCCGCCCCGGACGCTCGCCGCGTCCGGCCCGCCCGGCGAGCTGGGTGAGCAGGGCGTAAGTCTTCTCCACCGCGCGAAAGTCGGGAAAGCCGAGGTAGCTGTCGGCGGAGAGGATGCCGGTCAGCGCGACACGCGGGAAATGGTGGCCTTTCGACACCATCTGCGTGCCGACCAGGATCTGCGTCTCGCCGCGCTGGAAGCGCTCGAGGATAGCTGCGGGCCCGCCGCCCCGCGACAGGGCGTCGCGATCGAGCACGTCCACGGCGGCGCCGGGGAAGCGCTCCTTCACCGCCTCCTCGATCCGCTCCGTGCCGGCGCCGATCGCCTCCAGGGTCTCGGCGCGGCAGGTCGGACAGCGCGAAGGGACCGCCAGGCGCGAGTCGCAGTAGTGACAGATGAGCTGCTCGCCGCGCCCGCCCTTGCGATGATAGGTGCGCGGCAGGCCGCAGTCGGCGCAGCGGAAGTCCTCGCCGCAGGCGCGGCAGAGCAGCAGCGGCGAGTAGCCGCGGCGGTTGCGCAGCAGGATCGTCTGGTCCCCTTCGACGAGCGCCCGCTCGATCTCGTCCAGGAGGCGCGCCGAGAACTGGACGTCGCCGGGGAGCTTCACCACCGGTTCGTTGCGCAGATCGACCAGGATCCCTTCCGGCAGCGCGCCGTTGCCGGCACGCTCGGTGAGGCCGAGGCCGGTCATCCGGCCGGAGGCGACGGCGAGCCGGGTTTCGAGCGCGGGGGTCGCGGAGACCAGCACCGCGACGGCACCGGCGAGCTTGGCGCGCATCAGCGCAAGGTCACGCCCCTGGTAGCGCGGCGACGAATCCTGCTTGTAGGAGAGGTCCTGCTCTTCGTCGACGACGATCAGCCCGAGGTGGGCCACCGGCGCGAACAGCGCCGACCGCGGGCCGACCACGAGGCGCGCCTCGCCGGTGCGGATACGCGCCCACTCCTGCTGGCGCTCGGCAGAGCCCAGGCCGGAATGCAGCACAGCCAGCTCGTCGGGAAAGCGCAGCCGTGCGGCCGAGGCGAGCGCCGGAACCAGGGCGATCTCGGGCACCAGCAAGAGGACGCTGCGGCCTGCCGAGAGCGCGGCACCTGCGGCGCGGAGATAGACCTCGGTCTTGCCGGAACCGGTGACCCCGCGCAGCAGGAAGCGCGCGAAGCCGCCGCCGGCGAGCGCGCTCTCGATCGCGGCGAGGGCCGCTGCCTGATCGCCGCGCAGCGCGATCGGCTCCGGCGGCGCGTCGCGCGGCAGGAGGTGACGGTCGAGCCCGAGCCGGCTCGGCTGGCTGAAGCGCTGCAGGATCCCCAGGCCGGCGAGGCGGCGCAGCACGGCAGCGCTCGCCCCCGCCCCTGCGCGCCGCTCGTCGGCGAGCGCAGGGCGGCCGAGCGTGGTCAGGAACTCGACCACGGCGCGCCCGGCCGGCGATCGCCCGGCGCGCGCGCCGAGCTCGCCGGGGTCGCCGGGGGCGAGGCCGAACGCCGTGCTGTAGCGTTCGCCGCGCGCTCCGGCCTCGTCCCAGGCGAGCCCCCCCTCCTCGAGCGCCGCCACCAGCACGGCCTCGATCCGCGGGTCGTCGAGGAGCTCTTCGATCTCCGAGATGCGCAGCTGACCGCGTTCGAGCAGCAGCGCCTGCACGGCCTGGGCGAGCGGATCGCGGTGCACGGCGAGAGCGCCGCGATCGGTCAGGCGAACGCGGCGGTCCGCCCAGGAGTCGGCCTCGGCGGGGATCATCGCCGCGAGCACGTCGCCCAAAGGCGTCAGGTAGTAGTCGGAGGCGAAGCGCGCCAGTTCGAGGAGCTCTCCCGGCAGCACCGGCTCGCGATCGATGAGCGCCTCGATCGCCCGCGTCGCGACCCCCGCGGGCGCGCTGTCGCGGCTCGCGACGACATAGCCGGTCATCCGCCGCCGGCCGACCGGCACGCGCACGCGCGCGCCCGGCCGCAGGCGTTCCTGCTGGTACGGAGTCAGATGGTAGGTGTACGTCTGGCCGACCGGCAGCGGCAGGGCGATGTCGACAAAGGCGGTCGGCGTCAAGGCTCCCCCACGACGGGAAAGGCCGGCAGAAAGTGAAACGGCCGCCCCAACTTCCGAAGAAGCGGGAGCGGCCGTGAGAGCGCGGCTTGCACGGCGATCAGCTCGCGAGCAGGTCGCCCTTCTTCTTGCGCTCGATGCTCGAGGTCAGGGCGCGCTCGACCTGCTGCTCGGCGTCGCGCTCGGTGAGCCCCTTGACGTGGGCGACTTCGCTGACGATGAAGCTCTTGGCGCGCTCGTACATCTTCTTCTCGCGGAACGACAGGCTCTTCCTCTGGCTGACGAATCGGAGGTTCTTCAGCACTTCCGCCACTTCGGTGATGCGGCCGGTCTTCATCTTCTCGACGTTCTGCTTGTAACGGCCCTTCCAGTCCTTCTGCGCCTCGACGCTGCCGTTCTCGAGGATGCTGAACAGCGTGCGGATCTCCTTCGCCTCGCAAAGGGGACGCAGTCCGACCAGATCGAGGTTGTCCTTCGGCACCATCACCTTGGAATTTCCCGACAACAGCCGGAGGTGGTAACAGGTGCGCTCGGTGCCATCGATCCGGCTCGGAGCAATCTCCTCGACCACGGTGACGCCGTGGTTCGGGTAGACGACCTTCTGACCGACCTTGAATGTCACGTGCTCTGCCCCCTTCTGTAACTATTGTGAGACTGGGTACTTAGGATACGAGAGTGACAACTGCCGACGCCGAAGAGTAACCGAAAACGGGGCGTTCGTCAACCCCGGCGGGTAGCGCAAAAGAGGCGGAAGCCCTGCCGCGCAAGGGAGTTTTCCACCGGTTTTTCCACAGCTCGGCCGCGATTTGACAGGCGCCGGTCCGGCCCATAGCATCGCCTCCCCCACCGATCTTCAGCCGGAGTGGCGGAATGGCAGACGCAGGGGACTCAAAATCCCCCGTCCTCACGGGCGTGCAGGTTCGACTCCTGTCTCCGGCACCAATCGAAGGTGCAGAAGGCCTGGACTTCTGACGGACGGTCCCGGCCGAAGTGCGGCGCGGTTCGGCTGGCCTCAGAGGACGGCGCTGCTCCAGCGGCAGGGGTCCGCGGCAGGTCTTACAATCTGCATGGGCAGCTCACTGCGCAGGCGGCGCGAGGGCTTTCGCCGGCGGGAACGCGGCCTGTCCGGCCACGATCTCGGGGCGGGGGCGGTAGAGGCGCACGGCGTAGGTCCAACCCGGGGAGATCGGCAGGCAGTTCGCGCTCGCCGGTCGGCAACCGCCGAACTGAAGGGTGACGGAGCCGTCCCGGTTGAGCTTTGCCGAACGGCTGTTCAGCGTGTAGCGGCCGAGATCGTTGCGCACGAACTGCCCTTGCGGTCCATAGACGCTCACCGACCAGAATCCGTCGGTCGGCGGCGTGCGGACGGTCAGGCTGTGCAGCGTCTGGCCGTCGTTCGCGGGCGGGTGGATGCGCTCCTCGATCGCTTCGCGCCGCGGCAGTCCGCCCCAGGCCACCGCGGTGCCGAGCAGGTGGCTCGTCGGATCGACCTCGGTTCGCGATCCGAACATCTCCCCGGAGATTCGCTCCCTGGCGGCGCGCTCGGCGAGCTCGCCGCGCAGGCGGTCCTGGGTCACCGTGTCCCACCGTGGGGTCTCGAACCGGCCAGCCCGCTTCTGCGCGGTACGGATGCGATCCTGCAGCGCATGCACCGCTCTCAGCTCGGCGGAAGTCTCCGCATCGAGGCCGATGCGCACCACCAGGAGGAGGTAGCGTGTCGCGACCCGCTCGCGGGTGTAGGTGAAGGTGCCGGGCGCCTCGGCCACCTCGACGGTGAAATGGTCCTCCGACAGCGCCTGCAGCGACAGGTACCGCCCGCCGGCCTCGGGTAGGGTGACCTCGACCGGCCCTGCGTCGAGATCGAAGACTCCGGCGGAGTCGAGCGTGTCGCGACGCTGCCAGGGCTTCGCCGCTGAGCCCATCGGCGGCAGAGTGCGGCGATGCTCGATTCGGCCGAAACCGCCCTGTTGCGCGGTCCGGCCGAAGTGCAGGTCGGACTCGGCGCGCACGAAGCTCGCGAGGGTAACCGTCACGAATTCCGTCGTAGCGCCCTGGACCGGGGTCGCCGACCCTGAAGCGACGAGCAGGAGCCAGATCGCGACGCGCCTCACGGCGCGAGTCGCTCCGCCAGGGCGACGGCGGTGGCGCGGTCGTAGCGGCTCGAGATCATCGCCGAGTCGCTGAGCACGCCCTGGATGTAAGGCGCGAAGAGGAGCTGACCGTCGACCAGGACCGCCAGTCGCTGGCCCAGGCGGGCGCGCGTGACCTCGCCGAGTCGCCGCGCCGCTTCCGGCGTGAAGTGCAGCGTCACCGCAAAGTGCTCGAGGTCGAGCTCGATCGCCACTTCGACCCTTGCGACGTCGCGCGAGGTGACGATTGGCGGGCGGCCCAGATGCAGCGTCGAACCATCGACGTCGAAGGCGGAGAGGCCCTCGCCGTCCGCCTTCGTCATCACCAGAAAAAACGCCAGCTCGGCTCGCGGAGTCCCCGCGGGACGCTCGACCTGCCAGACGACGGCATCCAAGTCGGCTTCCGCAGTGGCGGGCGGGGGCGAGGGGGCTGGCGCCGAGGCGCACCCGAGCATCGCGCCCAGAATGGCGAGCGCGGCCAACCTCGGCAGGCCCTGCGCAGCAAACCTCACTCGTCGAACTTCATTGCGACGAAGGCGAGAGGGCGCTTGCCTGCGCTGTCGCGGTCGAAGTCAGCGGACGGCGTCTCGAGGCGGGCATCTCTCTCCTTCGGAAGTGCTGCGACCGGACCAGGCCGCGAACATTCTGCCGGAGCGCGCTCAGTCCTGCAAAGAGGCGGTCGCCGGCAGGAGATGCTCGAACAGCAGCTTCTGGGTCAGACGGTGCGGCTGCGGAACGCCGAAGTTGGTCGTGGTGACGACGATCACGGCGTCGAGTCCGGGAAGGACCTGCACGGTATTGCCGCCGGAGCCGTTCATCGCAAAGCTGCGGAGCGCCTTGCCGGGCGCTGCCGGAAGCGGCGGCAGATCGTGGATCCACCACAGGTAGCCGTAGCGCGTCGCCTCGTCGATCTCGGCATGCGGCGAGGTCGCGGCGGCGAGCCAGTCGGCGGAGATCACCTGCTTGCCGTCGCGCCGTCCGCCGTCAGCCACCAGCTGGCCGAGCGCCCAGAGGTCGCGCGTGCGCAAGCTGAGTCCGCCGCCGCCCTGGGCCAGGCCGAGAGGCGAGAACTGCCACGAAGCGCCGGTGACGCCGAGCGGCACGAAGAGGGCCTCTTCGGCGAACTCGGCGAGCGGCTTCCCCACCGCCGCCTGGATCACCGCGCCGAGCGTCGTGACGCCTGCCGTGCAGTACCGGAAGCTTCGTCCGTACGGCGACTCGGCGGGCTTCGTGTACCAAGCGGGGAACCCCTGGATCGGCAGGTCGAGGTAGAACCGCACCCAGTCCTCGACGAGATACATGCGCTCCTCGTTGCCGCGCGAGAACGAGTTCTCGTCGTCGCATTCGAGGAGCGAGCTCATGGTGAGCAGATCCTCGACGGTGATAGTGGCCTTGCGTGGATCGGGGTTCTCCAGCGCTCGCCCGCCGATCGCCGCGGCGAGGAACGGCAGGATCGGGCTTTTCACCGTGGGAATCCGCTGGCGCTCGATCGCCAGCCCGGCGAGCAGACCGGTCACGGTCTTGGTCGCCGAGCGCGTGTTGCGGCGCGCCTCGGCGCCGCCTTCGTCGAAGTACTTTTCGAGCACGATCTCGCCGTGACGGGCGACCAGGACGCTGGTGATCTCCTGGAACTCCCCCTTCTCGATCGCTGCGACGGCGGCGGCGAACGGCGGAGGGACAGGCGACGAGGCACCAGCGTGCGAGCGTGAGGCTCCGGCGACGAAGGCGAGCGTCGCGGCGAAACAGGCGACGAGGGTCGAAAGGCGGCGGGCAGCGCGGTTCATGGAGCCAATCTAGCCGATCGCGCGTTGGCACTCTTGTACGAACGAAACTGTCTGCGCGCGGCGCCGCTCAGGGCCTCCGACCGGCGCCGCCGATCAGGCGCGCGCCGGCGATCGCGAGAAAGACCACGCTGGCGTAGACGATCCCCGCGGCGACATATCCCACAGCGCTCTCTTCGAGGAGGGCCGAGCCCAGGCCCAGGGCCAGAAGCGGCCACCTGCCGTAAGCCTGCGCCCAAAGAACGAGGCGCTCGCCAGCGGCCGACGAACCGGTCAAGGTACAGAGTCTTCCTAGCGACGCGAGCAGGAAAGGCAGGCC
>JBPOHI010000302.1:0-5289 GCA_052035735.1 Acidobacteriota bacterium
CCGGAAAGCCCCTTGGACGGAGGTCGCTGACGGATTTCTCTACCTGCCGGTCATCGACTCATCGATTGCGGGACGCTGATGATCGCCGGCGGGGTCTTCTCGGAGGGCAGGGCGCTTCTCGAAGAGATCCACCTCTGAAACGAGTAGAATCGAGACCCATGAGCGCTCCGGAGCCACTCATCACTTCCTCGCCCGATCGTCTCAGCGGGACGCCGGTGTTCGCGGAAACCCGTGTGCCGGTGAAGACGCTGATCGACTACCTCGAAAACGGCGATCCGCTGGACGCTTTCCTGCACGACTTCCCTTCCGTGACGCGGGAGCACGCCATCGCCGTCCTCGAACTGGCGAAGTCGGCCCTGCTCGCCAAGGCTGTCGCGGCTTAGGCGACCAGCGGGGTGAGAGTGCTGCTGGATGCCTGCGTTCCTCGGCAGCTCGCACTCGAAATCGCCGGACACCAGGTCGACAGTGCCGTGTCCCTGGGCTGGGGCGCGCTGGACGACGGTCCGCTTCTCGACGCCATGGAAGATCGATTCGACGTTTTCGTCACCGTGGACCGGCAACTCCCCGTGCAACAGCGCATCTCGGGGCGCTCCTTCGCCGTGATCGTGATACGCGCCAGAACCAACCGATTCGCCGACCTGCAGCCTCTCGTCTCGTCCATGATCCAGGTCCTGCCCAGGCTTCGGCCCGGAGAATTCATCGAGGTCAGCTCGTGAACAAGTCCATTCGAGACGTCTCTTGCACCGCGATTTGCCGCAGCGCTTTCCGAGGACTCGTCGCGGCGGCTCTCGGGAGCGTGGCGCTTGGCTTGTCGGCGGTTCCCGTCGGCGCCTCGTCGACGCAGGTGAGCGACGGGCACCCGTTCAGCGACATCAGCTTCTCGACGACGTTGCCGCAGTTCAGCCCGAACGGACTTTTCGCGGTCTACCGGCAGGACGCGGAGGTCGACGGCGCGATCGAGCTGTGGAGTGTGCGTTTGAACGGCAGCGCGCCGGTGCGCCTCTCCGACGCGCTGACGCCCGGCCAGGGGCAGTTCCTGTCCTTCGCGATCTCGCCCGACAGCACCCGCGTCGTCTATGCCGTCGACCAGGACGTGACCGGCAAGACCGAGCTTTTCAGCGTGCCGATCGCGGGCGGCGCGATCACCAAGCTCAGTCTCACCCTGAGCGACGACCGGGATGTCATCGCCTTCCGCATCTCCCCCACCGGCAATCGCGTCATCTACTCCGCCGACGCCGCCGCCTGGACGGCCTACGATCTGTTCAGCGTGCCGATCACCGGCCCGGGCGGCGCTTCGGTCCAGCTCAATCCCCTGCTCGCTTTCGACAGCGACATCGACGGATTCCAGATCAGCCCGGACGGCAACGACGTCGCCTTCCGCTCGGGCCGCAACGCCACCGGCGTGTGGAATCTCTACACCGTGCCGGCGACCGGCGGAACCGCGGTCAAGATCAACGGTGCGCTGCATACCGGAGGCTCCGTCGAAAACTACTTTCCGTTCACCCCCGACGGCAGCCGCGTGGTCTACCTCGCCGACGCGACCGTCGACGGCACGTACGATCTGTTCAGCGTCTCGGTGGGAGGCGGCGATCCGTTCAAGCTCAACACCGGCCTCGCCGCGGGCTACTCGGTCGATCCGACCTATCGCGTGACCGCGGACGGAAGCCAGGTCGTCTTCCGCGCCGCGACGCCGGCGGATCAGGTCTTCCAGCTCTTCGCTGCGCCGATCCTCGGCGGCACCGTCGTGCGCCTCAACGGCCAGCTCGGCGCGGGTGAAGACGTCGAGGCCGACTTCTCGCTCAGCGGAAGCGCCGCGCGGGTCGTCTACCGCTCCGACGAGGACGTCAACGACGTCATCGACCTCTACAGTGTGCCGCTCGCCGGCGGAACGTCGCTCAAACTCAACAGCGCGCTCGCCAGCGGCGGAGACGTGCTCGAGCAGGCGGTGAGTCCGGACGGAACACGTGTGGTCTATCGAGCCGATCAGAACACCGACGGCCTCAACGAGCTGTTCAGCGTGCCCATCGACGGCGGTACCGCCACCCGGCTCAACCGGACGTTGGTCGCGGGCGGCGACGTCCAGGCCTATCGGATCAGCCCCAACAGCGCCTGGGTGGTCTACGGCGCCGACCAAGACACCGACACGGTCGATGAGCTGATGCGCGCGCCGATTGCCGGCGGCGCGGTCGAGAACGTCAGCGACGCACTCGTTGGCGGCGGCGACGTCGTGCTGAAATTCGTGCAGGCGAACGCCTTCGATATCTCTCCGACCAACAGCTACGACGTGCTCTACGCCGCCGACAAAGACGTCGACAACCAGGTCGAGCTCTATCTTTCCGGGATTCCGGAAGAGGAAGTCGAAGAGGACGACTGCACCGCGGACGACGGCCACCTCTGC
Organism: Acidobacteriota bacterium; assembly: GCA_052035735.1. Taxonomy (GTDB): domain Bacteria; phylum Acidobacteriota; class Thermoanaerobaculia; order Multivoradales; family JAGPDF01; genus JAGPDF01. Next base: position 2,399 of record JBPOHI010000302.1, read on the forward strand.
CTGCAGAACGACAAGTTCCGGGTCAGCGTCACATGGCGCGATTTCCAGGATCGGTCGGGCCAGGGGCACGCGACGACGCTGTCCAACGAATCCGGCGACTTTTGGTTCTTCAACGCCCAGAGCAACGAGCTGATCGTCAAGATCATCAACGGCTGCGGCAGCACGGGGAGCTATTGGGTGTTCTGGCGCGCGCTGTCGAACGTCGAGATGGACCTCGTCATCCGCGACACCGCGACGCAGCAGGTCCTGACCTACCACAACCCGCTGGGCTTCAACTCCAACGGGCATCTCGACATCGATACGCTCTTCCGCTGTGACGGCTCCGGTCCGGCGGCCGAGACCGTCGACACCAGCGCCGACCTCCCGGCGCCCGGCGCGCCCCAGCTCGTCGAACGCCAGGATGCAGCGCAGATCGGCCCCTGCGTCCCCAACGGCGATCGCGCGATCTGCCTGCAGAACGGACGCTTCCGCGTGCAGGGCACCTGGAGCGACTTCAACGGCGGCAGCGGCTTCGCCCACCTGATCAAGAAGAACGAGGGCTCGGGTTACGCCTGGTTCTTCAACGGCAACAACTACGAGATGCTGTTCAAGCTCGTCGACGCCTGCAGCTTCAACGGCAACACCTGGGTGTCGATCGCCGGCCTCACCAACGTCGCTGCGAGCCTGACGATCACCGACACCTGGACGGGCAAGATCTACAGCCAGACGAACGCGCTGGGCGTCGACTTCCCGACCAATCTCGACATCGACACCAACCTCGACTACTGCGGCCCAGCGCCGAATTGAGCGGCGGAGTCTGCCTTCCGGGAGCGAAGACGCGATGAAGTGGATGACGCGTGGCGATGTCGACGGCTTTTTCGGCCTGGCGCTCGACAACCTCGTCCAACTCCTGGTCATCGATGCGCTCTGCCGCGGGGTCCTCGGGTTTCCGGCCGAGCTGGTTTACGGCCGGATCCTGCCGGGTGCGGCCGTTTCGTTGCTGGTCGGCAATCTCTACTACGCACGCCAGGCGATGGCGCTCGCCCGCCGCACCGGGCGCACCGACGTCTGCGCCCTGCCGTACGGCATCAACACCGTATCGCTCTTCGCCTACGTCTTTCTCGTGATGCTGCCGGCGAAGCTCGCCGCCGTAGCGGCCGGCGCGACCGATCCGGCCACCGTCGCCTGGCAGGCTGGCCTCGTGGCGTGCGTCGGTTCGGGCCTGATCGAGCTCGGCGGCGCCCTCGTCGCCGAGCGCATCCGCAAGTCGACGCCGCGCGCGGCGCTGCTTTCGACCCTCGCCGGCATCGCCCTCACCTTCATCTCCTTGGGCTTTCTCTTCCGCACCTACGCCCGCCCGATCGTCGGCCTGACGACGCTGGCCATCGTCATGCTGGTCTATTTCGGCCGCGTGCGCTTCCGCGGCGGCCTGCCAGGGGGTCTGGTCGCGGTCGCCGTGGGCACGGCGCTCGCCTGGATCGTCGGCATCGCCCCGGTCGGCGCGCTGCCGCAGGGGACGCTGCAACTGCACCTGCCGATACCGATCTTCACCGAGCTCTTCGACGCCTTGCGCGGAGACTGGCTGGTCTACCTCTCCGTCATCCTGCCGATGGGGCTGTTCAACGTCATCGGCTCGCTGCAGAACATCGAGTCGGCAGAGGCGGCGGGGGACAGCTATCCGACGCGCCCCGCGCTCGCGGTCAACGGCCTCGGCACGCTCGCGGCGGCGCTCTTCGGCTCCTGCTTTCCGACCACGATCTACATCGGCCATCCCGGCTGGAAGGCGATGGGAGCCCGCGCCGGCTACTCGATCCTCAACGCCGGCTTCTTCACCCTGGTCTGTTTCTCGGGCACCCTTGCCTGGATCGCCTGGGCGGTGCCGATCGACGCTGGGATGGCCATCGTGCTCTGGATCGGCATCGTCATTACCGCCCAGGCCTTCCAGGCGACGCCGCGCGCGCACGCTCCGGCCGTGGTCGTCGGACTGCTACCGGGAGTGGCGGCCTGGGGGGCGCTGCAGTTGAAGAACGGTTTGCGTGCCGCGGGTGTCGGCCTGCCGGGCGGTCCGCCGTTCGGCGAACAGCTAATCGCCGCCTTCCTCGGTTCGGATACCTGGGCGCACGGCGCTTTCGCGCTCGACCAGGGGTTCATCCTCACCGCGATGATCCTCTCCGCCGCGACGGTGGCTGTCATCGAGCGGCGTTTTTCCCTCGCCGCCCTGTGGTGCGCCATCGCGGCGGTGCTGGCGGCCACCGGACTGCTGCATTCCTACCGCTTCGTCGCCGGAGACACCGTGGTCGCGCTCACCCCGGCCTGGCCCTGGGTCGGCGGCTACGCGATCATGGCGGCGGTCTTCTTGGCGGCTCGCTGGCTCACCGTGCACGACGACGCCGCCGGGCACTGAGCCGCGCAGGGGCGGGCGGTCGTTCGGCGCTGCTCTCGCGGATCAGCGCGCGCCGGCCGACATCGGGCGCGGCTCGCGATGCCGGTCGACCCACCAGCCGAAAAGGACGAAGAGCCACATCGCCTGCGCGCTCCAGGCGACGACCGCTGCCGAGGGCGGCGGCGGACCGGCGAGACTCGCCGCGTAGATCGCGACCAGGAGCGCGAGCAGCACCGCCAGACCGAGCGAGCCGATGCGGTCGCGCGCCCGAGTGGTACGCAGATAGAGTCCGGCGCCGAGACCGAGCAGCAGCAGCTCGACCGCGACCGTCCAAGGCAGCGAGCGCCAGAGCCCGAGCCCCAGGCGCGTCTCCCCGGTGAGGGTCAGCGGCATGTCCGGAATGTGCGAGGCGACGTCGAGCAGCCAGTGACTGACCACCACTGCGACGACCGTCGCCGCCTCGAAGCGGCGACCGCGATGCAGCAGAGCGACCAGCACCGCGAGCAGCACACCCCACGCGACCAGGGCG
>JBPOHI010000045.1:0-7411 GCA_052035735.1 Acidobacteriota bacterium
CCCGCTTGGCGCGGGTGAACGAGAGCTCCGGATGGACCTCCGTCAACCGCCGCGCGAACCGCGCCGGATAGCGCTCCGTAGCCTGCTCAGTCATTCACCGCTTCTCCACCCGACCAGCCTGTCACATGCCCCGACTCGAAGCCGTCGGCGAAAAGGAACCCGGCGACATCGAGAACAGAAACGAGAAGGTCGTAAGAGTGGCCGTTGAAGGTCGACCCGGTCAGGATCAAGTGACCATCGGCGGTAGCGGTCACCGCTTCGTAGGGTTGCGGGAGAAGGGACATCCAGATCACCTCTCCGGCGCCGTCGAAGTGGTAGAGCTCCGGGAATCCGATCCCAGGCTGACGCAGCGCATAGACCGCGCCGTCGGCGGCGACAGCAAAGCGCAGGATCGTGGCACTCAGGAATCCGCCCGGCAGGCTCCACAACGGCTCGCCCGCGGGGGAGAGCTTCGCCATGCGGGTCTCGAACGACTGGATCCTCGCACCCGAGAGGTACAGGTTGCCGTCAGCGTCGAGGACGATTTCGTCGATCCTGCCCCAGGCCTCGCCCGCTTCGACGGCGCCCTCGACGCTCCATTCGAGCGCCCCGTCTGTGGTGAAGCTCTTGACGACCGCAGCTCCGGCGACTTGCCCTCCGAGGACGATGCGCCCGTCGAGCGCGTCGATGGAGCTGCAGAAGTCGTGCAGAACGGCATCACCGAAGAACTCGCTCCAGAGTGGCGTGTTCTCGGGCGAGACACCGGCAATGCCGCAGTCCTGAGTCGCCGTGTCTAGGGGCCCACCGACCACCCAGACCGACTCGTCGGCGGCGAAGACCGAGGCGTGGGGGACCATCCTCGAGGCTCCCGCTTCGACGCGCTCGAGTGGCACCCCGGCGGGCGACAGGCGCACCACATCGGTATGCCACGCGCCCTCGGAATGCGCGTATTCGGTGACCAGCAGTTCTCCGTTCGCGCGACGAAACAGATCCCGGCTCAATCCGCGGTCCGCCGCCGTATCGGTCAGCCGGAAGATCTCTTCGTGCACCGCCGAGTACCCGGCAACGAACGGAATCTGGACTCCCTGGCTCGTCGAACCCGCCATCGCCATGCCTCCGTCCGGAAGCGCCACGGCGCCGGTGACCGGTTGCGGGTAGCCGGTCTGTCCGAAAGGCGCGACCGCGCCGAGCAACGCACCCGCGGAAGAGAAATGCCAGCCTACCGGTTGCGTTCGGTTCGTCTGGCCGCGCCGGGAATCGCCCACGACCCAGTAGCTTCCGTCGCTCGCAGAGAGAGCGGACGCCGACTGGCGAGGGGGCCCACCCGGCCAGCCTGCACGGTCGTTCGGCGACTCGAGATCGGGCTCGCGGCGATGCCAGATCGGCGCACCGGACGTCTCAAACGAACCGACGAAGATGTCCAGATCCGCGGCTCTCGACTCGCTTCCGACCATCAGCAGGTGCGCTCCGGGACCTTCAGCGAGATCGCACCCGCCGAGGACCGCGACGCTTCCTGGCGAATAGTTGGTCCAGCTCAGCACAGCCTCGGGAGAAAGGGTCGCCAGCAAGTAGCCGAGCTGTCCTCCACTCAGGATCCTGCCGGTGAATCGGAGCCACCCCAGGCTATCGACCATGGGGGCAGCGCTCGCCAGCTGTTCGAACGGTCCGAGCGTCTGGACACCGAGGAACTGACCGGTTTCGCTGTAGGTCACGATGTCCACGAAGTCATCGTTCGAGTCCGCGCGGTCGATCAGGCCATGCAGCTTCCCGTCACCGACCGCGAGCGAGCGAAAGCTCTCCTCGCTGCCCGGCAAGCCTGCCGGCCGGTCGAACCAGCGGTAGGTTCCGTCCGCATTCAGCGTGGCGATGGCAGGCCGGCACACGGAATCTTCACACGCTCCGCCGGCGACGTGGATCTCGCCGCTCGCACCGACATCGAGGCTGCCGGGAAAGAACTGCGTGTCGGCTCCTTCGAGCTGATCGCGAATCCAGACTCGATTCCCCTGGGCGTCGTAGCGGAGGATCGCTGGGCGGACACCATCCGGGGACCAATGGCCTGAGCTCGCGGCAACCACACCGGAGTCGCCGACGAGAGCGAGGCGCTGAATCGGCATCTCAGGTTCTTCGGTCACCCAGTCGGATGACCCACCTTCGGAGTGGCGTGCGATGAACCCAGTGCCGTTGTCGCGACTCCCGACTACGTAGACGTGACCATCCTCCGAGAAGGCTGCAGCCGACGCAGAATAGGGCTCGCGATACGAGTCCGCCGCCAGGGTCGAGCTCCAACCTTCGGTGCCGTCGGACATGAACACCTTGACCGAATATCCGAACTCAGCGGGAATCACCAACCCGACGCGCGGCTCACCGCTGTTGCGATAAAGCAGCAACGCAGCGATCGGCGAGTAATAGGGCGAAACGAAGGATCGCTGCCAGAGCAGCTCGCCGTCGGTCGAGTACTTGAGCAGGAAGTACCGATCGGAGACTTCCGCGAATCCGCTGATGTAGGTTTCGCCGGCCGTATCCACGAAGACTCCCGGTGCTCCCTCTTGCCTCGCGCAGCTGGGCTTGGTGCTGCCCGAGACCCACGGCCCGTCGGCGAGCGTGGTCCACCGTGGCTGCGGTCCCGTCGGATAGGTAGCCACGCCGAGCCTCGCCGTCGGCAAGTCAGCCGTAGCGGCGAGCGCTGCGGCGCCCGCCTCCACCATCGCGAGACACCCAGCGGCCGCTACCGCGCGCGCCAGGCGAGCCATCACCGGATCTCCTCGAACACCCCTTCGGCGCGGTTCTTGCGGACGTTGTTCCAGGCGAAGTAGCGGCCGTTCATGGCGACGTAGACGCCGGCTGGAAGAACCTGGGCGAAGGAGAGGGCGCTGCCGAGGTTGAACAGGCCGTCGGAGCTGCCGAAGGCGAACGGGATCATCGCGCCGGTCAGCACGACCGTCTTCGCCGACCCGGCAAGCCCCTGAGCCAGCACGGCGGCGGTCTCGACCATGGTGTCGGTGCCGTGGGTCACCAGGATGCGCTCCTCGGCCGATTCGAGGCAGGCGGAGAGGATCCGCGCGCGCTGCCCGGCGCCCATCTCGAGACTGTCCATCATGCAGACCGTCTGCACGAAGACGTCGAGCTTCGATCGCCCGAGGCGAAGCATCTCCGGCAGATGCGTATTGCGGAAGAACAGGGCGCCGGTGAGCTCGTCGTACTCCTTGTCGAACGTCCCGCCGGTAACCAGGATGCGCAGTTTCATGGCTCGCGATTCTCCGTCTCGGCTGCCACCCGGGCGAGGTCCTCGGCGAGCGCGTTCGCATCGACGGCGGGGAACCGGAAGCACTCGCCCCGGATCTCCGCGAAGAGGCTCTGCAACCTCTTCGGCTCGATCAGGCCTTCTGCGATCATGCTGCGCACGTCGGCGAGGTCGGTCTCGAAGCCGCGTTCGATCTTCGACAGCGCCTGGGAGTAGAAATCGAACTCGAAGATCGCGAGCTCGCCTTCCTGGCGCAGAAAACGACATCGGTCGCGCCAACCTGGAAGCGGCGGCAGAAAATCGAGCGGCGAAGCGAACTCGACGCTCACCGCGAGACGATCCTTGAGCGCCGGAATCGCGCGCGCCACGCCGCCGGAGTCGGGTTCGATGCGCATGTCGACGTCGACCGTCGAGGAACGCCAGCCATGGAGGAGCGCTGAGCTGCCGCCGACCAGGAAAAGCTGGGTGGGGGCGTCGGCATGCCGCCCCAGCTCTCGCAGCAGGGTCTCGAGTCTTTCGAGGTCGACTAGCCGGCGCATCGCACCGCGCGGTGAAAGCTGGTCAGGCGCCGGAGGAGCGCGTTGTAACGCGAGTGCGCCCGAGCAGGATCGGCCGCGACCAACCGCTCGAAGAGCTGGTGCTCCGGCAACCGCCGTCGGAGGTGCTGGACTTCGAATCCGAGTCGCCGCAGTTTCGAGGCGCTGATCTCGACCAGCAGAGACTCCTCGGACACCTCACCGCGATCCAGGTCGGCGAGCCCCTTGCGGATCAGGTTCGCGCCGGGGAGGTGTGCCCACTCCCCTGCTGCGTCGAGCTTCTCCGCGAAGTCCATGATCCGGATTGTACTCGCTCGCGGAAGGCACGCACTGGCGCACGCCTCAGGCGAGCAGCAGGCTGCAGCAGGTGAGGCCGGACTCGGCCTTGGCGAGCTCGGACTGGTCGACGAGGACGACCGCGTAGCCCGCGGCGGCGATGCGCTCCGCCGTGCGCGGCGCGGAGGCGTTGACCAGGACGGTGCCGCCGATCGCGAGCACGTTCGCCGCCATCGGTTCCGCCGGATCGACGGCGATCGTTCGCCGTGCGCCCAGCTGCGGGCCGTCGACCCATGCCGGGTTGAGCACGATGGTCTGGTCATCGATCGCGGTGACCGCGCTCTTGAGGTGCAGGCAGCCGTCGACCGCCGCGCCCTCCACTTCGTATCCGAAGGGCGACAGGAAGGCGCTGAGCTGGGCGAGGCCGGAGGCGTTGCTGCGCGCCGTGAGGCCCACGAACAGACGCCGGCCGATGCGCAGCACGTCGCCGCCGTCGAGCGTCCCGGGCGCCGAGATGAACGCCAGGCCGCGGTGTGGCGCGAGCGCCTGCGCGACGCTGGGAATCTCGCCTCGCCGCGATTCGGCGCCCGGGCGGGTCAGCACCGCCAGCTCGTCGACCACGACCGCGGCGTCCTCGACGAAAACCGAATCCGGGAGGTCGTCAGCCGGGGGCAGGCGGACGATGTCGACCCCGAGCCCGCGCAGCGCCGCCTCGTAGCGCTCGTGCTGCGCCTGGGCGCGCTCGACGTCGATCGCGACGCGCGCCAGATGGGTGAGCTCGCAGCGGGAGAGAGACGACGGGACGGCGCGGGTGAGAGCGAACATGCGGCGGAGGCTACAGGATGGTGGTGCTCCAGGCCTGGCGCAGCGCCTGAAATGGACCCTCCCCGGTGCCGGGGAGGGGGTTCCTCGACCTCAGGGCTTGGTCGCGCTCTCTTCGACTTCGGCTTCGGGCTCGTCCGCGAACGCCTCGTGCAGGATCGGACCGTCGAGCGGCACGAGAATCTCCTCTTCGCCGCCCTCTCCCTTGTTCAACTTGCGCTCAGCCCGCTTCTGATTCTTGAGTTGCGCCCGCTCCTTGCGCGCCATCTCCTTCTGCCGCTTCACGAAGGACTGGCTGGATCTCTTGGCCATGGTGCCTCCTGCGGCGCGCCCCGGAAAGCGCGCGCCCTGTACCCCGCCAGCCTCAACCGCCAGCGGACGGGACATCCTATCGCGCCCGGGGGGGTCGAGTCAGGGGGGGGGGGCGGACCCGGGGGCCGAGCCCGGACCGCCTCCGGCCGCCCCGGAAGGGCGCCCAGGCTCAGAGGATGGCGCTCGTGGTCTTGCCGGATCGGGCCGCCAGGGCCTGCTGTTTGGCTTCGGCGACGAGGGCATCGACCAACGCGCGCGCCTCCGATCGGAATCTGCCGACAACCATGACCCGGGCGAGCCAGGGATCGGGGAAACCGGGGCTCTCGAGGTCGCGCCCATAGGCCAGGGCGAGTGCCGTGCCGGCCTGAACGACGTAGGGGATTTGCCCTTCCTCCAGCTGCTCGAGGAGAGTGCCGAGCATCTCCGGACTGCCGAGCTCGGCGAGCGGCACGAGCTCGCCGGGATCCCCAGTTCCGGACCCGAGCCCGCCGCCGAAGCCGCCGGAGAACTCCCCCCCGTCGCTGGCGCCGTCGCGCTCGCCCGCCGCCGCGGCCGCAGCCAAGTCGGCGACCAGCGGGACCTCGCAATCCGCACAAGTGGTGAATCCGTCGCGGTACTCGGCATGGCAGCTCGGGCAGATCATGGTTCTCTCCGGTTGGGGGGGACGATATGCCAAGGCGGGACGGGGCGTCATGACGGCTTGGCGCCCGCGCCCTCGGCGGGTCGCGCCGCGAAGATCCGCGGCGGCCTGTGCACCCCCCCCTTGCGCCCGCCGGGCAGCCCGGAGAAGCTCTGCCGCCATGATCCGGCCGAATCGATGCCCGCGAACGCCGCGGCTCGCGAGCGCCTTCCTGTGTGCGTTCGTCGCCTGCGCCGCCGATCCGGGAGGCGCCCAGGCTCCGCGCTTTCCCTATCCGCAGCATCTGCCCGGCCCGGCAGGGACGATTCTCCCGGCGCACGAATCGCGCACCCAGCTCGACGCCGACGTCGCGGCCGCCTACGACCGCTGGAAGTCGGCCCACCTGCTGGCTGCCGGAGTCGAGCCCGACGGCCATCCGCGCTATCGCATCCGCCATGCGGCGGGAGCCAACCCGGACACCGTCTCCGAAGGCCAGGGTTATGGCCTGGTCATCGTCGCCCTCATGGCCGGGCACGACGCCGCAGCGCGGACGCTCTTCGACGGGCTGGTCGAGTACGCGCGCGACCACCGCAGCGTCCTCGACGCACGCCTCATGGACTGGAACGTCCCGGCGAACGAAGCGGCGAATCCGCCGGACGACGACTGCGCCTTCGACGGCGATGCCGACATCGCGCTCGGGCTGCTGCTGGCGGAACGGCAATGGGGCAACAGCGGCCGGATCGACTACCGCGCCGAGGCACTCTCGGTCCTCGCGGGGCTCGAGCAGTCTGCGCTCGGTCCGGCCTCGCACCTGCCGCTGCTCGGCGACTGGGTCGACCCCGACGGCTCGACCTACAACCAGCGCACGGTGCGGACGTCGGACTTCATGCCCGGGCACTTTCGCGCTTTCGCGGTGGCCACCGGCGACGCCGGCTGGCAGGCGGCGGTCACCTCGGTGGCGGCGGTCGCCGCCGCCCTGCGCGCCGGCTACGCTCCCGCCACCGGGCTGCTGCCGGACTTCACCGTCCCGGTCTCGTCGGTCGACCCGTCGCCGCAGCCGGCGCCACCGGACTTTCTCGAAGGCGCGACCGACGGCGACTATTCCTACAACGCCGGCCGGGTGCCCTGGCGATTCGCCAGCGACGCCCTGCTCAGCCAGAGCTCCGCGTCGCGGACGACGGCGCTCGCGATCAGCGCCTGGGCACGCACGGCGACCGCAGGCGTGCCGACGGACGTTCGCGCCGGCTACCGGCTGAACGGCACGGCGCTACCCGACAGCGACTACTTCTCCACCTTCTTCGTCGCGCCACTCGGTGCGGCGGCGCGCCTCGATCCGGCGCATCCGGCGTGGCTCGAAGCGATTTTCGAGGCGGTGAAGCTCGAACAGCAGGGCTACTACGAAGACTCCGTGACCCTCCTCTCGCTGCTCGTGATGTCCGGCAATTTCTGGACGCCGGATCGCGCCGGCCTGCTCTTCCTGGACGCCTTCGAGACCGGCGACCTCGCCGGCTGGTCGGGCGCCGCGGCGGCGGGGGGCGCCGGGTAGGTTCCCGGTCGGGTGCCGGCTTACGGCGTCCCTCGCGGGGACCATTCCACCGCTTTCGGCGCGGATGGCGCGCTCTGGGG
>JBPOHI010000272.1:0-14380 GCA_052035735.1 Acidobacteriota bacterium
TAGACACCCTTTACTGGAGCTTTTTCCTTTCGGTATGGCTGGCCGCGATCGCTGCGTACAACTGGAGTCGTTTCGGCGGCCTTTTCGAGACCGGCTACGGCAAGGAGGCCGGCAAGTTCACCGCCGAGTTCGCCGTCGGCTTCTTCGGCCTGTTGGCCTCGCCGGCAAAAGGAGTCTTCTGGTACTGCCCGGTGCTGTTGCTCTCTCTCCTCGGCGCAAGGGCATTCTGGCGGCGCGACCGCGTGTGCGCCCTGGCGATTCTGGCGGCGAGTGCGGCCTGGCTACTGCTGATTTCGCGCTACTACCAGTGGTTCGGCGGGGGAAGCTGGGGGCCGCGCTTTCTGGTGCCGCTCCTGCCGCTCTGGATCCTGCCCGCGGCGGAGATCTTCTCCCGCTGGCGACTCGGCAGAGCCTGGCGGCTGGCGATCGTCGTTCTGGTCGCCGCGAGTCTGCTCGTCTCGGTGGCGCCGCTGCTGGTGCCGTTCAGCGACGTCGACGCGCCGCTCGCCTGGTCGGAATCCGAGCTCGCTGCCGGCGGTTGGCGGCTCCGCGAGTCGCCGCTGTTGCAGGCCGTGGCGTTGCTGCCGCGAGCTGCCGCCACGACAGCGTCGAAGCTCCTTGGGCGGAGTGCTCTCGGCGAGGCCGGACGGCCGCCTTCCGGTCCGCGTTACCCGGATTTCGCCTTCGAGCACTACGGCTCGCACTCCCTGCTCGTCTGGACGCGCGGCTGCTTTGCGGTCGCCGCCTTGGCATTGGGCTGGGCGTTCGCCGTCGCGCGACGCGCGCGTGACGGCGATTCGCCGACTCAGAAGGCGTTGCTGTCGAGGCCGCCGCAGTAGTTCCCGGCGGCGTTGACGTAGGTCTTGACCCGTCCTGAGGTCGTTTCGGTGATTCTCAGGGTATAGGCGAGATTCGACAGCGTTCCGTACAAGACCAGGACATGGTCGCCGAAATCGAGCGTCTTCACCAGCACCTCGAGATTCGCCGGGTCGGTGAAAGAGAAGGCTGCGGTCAGATCGGAGAGCTTCTTGCCGACGCCGCGGCCGCTCGTCGAGTCGAACTGGTTCGCCCAGTCGAGCTCGAGCCGGAATCGGTTGTTGACCAGGCAGACGGCGTTGGCGCTGCTCTGACAGGACGCCGCTTCGAGCAGACTGGGGGACGATTCTCCCGTGCCGGTCGTGAAGATGGCGCTCGCCGCGGCCATGTTGTTGTCGAGTCCGCCGCAGTCGCCGGTGGTGTTCTGGTAGGTCTTGGTGATGCCGGTCCGCGTGTCGAGAACGCTGATGGTGAAGCGCAGGTTGGTCAGCTGGCCGTAGAAGAAGAGCACCCGGTCGCCGAAATCGAGCGCCTTGACGATCAGCTCGATGTTGTTCGGATCCGTGAAGTAGAGGAAGCCCGCGACGTCGGTGTTCTTGACCGCGCCGGCGCTGCCGCTCTCGCCGCTGAACTGGTTGCTCCACACCGCAGTGACCTGAAAGCGCTTGTTGACCAGGCAGAGGGTGTTGGCCGGGCAGCCGTTGGTGTTGCCGCCCCCCCCGCCTCCGCTGTTGAAGTTCTTGTCGTAAAGGCGGCGCAGGCCGGCGATGTCGTCGCTCGAGAGGCGAGCTCCCCGGCCGTCGTTGTGGACGCGGTAGTACATGAGGGCGTCGCGCAGCGTCTGGTTGGTTTCTCCGGGGTTCTCGCTCGAGTGCCCGAGCCCGAGCGTGTGCCCGGTTTCGTGCCCCATGAGCTCTTCGACGGCTTTCGTCGGGTTCGATGCGGTCTGGAAGAAACAGGAGATGCCGTTGTTGAACACGATGTCGGCACCCTGGATGCGGATGAAGGTCTCGTTGTTCCAGCGTCCGGTGACGTCCGGATCGAACCAGGGGCCGCCGATCGCCAGCGTCCCGCCGGTCGAGCAGTTGAAGTTGCCTTCGACATCGTCGTTGGGGTCGTCGAAGAGCAGGACGTTCTGGCCGTCAAAGTGGTCGAATCCGGCGACCAGGCCCGAGGTGCCGGCGAGGTTGTAGCGAATCGGCGTGTGCGACTCGGCGTTCCAGGCGCCGAGGGCGTTGCGGAAGGCGTCGGAGGCGTTGCCGGAGTAGCCGCCGAGCGGATCGGGATCGATGCGCCAGGTGATCTGGCCGCCGGAGTCGAACTCGAACCAGCGCGAGTTTCGGCCGTTGTCGCCGAGCAGGGTGAACATCGGCAGCAGCGAGTTCGCGCTGTCCGCGGGCAGGAACAGGTAGTAGTTCGGCACCTCGAGGTGGCCGGAGGCGCGGTCGGCGATCCAATCGGCGAAGCGGTCGAAGTGGCGGAGCTTCCGGGTTTCGTTGGCCTGTGCCTCCGCACCGTCGAGCACATCGACCTCGGAGAGGTCGCGGTAAGCGACGGCCTGGCCAGCCATTCGCGCTTCGCGGAAAGCGCCGAGGACCAGCTGGAGCACCCGGTAAGAGCCGTCGGCGTGCCGTCCAAGGAAGAGGATGGCGCGCTCGCCCGCGCTGAAGGTCGGCGCCCCCCAGATCTTGAGCTCCATGCCGTTGGCGGCGCGCCCCCCTGGGATGCGCACCAGGATCGTGCTCTCGCCGACCGTCCCCTTGAGGACGCGGTCGACGTTCATCAGGTAGTCGGTGACCGGTCGGTCGGAGTTGGGCGAGGGCACCGTCCCCACCACGCTCGCGACGACCGCAACCTGGGCCTGGTCGATCAGGCGAAAGTCGTTGATCAGCTTGACGGTGGTGGCGACCGCTGGCGAGCCGAGAAGCAGGGCGAAGGTGGCGGCGGAGAGGGCGGACAGGGCGAATCGTGGGCTGAAGGGCATAGAAAGAGGCTCCGGATGCAAGACCAGGACCGGCCCGTCAAGCTAAGCCGTTCGGCCGCGGTTGTCAATGAGAATCGCCCAGCCTTCGGGATAGGCTAGTCCGCCATGTCGCGCGTCCTTTCCGTGGTGGTGCCGGCGTTCAACGAAGAGCGGACGATCGGCGAGCTGTTGCGCCGGGTCGCCGAAGCGCCGTTGCCGGCAGGGATCGCGATGGAGATCGTGGTCGTCGACGACGGCTCGACCGACGGCACCCGTGAGCGGATGCGCAGCCTGCTCGCCGGCCGCAGGGCTTCGGAGGTACCGCTGCGCTTCTTCGAGCAGGCGAAGAACCAGGGCAAGGGAGCGGCGCTTCGGCGTGGCTTCGCCGAGGCGACCGGCGAGTGGATCGTCGTTCAGGACGCCGACCTCGAGTACGACCCGCGGGATTTCTCCCGGTTGCTGCAACCGGTCCTCGAAGAGGGGGCCGACGTGGTCTTCGGTTCGCGCTTCGCCGGCGGCCCGCATCGCGTGCTGTTCTACTGGCACTCGCTCGGCAACCGGTTTCTCACCACCGTCTCGAACATGTTTTCGGACCTCAACCTGTCCGACATGGAGACCTGCTACAAGCTGTTTCGCCGCAGCCTCCTCGAAGGTGTCGAGCTGCGATCCAATCGCTTCGGCATCGAGCCCGAGCTCACCGCGCGCTTCGCGCGGCTCCGGGCGAAGATCTACGAGGTCCCGATCTCCTACCACGGCCGCACCTACGCCGAGGGCAAGAAGATCGGATGGAAGGACGGATTCGCGGCCCTGTGGGCGATCCTCCGCTACAATCTCTTCCAGTGACGATCTCCGGCACCGAACCGCGCTTCCGGGCTGGCGTCGATGCCGTCGGTCCCGCCAGCAACGGGGCTCCCGGCCCGCTGGCCCGGCTCGAAGCGAACATCGCCCGGGTCTACAAGGGCAACCCCGAGGCGGTGCGCCTGGCGATCGTCTGCCTGCTGGCGCGCGGCCACATGTTGATCGAAGACGTCCCTGGCGTCGGCAAGACCACGCTTGCCCAGGCTCTGGCGCGTTCGCTCGGCCTCGAGTTCCAGCGAATTCAGTTCACCAGCGACCTGCTGCCCTCCGACATTCTGGGCGTGTCGGTCTTTCAGCAGCGCCAGGAGCGGTTCGAGTTCGTTCCCGGGCCGCTGTTCGCCAACATCGTACTGGCGGACGAGATCAACCGCGCCACGCCGAAGACGCAGTCGGCGCTGCTCGAGGCGATGAGCGAACGCAAGGTGTCCATCGAGCGCCAACGGCTGGTGCTGCCGGATCCGTTCCTCGTTCTCGCGACGCAGAACCCGCACGAGTATCTCGGGACCTTCCCCCTGCCCGAGTCGCAACTCGACCGTTTCGAGATGTCGCTGCGCCTGGGCTATCCGGCGCGCGCGGCGGAGCGCGAGCTGCTGCTCTCGGGCGGAGTCGAGCGCGAGCTCGAAGCGCTGGGCGAGGTCGTTTCGGCGGCGGAGGTGCGTGACCTGCAGCAGCGCGTGCAGCGTGTCCAGGTGGCGGAGAAGCTCGCCGACTACATCCTCGCCCTGGCCGAGGGGACGCGCCGCAACGACGAGTTTCAGCTCGGCGTCTCGACCCGTGGCGCGCTCGGTCTCTACCGCGCGGCGCAGGCTCTCGCGCTCTTCGAGGGCCGCGACTTCGCGGTGCCGGACGACGTGCAGCGGCTGGCACCCGCGGTGCTCGCCCACCGCGTCGTGCTGCGTCGCGGCGCGAGCGGTCTCGAAGCCGCGCGGCGCGCCGTGGAAGTCCTGGTTCACGGCACACCTCTGCCGATCTGAGCGCGAACTTGGCTGCGGACTCGGGCGGCGCCTCCGCTACTGCCGCGTCCGGCGGCTTCTGGCGCAAGGTCGTGAATGCGCGCGCCCGGCGCGGCATACCTGAAGGGATCCGCATCACCAAGATCGGCCTCTGGTTCGTGCTGCTCACCGTCGTCGTCGCCGCGGCGGCGACCAACACCGGCAACAACGCGCTCTATCTCGTCCTCGCCTGCATGCTGGCGATGCTGGTGGTCTCGGGGGTGGTTTCGCGGATGAACCTGCAGAAGCTCGCCGTGGCGGTCGAACAGCCGGGAGAGCTTTTCGCGCGCCGTCCGTTCGCGCTGCCGTTTACGATCACCAATCGCAGCCGGCGCTGGGCGCGGTGGCTGCTGCTCTTCTCGGTGGCGGTCAAGGGCCCCGCCCGGCTGGTCCCGCACCTGCCCGCCGGCAAGAGCGCGTTTGGCAACCTGGAGCTGCTGCTTCCGCGACGCGGCCGCCATCGCCTGGAGTTCGCCCATTTCTCGTCCCTCTTTCCTCTCGGGCTCTTCCGCAAAGGCATGCGGGTGCCGCTCGGAGTCGAAGTCCTGGTCTATCCCGAGCTCTTCGCGGCCGCCGGTCTCGAGGTGCGACCGTCCGGGCTGGCCGGCGACGAATCGGCGCCGCGCGCCGGGTGGGGGCACGAGCTGCACGCGTTGCGCGACTACCGTGCCGGCGACGACCCACGCGGGATTCACTGGAAGAAGTCGGCCCGAACCGGCGCGCTCGTCTTCATGGAGCGCGAGAGCGAGGAGAGCCGCCGGCTCTCGATCGTCTTCGACAACGCCACCGGGCGCCTGGGCGACGCGGCGGCGGAGAGCCGCTTCGAACACCTGGTGAGCGAGGCCGCGACGGCGGCGGTCGACCACCTGGCGCGCGGCTACGAGGTCGAGCTGGTGTCGCGCGACGGCAGCGTTCCGTTCGGCGTCGGCACGCGCCACCGGCGGGCGATCCTCGAGCGCCTGGCCCTGGTCGAGCCGCGGCCGCGCCAGCGCCACCCGCTCACGCCGTCGGATCCCGGTGCCCGCGCGCTGCATCTCGCTTTCGGAGTCCAGGGCGCTCGTGGTTGAAGCTCGCGAACCGGGGCGCCGCGCGTGACCTACGCGCGCGAGAAGCGCCTCCTGCTCGGGCTGTCTGCGCTCCTCGCGCCGCTGCCGTTGCCGTTCAACCAGATGCTCGAGTGGCCGGTGCTCGTCCTGTTCGAAGCGGCAGTGCTCGCGTTTCTCCTGCGAGCAGCGCGGAGCGGCGGCGACGAGTCCGGGCGGTGGCTGTCCAATCGCTGGCTCAATCTGATCGGACTCGCCTACTTGCCGGTCCTGGTGCTCGACTTCGCGGCGCTCGGGCGGGTGCAGCTCCTGCGGCCGATCCTCCATCTGGCCCTCTTCACCGTCGCGGCCAAGCTCTGGTCGCTGCGCGAGGAGAAGCAGAAGTGGCCGACCTGGATGGGGATCTTCTTCCTCTTCCTCGCCTCGATGGCGACCAGCGTGCACCCGTCGGTCGTCCTCTACCTGGTCGTCTTCCTGGTCCTGACCGTCGTCCTGATGGTGCGCTTCGTGTATCTGCATGTGCTGGCGAGCTTCGGGCATCGCGACCTCGACCCGCCGGAGCTGCCGCTGCGCCCGTTCCTGATCGGCGCCGTGGCGGCCACGCTGCTGGTCGCTGTGCCGCTCTTCGCCCTACTGCCGCGCATGCGCTCGCCGTATCTCGTGCCCCCCGGCGGGGGGATCGGCCCGCAGGAGGCTCGGGCCGGGTTCTCCGACGCCATGAGCCTCGATCTCATCGGTCGCATTCGGGACAACCGGCAGATCGCCATGCGCCTGGCGTTCACCGGCACGACTCCGCCGCCCGGAGCGATGCGCTTCAAGGCCGCGACGTACGACGTCTGGCAGGGGCGGACCTGGCGGCGCAGCGGCACCAGTCGAACCCTGCGGCGCCATCCGCGCGAGAGCTCCTTCCGCCTCGCCCAGGGGGCGCGCGCCGGCGCGGTGCAGATCGCGCTCGAACCGCTGCGCTCGACGAGCCTCATCGTGCCGATGGAGACCCTCGCCGTCGACCTCGATTTGGCGCAGCTCGACCTCGACAGCGGAGGGGCGCTCTTCCTCAAGGGCATGCCGGGAGCGCTGCTCGACTACAGGGTGGATCTTGGCGCCGCCGAGCGTTCGCTCGCCGAACCACCGGCCGCGGGCGACGCCGCGCTCGATCCCGCCGGCGTGACTCCGGCGATCGCGACGCTCGCCGCCGAATGGGCCGGCAGCGGGACACCGGCGGAGCGCGCCGGCCGGATCGAGCGCCACCTGCTGCTCGACTACGGCTACACCCTGGACTTCATCGGACGGGGCGGCGAGCAGCCGATCGAGCACTTCCTGCTCGAGGCGAAACGCGGGCATTGTGAGTACTTCGCCTCGGCCATGGTGCTGCTGCTGCGTGCCCAGGGCATCCCCGCACGGCTGGTCACCGGATTTCTCGGCGCCGAGTTCGCACCCTGGGAGCGCTCCTGGGTCGTTCGCCAGTCGAGCGCCCATGCCTGGGTGGAGGGGTATCTGCCGGAAACCGGCTGGCGGGTCTTCGATCCGACGCCGCCCGCCGGCCGGCCGGCGAACGAAGCGGAGAGTCTGCTCGGTTCGATCCGCGACGCCTGGGAGTACGTCGTCTTCCGCTGGGACCGCTACGTGATCTCGTTCGACTTCTACGACCAGGTCGGCATCTTCTTTCGGTTGCGCACGCTCTGGGAGCAGCTCGCGAAGGATCTCTTCCAGGCAACGCGGGGTCCACGACCAGCGGCGGTGGCCGAGGCCGCGCCGCCCGACGCTGTCGCCGCCGCGAGCGCCGGCCCGAAGACGCCTGCCTCGCTCTGGCGAGACCGGCGGCTCTGGGCCGTCGGCGCGGCGGCGCTCGTCGCTGCTGTCGGAGTTCTCCTGGTGCTGCGCCGGCGCGAGCCGTGGAGCGCCACGCGGGCCTACCTGGCCCTTCGCGCCGCGCTCGCTGGCGCCGGGCCCGGCGTGGAGCCCTGGATCGGTCCTCTGGCCCTGGGCGAGCTCGTCCGCCGGCGCCTGCCCGGCGCCGCTCCGGCAGCGTCGCGGGTAATCGCGGGTTACCTCTGCGAGAGCTTCGCCGGCGGCGCGCTCGCAACCCCGGCGCTCGAGGGCCTGCGTGCGGATCTCGCAGCGGTCGAGCGTGCGGCGCGCGCCGAGCTCCAGCGCCGCCGGCGCGAGCGCCGGAGGGGAGGGCGCCAGCGGGCGAAATGATGTGGAATACTTTGCCAGCCTCCGTCATGGGAAGGGAAACGAAATGAGCACGATCGATCGAATTCAAGCGCAGCTCGGGGCCGATGCCGACGACCTTCTGACCTTCACCTGCAAGGGTGTCCCCAAGGAGCGTATCCGCGTGCCCGCTCCCGATCACGTTGCGGCGAGCTTCGGCGAATCCGACCGCAACGCCCAGGTGATGGTGAATCTCGAGCGCATCCACTCGACCGGCCGGCTGGCGCGCACCGGTTACCTGTCGATCCTTCCGGTCGACCAGGGGATCGAGCACTCGGGGGCCGCCTCGTTCGCGCCCAACCCGGACTACTTCGACCCGCAGAAGATCGTCGAGCTCGCGATCGAGGGGGGCTGCAACGCCGTCGCCTGCACGCTGGGTGGCCTGGGCCTCGTGGCGCGCCGGTACGCGCACAAGATCCCGTTCATCCTGAAGATCAATCACAACCAGCTGCTGACCTATCCCAACGGCGCGCGGCAGACGATGTTCGCTCGCGTCGAGCAGGCCTGGGACATGGGCTGCGCGGCGGTGGGCGCGACGATCTATTTCGGCTCCGACGACGCCGATCGCGAGATCGAAGAGGTGGGCGAGGCCTTCTCCGCGGCGCACGAGATGGGTCTGGCGACGATCCTCTGGTGCTATCTGCGGAATCCGGCATTCGCGAAGGACGGCGTCGATCACCACACCTCCGCCGACCTCACGGCGCAGGCGAACCACCTGGGTGTGACGCTCTCCGCCGACATCATCAAGCAGAAACTGCCGACGCTGAATGGCGGCTACAACTTCCTGCCGAAGTTCGGCAAGACGCACAAGAAGGTCTATGGAGAGCTGGTGGCCGACCATCCGGTCGACTTCGTGCGCTGGCAGGTGGCGAACTGCTACATGGGGAAGATCGGCCTGATCAACTCCGGCGGCGCTTCGGCGGGGGAGAGCGACCTCGCGGAGGCGGTGCGCACCGCGGTGGTCAACAAGCGCGGCGGCGGCATGGGTCTCATCTCCGGCCGCAAGGCGTTCCAGCGCCCGCGCGCCGAAGGCGTGGCGCTGCTCAACGCCATCCAGGACGTCTACCTCTGCGACGAAGTGACAGTCGCCTGACGGCCGGCGACGGGGCGGGCCGACCGGCACCGCAAACTCCCGGGAGGTCTCGCGCGTAGAAGGACAGGAGACGCCAACGCAAGAACCATCCGGCCTCCGGGGAGAGCGACGATGCGAAGACGGAATCTGGCTTCGGTACTGGGGCTCCTGGCGACGGTGGCGGGGAGCTCGGCTGGGGTGGCGGCCGAAGCCGCTGCGGAGCGCGCGGCGCGCATCGAGCAGGTGCGGGCGGTCGAGATCGCGTTCGCCAAGGCGGTGATGGACGACAAGCCGGAGGCGTTTGCGGCGCTGCTCGACGAGGGGACGGTCTTCGTCAGCGGCCGGACGGTGACGCGCGGCAAGGCGGCGGTGGTCGCCGGCTGGAAGGACTTTTTCGGCCCCGCCCGGCCCTACTTCGAATGGCACCCGGAGGTCGTCGAGCTTTCGGCCGACGGCAACCTCGGCCTCTCCCGCGGTCCGTGGGTGATCCGCACGCAGGACAAGGACGGCAAGGCGGTCGAGATCAAGGGCCTCTACAACTCGGTCTGGCAGCGCCAAGCCGACGGCAGCTGGCGGATCATCTTCGACGCCGGCTGCGGCTCCTGCCCGGCCTGCGGCTGACGCAGGCGGAATCTCGCGGGCAGTCGGGATCCCGTACAATCCCCTCATGCCCCCCCCGAGCTCGCCGCGTCCTGATTCGCAGAAGCAGCGCGATCAGGAGCAGCGCGAGGCGACGGCGCACTTCTATCGCGAGTGGCTGAAGAAGCCGATGTCGGTCGCCGCGGTGAGTCCGAGCAGCAAGCGCCTGGCCGAGGCGGTGGCCGCCGCGGTCGGCGGTGCGCAGTCGGTCGTCGAGCTCGGCGGCGGGACGGGGGCGCTCACCGACGCCCTGGTGGCGAAGGCCATTCCCAGGCTGGTCGTCATCGAAGCCGTGCCGGCCTTTTGCGAGCTGCTTCGGCGGCGCTTTCCCGCGGTTCAGGTGATCGAGGGGGATGCCACCCATGCGGCCGAGCTCCTCGCCGGCTCCCGCGTACCGGCCGGCACCGCCGACGTGGTGGTCTCCGGTCTCGGCATGCTCACCCGGCCGCGCGAAGAGCAGCAGCTTCTGCTCGAGGCGATGCTCGCGCTGCTCAGGCCCGGGGGCCACATCGTGCAGTTCACCTACTCGCTGTTCTTTCCCGCGGCCCGCGGCCTCCTGGCGGAGATGGGTCTCGAATCCCACCGCAGGAGCATGACCTGGATCAACCTCCCGCCAGCCTCGGTCTTCATCGTCCGCCGGGCGGCCGGCGAAGCCGTCGCCTGATCTGAGTCCCTGGCGCGACGTTTTCACCGCCGGGTGCAAACGCTCTTCTGCCGCCCGAGCCGCACCCGACGCCCGCGCCCGCCGTCCGCGCCCGAGCCCGCGGATCCGTATGAGATAGTGAATTCGCGTCTCGCGACGCCGGAAGGAACCGGGCCTTTCGGTTCGTTGGCAGACCCCCGGCAGAAGGGTGGTCTCAATGTTCGACAGCTCATGCTCTCCGAGGCACCGGCGCGCAGGGTCCTTGCGTTCCCGCGCGCTGTTCGGCTTCGCCATCGCGGTGGTTTCGGCGCCCCTTCTTGCCTCGGATGTGCAACTGGTCAGCGGCAGGGCGTTGGAGGGCAGCGTCGACGTCGCACTCTGCCCGGACGGCTCGTTCCTCGTGAGCTGGGTCAGCAACCCACCGCCTTTCGTCGGGTTCCAGCATTTCGATGCCGAGGGCGCTGCGCTTTCGCCCGCCGTGCCCTTCGGCGATAGCACCACTACGGGCACGGAGACTCGACTCGGATGCGACGCCAACAACGAGGCGCTCGCTTTGTGGACGAGATTCGGCAACGAGTACGCCGGTGTCACTCCCGCGATGTACGTCACGGCCTTCTCCCGCACTGGGTCTCGTCTCTGGCCGACGATCGACCTGGGGAATGCGGTGCAGCCGGGCGCCGCTTTGTTCCTCGGCGTGGACATGACCGCCTCGCCCGCCGGAGGTTGGATCGTTCACTGGAGCGCTCGTCTGCCCGGCTCGGAGGTCCAGAGGGAGTTCTCGCAGCGGATCCTCACCGCCTCCGGCCCGGTGGGCGAGCCTTTCGAATGGGTGGATCTCCCGCACGCGACAGCGATCGCCTCTGCTCCGAACAGTGCGATCCAGGTCTTCGAAAGGCTCGATCCGGAACAGAGCCGACTGTTCGCCCAGCGCCTGCTCCCCGACGGCTCTCTGGCGGCTCCGGCGCGAGAGGTCTACGCGCTGAATCGGCAGGATGGCTTGGTCTTCTATGACGATGAACCTGCTGGCTACTCTGGGGATCGGTACTTTCATCTCGTCTCCGTGGGCACCTTGGGAGGCGGAGGAATCCACTTTCCCGGCTTCGTCACCCAGCTGCAGGGGCTAACTACGGTGGGCGATCAGCTGGCCGTGCCGCCTTTTCCAATTCGAGAAGTCGATACCGGAGACATCAGAGGAAGTGTCGCGGTCGATGCCCAGGGACGGGCGATGGTCGCATGGGGAGAGGCCGCTGTCCTTCTTGGACCGCTTGTAGGTCGAATGCAGGCGTTCGGCGCCAACGGCACTCCGCTCTCCGAAGTCGTCGCCTTGAACGATCTGCCGACTACGCTGATGGTGATGCCGCTCTCCGCGATATCTCCATCTGGCCGATGGATCGTGGTGTGGGGAGAGAGCGGAGAGTTCGGCGCGAATCCCGGGCTTCGCGCTCGATTCGGATCGTTCCCGACCGGATGCACGCCGTCGGCGGAAGTTCTCTGCCTCGCCGGGAATCGATTTCGCGTCACGGCGGCCTACCACGATCATCTCGGGCGGGACGGGGTGGGCCAGGCGGTGGCGTTGACGCCGGAGAGCGGGACGTTCTGGTTCTTCACCGCCGCGAACGTCGAACTGATCCTCAAGGTCGTCGACGCCTGCTTGCATCCAGACTTCCAGGACTTCTGGGTCTATGCATCGGGGCTGACCGACGTGGCGGTGACACTCACGGTGGTCGATACCTGGACCGGAGAGTCCTGGGAACGGGAAACCGCGCTTGGCGAGCCGTTCCCTCCGGTGCTCGACTCGCAGGCGTTCCACACTTGCGGAACGACCTCTCCGATCCTCTCGCTCGCCTCGGGAGCGCCCTAGAACCACCCTGCGGCTTCTGCGCAGGTCGAGCTTCTTTCGCGATCAGCCGTCAACGAAGTCGAGGAGCTCCCCGCCGCGCGCGGCGGCGTCCTTTTCGCCGAGCTCGATCAGCCGTTCGAGGTACTCGGGGACGAACATCCCCAGCGACAGGAAGTCGCCACCCTCGCCCTCGCGGGTGCCGAGCCCGCCGACCAGGAAGCGGAAGGCGCGCGGCAGCTCGTGCTGGTAGCGGGCGGCGAGGGCGCCCAGGTCGGCGGTCGGCCGCAGCAGCATGCCGCGCACCGGGTGGTGCCCCTCGCGCTCGGCCGGCGGGATCTTCTCGAGCAGCCGGCGGCGCAGCTCGAGGCGCGCGAAGTCGTCGTCGAGGACGTCGAGGAAGATCGCGTTCGACAGGACGCCGAGAATCTGCGCCAGCGGCGGATAGCGCTTGCGGCCGAAGATGGGTGCGCCCGCTGCCGAGGGAGCTGGACGCGTCGAGACCGCGAGGATGCGTCCGGCGCCGAGCGCCTGCGCCGGCCACAGCGGGTCGGACTCGCGGATGCCGCCGTCGCCGTACCAGGAGCCACCGATACGAATGGCCGGAAAGAGGATCGGCAGCGAAGCCGAGGCCATGACGTGCTCGACCGTGATCGGGCCGGGCTCGGTGCGGCGGAACGGTGCCTTGAGGGCGGTCTGATGGCGGCCGGCGACCCAGTCCACGGTCTCGCCGGTGCTCCAGTCGATGGCGGTGAGTGCGAACGAGGTGAGGCGCCCGGAGTGCAGGTTGGTAGCGAGGCCCTCGAGGGCGCCATCGACCCGTCCGAGATGGAGCTCGAGGAAGCGGCGCAGCGGTTGGGTGTCGACGAGGCCCTCTTCTTTCGGCGCGAAGCGCGTACCGCCGGAGGAGAGGCGCAGTCCCCAGCGGCCGAACTTGCCGGCTAGCGAGAGGGCGCCGGTTCGCAGCAGGCTCTCGAGTCGCATGTCGCGCCAGAGCTCGGCGAGCCGTCGGGCGGCGGAAGAGAAGCTGCCCATGTGCGACGCCAGAAAAGCCGCATTGATCGAGCCGGCGGAGACGCCGGTGAGGATCGGCACCTTGAGCTCTGGCCGGCGTTCGGCGAGATAGCGCAGCACCCCCACCTGGTAGGCGGCGCGGGCGCCGCCGCCGGTCAGCACGAGGGCGAGGTCGCGACTCACCACACCACCTTAGCAAAGGCGGCGATTGGATAAGCTCCGGCGAATGAGTGCGATCGATCTCGGAAGGTTTCGGCTGCACGTCGTCTCGGACGGCCGCTTCAAACTCGACGGCGGGGCGATGTTCGGCGTCATCCCGAAGAAGATGTGGCAGAAGGCGAAGGCCGCCGACGCCGAGAACCGCATCGACATGGGAACCAACTGCCTGCTCATCGAGGCCGGCAGCGACCTCGTGCTGGTCGATACGGGACTCGGCGACAAGCAGGACGAGAAGTACCAGGGCATCTTTGCCTACGAGGCTGGGGCCAGACGGTTGCCGGAGGCGATCCGGGCGACTGGCTTCGCGCTCGACGATGTGACCCATGTCGTCCTGACGCACCTGCATTTCGATCACTGCGGCTGGAACACGCGGCTGGACGCGGCCGGCAATCCGGTCGCCACCTTTCCCAACGCGCGCTACTTCATGAGCCGGGGCGAAGTGGAGCACGCTCGCCGCCCGAACGAGCGCGACGGGGCGAGCTATTTCCCCTGGAACTGGGAGCCGCTCATCGGCGCTGGCGTCGTTGAGCTGTTCGACGATGGCTGCGAGGTCGTGCCGGGAGTCCGGGCGGAGAAGGCAGCGGGGCACAACGCCGACATGTGCGTCGTCACGGTGGTGGACCCCGCGATGGGCGACGCCCGGGCAATCTTCCTCGCCGACCTCGTTCCGACCTCGGCCCACGTGCCGATCCCCTGGACGATGAGCTACGACCTCTATCCGTTGCAGACGCTCGAGTCCAAGCGGCGCTGGCTGCCGCGGCTCGCCGCCGAGAACTGGCTGTGCGTTTTCGAGCACGACGCCGATCGGCCGCTGGGGCGGATCGTGGAGGAGAAGCCGGGGCGGTACGCGGTGGTTCCGCACTAGGCTTGCTTTGCGAGGTCGCCGCCGCGCGGCGGCAGCGCTTCGGGCCGCCGCGCGCCGGCTTCGCGGGAGCGCCGCCCGCTTTCCCCGGTCCCACTAGGTTCGCTTTCCGGCGCCCCGCGGGCGGCCGCACAACTCGCCCCTGCGGGGCTCAGACATGTGCGGCCGCTTTTCCGCGGGACGCCGACGCTCGCCAAGTGGGACGCTC
>JBPOHI010000091.1:0-7320 GCA_052035735.1 Acidobacteriota bacterium
TCGGTCTCCTTCGTCTTGTTTTCGGCCATGATCACTCCTCCCCGTCGGCGGAATTTCGCCGAGGCTACACCAGGCGAGCGCGTTACGGTGTCGCGAGAATCTCGCGCTCGTGCAACGGCTGCACGGGGCGGGCGTTCGACGCGTACAGCTTGCCGAAGGTCGCGAGCTGGTTGTCGCCCAGAGTCGTGGCGTGCTTGAGCACGAACCAGCGCACGTTCTCGCTGCACGGCGGCGTGGTGAGGGAACCCAGGAAGGTGTAGTACCCGCGCTCCGCGGGCAGCAGGGCGGTGGTGTCGAGGTCGAGGTCGAGTCGCACCTCTTGCGCTTTGGTCTTTGGCAAGTGCTGCCAGAGCGCCGCGAGAAGCGGATTCTCGCCACCGCGGTCGAGCAGCACGGCGACCACCGCGAGGTTCCCTGCCGCGTCGCGGTGGACGAGATGGACGACCATGTCGTGCGCCTGGCCGTCGATCTTCTCCTCGCTCGGCTTGTGGAAGTGGAACTGCAGCAGCTCGTAGCGCTCGCTCCCGACTTCGATGGCGCTGCCCGGGGCGAGGTTGACCTGGATCGTGTGGCCGTTGTCGACGATCGAAGGCTTCCCGGCGCGATAGTCGAAACGAATCGGCGGCAGCGCCGCTGCCTTCGCTCCGCGGATGTCGATCGGCGACTGCAACTTCCCGAGCTCGCAAGTCGCGAACGCCGGGTCGAGCTCCGCCCACTCGGCAGGTCCGCCGTGACCGTCATAGGTCCAGGAGGGTCCGTCCGCCGAGGCCGCGGCGGCCAGGGCCAGAGATACCTGCAGACCGAACGCGAAGGCGCGGCGAAGAATCGTCATGAGAGAGCTCCCCGGTCGCGCATCCTACTCGACCCAATCCTGCAGATGCCGGAGGGGCGATGGGTGCCACGGAGCACTGGCGCGCGACGCAGCCCTGATCCGAGTCGAGCTACGGCGCCTTACCGGACTTCGCCTCCATCTTCCCGTCGAGGAACGGGAGCACGGTCGGCACCAGCTCGGGGGCGTCGAGAACGTCGTAGTGAGTGCGATTGGGCAGGATCGCCAGGCGGTTCGGCGAGAGGTGCTCGCGCATCCAGCCGGCGTCGCGAAGGCCGCCGCCGAGCAGCTGGTAGAACTTGACCATGTGTTCCGGCCGAATCATGTCGCTGTCGCCATAGACCAGCATGACCGGTCCCGCGAGCTTCGGCACTTCGGCCGACCAGTCGTAAGGGGTCCGCATCAGGGCGCCCATGCGATCAAGAAGGCGTGGGAAGTCGTCGGGCTTCGGCGCGACCGCGACGTACGAGGTGTACATCGGCGTCTCCTTCATCGACTCGGCCATCGCCGCGCCGACTCCCGCCTGCATCGCCAGAAGCTCGGGAAAGTAGGCGTCGTAGGCGTACGCGGGAGAGACGAGTACCGTCCGGCGCACCGTCTCCGGATGCTGGATCGCGAGCCGCAGCGCCACGTCGGCGCCCATCGAGTAACCGAGGACGTCGACCTTGCCGTAGCCCAGCGCCTGGAGCAGCGCCGCGAGATCGTCCCCCATCGCTGGCATCTCGATCTGCCGATCTCCCAGGACGGTCCGGCCGTGCCCGTGGAGATCGACGGCGATCACCTGGCGCGATCGGGCCAGCGCCACGAGCACCGGACCGAACATCTCCATCGATCCCAGCCCCCCGTGCAGGAGAAGGAGCGGCTCGCCCTGGCCGTGAATCTCGTAGTAGTACTCGATTCCCTGGACCGGTACTCGACCTGACTTGAGCGGCTTCGAGCCCGCCGTGGCTTCTGCTGGAGTGGCTGCGCCACCCAGAGCGACGACTGCAATCCACAGCGCGAACAGGGATGACTTGTTGGGCACTTGAATCTCCTCATGAAACTTCCGTCCGCGAGGACGACGAACGGACCCTGCCAGATTCGACATCCGACCAGATCCGGCCGCCTCGCCAACGGAAGCGGACCCGCCGGGTGAAGCTCGGCGACCGGACTACGAGGTGCTGCGGCGACGCAGATGGACGATGGTGGCCCCGCGACCGCCCTGGCTCTCCGGCGCATCGGAAAACTCGATCACCCGCGGGTCGCGCTCGAGGAGCGCTCGCACGGCGGTGCGCTGCACCCCCATCCCGCGGCCGTGGACGATCCGCACCGCGGGAAAGCCGGCGACTTCCGCATCGTCGAGATATCCCAGGACGATCTCGCGCACGTCGCGCGGCGGGAAGCCGTGGAGATCCAGCACGTCCTCGACCGGCAGCTCGACGACCGCGTCGGCCGAGAGCTCCTCGTCGTCCGGAGTCACCGCGCTGCGCCTGCGACGGAGAGAGGGTCGATACCGGCGAAGCTCATATCTAACGCCCACGCCGCGATTGAAAGTAGCCGACGCCCATGCAGATCACCGCCGGCCAGAAGGTGACGAAGAACAGCAGGCCGAGTCCGATCGGATTGGGCTCCGGATCGGGCCAGAGCCCCAGGCTCGAAAGCAGCACCACGGCCAGCAGCGGTCCCCATCCCAGCACGGCCAGCCCGAGCCCGATCCGGCTCCAGCGATTCGTCAGGAAGGCCTTCATGTGTCCGACTCGGGCGCGACGCGAGGGAACGCTTGGCTTTTCAAGAGGCACCTCCCCTTTCGCCGACGACTCTACCCTCAGGCCGAGACCTCAAGTGGCCATCAGGATGGGCTCGGGCGGCTTGCCGATCCGCTGGGCGGCTTCGTACAGGTCGACGGCGCGCTCGGCCCGCCGCGAGGCGCCAGCCGATGTTCTTCTCAAGCCACTGAAGCACCAGCACTTACGACGCCGCGAGTGCGTAGTCCAGGGAGCAATCTCCGTCGCTTCGGAGCTTTGGGAAATCGGGTGGCACCTCTTCAGTTCAGCACCTGCATCTTCGCCAGAGCCTTCGAGAACTGAGCCACCGAGCGCTGGAGCGCCACGGTCCCCTGAGCTGGCGCCGTGCAGACCCTGTTGCCAGTTCGATCTACAATCGCCGCCAGAAACCAGCTGGTCCAACTCATGGAGGATCGATCGATGGCGTCCGACGGGAAGAGCCGCGAGATTGCGCTGCGATGGATGGAGGAAGTCTGGAACCAGCGGCGGGAAGAGGTGATCGACGAGCTCATGCACGCCGAGGCCATCGGTCACATGGAGGGTGGCGACGCGCAGGGACCTGCGGGCTTCAAGGCGGCGCGCGCAGCGTTCCTCGACGCGCTCCCCGACCTTCACATCGCGGTCGACGACTGCGTCGCGGAGGGGGATCAGGTCGTGCTCCGCTGGCGCGTGACCGGAACCCACCTCGGTACGGGACTCGGCATCCCCCCTTCGGGCCGGGCGGTCGAGGCGCGCGGCATGTCCTGGTTCCGCTTCCGCGACGGCCAGATGATCGAAGGCTGGGACAGCTGGGACCAGAGTGGCCTGATTCAGAGGCTGACCCCGCCATAGAGAATCGCACCCCACCTGTCGAAGGGAAATCGCCGGGCATATGCGGGGCCGCGACTTACAAGGCGGCCGCCGCGAGGTGCCGGCCGATATTCTTTTCAAGCCACTGAAGCACCAGCACTTACAACGCCGCGACTACGCAGGCCAGGGAGCCGATCTCCGTCGTTCTGGAGCCTTGGGAAATCGGGTGGCACCTCTTCGGGCACCTCTTCAGTTGCCCTTGCCCCTCTTCCGGTTATCGTCTACCCATGGCCATGCGCGAAGAAACGGACAAGACGACCGATCCAGCCCCGGGATTCTCCGCGCTCGGCCTCGACCCTCGGGTCGTCGCCGCACTTGGAGCCCTGGGGTACGAGGAGCCGACACCTGTGCAAAGGCAAGCGATCCCGCCGTTGCTCGCAGGTCGCGACGTTCTCGGTCAGGCGGCAACCGGCACCGGCAAGACCGCGGCCTTCGCTCTGCCGCTCCTCCACGTCCTCACTCCGAACGCCGCGCCGGCGGAACGCCTCGGCGCGCTGATCCTGGTGCCCACTCGTGAGCTGGCGATGCAGGTCGCCGAAGCGGTTCACAAGTACGGCAAGGCGATGGGGATTCTCGCCGTACCGATCTACGGCGGGTCGCCGATGGAGACGCAACTGCGGCAGTTGAAGCGCGGAGTCGATGTCGTGGTGGCCACTCCGGGAAGAGCGCTCGATCACATCCGCCGCAAGACCCTCGGGCTCTCCCGCATCAAGGTGGTGATTCTCGACGAGGCCGACGAGATGCTCGACATGGGCTTCGCCGAGGACCTCGAAGCCATCCTCGCCGAGACGCCCAAGGGACGTCAGACGGCGCTCTTCTCCGCCACACTCCCGCCGCGCATCGCCGAGATTGCCAACCGGCACCTGCAGAACCCGGTGCGTGTCCGCATCGACCGCGAGGTGGTTCCCGCGGGTTCGGCTCCGCGCGTGCGGCAGACCGCCTACGTGGTGGGCCGGGCGCACAAGATGGCGACCCTCGGGCGCGTGCTCGACGTCGAGAACCCCACTTCGGCCATCGTCTTCTGTCGCACCCGCACCGAGGTCGACGACCTGACCGAGTCGCTGAACGGCCGCGGCTACCGCGCCGAGGCCCTGCATGGCGGCCTGTCGCAGGAACAGCGCGATCGAGTGATGAAGAGGTTCCGGGCCAACACCGTGGATCTGCTGATCGCGACCGACGTGGCGGCGCGAGGCCTCGACGTCGAGCACGTCTCCCACGTGGTGAACTACGACGTTCCCACCTCGGCCGAGGCCTACGTCCATCGCATTGGACGCACCGGCCGGGCCGGACGCGAAGGCGTCGCCATCACCCTCGCCGAGCCCCGGGAACACCGCCTGCTCCGCAACATCGAATTCCTCACCAAACAGAGGATCCAGATCGCAGCGGTGCCCACGGTGGCCGACCTCCGGGCGCGCCGGATCGAGATGACCAAGACCTCCCTCCGCGAGACCCTCGTCGCCGGCGAGCTCGACGCATATCGCGCCGTAGTCGATTCGTTGGCCCAGGAGTTCGACATCATGGACGTCGCGGCGGCGGCGGTGAAGCTCGTCGAGACCCGGGACGGAGTCGAGGTCGAGGAGATCCCTACCGTCACGATGCGGCCGGATCGGCCCACTTCCCATCACGAGCGGGGACCGGCGCCGAGGTACGGCGGAGGGAAGGGTCTCGCCTCCAAGGCCAGCGCCTCGCAGGCCACCGGCAAGGGGCCTCTGGGCAAGAAGCGGATCACTCCGGAGTGGGACGTGGCGAGGCTCTACATCGGAGCCGGACGCGCCGCGAACGTTCGCGCGAACGACCTGGTCGGCGCCATCGTCAACGAAGCGGGCGTCGATGCCCGAGCCATCGGCGCGATCCAGATCACCGATCGTTTCTCGTTGGTGGAGGTTCCGGCGGAGATCGCGGACAGCATCATCGAGGCCCTCCGCGCCACGACCCTCAAGGGGAAGCGCGTGCCCGTGCGGCGGGATCGCGAACAGGCCTGGAAGAGCTGACCCGCGCGCGCGTCTCCCCGTTGGACTCCCGCCGCAGGCGTGGCGGCGAAGCGCGATGCGCGACCTCTCTCGAAGAGGGAGGGGCGCCAGCGATGAAGACCGCGAAGAGGCGCAACCTCGAAGCGGCCGGCTGAATGGACGGATCGGTCGCGGAGCTCCTCGGCCTCGACGCGACGGAGGCGGCGTGGGTCAAACTCCGCGTTAGGCTTGCACGTATGTACCCGCGGAGGTGGAGATGACCGTTGTCGACCAGGCGATCGAGACGCAGCTCTCGAACATCCAGAAGAAGACCGGGAAGTCCCTTGCAGAGCTCTATGCCTGGCTCTCGGCGACCGGGCTCGCGAAGCACGGGGAGCTCCGAGACGCTGCCAAGAGCGGCCTCGGCCTCGGGCACGGCGACGCCAACACGCTGGTCACGTTCCACCTGCGAGCCGGCGGCGGCTCGACCGCTCCGGCGGCGAGCGCCGGTGCGGCAGAGGACGAGATCTACGCCGGCCCGAAGGCGGCGCTCCGCCCGATTCACGACCAGGTGATGGCGGCCGTTCAGGGCTTCGGTGCGTTCGAGATCGCGCCCAAGAAGGGCTATCTGAGCCTGCGCCGCAAGAAGCAGTTCGCGATGGTCGGGCCCGCGACGAAAACCCAGGTCGAGATCGGCCTGAACGCCAAGAACCTGCCCGCCTCCGAACGCCTGATCCCCCTGCCGCCCGGCGGAATGTGTCCGTACAAAGTGCGCGTCGCCTCCCCGGAAGAGGTGGACGCCACCCTCATCGCCTGGCTCCGCACCGCCTACGACGCCGCCGGCTGAGGGCGGGCGAAAGCGACAACGAGACTCTCCAGACCGACGCATCCAGGGCCTCCGCTTCGCAGCTGAAGAGCCGCGTCCCAGACAGCAGTTTCAGAGGCCAAGGGTCGGTCTTCGTCGAAACTACTTCGCCAGAAGCACATCTCGCGCGGCCGTGGTCACGGCATCCGTTTCGATGCCGCGACGCTCGAGGCGTGAAGGACAAGGGGGCTCCCTTGAGTCCCTGAAGTCGGGGTTTCGAAGAAGGCAACCTCAACTGGCCATCAGGATGGGCGCGGGCAGCTTGCCGATGCGCTAGGCGGCTTCGTACAGGTCGACGGCGCGCTGGGCGTTCAGCCAGAACTCCGGCGTCGTGCGGAGCGTCGCGCCAAGCTTGAGCGCCATCTCCGGCGTTACCGAAGTGCGGCCATTCACGATGCGGTGGATCACCTTGACGTCCGTGCCGAGACGTTTCGCCAACTGACGCTGCGTCAGCCCGGCTGGAGCGAGAAACTCCTCGCGAAGGATCTCCCCCGGAAGCGTTGGTGGGCGCTTGCCTCTCATAGTCACCTCCATGGTAGTCCACGATGTCGACGTCCATCGGCCCCGTCGGCGTCCAGCGAAAGACCACTCTCCACTGGTCGTTGATTCGGACGCTGTGCGTTCCGGCCCGGTCGCCTCGCAGCGCCTCGAGCCGATTTCCCGGGGGCGAAGCGAGGTCTTCCAGCTGCGCAGCGTAGTCCAGCATGTCCAGCTTCCTTGCCACCACTCGCTCGACTCCAACCCACCCCGCACCTCGGGGTGCGGCATACCGCGTCCAGGTTAGTTCTTCTCTATGGCAGCTCAGGCCCCCTCGTTGAGGTGTCCCCGAGTTTCCTTCTCCGCCGCAACTTCGAGGACAGCCCTACTCCCGCGTTCCGACAAGCGAGTAGCCCGTGCTGCGGCCGCCTTCGGGCCCACGGACCAGAAGGCCCCGTTCCACGAGCTGCGCGATGTCGCGCAGCGCCGTGTCCTGGGAGCATTTGGCGAGGGTCGCGTACTTGGAGGTCGTGAGCTTCCCTTGCATCCCATCCAGCAGGCGATGGAGAACCAGGGTCTGGCGTTCGT
>JBPOHI010000299.1:0-24273 GCA_052035735.1 Acidobacteriota bacterium
ATTCCGCACCCCTTCCCAGGTTCAAGGGCGTTCGTCTCGTTCCGAGGGGCACCCAGGCTCGCTCTGAACCCCTTGAGAGGTTCCCCGAAAGGTTCCCCGGGGTGATTTCTCGGGGAACCCAGGGGGAACCTGAGAGAACGAAAACCGCCGTATTCCGACGTAATCGTACGCCTAACGACCCTTTAGGGAAAGGGGCTTCCGAGTCTTGCTCTACTTGGGGTTTGCTGTGTTTCCGGGGGGTGAGGCGGGAGCGGTTTTAGCAACTTGGAAGGCTGTGACTCTACCCCTGAGTTACTCCCGCTTGAAGTCTGCCGCTTGCTGCCTTGCGAAAATGGTGGAGGCGGGAGGATTCGAACCTCCGTAGGGCTTAGCCCGGCAGATTTACAGTCTGCTGCCATTGACCGCTCGGCCACACCTCCATGATTTTTCAAAGACTTACGGGACTGCGGGTACTGCGATTGCTGCCTGGGCGGTGACTGGAGCCGGCACTCGGAATTGAACCGAGGACCTACCGCTTACAAGGCGGTTGCTCTACCCCTGAGCTATGCCGGCAAGGTTTGGCGACCCTCCCGGCGGATCCTCCGAACCGATCCACACTCTGGCCGGACCGCTCGCGGAGTCTAGTGGTTTCGGAACCCTCCTGACAAGCCGAGTCCGGAGTTCCGAAGCGTTCAGCGCCGCTTCTTCTCCGTCGTACGCTGGCGCACCGCCTCGTAGAGGACCGCCGAGGCCGCCGTCGCCAGGTTGAGCGAACTCACGTGGCCGTACATCGGCAGGCCGATCAGGCGATCGCAACGTTCCTGGGTCAGTTGGCGCAGTCCGTCCTCCTCACCCCCGACGCAAAGGACGACCGGGCCGGTGAGATCGACCGTCCAGGGCGCCTCGCCGCCGGCCGCCAGGCCATAGATCCAGTAGCCCTCTTTCTTCAACTGCTCGAGGCGCTGCGCCGAGCTGCCGATGCGCTCGACCGTCAGCCACTCCGAAGCGCCCGCTGAGGTCTTCACGGCGGTCGCCGAGAGCGGCGCCGAGCCGCGGTCGCGCACCAGCACCCGGCCGACGCCGGCCCCTTCGCAGACCCTGAGCAGCGCGCCGAGGTTGCGCGGATCCTGAATGTCCTCGGCGAGCACCACGAAACCCTGATCCCCACGCTCGCCGGCGAGGCCCGCGGCGCCGCCGGCCAACGCTGCCGCCGGCGAATGCGCCAGCTCGGCGGCGAAGCCGTTGTGCACCGCCCCGCCCAGCCAGACCGGATCGGAGGGCGGCGCGCTGTCGAAGCGCACGCTGGCTGCCGTGCAGAGCTTCTCGATCTCGCGCCGCCTGCCGCCCTGGCGGGCAGCGAGGATCCACACCCGGCGCACCTCGTGCGCGCGGTGCAACAGGGCCTCGTGCACCGGGTGAAAGCCGAAGATGCGCGTCGTCGCGGCGCTCACGCCGCGGACTCGAGCAGTACGACCGCGAAGGCCGCCATCCCTTCGCCGCGCCCGATCGCGCCCAGCCCTTCGTTCGTCGTTGCCTTGAGACCCACGGCCTTCTCCTCGGTGCCCAGGACACGGGCGATGCGCGCGATGATGCGGTCGCGATACGGCGCCAGCTTCGGCGCTTCGGCGACCAGGGTCAGATCGCAGTTGACGACCCTGTATCCCTCTTCGTGCACCAGCGCGACGATGCGCTGCAGCAGATCGGCGCTCGCCGCGCCGCGCCAGCGCTCGTCCGACGGCGGAAAATGCCGGCCAAGGTCGCCCAGACTCGCCGCACCGAGGAGAGCGTCGCCGAGCGCGTGCAGCAGCACATCGGCGTCGCTGTGTCCGTCGAGACCCAGGGGATAGGGAATCTCCTCGCCGCCGAGGATCAGTTTCCTGCCGGCGACGAGGCGGTGAACGTCGTAGCCCTGGCCGATGCGCAGCTTCATTGCCCGGCTCCGAACTGTTCGAGAAGCGCCCGGACCAGCGGCAGGTCGGCAGGCGTCGTGAGCTTGGGATTGGGCCTCGAGGCCTCGACCGCGAGGACGCGCGCGCCAGCGAGACGCTCGACCAGCGAAGCCTCGTCGGTTCCCGTGAAGCCGACATCGAGGGCCGATTCGATCGCGCGCTCGAGCAGGTCGCGGCGGAAAACCTGCGGCGTCTCGGCGCGAAAGACCCGGCTGCGATCCACAGTGCCCACGATCACCCCATGTTCGAGCAGTTTGAGCGTATCGGAGGCCCCCCGGCCGAGCACCGCTCCATCCGCAGACAGAGCCGCCTGACAGACGGCGGCCAGATCTGCGAACTCGAGCGCCGGTCGCGCACCGTCGTGCACCAGCACGAGATCCTGCTTCTCCGCCGGAGAAGCCGCGAGCGCCGAGGTCACTGACTCCTGACGGCTGTCGCCTCCAGGCACGGTGTGCACGCGCTCGTCCTGCAGCCACTCCGGCGGCGCCGCAGCGACGTCCGACGGCAGGGCGACGGTCACCGAGTCGACGCCGGCAGCGAGCAGACGGCTCACCGTCCAGGCGAGCAAGGGCCGGCCGGCGATCGATTCGAACTGCTTGGAGAGGGATCCACCGAAGCGCAGGCCGCGTCCCGCAGCGGGGACGACGGCATGCACCCGGGTGGGCGGAGTGAGATGCGACGCGAGCGTGGTACCGGAGCGGTCCATACCGAGAACCGGGCCGCCGCGCTCAGACCGTCATGATCTCTTTTTCCTTGTGGTCCAGGACCTTCGCGACCTCATCGATCTCGCGGTCGTGGAGCTTCTGGATGTCCTCGAGAGCCCGGCGTTCGTCGTCCTGTCCGAGCGCGTGCTCCTTTTCGAGCTTCTTCAGCTTCTCGTTGGCGTCGCGGCGCGCCGCACGGATGCCGGTGCGCGCATGCTCGGCAATATCGTGCGCCTTCTTGACCAGCTCCTTGCGCCGTTCCTCGGTCGGCTGCGGAATCGGAATCCGCACCGCCTTGCCGTCGCTCATCGGATTGAGACCGAGGTCGGACTTCTGGAGCGCCCGTTCGATCGCGGGGATCTGCTTCACGTCCCAGGGCTGCGCCATGAGCATGGTGGCATCGACCACGGTCAGCGTCGCCACCTGCTTCAGCGGCGTCGGCGTGCCGAAATAGTCGACGCTGATACCGTCGAGAAGTCCCAGCGTGGCGCGGCCGGTACGCAACCGTTTGAGCTCGGCGTGCATGTGTTCGACCGCCTGCTTCATCTTGGCTTCGGCTTCCTGGTGAATCGCCTTCATCCGATCCTCCTCGTACGCCTCTCCGGCGCCCGCTGCGAAGCGCGCCGGGGCTTCCCTTCGATCATCCCCGTCATCCGGGGCAGTGTCAATTCGCGCGTCCGCCGGTCTCTGTCCTGTGGACGATCGAACCGACCCGCTCTCCACAGACGACGCGGCGGATATTGCCTTCCCGGGTCAGATTGAAGATCCCGATCGGCAGGCCGTTGTCGCGGCACAGGCTGATCGCCGCCGCGTCCATGATGCGCAGGTCCCACTCCAGTACCTGCTGGTAGGTGACCTCGGAGAGGAGCCTCGCCGTCGGCTCCTTGCGCGGATCGGCGGTGTAGACGCCATCGACCCGCGTTCCCTTGAGGAGAATCTCGGCGTGGATCTCGTTCGCGCGCAGGGCCGCGGCCGAATCGGTGGTGAAGAACGGATTGCCCGTCCCGCCCGCGAAGATCACCGCCCGCCCCTTTTCCAGGTGCCGCATCGCCCGGCGCCGAATGAACGGCTCGGCCACGGCGCGGATCTCGATCGCCGTCTGCACCCGGGTGGGGACGTTGCGCTTCTCGAGCGCATCCTGCAGCGCCAGGGCGTTGATGACCGTGGCGAGCATTCCCATGTTGTCGCCGGTCACCCGGTCGATCCCCTGATGGGAGGCG
This sequence comes from Acidobacteriota bacterium, assembly GCA_052035735.1. Classification (GTDB taxonomy): domain Bacteria; phylum Acidobacteriota; class Thermoanaerobaculia; order Multivoradales; family JAGPDF01; genus JAGPDF01. The sequence continues at coordinate 3,853 of JBPOHI010000299.1, forward strand.
GCGACGCCGCGGATGATGTTGCCACCGCCGATGACGATCGCCAACTCGACGCCGAGGCGATGGACCTCGGCGAGCTCGTTGGCGATGCCCGACACCACGCCGGCGTCGATGCCGAAGCTCTGCGAGCCCATCAGAGCCTCGCCGGAGAGCTTGAGCAGAACCCGCTTGTATGCCGGGCGGAGCCCGTCCGCGGCCCGGTCCGGAGGCGCGGCGAGGGAACCGGAGCTGCCGGAGTCGGGGGCCATGACGCGGCTCAGCTCTTCGTCATGCCGGCGACTTCGGCGGCGAAGTCCTTCTCCAACTTCTCGATGCCCTCACCGAGCTTGAAGCGGGCGAACCGGCGCACCTTGATGTTCTCGCCGATCTTCGCCACCTTGGCGGTGATCATCTGGCCGATGGTCGTGTCGGTGTCCTTGACGAAGGGCTGCTCCAGCAGCACGGCTTCGGCGTAGAACTTCTCCATCTTGCCGTCGACGATCTTGTCGACCACGTTCGCCGGCTTGCCGGACTCGAGGGCCTGCTCGCGGTAGATCGCCTTCTCGCGCTCGAGAATCTCTGCCGTCACTTCGGAGCGCTCGACGTAGCGCGGCTCGGCCGCGGCGATGTGCATCGCGACGTCGCGGACGAGCTCCTGGAACTCGTCGGTGCGGGCGACGAAGTCCGTCTCGCAGTTGACTTCGATGAGCACGCCGATCTTGCCCCCGGCGTGGATGTAAGCCGAGACCAGTCCTTCGGCGGCGACCCGGCCGGAGCGCTTGGCCGCAGCGGCGAGACCCTTCTTGCGCAGCAGGTCCACCGCCTGCTCGAAGTTGCCGCCGGTCTCGGTCAGCGCGTTCTTGCAATCCATCATCCCCGCGCCAGTCCGCTCGCGGAGCTCCTTGACCATCTGAGCCGTGATCTGCATTTCAAGTCTCTCTTTCTTCGTCGGCGGGCAAGAGAAAAGGGTCAGCGATCGGCGGTTCCTCTGCCATCGTCTGACCCTTGTTCGGGCAGTGCGCCTTTCGCCCGCCGGACCGTTGTTGAGTGGAGCTAGTCCAAATTGGTTCAGGCCAGCGGAGCCGCCATGTCGCCGTCCTTGGCGGACATCGCGGCTGCCGAGGCGTCGGGAGCGTCCTTCGCTTCGACCATCATCTCCTGCTGCAAGGCGTTCGCCCCGGCCATGTAGGAATCGGCGATCCGCGACAGGAAGAGACGAATGGTACGGATGGCGTCGTCGTTGCCCGGGATGACGTAGTCGATGAGCTCGGGATCGCAGTTCGTGTCGACGATTCCGATGACCGGAATGCCGAGCTTGTTGGCTTCGGCGACGGCGATCGCTTCCTTCTTGGGGTCGACGACGAAGATCGCGTCCGGCAGCGCTTCGAGCTCCCGCACACCCTCGAGGTTGCGATTCATCCGCTCACGCTCGCGGTCGAAGCGCAGGCGCTCCTTCTTGGTGGTGACACCGCCATCTTCGGCGAGACGCGCCTCGATCTCGAGCAGCCGATCGACCGACTGGCGAATGGTGACGAAGTTGGTGAGCGTGCCGCCGAGCCAGCGGTGGGTCACGAAGTACTGACCGCAACGCCGCGCTTCCTCGGCGACCGCGTCCTGGGCCTGGCGCTTGGTACCGACGAACAGAAGCCGGCGACCCTCCTGCCCGAGCCGGTACACGAACTCGGCCGCTTCGCGGAACTGCTTCAAGGTCTTGGCCAGATCGATGATGTAGATCCCGTTGCGCTTGCCGAAGATGTAGGGCTTCATCTTCGGGTTCCAACGCCGGGTCTGGTGGCCGAAATGGACCCCCGCCTCGAGCAGCTCTTGCATCGTGATTTCGACCACGAATATCTCTCCTTAGATCTCTCTAATGAACCAGGCTCTGAATCAGGCGATCAGCGCTTGCTGAACTGGAAGCGCGCACGAGCGCCCTTCTGGCCGTACTTCTTGCGCTCCTTCTTTCGCGGGTCTCGCGTCAGGAGGCCGGCGCTCTTCAGGCGGTCGCGCAGTGCGATATCGAAGACCAGCAGGGCGCGGCTGATGCCGTGCCGGATCGCTCCGGCCTGGCCCGCGTTGCCGCCGCCCTCGACGGTGACGAAAATGTCGAACTTCTCCCCCGTTTCGGTCAGCACGAGCGGCTGCTGAACGACCATCCGCAGCACCGGATTCGGGAAGTAGCCGTCGAGAGTGCGTCCGTTGACTTCCAGTCCGCCGGCGCCGGGGCGCAGGAACACACGAGCGGTCGAAGTCTTCCGACGGCCGGTTCCGTAGTACTGGGCGGGCTGGGTGGGTTGGGTCGCTTGCACCTGGTTCACTTTTCCACTCCTCCTACATCTTTACCGAAGCGAGGTCGAACGCCGACGGCTTCTGCGCCTTGTGCGGATGCTCCGCACCGGCGTAAACCTTCAGCTTGCGGCGAATCTTGCGCCCGAGCTTGGTCTTCGGAAGCATGCCGAACACCGCGCTCTCGACGATGCGCGTCGGGTGCTTGGCGCGGACTTCGAAGGCCTTCGGGGACTTGAGGCTTCCGGGCTGCTGGGTCGTATGGCGATAGTAGATCTTGGTCTCTTCCTTGGTGCCCGAGAGGTGCACCTTCTCGGCGTTCAGGACGATCACGAAATCGCCGCAGTCGACGTGCGGGGCGTAGAACGGTTTCCCCTTGCCCATCAACAGCTTGGCGATGGTGGAGGACAGACGGCCGACGGGCACTCCGGCGCCGTCGATGACGAACCACTGGCGCTCGATCTCGGCCGGCTTGGGGCTCACAGTACTCTTCATCTCATCTTCTCCAGACGGTTTCTCCAGCGACTAGCGGAGGAATCGGTTCTGCGGGTCTGCTGGGCTGGATCGGATCCGGCACTTCAGCGCAGAGAGCCTGAAATCATAAAGATCGACCAGAGGACTGTCAAGCCTGCACACGGGTGCACAGACCGGAACCGCCCGCGCCTCGAGAGCGGCCGCCCCCCACGATAGACTTCCCGGACACCATGCCGGAGACCGGATCGGAAGTCCTCGCAGAAGCTACCTCAATCGCGCCCCTGAAGCAAAAGGATGCCGCCCGGATCCGCGCCATGTTCGGCCGGGTCGCGCGCCGATACGACCTGCTCAATCATTTGCTGTCGGCGTCCCTCGACCGGGTCTGGCGCCGCAAGCTCGCCCGGTCGCTCGTGCTGCCGCCGGGATCCCGCGTGCTCGACCTCTGCTGCGGCACCGGTGACCAGGCCCTGGCGCTCCGCCGCCAGGGGGTCGAAATCGTCGCCGCCGACTTCTGCCTGCCGATGCTGGCGCTCGCCGCCCCCAAGTTCCGCAAGGCGGGAGGCACGGCCAGCCGCGGGCTCGCCCCGGTCCCCTCGACCCTCAACGCCGACGCACTCGCGCTCCCCTTCCCGGACCGAAGCTTCGACGCCGCGACGGTGTCGTTCGGCTTGCGCAACGTCGCCGACCTCGACCGCTCGCTCACCGAACTGGCGCGCGTCTTGAGGCCCGGCGGAGAACTGGGTGTCCTGGAGTTCACGGTGCCCGCGTGGCAGCCCCTCCGCGGCCTATATCTCTTCTATTTTCAACATCTTCTGCCCAGAGTCGGAAGTCTGCTTTCGAACGACCCGACGGCCTACACCTACCTTCCGAGCTCTGTGCTCGAATTTCCGCAGCGCGCCGGTTTCACCGCCCGCATGGCGGCCGCCGGCTTCGAGTCGGCGACCTCGACCAGTCTTTCGGGGGGAATCCTGGCGCTCTACCGCGGCAGAAAGGGACCCCGATGACCCAGCTTCTCGAAGCCAAGGAAGTTGCTGCGCAGATCCGCGCCGAAGTCGCCACCGGCGCCCAGGAGATCGAGACCCACGCCGGCAGGCGTCCCGGCCTGGCGGTCGTCCTCGTCGGCGACGATCCGGCGTCCCGGGTCTATGTCGGATCGAAGACCCGCGCCTGCGCGGAAGCCGGGCTGGCGAGCTTCGGCCACCTCCTGCCCGCCTCCACCTCGGCGACGGAGCTCCTCGCGCTCCTCGATCGACTCAACGCCGATCCCGAAATTGACGGCATCCTGGTGCAGATGCCGCTGCCGGGCGGCCTGCCGTCGCGCGACATTCTCGATCGCATCGACCCGGAGAAAGACGTCGACGGCTTCCATCCGGTCAACGTCGGCCGCCTGTGGCTCGACCAGCCTGGTTTCGTCCCCTGCACCCCCGCCGGGATCATCGAGTCGCTCCGCCGCCACGGCATCGCTCTCGCCGGCAAACGCGCCGTCGTCGTCGGGCGGAGCTCGATCGTCGGCAAGCCCATGGCCGGCCTGCTGCTGCGCGAGAACTGCACGGTCACCATCGCCCACTCGCGGTCGCACGACCTGCCGGCGATCTGCCGCGAAGCCGACCTCCTGATCGCCGCGGTCGGACGCCCCGGAATGATCACCGCCGAACATGTTCGCGACGGTGCAGTGGTCGTCGACGTCGGCATCAATCGCGTCCAAGATGTCGAGTTGGCGAAGCGCCTGGTCGGCGCCGACGCGAAGCGCCTCGCCACCCTTGCCGAAAAGGGCTATGCGTTGGTCGGCGACGTCGACTTCCCGGCGGTCGCGCCGAAGACCTCGGCGATCACCCCGGTGCCGGGCGGCGTCGGCCCGCTCACCGTCGCGATGCTCCTCGCCAACACCCTGACCTCCGCCAGACGCCGGTTCGGCATCGAAGTCCCTGCGACCGGCGCCAGGCACTGACCGCGGAAGATGCCGGCCTTCCGCATCGGATTGACCGGCGGTCTCGCCAGCGGCAAGTCGACGGTCGCGAGGCTCTTCGCCGCAGCCGGCTTCGAAGTCTGGGACGGCGACGCCATCGTCGCTCAACTCTATGCGCCGGGCCAGCCCGGCGCCCGGGCCGTGGCCGAGAGGTTCGGCGCGAGCTACCTCGGCAAAGAGGGTGGAGTGGACAAGCCGCGTCTGGCCCAACTTGTCTTCTCGGACGACGGCGCGCGCGCCGCTCTCGAGGCTGCGATCCACCCCCTTGTTCGAGCTTTTTTTGCACTCCGTGCGCGCGCAGCGACCACTCCGATCGTTCTCGAAGCGACGAGACTCGTCGAGGCAGGATATTCGCCCGACTTCGAGCTCATCGTCACCGTCGAGGCCATGCCTGAAGTGAGACTCGCACGGGCCACCGCCCGCGGCCTCTCGGAGGGAGAGGCGCTCCGCCGGCTGGCGGCTCAGGGCGATGGCGCCGCGCGCCGCGGAGCGGCGCACAAGATCATCGACAACAACGGCTCGCTCGCCGAGTTGCAGACCCAGGTCGAGGAGCTCGTCGCCGAAATCCGTGAGGTTGTCGTCGGATGAAGGCGTCTTCGGCGCCGGCGGCGCTCAGCGGCTTTCGCCGCGAGCTCGGGCTTTGGGACACGACGGTCGTCGTCGCCGGAGCCATCATCGGCATCGGCATCTTCGTCAATCCGTCAAACGTGGCGCGCATCCTCCCTGCCCCCGAGTGGATGCTGCTCGTCTGGCTGGCCGGCGGGGCGCTGGCGATGATCGGCGGCTTCGTCTACGCCGAGCTCGGCTCACGGCTGCCGGTGGTCGGCGGCCAATACGTCTACCTGTCCCGCGCCTGGGGGCCGCTCGCCGGGTTCCTCTACGGCTTCGCGCTCCTCTTCGTGATCAATACCGGCGGCATCGCCGCGGTGGCGAGTGCGCTCGCTGGCTATGTCGACGGCACCTTCGTGCATCTGGGTAGCGCCGGCAAACTGGCACTTGCCGCGGCGGTCATCGTCCTGCTCACCGAGATCAACGTGCGCGGCGTTCGCCCCGGCAAGCGCACCAACAACGGGCTGATGCTCTTGAAGCTCGGCGGCATCGCGGCGATCGGCCTCCTGATGCTGGTGAAACAGCCGGCGGCCGCCACCACCTACCGCCTGCCGTCGGCGTCGACGTCGGCGGTGACGCTCAGCGCGTTCTTCGCCGCACTCGTGCCGGTGCTCTTCGCCTATGGCGGGTGGCAGAACTGCGGCAGCCTCGCGGCAGAGATCCGCGACGCCGGGAAGACCCTGGCGCGAGCCAACATTCTCGGCGTGGCGCTCGTCGTCGTGGTCTACGTGGGCCTCAACTGGGTCTATCTCAGGGTCCTGCCGCCCGCCGAGGTCGCGGCCTCGACCGCGCTCGCCGCCGACGTGGCGCGGGCACTCGCCGGCGAGCTCGGGGCGCGCTTCGTCGCCGCGCTCACGGTCGTCTCGTGCCTCGGTTTCCTCGCCGTGATCACGATGACCGGCCCGCGGCTCTACTACGCGATGGCCGGCGACGGCCTCTTCGTGCGTCGCGCGGCAAGGCTGCATCCGCGCTTCGGCACGCCGAGCTTCACGCTGCGCCTGCAGGCAGCCGTGGCGCTCGTCCTGCTCTTCTCACAGACTTACGACCAGTTGCTTTCTTACGTCGTCTTCTGCGACTGGCTGTTCTTCGGCCTCACCGCCGCCGGAATCTTCACGCTGCGGCGAGCGGCCGCCGCAAGCGGCGACACCGCCACGTACTTCCGCGCTCCGGGGCACCCCTGGACCACCGCGATCTTCGTCGCTGTCTCCGCCGGCGTCGTGGCGAACAGCTTCGTTGCGGCGCCGCGCCAGGCCGCCGCTGGCTGCGCGGTGCTCGCGATCGGCGTTCTGGCTTACCGGCTCTCCGGACGAAGACGGCTTCGCCGCTGACTGCGGCGTTCGGCGGCGCCCGGGTCAACGAGGAAACAGCAGGATCGCGTCGCCGTTGGCTCGATCGCCGGTCGGGTCGGAGGTGCGGTTGACCGTCTCGCCGCGCACGACCATCGTGGTCGAGCCGCCGCCGTCGAGATTGACTCCGTCGACGGCGCCGAGCTCGAGGAGCAGATCGGTGAGCTCGACCAAGGACATGCCGACACTCCACCCGGGCTCGCGGCCATCGGCGGTGACGAGGAGCAGCGACCCGTCGGCCCGCGCCGCCACGGCGGTGCGCGGGTGGCGCGCCTCGGCGAAGACGCGCGAAATCGACTCGATTTCGGGTCGAAGGACCCGCTCGCCGTCGCGCAGGAGGAGCGGCCCGGCGCCGAGCGCTCCGCTCGCCCGGGCCCAGAGCCCTTCGGGATCCGGCGAACCTGGCAGGAGGCGCCAATCCAGATCGACCTTCATCCCGGGATGGAGCAGCTCGGCCTCCGCGACTCCCGGTGCGAAGCTCACCACCAGTCCGCCCGGCGGGATCGGCGAGCTCCCAACGTTCCGGCGCAGAGCAAGAACCTCGCCCTGCTCGGCCGCAGCGTCGCGCCGCGAGGGCACGATCGCCTCGACCCCGCCAGGCGACGTGAGTGTCGTGAGATGAAACTCCTCGGTGTAGACGACGATCTCGCCGCCTCGCCGTTCGCGATTGAGTCCATCGACGGCGATCGAGGTGCCGTCCGGCAGGCGGAGCTCGGCGCAAAACGCGAGACGGTCGAACAGCGCCGTCGTCACCGGGCCTGTTCGGACCAGTGCGAAGCCAGCGCGCCGGCGATCGGGCTCCGAGAGCATTCGGCCGCGGACGATGAGCACGCCTTCGCTCTCGCCGGCGAGCGGACCGTCGACGCGGAAGAAACCGCCGTTCACCGCCGCGAGAGCGCCCCGCCTGCGCGCCAGGTCGCGCGTCGTCTCGAGGCCGATCGCGGCGTCGCGACTGTGTCCGACAACCACCTCGATCAGCCCTGGATCGACTTCCAGGATGTGGGCGACGAAGGGCCCCTCTGGCGCAGCGAGATCGTGGCCGCCCTCGCGCACCCGTGCTCCCGCAATGCCTGCGGCGATCAGGGTGGCGCGAGCCTCTTCCGCGCCCTGGAGATTGCGAAGCCCGGAGACGCGAATCTCGTAGCCCTCCCGGCCGTAGACCGGTACCGGCCGCAGACCGGTTCGCTCGACCGCAGCGAGCAACGCATCGGCCAGCTTCTGATCTCGCTCCGTGCCAGCGACCACGACGTACGATCCGCCGGCGGGAGTCGCGCCACCGCGCCGCCACTCGTAGTGGGTGAGGCCCGGGGCCAGGCTCTCGCTGCGCACGATGCGACCGGCGGCAGGAGAAGCGGCGAGCGGGAGGGTCGCGAGGTACGCCAGCTGCAGCAGCACGGCGGCCCCTACCCGAGCCGCCGGCGCCGCCGAACGGCTTCGCGGCGCGGGCGCCTTGTCGGCCCCGGACCTGGGCGTCGCGCTCATCTCGCGCCCGATCCTATCGACCTTTCCGGGCGGAACCCGACAAGGGCCTGCCATAATCTCCCGGTAATGGCGACTTCCGAGAGTGGGCTTGGCCTGCCAGCCCGAGCAGATGTGGTCGTGATCGGCGGCGGCGTCGTCGGCATCGCCTGCGCCCGGGAGTTGGCGTTACGTGGCGCCTCGGTCGTCGTGCTCGAGCGCGACCGCATCGGCTACGGGTGCTCCTTCGGCAACGCCGGCTGGCTGACGCCGTCCCAGGCGCTCCCCCTCGCCAACCCCAACCTGCTGCTGAAGTCGTTCCGCTGGATGCTCGACCCCGAGAGTCCGCTCTACATTCAGCCGCGGCTGGATCCCGCCTTTCTGCGCTGGCTCGGAGGCTTCCTCTACGCCGCACGCCGGGCGACTTTCGAGCGCGGCGCACAGGCGCTCCTCGAGCTCTGCCGGGTGAGCGTCGATCTGTGGGAGGAGCTCGCCCGGCGCACCGGCGAACCGTTCGGATTCGAGCGCCAGGGGCTGCTCGCGGTCTACGAGAAGGCAGCGTCGCTCGCCGCCGCGCGCGGCGGCATCGAGCTCCTCGCGAGAAACGGCATTCGCGCCGAAGCCTGGAGCGCCGACGAGGTCCGCACGCGCGAACCGGCGGTGACCGGCGCCCAGGTCGGTGCTTACTTCTTTCCCGACGACGCGCACTGCGAGCCCTATCCGGCGGTACGCGCGTTGGCGGCCGAGGCGGTCGCGGCGGGAGCCAAGCTCTGCGAGCAGAGCGAGCTCTTCGGCTGCGCGGCGAGCCTCAACGGCCGCCGCCGGCTGATCACGACGCGTGGCGAGATCGCCGCCGACCGCGTCGTCGTCGCCACCGGTTCCTGGTCCGAAGAGGTCGGCAAGTCCCTGGGGCTCCGCCTGCCGATCCTCGGCGCCAAGGGCTATTCGATGCTCCTGCCGCGCGCCGAGGTGCATCCGAAACGTTCGATCTATCTCATCGAACGCAAGATCGCGGTCAATCCGCATGCTGATTCGCTGCGCATCGCGGGGACCCTGGAACTGGTGCGTGCCGACGATTCGATCAACCGCCGACGGCTCGCGGTGGTCCTGCGCGGCGCCCAGGGGATGCTGGCGCTGGGCGATCCACCCACCGTCACCGAGATCTGGCGCGGCCTCAGGCCCTGCGCCCCGGACGGCATGCCGCTCATCGGACGGGCGCGCGGCAACGGCGACATCTGGATCGCTACCGGCCACCAGATGACCGGCCTCAAGACCGCCACCGGCACCGGAGTGTTGCTCGCCCAGTTGATGACCGGCGAAACCCCGCGCTTCGATCCCCACCCGTTTCGTGCCGACCGCTACTGAGGGCCAGGGTACGCATCGCAACATCCGACTTCCGGGACTTCGGCCCGGATGACCGGCGCCGGAATCGGATCGCCGGGCGAGCGGCTGGGTTCGCTCGATGTCTTCCGCGGCGCGACGGTCGCGGCGATGATCCTGGTGAACAACGCCGGAGACTGGGAGAAGACCTGGTGGCCGCTCCTCCACGCCCGCTGGCACGGCTGGACGCCGACCGATCTCGTCTTCCCGTTCTTCCTCTTCATCGTCGGCGTCGCCATCGCGCTCGCCCTGGGATCCCGTGTCGAGTCGAGGAGCGCCAACCGCCCCGCGCTCACCCGCAAGATCGCAGAGCGGAGCGCACTGCTCTTCCTCCTGGGCCTGGGGTTGATCTGGTTCCCTTTCTATACCGTCGCGTGGGAGCGGGCGCGGATCCCCGGCGTGCTGCAGCGCATCGCCATCGTCTATCTGGTCGCCGCCCTCGCCTATCTGCATCTCCGACCGCGCGGGCGGGCGCTCCTTTCGGTCGCGCTTCTCGCCGGCTATTGGGCGGCGATGAAACTCGTCCCGGTCGCCGGCTTCGGCGCTGGCGACCTCTCTCCCGCCGGGAACCTCGCCTGGAGGATCGACCAGCTCGTCCTCGGCCCGCACATCTGGCGCTACTCGCCGGGGCCGGGCGATCCCGAGGGGATTCTCTCTACTCTCCCAGCCATCGCCTCGGCACTGATCGGCACCTTCGCCGGCGACCTGCTGCGGAAGCCGGCCGCGGGAAGCGCACCGGCTCGAGCTGCGCGGGCGTCGATCGTCCTCCTTCTCGGCGGCGCCGTGCTCACCGTTCTCGGCCTCGCGCTCGCTCCGCTGTTCCCGATCAACAAGAACCTCTGGTCGCCGACCTATGTCCTGTTCACCGCCGGCGCCGCCTTGCTGACACTCGCCGCCACGCATTTCGTGGTGGACGTCCAGAGCCTCTCCGCCTGGAGCCGCCCGTTCGCGGTCTTCGGGCGAAATGCGATCGTCGCCTACGTCGGCAGCAGCCTCCTGGCGCGCATCCTCATGCTGGTCAAAGTGCCCACCGACCCCGGCGCTGTCGGCGGAGTCCTCAGTCTGCAGAGATGGCTCTACTCCCGCCTGTTCGCGCCGATCCTGCCGGATCCGCTCGCCTCATTCGCCTGGGCCCTGGCCTTCGTTCTGCTCTGGCTGGGGATTCTCTGGTTCCTCGACCGGCGCGGCCTCCACCTCAGGGTCTGAGCCTAGGAGGCGAGCCACTGGAGGAACTGCCCGACGGCGAGTCCGAGGTAGGTGCCGAGGACGTTTCCCGCCACCGCGAGCAGGAGCCCGACCGGCGCGAGTCCAGGCTGGTAGATCTCGGCGACGACGGGGGCCGAGGAGTAACCGCCGATGGAGGCCTGACTCGCGGCGCCGAAGAAGAACGACGGCGCGCGCATCCAGCGCAAGGCGGCGGCGAGCACCACTGCGTGAACCGCGATCATCACCACTCCGGCGACGATCCACAGCGGCTGCGCGACGATGCGCTTCAGATCGGCCTGCGCACCTACGGAGGCCAGCAACAGGTAAAACCCGGCATAGCCGAGGCTCGACGCGCCGGCCCCGTCGAGTTTGGCGAGCGGCGTCAGGGAAAGCAGCAGCCCAGCGGTCGTGACGATCAGAATGCCCCAGGCGAAAGGTGTCAAGACCTCGCCGACCTGCGGCAGGAGGCGTCCGAGCCAGAGCCCGCCAGCGGCCGTCCCGATCGCGATCGCGACCACCAGCACGGCATCTCCGATCAGCAGCGGCCTGCGGTCGCGTTCCATGCGCGCTGCAATGCGCAGTCCGATCGCTTCGACCTCGGCGCGATCGGCGCGCAACCGGCGATCGATCGATGCCTGGCGCACCGAGAGGGCGATCAGGAGCCCCATCCACGAGTAGCCGACCACGGTGTCGACGAGGATAGCGACTCCCTGTACTTCGGGCGAAAGCCCGAGAGACGTCGCCACCGCGATGAGATTCGCGCTGCCTCCCGTCCAGGTTCCGGTTAACGCCGCGAGGCCCTTCCACGCCTCGGGTCCGAGGGCCTCGCCGAGCAGGAGGAAGGCGACGATCGCCCCGGCCGCGACTCCGCACACCGCCGCCGTCATGGCCACGAGCGCTCGCGGCCCCAGACGCGTGATCGCCCGGATGTCCGAGGACAGCAGCATGAGCACCAGGGCCGCAGGTAGAAGGTAGCGCGCCAGCGTCGAGTAGAGCGGGCTCGACGACGGAATGAGCCCGGCTGAAGTCGCGAGCATCGGCAGGAAGTAGATCCAGAAGATCGCCGGCACCCGCCGAAACAGCGGCGCGAACCGAGGCGAACCTTCGAGCCGCAACACCAGCGCCACCGCCGCCGAGAGCACGGCGAGCAGCGCGAAGGGGGCTTCGATCATCGGTGGATGATAGTCGATAGGATCCTCGCATTGTGCCCTTCCCGGTCCGCATCCACCCGCTCGAGCTCACCCTCAAGACTCCTTTCCGGCTGTCGCGCGGCACGTCGGAAAAGCGTCGCAACGTCGTCTTCGAAATCGCGGTTGACGGCAAGATCGGCAGAGGCGAGGCGGCGCCGATCCCGCGCTACGGCGAGAGCGCCGATTCCGCCGCCTCGGCGCTCGCCGAGATGGCGACCGGCCTCGGCGACAGTCACGCCTACGCCGAGGCCGCCAGGTTTCTCGCCGTGCCCGCGCAACGCGCTGCTCAGGCCGCTTTCGACTGCGCTTTGCACGACCTCGCCGGGCGAAGGCTCGGCGTCCCGGTGCGGGAGCTCCTCGGAATTGCCCGGCGCCCGCTCGCTCCGACGTCCTGGACGATCGGCCTCGATCCGATCCCGGAGGCGCTCGCGAAAGTGGCCGCGGCCGGAGCCTTCGAAGTCCTCAAGATCAAGATGGGCGCTGCCGGCGACATGGACCTCCTGCGCGCCGTTCGCGATTCCACCCGGCAGACGATTCGCGTCGATGCCAACGAGGGGTGGACCTTCGACGGCGCCCTCGCGCGCCTCCCGGAGCTCGCCCGTCTCGGCGTCGAGTTCGTCGAACAGCCTCTTCCCGCCGCCCAGCTCGACGAGATCCGCGAGCTCCGCAAGCAGAGCCCATTGCCCTTCATCGCCGACGAGAGCGTCCACGACGCCGCCGACATCCCACGCCTCGTCGGGGCCTTCGACGGCATCAACCTCAAGCTCGCCAAGTGCGGCGGCATCGCCCCGGCGCGCGAGATCATCGCCGTGGCGCGAGCGCACGGCCTCAAGGTCCTCCTCGGCTGCATGATCGAGAGCTCCCTCGGCATCGCAGCGGCCCTCGCCGTCGCGCCTCTCGTCGACTGGCTCGATCTCGACGGCCACCTGCTCATCGCCGACGATCCGTTCCAGGGCCTGGGATTCGCGGACGGCCGGCTCGTTCCGTCCGATCGCCCCGGCCTCGGCGTCGAGCCGGCCCAAGCGGCTCGCGGCGACCGGCCCGGAACCGCATAGCCGTCCGAAGCCGACAGCGCAGCAGGCCGCGAAGGCCCGGCTGGCGACGCGGCCTGCCGATGCCTCCGCGTATACTTCGACCATGCCCCCCTTCGAGTGGCGCTCCGGGCGCCTCCACGCCGACGAGATCCCGGTGGAGGCGATCGCCGCCGCAACGGGTACCCCGACCTACATCTACTCCGCGACCGCGATTCGAGCCGCCTACAAGCGACTCGCCGACGGCTTCGCGCCGATTCACGCCCACCTGCACTACGCCGTCAAAGCCTGCCCGAACACCCATCTGCTGAAGCTCCTGCGGTCGCTCGGCGCCGGCATGGACGTCGTTTCGGGCGGCGAGATGGAGCGCGCCTGGCTCTCCGGGACACCGATGTCGGAGATCGTTTTCGCCGGCGTCGGCAAGACCGAGGCCGAGGTGCGAGCGGCACTCGACGGGCGGTTCAGCCCGGTCCTCGCCGATGCCGCGCGCTTCGGCGCGCCCGATCCCTCGACCAGGGGCCCGGTCGGCATCATCAACATCGAGTCCGAGAGCGAGCTGGCGCGCGTCGCCGGGATCGCCTCCGAGCTCGGCACCACGGCTCGCTTCTGTCTGCGCGTCAATCCGAACGTCGATCCGAAGACCCACGAATACACGACGACCGGCAAGAAGGAGAACAAGTTCGGGATCGACGCCATCGAGATCGCCGCGGTCCTCGACCGCTGGCGTGGAGTCCAGGGGCTCGAGTTCCACGGTCTCCATGTCCACATCGGGTCGCCGGTGCCGGAGGTCCAACCCTTCGTCGAGGCGGTCGGCGTGATGCTGGCCCTGATCGACGACCTCGCGGTGCGTGGGCACCACACTTCGACCTTCGATCTCGGCGGCGGCTGGCCGGTCCCTTACACCGAGGGCGCCGTTCCGCCGATCGAGCGCTACGCCGAGGCGCTCGTGCCGCTGCTCGCCGACCGGAGTCGAGCCGGCCTGCAGATCGTCCTCGAGCCCGGGCGATCGATCCTCGCCAATTCCGGCCTGCTGGTGACCCGCGTGCAGCACATCAAGAAGGGCCGCGCCAAGACCTTTGTCATGTGCGACGCCGGCATGCAGACGCTGATTCGTCCGGCGCTCTATCGCGCCTTTCACTTCATCTGGCCGGTTGCCTGGCAGGATGCTCCGCCGCGCTGGCTGGAGGAGTCCGATCTGCCGGGGCTTTCGCTGTGCGATGTCGTCGGGCCGATCTGCGAGACCGGCGACTTCCTGGCGCGCGACCGACGGCTTCCGCCGATGCACCAGGGCGACCTTGTGGCGGTCTTCTCCGCCGGGGCCTACGGCATGTCGATGGCGTCCAACTACAACGATCACGGGCGCCCGGCCGAAGTGCTCGTCGACGGCGACCAGGCGACGGTGATCGGCGAGCGTCAGACGCTGGCCGCGATTCTCTCCACCGAAATGAGTCCCCGTCCCCTGGCGCTCGGGCGCCCTTCCTCCGCCACCTGATGCGACGCTTCGCCCTCGCCGCAGCGCTGGCGCTCGCCGGCTGCGCGGCGCGAGGAACGCTGCGGGATCCTGCGGCCCTGGTAGAACCAGCCACCGCCGCCGAACCGCTGCAGTCCATCTTGACCTCACGGCCCGGGCTGGAGCGGCTCCTCTCGGCCGCGGCCGAGCAACGGATCCAGATCGTGCTCGGCCTCGTCGAAAGCGGCGCCGGAGGCGAGCCGGTCCTCCGCCAGGTCGGCTTCCGCTCTCGCGCCGAGTACTACTATCCAGCGAGCTCGATCAAGTTCTTCGCGGCGATCGCCGCCCTCGAGTGCCTCGCCCAGCTGCGCCTCGATTCCGGCCTGGCGATCGATCGCGACACGCCCATGGCGCTCTCGCCGCTGTTTGCGGGAGAGATGGTCGAGGATGCCGATCCGTCCCATCTAGACGGCGGCACCATCACGGTCGGCCACGAGATCCGGAAGCTCGCCATCGTCTCCGACAACGAGGCCTTCAACCGGCTCTACGAGGTCGTCGGTCAGGATGGCCTGGCGCTTTCGTTGACGCGCGCCGGATTGACCGAGGCCCGCATCGTCCATCGCCTCGCCGAGGCGCGGAGCGCGGAGGAGAACCGCCGCGCCCCGCGCGTCGATTTCCGGGGCGCAAACGGCCTCTACACCATCCCGGAGCGCACGGCGATCGCCCTTCCGCCGCCGCCACCCATCCCGGGCCTTTCAGTCGGCCGCGGTTATCTCGGCAAGGACGGCCCGGTGAACGAGCCGATGGACTTCTCCGGCAAGAACCGCATGACGCTCGTCGACCTCCAGCGCGGCCTGTGCAAGCTCGTTCGACCCGACGTGGCTTGCGGGGCAGGGCCGGCGTTCCGCCTGACCGAGGACGATCGAACGTTTCTCCTCGATGCCATGAGCCGCCTCCCGAGCCAGTCGGAAGATCCGCGATTCGATCCGGCCGTCCATCCCGATTCGGCGGCGAAGTTCCTCCTCCCGGGTCTCGCGAGCGCCATCCCCCTCGGCCGCCTGCGGCTGGTCAGCAAGTACGGACAGGCCTACGGTTTCTCGACCGACAATGCCTGGATCGAAGATCGCCAGACTGGACGAGGCGTCTTCCTCGCGGCGACGATCTACACCAACGCCGACGGCATCCTGAACGATGATCGGTACGACTACGACGCCGTGGCGCTGCCGTTCTTCGCCGAGCTGGGGCGCGCCGTCGGTGAGTTTCTCGCCGCCGCCCCTCAGCCGAAGAACAGGTAACAGACCAGCACGGCGGCGAGGAATCCAGCCAGGTCTGCGAGCAGGCCGCAGGCGAGAGCGTGCCGCTCGCGCCGGATCCCGACCGAACCGAAGTAGACCGCGAGCACATAGAAGGTCGTCTCGCTCGATCCCTGCACGATGCTCACCAGCCGGCCGGCGAAACTGTCTGCGCCTTGCGCCTTCATGACATCGATCATCATGCCGCGGGAGCCGCTGCCCGAGAGCGTGCGCATCATCCCGGTCGGCAGGCCGTCGACCCAGCGCGCGTCCATGCCAGCCGACGTCACCCCCCAGCGGACGCCGTCGAGCAGCAGATCGAGCGCGCCGCTGGCCCGAAACACCCCGATCGCCACCAGCATCGCCACGAGATAGGGGATGATCCCCACCGCGACGGCGAACCCCTCTTTCGCGCCGGCGACGAAGGTCTCGTAGACCGGAACGCCCTTGCGCAGCGCGAGCGCGAGGAAGCCGACGATGACCGCGAAGATGATGAAATTCGAGAGCACCGACGACTGCCGCTCGAGCGCCGCCTTGTCGAGCGAGCCGAAGTACCAGGCGAGCCCGCCGACCAGGGCGCTCATGCCTCCCAGGTAGGCGACGACGACCGGATCGCGCAACGGGATCGGCTGAAAGAACGAAGTCACGACCAGGCCGGCGAGCGTGGCGAAGAAGCTCGCGATCAGCAGCGGGATGAAAACGTCGGTGGGATCGGCCGCTCCGAGCTGCGCGCGATAGACGAAGATGGCGACCGGAATGAAGGTGATCGAGGCCGTATTGATCACCAGGAAGAGCACCTGCGCGTCGGTGGCCCGTTCGGGTTCGGGGTTCAGACTCTGGAGCTCCTTCATCGCCTTGAGGCCGAGCGGCGTTGCGGCGTTGTCGAGCCCGAGCATGTTCGCCGACATGTTCATCACCATCGCGCCCATGGCCGGGTGACCCGCCGGGACGCCCGGGAAGAGCCTGCGCAGAAGGGGCCCGGCGGCTCGCGCCAGGATGTCGACGGCGCCCCCCTGCTCGCCCATCCGCATGATCCCGAGCCACAGGCACATCATGCCGGTCAGGCCGAGTGCGATCTCGAAGGCCGTCTTCGCCATCTCGAACGCCGCCTGCACCATCGCCGCCCAGACCGAGGCATCGCCGGCAAAGATCGACTTCCCCGCCGCAGCGAGAAATCCGATCAGAAAGAAGGCGGCCCAGATCCGATTGAGCATCTTCCGGCGCTCAGCGTTCGAGGATCGCCAGCGCGTTGATCGCCTGCAGGGCAGCGCCCCAGGCCAGGCACTCCTCGTCGACGTCGAAATGATCGTTGTGCACCGGATGCACGATGCCGCGCGCCTCGTTGCGAACCCCCAGCGAGTAGAACGCTCCCGGGACGTGGGTCAGATAGAAGCCGAAGTCCTCCACTCCCATGTTCGGACGATCGAAGACCTTGATGCGCTCTGCACCGACCAGCCGTTCGGCGCTCGCTCGCACGAGGTCGACCATGCTGTCGTCGTTGATCACCGGATCGTAGCTCGGGTCGATCACGACCTCGGCGCGCGCCCCGAATCCGCCGGCGACGCCTTCCGCGACCTCGCGGACGCGGCGCAGGACCAGTTCGCGAATGGCGGGATCCAACGTTCGTACGGTTCCGACCATGCGCACGCGAGGCGCCACGATGTTCCCTTGCGTGCCGCCCTCGATCGTTCCGATCGTCACCACGGCGCTCGCCCGGGCATCGACGTTGCGGGCGACCACCGTCTGCAACGCGAGAACGACCTGCGCTGCGACGACGATGGCATCGACTCCCGCCGCCGGATAGGCGCCGTGGCAGGAGCGGCCGTGAATGGTGATCGCCACGTCGTCCGACGAGGCGTTGCGCTGGCCGTACTTCAGACCGACATGCCCGACCGGCAGACCAGGATCCACGTGCAAACCGAAAATCGCTTCGACCCGCGGCGAGTCGAGCACCCCCTGTTCGACCAGCAACCGCGCACCGCCTACCGTTTCTTCGGCCGGCTGGAAGATCAACTTGACCGCTCCGGCCCGCGTCCGCAGCCGGTCGCGCAGCAGGCGCGCCGCTCCGAGCAGGACAGTTGTGTGCACATCGTGACCGCAGGCGTGCATCCGCCCGGGGATCTCGGAGCGGTACGACACGTCCTTGGCATCCTGCAGAGGCAGCGCGTCGAGGTCCGCGCGCAGCGCGACGACATGCCCAGGGCTCGCTCCGCGCATCGTGCCGAGCACTCCCGTGCCGGCGAGTCCGCCGACGTAGGGCACGCCCAACTCGTCGAGCAGGGCGCGCACGCGGCCACTGGTGCGATGCTCGTCGAGTCCGAGCTCGGGATGGCGATGGAGATCGCGTCGCACTTCGACCATCCACGGCAAGAAGGCGCGCGCTTCCGCGAGCAGCTCGCCGGGCAGCCCGCCGCATCCCACGCAATCGACCTCGCTCGCTCGTTCGGACATGCGTCGCACCTTAGCAAATGACCTCGCGACCCTGCGATAGAATTCGCCGATGAGGCCTCGAGGCGCGCTCCTCGCGCTCGCACCGTGGGCGATTCTGCTTCTGGCCTGCGGCGACGCGCCGCCGCCCGTCGCAGCCCACTCCTCAGCACCCTCCGCCCTGCCGTCGCTCCTCCTCGTCACCCTCGATACGACGCGCGCCGACGCTCTCTCGCCCGAGGCCGGGCCCGGAACGACCCCGACTTTCGCCGCCCTCGCCGCCCGCGGCGTTCGCTTCACCAACGCCTACACCACCGTTCCGACGACCTTTCCGGCGCACGCTTCCATCATGAGCGGCCTCTACCCCGCCGGCCACGGCGTACACGAGAACGGCCGCAACCTCGACGGCCGGGTTCCGCTTCTCGCCGAGCGGTTGCGTGCCAAGGGATACACCACCGCGGCGCTCGTCTCCGGCTACCCGCTCGAACGTAGATTCGGCCTCGATCGCGGTTTTGATCTCTATGACGACGAGTTCGGACCGGGAGGCAACGAGCGCACGGCGGCGCTCACGACCGACCGCGCGCTCGCCTGGCTCGCCTCGTCGCGCGACCGGCCGATCTTCCTCTGGGTCCACTACTACGACCCGCATGAACCCTACTCGCCTCCCGAGCCCTTTCGCTCGCGCTTCGCCACCGACCCCTATCGCGGCGAGATCGCCTACATGGACGCCGAGCTGGGCCGGCTGCTCGCGGCGTTCGAGGCCACGGCGACGAGAGCCGGCTTTCGCACCGTCGTCGCGGCCGATCACGGCGAAGGGCGTGGCGATCACGGTGAAGCGTTGCACGGGAACCTCCTCTATCAGGGCGTGATGCGCGTGCCGCTGGTGCTCTCCGGCAGCGGCCTCGCTGCCGGGGTTCGCACCGACGCCGTCAGTCTGCGCCAGATCCACGACACCTTCCTGGCCTGGACCGGCGACGCCGGCGCCGCCAGCCTGGCCGTAGCGCCGACGGCGCCTGCCTCCGCCGTTCCGGTCCTCGGCGAAGCGATGCAGCCGTTCCTCAACTATCGCTGGCAGCCGCAGACCATGGCCGTGGACGGCAGGACGAAGGTCATCCGTTCGGGAGCCTTGGAGCTTTACGATCTGGTCGAGGATCCAGGTGAGAGGCACGACCTCGCCGGTTCGAAGTCGCCGGATCGCGCCCTGGCGAAGGCCGTGGCGGACTATCCCTTGCCTCTCGCCGGAGTGGCTCCAGGCGGTACCACTGGCGGCACGGGCGGCGGGGGCGGCGGCGGCATTGGAGAGGAGGAGCGCAAACGTCTCGCGAGCCTGGGCTACATCGCCTCCGATGGCCCACCCGCAGCCACGCGCGCGACCGCACCCCGCGCCGTGGCGATGACCCACCTCTTCGACGAGCTCGACGGCGCCTCACGCGCGTTCGCCAGCGACGACTACGCCAGCGCCGCGCGGCTCTTCCGTCGCATTCTGGACGACGACCCTGGCAACCTCATGGCCGCCGTCCGCATGGCGGTCGCGGAGTCGTTCCTCGGCCACGACCGCGCGGCCCTCGACGCCTTCGCGCTCGCCCTGCGCATCGATCCGGAGTCGCTCGAAGCGCGCCACTACCTTGCGCTGCACCATCTCAAGACGGGGCGACCCGAGCTCGCGGAGCCCGCCCTCGAGAAGGTGTTGGCGGCCCAACCGGATCGACTCGCGGCGCTCGAAGGCCTCGCCGGCCTGCGCGCACGCCAGGGGAGGCTTCCCGAGGCTGCCGCCCTCTTCGAGCGCGCCGCAGCTCTCTCGGGCTCTCCGGGGCCCCTGCTGGCCGAGCTCGGACTGCTGCGGATGGCGCTGGGCGAAACGCAGCCGGCGATCGCGGCGCTCGAGCGCGCACGCGCCGAGCAGGGGTCGGACTTCCGCCAGAACCTCGAGCTCGGCGTCCTGTATCTCGCAGCCGACCGCACCGCCGAGGCCCGCGACGCTCTCGATCGCGTGCCACCGTCGCACGCCGGCTACCCGATGGCGCTCTTCAAGCGCGCCCAGGCGAGCGTGCTGCTCGACGAACCCGATCGCGCCGGCCGCATTCGCGCCGCGCTCGAGCACGCCGACGCCACCACCCGGCCGCTGATCCTCCGCGAGCGCCTGTTCTCGTCCGAGCTCGCGGCGCACTAGCGACGCGGCCCCCTGAACGCGGAAAGGCCCGCGGCCCCTTTGCAGGGACCGCGGGCCCGGGAACTGACGATGCTCGGCTGCTAGAACTCGAAGCGCAGCGAGATCTGGAACCGCCGCGGATCGTAGAACGTCTGCGGCAGGCCGAAGTTCGCGCTGTTGAAGT
>JBPOHI010000153.1:0-32917 GCA_052035735.1 Acidobacteriota bacterium
TTCAGAACGATGCCGGCGATCGGGATTCCGCGCCGACGAAGGGCATCCAGGGAAAGCAGCGTGTGGTTGATCGTCCCCAACGTCGACCGCGCCACCAGCAGCACCGGCAACTCGAGCAGCGCCATCAGGTCGATCATCAGCTCACCACCCGGCGAACGCGCCGATCCCAAGGGCGAACCGGAAAAGGCACCTCCGCCGAGCGGGACGCTCCCCCTACCGAGCCTTTGCCTCTCGTTGAGCGGCACCATGACTCCCCCGGCCCCCTCGACGACGACGCCGCGCTCGGGGCTCACCTTCTGCCAGCCCTCCCAGGCCGCGGCGATCTGGTCGAGATCGATGACGACCCCCTCCCGGCGAGCGGCGAGGTGGGGCGAAACCGGATCCCGCAGCAGGTGAATTTCGAGGCGAATCTCGACCGACTCCGGTACGAGCCCCGCCACCGTCGTGCTGTCGCGCTCCGGATTGGGTCCGCCCGCGCCGGAAGCGACCGGCTTCCAGTAGGCGAGGTCGAGCTCCGCGGCGTAGCGCCTCAGCAGCAGCGCCGAGACGACCGTCTTGCCGACGCCGGTGTCGCTGCCGGTGACGAAGAGACTCACGCCGGAGCTCCGGAGATCGCCCGCGCCACGGCCGCAGCCAGCTCCTCGATCTGCGCCTCGGTGTGATCGGCGTGCACCGAGATGCGCAGGCGCGCCGTGCCCTGCGGCACCGTCGGTGGGCGCACCGCACGGACGTCGAAACCCTCTGTCCGCACCGCGGCGGCGACGGCGAGCGCGCGCTCGTTGGCGCCGAGAACGACCGGCACGATCGCACTGTCGAAGGCGGCGACCGCCACGCCGCGCTCCGCCAGGCGCTGCCGCAGCAGCCCGGCGAGACGCCGCGCGACGGCGCCGCGCTCGCGATGCTGCGCGAGATGGTCGAGGCTCGCCGCGAGGGCGTGCAGGACGACGGGCGAGACCGCGGTCGAGAACACGAACGGCCGCGCCCGATTGACGATCCAGTCGACGAGCGTGCGGGAACCGGCGATGCACGCGCCCGACACCGCGAGCGCCTTGCCGAGCGTGGTGACGCTCGCCGCCACCCGGTGCTCGAGGCCGAGCTCCTCGATCAGGCCGGAGCCGCGCGCCGCGCCGAAGAGGCCGGCGGCATGGGCGTCGTCCACGACCAGCAGAGCGCCGTGACGCTCGCAGAGGCCGGCGAGTCGATCGAGCGGAGCCAGATCGCCGTCCATGCTGAAGACCGATTCGACGACGACCATCGTCCGGCCGGCCGGCGGCGCGGCAGCCAGTCGGCGCTCGTAAGCGGCGAGATCGAGATGCGGGACGATCTCGCGCCGGCAGCCCGCGAGACGCAGGCCGTCGATCAGGCTGGCGTGGTTGCGCTCGTCGGAGAGCACGCGGTCCGCCGGCCCGAGAATCGCGGTCAGCAATGCGACGTTGGCCTGATAGCCGGAGGGCAGGAGCAGCGCCGCTTCGGTCCCCTTGAAGGTGGCGAGATGCGCCTCGAGCTCGCGATGCAGCGCCGTGTCACCGCGCAGCAGGCGGGAGGCCGGAGCGAAGAGCTCCGCCGGTGCCCGCTCGGCGGCTCTGCTCACGCGCCCGGCGACGGCGCGCGCGAGCCCGGCGTCGCTCCCGAACCCGAGATAGTCGTTGGAGGCGAAGTCGACGCCGGCGGCAGGCTCCATGCGCCGGCGCAGTCCGCGCTCGGTGAGGGCGGCGAGCTCCTCCTCGAGCTCCCCCTTCCAGGCCGCGAGAGCGCTCTCCGGCATCGCCGTCTTCACACGACTTCGGCCTGCGGCAGCGGCTCGAGACCGAGGCGGGCGAAGAGCCGCGCGTCGGCAGCCTCACCCGGGTTGGGCGTGGTCAGCAGCTCCTCGCCGGTGAAGATCGAGTTGGCGCCCGCCAGCAGGCAGAGGGCCTGCGCCTCGTCCGTCATACCGGCGCGACCGGCCGACAGCCGGACCCGGGAACCGGGCAACGCGATCCGCGCCGTGGCAATGAGACGCGCCATCTCGATCGCATCGACCGCCGGACGACCGGCGAGCGGCGTGCCGGCGACGGCGACCAGCGCGTTGACCGGCACCGACTCCGGATGCGGTCGCATCCGCGCGAGCACCTGCAGCATCTCGAGCCGGTCGTCGACCGATTCTCCCATCCCGAGAATGCCGCCGCAGCAGAGCGAAATCCCGGCGTCGCGCACGCGGCCGAGCGTCGCCAGCCGGTCGGCGTAGCTCCGCGTCGTGACGATCCGGTCGTAATACTCCGGGCCGGTGTCGAGATTGTGGTTGTAGGCCTTGAGGCCGGCGGCGGCGAGGCGCTCCGCCTGCGAGGCGTCGAGCATGCCGAGCGTGCAGCAGACCTCGAGGCCGAGCTCGGCGACGCCGGAGACCATCGCCAGCACACGGTCGAACTCCGGACCGTCCTTGACCTCGCGCCACGCCGCGCCCATGCAGAAGCGGGTCGAGCCGTTGGCGCGCGCCGCGCGCGCGGCGACGAGCACCTCCTCCAGCCCGAGCAGCTTCTCGCGCTCGAGGCCGGTGTCGTGATGCGCGCTCTGCGGACAGTAGGCGCAGTTCTCGGGGCAGCCGCCGGTCTTGATCGACAGCAGCGTGCACAGCTGGACTTTCGACGGATCGTGATGCGCGCGATGCACCGTCTGGGCGCGGTAGAGCAGCTCGGGGAGCGGCAGGTCGTGGAGCGCGCGGAGCTCGGCGAGCGTCCAGTCGTGGCGGGTTCGAAGCTCGTTCATGCTCTCCTCGTGCGATGCGCGGCCTCCGCCTGCGCCTCGCCGAGCGGTGCGCAGGAAGAGAACGCAGGGAAATCGATCAGTTCTCGTCGCGCAAGCGGCAGTCGGCGACCAGCACGGTGATGTTGTCCGCTCCGCCCTCGTCGAGCGCCGCCTCGACCAGGGCCGCGCAGGCGGCCGAAGGGTCGGACTCGCGTCCGAGAAGCGCCGCGATCGCCTGGTCGGAGACCAACTCGGTCAACCCGTCGGTCGCCACGAGCACGCGATCGCCGTCGCGGAGCGCGTGCCGCCCGAGCTCGACCCTGGGTGCGCCGGATTTGGCGCCGAGGGCCCCGGTCAGGATGTGCCGCTGGCGGTGCGACTTGACCTCCTCCGCCTGGATCACTCCGGCGTCGGCCAGCGCCTGCGCCATCGTCTGGTCCTGGGTCAGGCGCGAGAGCGCGCCTCCGCGATAGAGGTAGGCGCGCGAGTCGCCGACGTGGGCCACCAGCAGGTCGCGGTCGAGGAGGTAGACCATGGTCATCGTCGTGCCCATGCCCGAGAGCGCCGGATCCGCCGCCGCCTCGGCCTCGAGGATCGCGTCGACCTGGGCGAAATAGACTTCGGCGCGCCGCATGAGCTCTCCGGCAAGGGCGTCGTCGAGCTTCAGCAACCAGTCCGGCAGCTGCGTCGCGATCGCGATCAACGCACCGATCGCGCGCCGGCTGGCGTGCTCGCCGCCGGAGCGACCGCCGATGCCGTCGGCGACCACCAACGCGTAGCCGGCCTGATCGGCCCGCGGCGGCAGTTCGCTCTCCGGGAGATTGGTCGCCAGGATCTCGCGCGAGCGATAGAGACGCAGGGCGAGGTGGTGGTCTTCGTTGCGCGCCCGCACCTTGCCCGGATGCGACAGCGCGCCGAGCTCCACCCGCAGCAGCGCGCGCCGCGCCTCCTCCTCCCGGCGCAGCATCTCTGCCACCGGCAGGTGCGGAGTCTTCTCGAGATCGTGGTCGGACATCGGGCCGGACGGGATCCTACTGCAACCACCGGCGGGCCCCGCTGCGGGTACCCGGCCGGAGACCGGCCGGGAGCTCACCGGCGGGTGAGCTGCAACACCGCCTCCATGTGGCCGGTCTGCGGGAAGAGATCGAGCAGGACGAGCGACTCGATCTCCATCACGCGGGCGAGCTCCTTGAGATCGCGACCGAGGGCCGCCGGGTGGCAGGAGACGTAGGTCAGCCGGCGCGGCGGCCGCTCCACCAGAAGCTTGCGCACGGCGGCGGAGAGGCCGTCGCGCGGCGGATCGACGATGATGCGATCGAAGCTCTCGGCGAGCCCGGTGGCGACCCAGGTCTCGACCGCCTGGCCGACGATCTCCAGCCCTTTCGTGGCGCCCGCGGTGTCGGCGTAGTCGGGGAAGTTCGCCCGCGCGTTCTTGCGCGCGAAGCGGGTGGCGATACGGTCGCCTTCGACCATGACCACCCGGCCATAGCGCCGGGCGAGCGGCAGCGCGAACAGCCCGACGCCGCCGTAGAGATCCGCGGCGCTGCCGCCGGTGGACGGTCCCACGACGACCTCGACCAGCTCCTCGAGCAACCCCGCATGCCCCTGGAAGAAGCAGCGCGCGTCGAAGCGATAGTCGAACGAGCCGACCCGCCGCTTGAGCTCGCCGTGCGGCAGGCCCTCGACGAGCGGTGCATAGGAGACCTGCGAGCCGTCGCCGCAGGCGAGATCGATCCGCGACGGCGCGCGCTCGGGCAGACGCCGGGCGAGCGTCGCGAGCTCGCGCTCGAGCGACGGCGCCAGCACCGGACAGGTGCCGACGGCGACCAGATCGCGGCTGCGGCGGGCGAAGTAGCCGACCTCGTAGCCGCCGTGCGCGGCGCGCGTGTGGAGCTGCGTGCGCAGACGGTAGGCCCAGGAGGGACCGGCGACGACCGCGGCGGGTTCCGGCACCGCGACGGCGGAGATCCGCCGCAGGGTCTCGAGCAGTGCCGCGCCCTTCAGCCGAGACTGCAGGGCGTCTTCGAGGTGCTGCAGGTCGCAGCCGCCGCAGCGGGCGAAATGGGGGCAGGGGGCTTCGCGGCGGCCCGGGCCGGCGACCAGGAGCTCGACGATCTCTGCCCGTCCGTAGTCGGGCTTGCGCTCGACCAGCCGCACGCGGGCCCGATCTCCGGGCGCCGAGCGTGGTACGAAGATCGGAATGCCCTCGAACCGGCCGAGGCCTTCTCCTCCTGCCACGAGCTTCTCGATAGTGAGCTCGAGCTCCTCGAGCTCGGAAAGGCGCAGGCCCGCGGTCGGGCGATCGTAGGTCATGATTCTCCCCGGACCGGGCTCGCCGGTCCCATGCGTCGTCTTCGTCCGCGACCGGTCAACCGCGCCGTTCGCCGAGCAGATACACCCGCGTCGCGAGCGCGGGCAGTCGTTCCTCGACCAGACGCCGCAGCTCCTCCACCCTGTGGCGCCGGCTCAGGTGGTGCAGGACGATCGCCTCGTGCCGTTCGAGCTCCGCCGTGTGTGCCACCAGGTCGTCGAAGTGCAGATGCTTGTAGGCACTGCCATGCTGCCGGACCTCTTCGCCGAGGAAGGTGCATTCGATCATCAATACCCGGCTCGAGCTCAGCCGGGGAGCGAGTCCCCAGACCGCGGGCCCGGTGTCGCCGCAGTAGGACAGCCAGACCTCCTCCGCGACGTCGTCGAGCTCGACGCCCGCGGCACGGAGGCTCGCGAGCTCGGCCCCTGTGCGGCCGCGCAGCTCGTCCTTCAGCTTCCGTCGCCGGCGCAGCAGATGGAATCCCAGGCTCGCGACCACGTGATCGGTGGCGAACGCTTCGATGGCGAGATCGCGACCGACCTCGACACGTTCGCCGGGCTCGAGGCCGACGATCTCGTACCGGTACTCGACCCCCTCCATTCTCTCGCTCGCGGCGACGAACTCGCCCAGGACGCCGGCCACCGGCCGGGGGCAGAAGACCCGCGTCGGCGCCTGATGGTGCAAGGTCCGCTGCGACAGAACGTACGGCACCCCCAGGGCATGGTCGAGATGGCCGTGGCTGACGAAGAGGTCTCTCGATCCGGCCTGGGAAGGGGTCCCGCGCCCGACGTCGAGCGCGAGACCGGGCGGGTGGATGCGGAACCAGGTGTCTTCACCGGCGACCGAGTGCCCCTCGATCGAGATCTCCCCCAGTTGCAGCCGCGAGCACGGCGGCAGGCTCGCGCCCGCGCCAGGGCCCGGGGTCGCGCGGCCCGTCGTCAGATCTCCTGGTACATGAAGCGGCGCAGAGGCTCGAGGCGCTTGCTGATGCTCTCCTGGTCGGGTTCGATCAACCAGAGCGCCGCCGCCACCGACGACAGCAGCGAGTTGCCGTCCTGCGGCGTGAAGCAGAAGCCGTAGAGCTCTCGCTTCCGGCGCACCGCGAGGGTCGGCAGCACCACGACGGTCTGCGAGAGGATCCGGCCGTAGTAGCCGTGGTCGCGACCGAAGCTGAATATCTCGTTGCAGTTGCGCTTGTCGGTCACCGCCACGCGCAGGTTGCCCTTCAGGCGCTCGACCATCTCCTCCTTGGTGATGTCGCGGTTGAAGGCGAGGTTGAACCAGATCGAGTGCATGTACTGCGTGTTGAGCTTCACCGCGCTCGAGAACAGGTCGAACTTCTGGTGCAGCGTCTCGAAGACGTGGAAGGCATCGTGGGCGTGGTGCGTGCCGAACTCGGCGTCGTCGTGCTTGCCGACCTGCGGCGCCGGAGCGAAGTCCTTGGTCTGCGAGATGTCGTTCGCACGCCGCATGCAGACGAAGTTGCCGCGCTCGAGCGCGTACTTGCCGCCGCCCTCGTCGCACAGCGTCTTGATCAGCGTGGTGATGTTGTGGGTGTTGCACGAGACGATCTGGATGAAGCGATCCTGCCCCGGGACCAGGACTTCGTCGTTGATGCCGCGGGCGTACGGCACGCCGAAGCCGAACTCACTGCCCTGGGCGAGGAAGCCCTTCGGGCCGGAGAGCTGGTTGTAGTACTTCTCCTTCATCTCGTTGCCCGCCGGAGTGCAGTCGACGACGACGGTGGCGCGCGAAAGCGCCTCTTCGGTCTCGTAGGAGACCGTATGCCCGATCTTCTCGAAGGCGTCCTTCTGGTCGGAATCGGCGGCGAGCTTGGCGCCGCGGGCCATCAGATGTTGGATCTTCGAGCGGTCGCCGGCGAGCGGAGAGCGCTTGTGGAAAGTGACTTCGTCGATTCCCATCTTCTCGCGGAAATCGGTGAACAGTCCGATCAGGGGCTCACCGATGGTCCCCGTGCCGACGACGTGAACGACCGTCTTCTTCATGACTCCCTCCGAGTGCCACAGAAATGAAGGAAAGACCTTCTCAAGGCTGCGCAAGAAAGCGTAACATAGGGGCAAGAACCCGCCAGACCTGAAGAACCGGCATGGAGCTTGCTCACTCGGGAAGAGAGTCGTCCCCGAACTCGCCGTGCTTGCCGCCGCCGCGCCAGCCCGGGTCGCGGCGGGCGAACTCGTCGATCTGGCGGGGAACTTCCACCAGGGTGCGCGTGACCGCGGGGTCGCAGCGGCCGTTGTCGCACTCGTAGGTATAGACATTCCAGTCCTCGCGCCGGGAAAACCCGGTGAGAGTCTGATAGGAGTCGCAATTGCCGCACTTTACGGAGATGTCCCGGATGTTCATGTTCGGCCTCCAGCAGCGGCACGCTACCAGACCGCGCGGGCGGCGGATTGGCCGGATCGCGGCCCTGCTGGCCGTTTTGGCGCTACTCCCCTGGAGCGCCGCGCGCCTCGCTGGCGAGACGCCGGCGGAGCAGTCCACAGCCTCGTTCTCCGACGAGCTCCAGGTCTCGTGGATTCTCGTGCCGGTCATCGTCAAGGGACCCAACGGCTACCTGAACGGTCTGAAGAAGGAGGATTTTTCGCTCAAAGTCGACGGCCACCCGGTCCGCTTCCCCGACTTCGAGCCCCGCGGCGAGGCGCCGTGGAGCGTGGTGTTCCTCCAGGACCTTTCGGGCAGCATGGGGGTCGGCGGCCGGCTCGAGGCGAGCCACGAGGCGATCGACTACTTCCTGGACGCGGCCCGGCCGGGGGACGAGTTCGCTCTGGCGACCTTCGCCGGCGAGGACACCAACATCGACGTACCTTTCACCGAGGACCTGCTGGCGCTCCGCGAGTCGGTCGACTCCTGGGAGGGCTACGGCAAGACCGCGCTCCATGACGCCGTCGCTCTCCTGCCGCGCATCTCGAACGACAGCCGGAACGTCAAGCGTGCCGTCGTGCTGATCACCGACGGCGTCGACAACGCCAGCTCCATCTCGGCAGCCGCGGCGCGCGAGATCGTCCGCCGCGCGGAGCTGCCGGTCTACGTCTTCGGTCTTCAGGCGGGAGATCCGTACGCGGTCGCCAAGACGGGCGAAGATCTCTACCGCTACGCCGACATGCTGAATCTGCTGGCGCACCTGACCGGCGGCAGGTACTTTTCGATCACCAGCCCGGACGACATGAAGGAGGCCTGCGCGTCGGTGGCGGAGGACTTGCGCTACCAGTACGTGCTCGGGTTCGAGACCCAGGGAGCAGGCAAGAGCGCGTTCCGGGCGATTCAGGTGGAAGTGCGCAACAGGAAGGTCAAGCAGGTGCTCTCGAGGAAGGGCTATCAGGGGCTTCCGCCCGCGGCGAAGTGACGCTTCGGCGCGAGCTCGGGCGGACTCCCGATGGCAGCAAGGACTTATCAACCAAGGATGGAGGACATGCGATGAAGAAGACGAACCTGGCAGTCACGATGGTGATGCTCACGGCGATGGCCGGCTGGGGATGCGCCACGAAGAAGTACGTCGCCGGCGAAGTCGGAGAAGTCAACACGCGGGTCGACGGCGTGCAGACGCAGGTCGAGGACGCCCAGACCAAGATCAAGGTCCACGAGGGCCGGATCTCGAAGAACGAGCAGGACACCGCCGCGGCGTCGAAGACCGCCAAGGAGGCGCTCGACCGCGCCGTCGCCGCGGGTCGCCTCGCCGAGGGCAAGCTCCTCTACGAGACCGTGCTGTCGGACGACAAGGTGAAGTTCGGTTTCGACAAGGCGGAGTTGTCGTCGGAGGCGAAGGCCGCGCTGGATGCCTTCGCAACGCAGCTCAAGACCGAGAACAAGAACGTCTACGTCGAGGTTCAGGGACACACCGACAACGTCGGCGGTGAGCTCTACAACGAGAAGCTCGGCAAGCAGCGCGCCGAGGCGGTGGAAGAGTACCTCGCCAAGCAGGGCATTCCGCTGTTCCGCATCGAGTCGATTTCGTACGGCGAGTCCGAGCCGGTCGCCGACAACAAGACCCGCGAGGGCCGCGCCCAGAACCGGCGCGTAGTCCTGGTCGTTCTGCAGTAGCCGTCGCACAGCCACCGCAGACGAAAAAGGCGGCTCCCTGGAGCCGCCTTTTTCATGTCATCGCGGCTCCCCGGAGGCGCCCTTTTCTTTGCCCCGGGGCGCCGCACCGCCTGAGGTCGCCGCCTCCGGCTCGGCGATGACCTGGAAGCGGCCGCCGCAATCGGCGCAGCGATAACGTCGCGCGCCGCGATGATGGCGGACGTAGCCCTGACCGCAGGTCTTGCAGCGCCAGAGCCAGATCCGCCGCCGGCGCGCGAGGTGCGAGGTGTCCAGGCGGTGGCAGACCGTGGGCGGAGCACCGCAGGCCTCCATCATCTTCTTCCACTTCGGCCCATGGCCTGCCCGCGGACCCGCCGCCAGGTGGCAAAGCTCGTGGACCAGGGTCGGTACGAGCTCCGCGGGGTTGCGGTCGAGCAGGTGCGGATTGAGCTCCACCGTGACATGGGTGAAATCCGCCCGTCCGAGCGTGCTGCGCAGCCGGCCGTTGAAGACCACCCTGACCCGCCGCGGACAGAGCCAGCGGAGCTTGCGCAGCGGGCGAAGGTAGGCTGCTGCGAGCCGCTCGAGGGCGGCGGTCGAGCGGGTGGACGGCAGCCTCTTCCTGCGCTCGCGGAGAGCGGCCGGAGGGGCCGGAGCGGCCGGAACGAAGAGCTCGAGGAGGGAGAGCTGCTCCAAGCTGCGTCAGCCCTCGCTCCCCGCGCCGGCAGCGCGCAACGCGGCCTCGATCGCGGAGGCGTCGGCGACGCCGGTATGCCGGTAGGCGATCTTCCCGGCCTTGTCCATGACGATCAGCGTCGGCAGCGCGTTGATCTCCAGCGGGATCCCCAGGACCTCTTCCGGATCGACGAGCACCGCGTAAGGGAAGGGCCGGCGGGCGACGAAATCGCGCACCGTGGCGGCATCCTCGGCGGTCGAGATCGCCAGGAATTCGACGCCGCGCTTCGCGGCGTCGGGATAGAGCTCCTTCAGGATGTCGGCCTGCAGATGGCACGGCCCGCACCAGGTGGCCCAGAAGTCGAGCAGCACCACCTTGCCCGCGAAATCGGCCTTGCTCACCCTCTCGCCACCGAGCGAGACCAGGGAGAATTCGGGCATCGGCTCGCGTGCCGCATCCTCCTGCACAGCGCCATCCGCCGCCGCTTGCGTGGCACGTTCGGCTTGCTGGCCGCAGCCGGCGAGCGCAAGGCAGACGGCGGCGGCAACCGGCGCCAGTTCGCGCAGCAGGCGTCCGCAGGACGGGCTCTCGGAATTCGGAGTCTTCATTCGGCAACGATACACAAAAAAAAGAGCCGAGGCCTCACGGCCAGGCTCAGTTTGTACCAATCAGATTCAAAAGCCGGGCGACGGAGCGCCCGGAAATATTGGGTCGGCGCCGGAGCGCCGGCGAGGTTACTTCTTCTTCTTCGCGGTCTTCTTTGCAGCCTTCTTGGCAGGCTTCTTCGCCGCCTTCTTGGTGGCCATGTTGATAGCCTCCTCTATGGCATCGGGCTTGATTGCCCGTTGCATGCGTGGGAAAACTCCAACTTCAGCTGCATCCACTCGTCGAGCCGCAATTCGTGCACTTGTAGCAGGAGCCGTTGCGCACCATGATCGATCCGCACTCGTGGCAGCTCGGCGCGTCGGTCGAATTCACGAAGGTGAGCAGCGAGCCGCCTTCCGTCTCCCTGGCCGCCGGGCGAGCCGGAGGCAGAGCGCTCGCCTCCGCCTGGGCGACGGGCGCCGGCTCGCGCAGAACCACGCCGACCGCCTGCTTCTCTTCCTGGCTGAGGAACTTCGAAGCCAGCCAGCGGAAGATGTAGTCGGTGATCGACTTGGCGATCGGAATCTCCGGGTTCTTGGTGAAGCCCGAAGGCTCGAAGCGGGTGTGCGAGAACTTGTCCACCAGCGCCTTGAGCGGCACGCCGTACTGCAGCGACAGCGAGACCATGGTGGCGAAAGCGTCCATCAGGCCGGAGATCGTCGAGCCTTCCTTGGCCATGACCAGGAAGATCTCGCCGGGCTGGCCGTCGTCGTAGACGCCGACCGTGATGTAGCCCTCGTGGCCGTTGATCGAGAACTTGTGGGTGATCGAGCGGCGCTCGTCCGGGAGCTTGCGGCGTCCCGGCATCGGCACCGTCGAAGCCATCGTGCCGGCGAGCGCCAGGCTGCCGGCATTCGAGGCTGCGGCGGCGGCATCGTCCTTGCGCGTCGACAGCGGCTGGCTGCGCTTGCAGCCGTCGCGATAGATCGCGACCGCCTTCAGGCCGAGCTTCCAGCCCTCGATGTAAGCCTGCTCGATCTCCTCCGGCGTCGACTCCTCCGGCATGTTGATGGTCTTCGAGATCGCGCCCGAGATGAACGGCTGCGCCGCGGAGAGCATCTTCAGGTGACCGGCGTAGTGGATCGAGCGGCTGCCCTGCGCCGGCTTGAAGGCGCAGTCGAACACCGGGAGATGCTCGGGCTTCAAGTGTGGCGCGCCCTCGATGGTGTCGTGCTCGTCGATGAACTCGACGATCGCGCGGATCTCGTCCTTCTCGTAGCCGAGGCGCTTCAGGCCGACCGGAACCGTCTGGTTGACGATCTTGATCATGCCGCCGCCGACCAGCTTCTTGTACTTGACGAGCGCGATGTCGGGCTCGACCCCGGTGGTGTCGCAGTCCATCATGAAGGCGATCGTCCCGGTCGGGGCGAGAACCGAGATCTGACTGTTCTTGTAGCCGTGCTGCTCGCCGAGCGCGACCACGTCCTCCCACGACTGCTTCGCCGCCAGCAACAGATCGAGCGGCACGTGCGCCGGGTCGATCCGCTTCACCGCGTCGCGATGCTTGCGCATGACGCGCAGCATCGGCTCGCGATTCTTGGCGTAGCCGGCGAAGGCGCCCTTCTTCTCGGCGATACGCGCCGATTGGGCGTAGGAGGAGCCCGTCATGAGCGCCGTGATCGCCGCCGCGTAGCCGCGGCCGCTGTCGGAGTCGTAGGCCATGCCACGGGCCATCAGCAGCGCTCCGAGGTTGGCGTAGCCGATGCCCAGCGGCCGGTAGTCGTGCGAGTTCTTCTCGATCGCCTTGGTCGGATAGCTCGCGTAGTCGACGACGATCTCCTGCGCGGTGATGACGACTTCACAGGCGTGGCGGAAGCTCTCGACGTCGAAGCCCCGATCCACGTCGTGGAACTTGAGGAGGTTCAACGAGGCGAGGTTGCACGCCGTGTCGTCGAGGAACATGTACTCGGAGCACGGATTCGAGGCGTTGATGCGCGCCGAGTTCGGGCAGGTGTGCCAGTCGTTGATCGTCGAGTCGTACTGCATGCCGGGATCGCCGCAGACCCAGGTCGACTCGGCGATGGCGTGCATCAGATCGCGCGCCGGATAGGTGTCCATCGGCCGGCCGTCGCGCACCGCGCGGGTCGTCCAGTCGCGGTCCTCGATCACCGCCTTCATGAACTCGTCGGTGACGCGAACCGAGTGGTTGGCGTTCTGGTAGGCGATCGAGTCGTAGGCGCCGCCGGAGACGTTGAACCCGCCCGGATAGCCGGCGTCGATCAGCGTCCACGCCTTGCGCTCTTCGATCTCCTTGCACCGGATGAAATCGAGGACGTCCGGATGCTCGGCGTTGAGGATGACCATCTTGGCCGCGCGGCGGGTCTTGCCACCGCTCTTGATGACCCCGGCGAAGGCGTCGAAACCCTTCATGAACGAGACCGGTCCGGACGCCGTGCCGCCACCGGCGAGGCTCTCGCGCGACGAGCGCAGCGAAGACAGGTTCGAGCCCGTGCCCGAGCCGTACTTGAACAGCATGCCCTCGGTCTTGGCGAGCCCGAGGATCGACTGCATGGTGTCCTCGACCGAGTTGATGAAGCAGGCCGAGCACTGCGGCTGTTCTTCGATCCCGACGTTGAACCAGACCGGCGAGTTGAAGCACGCGTACTGGTTGAGCAGAATGTGCGTGAGCTCCGCCCTGAAGACGCCGGCGCTCTCATCGGACGCGAAATAGCCGCCTTCGCGGCCCCAACGCGTCATCGCGTCGACCACCCGGCCGATCAGCTGGCGCACCGAAGTCTCCCGCTGCGGCGTACCGAGCTCGCCGCGGAAGTACTTCGACACGACGACGTTGGTCGCCGTCTGCGACCAGAACTTGGGCACCTCGACACCCTTCTGCTCGAAGACCTTTTCGCCCTTCTCGTTGCCGATCAGGGCGTCGCGCATCTCCCACTCGACGGCATCGAACGGATCGAGGCCGGGGGTCGAAAAGTAGCGCTCGAACGAGATGCCGGAGCGGCCGGATTCCTGAGCCGCGACCGCGTTCGGATCGACGACGCCCCCCGGGGTTCCGGGCGGGCGGGAGAAATTGGAGGGGATTTCAGGATTCAACTTCGTTTCCGTTGCCATGCTTCCTCCGTTACGACGTGATTCCCGGGGGTGCTGCACCGACTCGTCCGCCAGGCTGCCCGATTCGCCTCGAGACTGCGTTCTTCCGAACAACACTCATCCAGCAACCCCGACCTACCTGCCCAAAGGCTTGTGCAATTTCCGAGGTTCAGAGTGTGCGGCAGACCGTGGAGGTCTGTCAAGGGGTTTCCGCAAGATATTGTGGCCGCAGCCGACGCGGCCCCTAGCCATTGTCTCCCAGTTCGCTTCCGAAAAGCGACAGGCACCCCCGCTCCAGGGGCGCCCCGGCGCTAGAATCCGCAGCGTGAAAGATCCTCTCGACCTCCCCGATCGCAGCCCGGCAGCTGGCGCCGCCATGGAGCCCGACACCCGCTTCGCCACCGTCTATTCCTCCGCCGCGCTGGCAGGAATCGATCTCGCGAACGCCATCGGCGAGCCCGGCCGTTACCCCTTCACCCGCGGCATCTACCGCGAGATGTACCAGCGCCGCCTGTGGACCATGCGCCAGTACGCCGGCTTCTCGGACGCCACCGAGTCGAACCAGCGCTACCGCTATCTGCTCGCCCAGGGCACCAGCGGTCTCTCGGTCGCCTTCGACCTGCCGACCCAGATCGGCTACGACAGCGACCACGCCATGGCGCGCGGCGAGGTCGGGCGCGTCGGCGTGCCGATCGACTCGATCGCCGACATGCGCCGCCTGTTCGCCGGGATCCCGCTCGATCGCGTCACCACCTCGATGACGATCAACGCCACGGCGCCGATCCTCCTCGCGCTCTACCTGGTGCTCGCGGAAGAGCAGAACGTCTCCTGGGAACAGCTCGGCGGCACGGTGCAGAACGACATCCTGAAGGAGTACGCGGCGCGCGGCACCTACATCTACCCGCCGGGCCCCTCGCTGCGGCTGGCGACCGACACGATCGAGTTCTGCGCCCGGCGGGTGCCGAAGTGGAACCCGATCTCGATCTCCGGCTACCACATGCGCGAGGCCGGCTCGACCGCGGTGCAGGAGATCGCCTTCACCCTCGCCCACGCCCTCGCCTACGTCGACGCGGCGCTCGCCCGCGGCCTCGCCATCGACGAGTTCGCGCCGCGTCTTTCGTTCTTCTTCAACGCGCACAACCACTTCCTCGAAGAGGTCGCGAAGTTCCGCGCCGCGCGCCGGCTGTGGGCCGAGCTCCTGCGCGAGCGCTACGCTCCGCGGGATCCGCGCTCGCTCTGGCTGCGTTTTCACACCCAGACCGCCGGCTCGACCCTGACCGCCCAGCAGCCGGACAACAACGTCGTGCGGGTGGCGATCCAGGCGCTGGCGGCGGTGATGGGCGGCACGCAATCGCTGCACACCAACGCCTTCGACGAGGCGCTCGGCCTGCCGACCGAGGATTCGGCACGCCTCGCACTGCGCACCCAGCAGGTCATCGCCTGCGAGAGCGGGGCCGCCGACGTCACCGACCCGCTCGGCGGCAGCTGGGCGATCGAGGCGCTGACCGACGACCTTGCGCGCCGGGCGCGGCAGTACATCGCACGCATCGACGCCATGGGCGGGGCGCTCGCGGCGCTCGAGCGCGGCTTCCAGCAGGACGAGATCGCCGAAGCGGCCTATGCCTACCAGCGCCGCGTCGAGGAGGGGCGGGCGAAAGTCGTCGGCGTGAACTGCCACGAAGTCGACTCCGACTCGCCGCCGGAGCCGCTCGTCCTCGACCCCTCCGGCGAGGAGCGGCAGGTCGAGCGCCTGCGCGAGCTGCGCGCGCGGCGCGACGCGAACCGGGTCGCCACGGCGCGCGCGGTGCTGCGCCAGAAGGCCGCAACGGCCGAGAACCTGCTGCCGTCGATCCTCGACTGCGTGCGCGCCGAGGCCACGCTGGGCGAGATCGCCGACACCCTGCGAGAGGTCTTCGGCGAACACAGCGAAGGCTCGGCCGGGCGCTAGAGCGCCCCTCGCCGTCCTCCTACTGCGGCGCCACGGCCGGCGGCGCGCCCCCCTCCGGCGTCGCGGCACGGACGGCGGCGATCTTCGCCGCGAGCTCGTCGGCCACGCTTCGCGCCAGCATCAGCGTCACCTCGCGCCCGGCGGTATGCGCCTCGACCTCCATCGCACCGGCCTCCGCCGGCATCAGCGTCAGCCGCTCCTCGTTGCCGTCGGCATCGGACAGGGTGACCGCCAGACGGAGCAGCGGCGGCGCCTCTCCCGCCGGCCCCTCGACGAGGCGCTCGGCCTTCGCCGAGGTCAGCGCGAAGAGCAGGTCGCTCGCCGCCGTGAACGGGATCTTCTGGCCGTCGCGCAGCCACTCGCCCTCCCGGCGGACGAGCTCGAAGGCGGAGCCCGCCTCTTCGATCCGGGCCTTCTCGATGCGCCAGTTCTCGAACCGCGTCCAGTTGCGGCTGCGCCAGTCGGTGGCCGGCCGCGCGACCGTCGCGGCGAGCGCCGAACCGCTCTCGAACACCTGCCCTCCGGCGCGCCAGAGCCGCCTGCCGGCGGCCGTCTCCCCCCCCACCTCGATGACCAGCGGCGCGGCCTCTCCGCCGAGCGTCAGCTCGATCTTGCCGCTGGGCTTCGCCAGCGCGCCTTCGGCCTCGGCACCCAGGGGCGGATCGACGAAGGTCTCCATCCGCAGCCCGGCGAGATCGGTGAACAGGCGATCGGCGAGGTCGCGGTCGAGCAGGTCGGCCGCCGGGCTCTCGAGCCGCAGCGTCTCGCCGCTTCGCGCGAGGACCACCGGCGGCGCTCCCGCCGCGCCGGTGAGGGCGATCCGCTCGATGCGATCGCGCCCCGCTGCGACGACCTCGCGGCGGCGCCATTCCCCCGCCGGTCGGGCGAGATCGGCCAGGAAGCCGTCGCTAGTCACCGCCGGCGCGCGCCGCCCGCTCGCCGCCACGACCACGTTGGAGGAGGCCGGAACGGCGCCGCCGATCTCGAGCCGGCCTTCGCCCTTCGCCGACTTCCACGAAACCGTCCCGCGCGGCGGCTCGAGGCCGACGTCGCGACGCTCCGCGCCATCGAGCTCACGGATCGCCTCCAGGGCCACCAGAGCGCTCGCCAGCCGGCCGACCGCCGCGTCGTCGGCAGGCCGCGCGATGGGTGCGACGATCCTCCACGGCCCGGGGGTCACGGCGCCGGTCGTGGCGGAAGGCGCCGTCTCTCCGGGCGTCTCGGCCGCAGCCGGCTCGCGCTCGAAGCGCACTCGCTCACCCTGCCATTCGAACTCGAGCGCCAGCAGCTCCTGCGGCTCGGCGTCGACCAGCCGCTTGGCTGCCGCAGCGCGCTCGTCGGTCGACGCGACCTTGTCCTCCGCGAAGTAGATCAGGGCAAGCAGCGCGCCGACGAGGACGGCGAGGATGGCCAGCGTTCTGGGACGCACCTCGCTATCTCCTGCGCCGGTAGTAGACGGCGACGCCGGCGGCGATGGCGAGCGCGGGCAGGCCCGCGAGCACCAACCAGGTGATGCCCGAGAGCTGGCCGGAGGTGAGCGTCATGCGCACCTGGTCGGGCTTCTTCGGACCGATGCCGAGGAGTTTCTGCCGGTCGAGCAGCCAGTTGAACGCGTTGGCGAGGAGCGTCGGATTGCCCGACAGCGGGAGCAGGCTGTTGCTCGCGAAGTCGGAGTCGCCGATCACCACCAACCGCCACGCCGGCGCCTCCGAGGCGGCCGGCGGCGCAGCTGCCTGCGCCAGCTCCTCCTCTTCGAGCTCGTCCGGAGGGAGCTGCTGGCCCTCGGCGCCGACCGCTACCGCCAACGGCACCGGTCCGGAGAGATCCCGGGCGTCCCTGGCGACCGCCCCCAGGTTGACGAGATCCGTCTCGCCCCAACCCTCGGCCGTCGTCTCGAGCAGGACCTGCGCGGAGCTGCCTGCCGGAGCGCGACCGGCAGCGACGGAGCGCGCCAGCGCGACGATGACGCCGACCTTGGCCTGTTCGAGACTGCGCACGATCGGATGCGTCCCGGTCGCACCGGCGAACAGCGTCTCGGCGCCATAGAGGGGCACCGTCGCCCCCGGATCGACGACGATGTTCGCGCCCACCCGGACTCCGTAGGCGTCCAGCCAGCTCTCCAGCCCGGTGTCGACCACTCCGCCCGCGGGCGCGAGCTCGGGATCGAGCAGCACGAGCAGACGACCGCCGCGATCGAGGTACCGGCCGAAGGCCGCGAGCTCGGGTTCGACGAAGCGCGCGCTGGCGCCCGCGACGACGAGAAGATCGGTGCCCTCGGGCACCTCCGCCTGTCCGAGCGAGGCCCAGCCCTCGAGCTCGACGTTCTCCTTGCCGAGAATGCCCGCCACTCCGGAGAGGCCGCCGCCGGCGCTGTCGTCGATCGACGCCTCGCCGTGGCCGGTGGTCAGCAGGACCCTCGGCTTGCGGCTTTCGGCGAGCTCGAGGATGGCGCCGCTGAACGCCTCTTCGCCCTTGAAGCCGGTCATCTCGGGGCTGCCGCCGTACTGCAATGCCGAGTAGTCGTAGTCGGCGAGATCGCTCTCTTCGACGACACGGCGCTCGCTGCCGCTTTCGAAGACCACCACGTTCAGGTTCGAGAGCTGGAACTTGTCGACCAGGCGCTGCGCCTCGATCAGGTTCTTCTCCGCCGAGATGGCGCGGAAGTGGACGCGCGGCGACAGTGCGGCGTAGCGCTCGAGCAGTTCCTTCGAGGGATCGCTGAGCGGCGTACCCTCGGGCAGGAAGAGCGTCACGTCGACGTCGCGGTCGAGCCCGGCGAGGATCGCCTTGGTCTTGTCCGACAGCGAGTAGATCTGCGACGAGGTCCAGTCGAAGCGCTGGTAGTAGCGCATCCCCAGGTAGTTGACGATGGCGACCAGGGCCGCGACGAGCAGCACGCCCGCCGAGAGCAGCGAACCCTGCGCGATCCAGTTGCGTCCGTTGCCAGAGCTCATCGCGTCACCGCCACTTCTTCGCCGCGAGAGCGCGGGTCGTGAGGAAGAGGAAGAAGGCCGTGCCGCTCGCGTAGTAGACCAGCCGCCGCGTGTCGACGATCCCCTTGCTGAAGTCGTCCATGTGTTGCCAGAGGTTCATCTGTCCGAGCACCCTCTTGAGCGTTTCGCCGTTCACCAGGTTCTCCAGCAGGCCGCAGCTGAAGAGCACCAGCAGGCAGAAGAAGGTCACCACCGCGGCGACCATCTGGTTCTTGGAGGTCGCCGAGGCAAAGACGCCGACGGCGAGAAAGAGTGCCCCGATACCGAAGATGCCGAGGTAGGCGGAAGCGACCGGCCCCCAGTCGACCGGCGTGAACCAGCGGACGATCGCGACGTAGATCAGCGTCGGCGACCACAGGAAGAGGTAGAAGGTGAGCGCCGCCGCGTACTTGCCGGCGACGACCTGGGTCTCC
Source organism: Acidobacteriota bacterium (assembly GCA_052035735.1). Taxonomy (GTDB): domain Bacteria; phylum Acidobacteriota; class Thermoanaerobaculia; order Multivoradales; family JAGPDF01; genus JAGPDF01. The sequence goes on from JBPOHI010000153.1 coordinate 18,794, forward strand.
GAGACCGGCGAGGTGAGCAGCGTCTCGATCGTGCCGCTGCGCAGCTCCTCCGAGATCAGTCGCATCGACAGGAAGGTGCCGGCGAAAATCAGCACCAACCAGGTGAAGATCGTCTGACCGAAAAACAGCTCGAGCGGCCGCCCCGCCCCCGACCGCGGATCGGCGAGGAAGGCGACGATGAGCGAGAAGTAGTAGCCCTGCACGAGCACGAAGAAGGTCAGGATGACGTAGGCGAGCGGCGAGAAGAAGTAGGCCCGGAGCTCGCGGCCGAAGACGGCGAGCGCGCCTCTCATGCTGCCTCCCCGGCGAGCTCGGGCCGGCTCTCTTGCTGATCGGCATCGCGGGTCGTCAGGCGCACGAAGATGTCCTCGAGCGAGGCGCGCGCCGAGGCGAGCTCGACCAAGGTCCAGGAGCGCTCGACCGCCAGGCGGAAGATCGCCGCCCGCGGATCGGCGCCGGAGCTGCAGTCGAGCGCGAAGCGTCCGGGGCGCTCACCGTCGGGGCGCACCGCACGCACGCCTTCGATCTGCTCCAGCGCAGCGGACATCCCGTCGGCGGCGGTCTCGAACTCGACGGTCACCGCGACCTGCCCCTGCAGACGTTCGCGCAGCTGGTCGGGACTGCCCTCGGCGACGATCCGGCCGCGGTCGAAGATCAGCACCCGGCCGCAGAGGAGCTCCACTTCGGGAAGGATGTGCGTCGAGAGCAGCAAGGTGTGCTTCCTTCCGAGCTCGCGAATGAGCTCGCGGATGGCGACGATCTGCTTCGGGTCGAGACCGACGGTCGGCTCATCGAGGATCAGCACCTTCGGGTCGTGGAGGATCGCCCCGGCGAGGCCGACCCGCTGCCGGTAGCCTTTGGAGAGCGTCCCGATGACCTGCCGGCGGACGTCGGAGAGCAGGCAACGCTCGAGCGCCTCGCCGAGGCGCTGGCGGATCGCCGTGCCGTCCATGCCTTCGAGGCGGGCGCGGTAGGACAGGTACTCCTCGACGCGCATCTCCGGATAGAGCGCGACGCTCTCCGGCAGGTAGCCCAGGTCGCGGCGCACCGCGACGGCGGCGGGCGTATTGCCGAAGAGGTCGCGCCCGCCGAGAGTCACCCGCCCCGAGGAGGGCGGCAGGAAACCGGTGAGCATGCGGATGGTGGTGGTCTTGCCGGCGCCGTTGGGGCCCAGGATGCCGACGATCTCGCCTTCGGAGAGGGCGAACGAGACGCCGGCGACGGCCGTGAAGTCGCCGAACTTGCGGGTCAGGTCGTGCGCTTCGATCATGCCGGCCACGTTAGCAAAAGCGATGCCTCTAAAACCGGGCCCAGGGGACAGCCGGTCGCGTCAGGTTGGCGCGCCTCGAGCCTTGCCCGTCCGGCCCCGGCAGAGCCCACCGGCTACAATGGCCCGACCATGGCCGCTAACGACAAGGCAAAAGGAATGAAGTCGGCGTACGAATTGGCGCTCGAGCGGATGGAGAGCCAAGGCATCGATCGCCCGAGCTCGACCACCCTCTCCGACTCGACCAAGCAGGCGATCGCCGACGCCCGCGCCCTCATCCAGGCGAAGATCGCCGAGCTCGAGATCCTCCACCGCGACCAGATGGCCAAGCTCGGCGATCCCACCGAACGGATGGAGCAGGAGGAGTTCTACCGCCGCGAGCACGAGACGATCACCCGCGACGGCGAAGCCAAAGTCGAGCGCATCAAGGCCGGGGCCGGCAGGGGCTGACCCGCCTGCGCCGTCGCGGAGAGGCCTCTCTCCCTCCGTTGCCAGGGCCGACAGGCTCCGGCTGGGCCGGCCGGATCAGTGGCGCGCCGCCACCTGCTGACCGTCGCCCGGCGAAAGATCGTCTTCTTCGGCATTAGCGAGGTCGGCGGCGCGGAACGGATCGTCCAGCTCCGCCCAGTATCCGGCCTCGAGCGCGAGCTCCGCGTCGGTCAGCAGACACTCCGTCAGGCGCGCTTCGAGTGCCGGGACCTCCATTCCGATACCGATGAAGACCAGCTCTTGCCGGCGATCGCCGACGTCGGGGTGCCAGTCACGCCGGATCTCGGCGCGAGTCTCCGGGTCCTCCGGCCAACTTGCCTCGCCGATCGCCGCCCAGAAGAAGCCGGCGGGCTCGTAAGAACAACTCCCGCCCGCCTGCGACCACTGCCAGACCGCGTCGTCGTTGGTGGCCAGCCAGAAGTATCCCTTCGATCGGAGAACCCCCGGCCACTCCGTGCGCAGAGCCCGGTGAAGCCGCTCCGGATGAAAGGGGCGGCGCGCCCTGAAAACGAAGCTCGAGATTCCGTACTCCTCGGTCTCCGGCACGTGCACCGTCGAGAGCTCTCGAATCCATCCCGGACTCTTCGCGGCGGCTTCGAGGTCGAAGCTGTGCGTGGCGAGCAGTTCGCCCGGGGCGACGGCACCTTGCAGGGCAAGGAGGATCTTCGCCCGCGGATTCAACTTGTGCAGCAGCGCCTCGAGCTTCGCCAGCTCGGCCTCGCCGATCCGGTCGATCTTGTTGATCACGATCCGGTCGGCGAACTCGACCTGATCGATGAGCAGGTCGGCGATGGTCCGTTCGTCGTCCTCACCGGCGGCCTCGCCGCGGGCGCGAAGCTCCTCGGCACCGGCAAGGTCGTTCAGGAAGGAGCCGGCGTCGACGACCGTCACCATCGTGTCGAGCCTGGCGACGCGCGACAGGCTCTCGCCCGCTTCGTCCTCGAAATCGAAGGTCATTGCCACCGGCAACGGCTCCGAGATTCCCGTCGATTCGATCAGGAGGTAGTCGAACTTCCCGGCACGCGCCAGGCGTGAGACCTCCTTCAGGAGGTCCTCGCGCAGGGTGCAGCAGATGCACCCGTTGGTCATCTCCACCAAACGCTCGTCGACGCGATCGAGAGACGCTCCACCGTCACGGACCAGGCGCGCGTCGATGTTGATCTCCGACATGTCGTTGACGATCACGGCCACGCGCAGCCCTTCGCGATTGGCGAGCACGTGGTTGAGCAGGGTGGTCTTGCCTGCGCCCAGAAAGCCCGACAACACCGTCACTGGCAATCGATTCATCTGCTTCTCCCACGAGTAGAGGCGCCCTTGGGCGCCGGGCCGTTGCTTCTCTTCCGAGAACGCGATATCAATAGCGGCCGACTTCGGCGACAACTCCATGCCCGCCCTTCCGCGCCCCAGGCTTCGCCGGTCTTTCCTGCTTGCGGCACTGCTGCTGCTCACGCAGCTCGCAGCTCTCGGGCATGAACACGCGCACGCGTTCGCGCCGCCGGCCGCGACGCGATCGGTTTCGGCTCCGACCGCCCCTCTCCCGGGCGTCGTCGCATCGCACGCCGTCGGGCGCCAGACCTCCGAGCTTCGCCCCTCCCCCGAAACCTGCGCACTCTGCCTGCTGCTGCAACGCTCGACCGCCACCGCCACAGCGGAGGCGCCGGGAGGCTTCGACCCGGCGTTCGCAGGCACTCGCGTAGACGTCTGCGCCTTCGCGCGCCGACTCGCGCCGAACGGCGGATCCGAAACCCGGGGACCGCCCTCCAGCTGAGCCTCTCCTGCCGGGTAGAGCGCCGAGCGCGGCACCGCTTCGCGGTCCGCTGGCGCTCGCCCCCGTGAGAACGCCCTCCGGGAATGGATCCTGGAGGCGAGCGCCGGAGGCCCCATGAACCACCTCGTCTGGATTGGCGACGGCGGACCGCCGTCGGGTACCCTCGACTCCCCACCCGCCGAAAGGCGAACGGTGACCTGGCTTCGCCGCGTGGCGAGCCAAGACGAAATTCGCCGCCTGGACGCCGACCTGGTCGTCGCCGAAATCGACGGCGAAGCAGCGGCCGGTCGTCTCGAAGCCGCGATCGCCGAGATCGACGCGCCCTGGATCGCTTGCGTAGAAGGGGTCGACCCGGAGAAATGGAACGCCTGCTTCCGGGCAGGTGCGACTGCGGTGATCCCGCGCGGCGCGTCCGCGGCCTTGCGGCGAGCGATCGACACTCTGTTGCGAACACCGTCGCGCTGCGCGCCCGACCGGCCCGCCGCCGGCACGCTTCCGCGCCCCGCCAAGGTCTACCGCGCCGGCGACGCCGTCCGTCTCGCTGAAGAGAGCGTCCTGGAGGTCGTCGCAGGAATCGTCGCCGTCACCGTCCTGCACACCGACGGGGAGGAGGTTCTGCTGGCGCTTCTTGGACCCGGCGAGACCCTCCCCGGCCACCCTGGCGATGCCTGCTGTATCCAGTTGCGGGCGCACACCGCGGCGCGCGTCACCGTTCGGCCGTGGAGCGAGCTCGCCGGACAGGTAGCCCTGGCCGAGAGCCTGCGGCATCGCTTGCGGCAGATGGAGGCCTGGGCAGCGGTGCAGGCCCGCCCGTTGCTCGCCGACCGACTGCTCGGGCTGTTCGGCCTGCTCGCAGGCTCCCTGGGCAAGCGCGCCGCGACCGGCGTGCTGCTCGACGTCCGGCTCACGCATGCGCAGCTCGCCTCCGCGATCGGCGCCACCCGCTCGACCGTGACGCGGCAACTCGGCCGGCTGCGGCTCGCCGGGCTCGTCCGGACGACCGGTCGCGGAGCGCAAGAGCGGTTCCTGCTGAGCGCCGACGTCGCGGAGCTGCATGGCGAAAGAGCGAAGCTCTGGCACGAATCCGATTCGATCGTGCTTCGCCGTTCGCAACGGTGACGAACGCGTCCGCCAACCGGTGTCAGACGACACCGGTTGGCGGGAGTGCGTGACCTAGATTGGGTCCGATGACGCTCCCCCCCGTTGGCCCCGAAGGGCCGCGACCCGCCGCCGATCGACCGGAAAATGCTGCGGCGAGCGCACTCCAGCCGCACGTCGATCGCGGATCCTGTCTCGCGGAGGCGCCATCGGAGGCGCCATCGGAGGCCCCTGCGCCGGGCGCTGCGACAGCAGTGTTGCGCCTTCTTGCGGTGCTCTCCGCCTTCGCCGCGCTGGTGGCGTTCAGCGCCGGAGCGCGCAACGGCAACCGCGTCTTCCTGGACCTCGGGGTCACGCTCACCCTCGCCGCCTCCGTATTGGCGACGGCGCTCGGGATCTTCCGGCGCGCCCGCCGCGAGGGCGCCCCGCCGCCTGGCCTGCCGGAGCCCTCGACAAGCGAGCCCGAGCCCACGAGCGAGCGTGCCGCGGAACCAATCACCAAGCGAGAGGGCGGCGACCCGGCGGCAGGCGGGAGTGGCGCGGAGGCGCGGCCGCGAGCGCTTCACCTGCCGCGCCTGCGCCTCGCGCCGGGGAGTTTCTGGATGCCGGGGGCGGCCGGGGCGCTCACGACCGTCCTCACATTCCTCCTCGAACTTCCCACGCAGCCGCCCGGATGGCTCGGGACCGCGGTCTGGATCGCCACCTGGCTCTGCGCAGCGGGAGTCAGCGCCAGCGCCGCGATCTACCTTGGGAAGGTGCGGGAGATTCCGCTCCCCGGCGCGCCGGCCCTGGCACGCGGGGCTCGCCTGCTCGCCTGGCTCATGGGCGTAGGCGCCCTCGCAGCGGCGCTGCAGAGGTGGCCGCTGGGGTCTGCGCTCGCCGGGATGCACCTCCTCGTCGTGCTCGTCAACGTCTCCGCCACATTCAGCCTGCTGGCGTACAGCCGCCCGCGGAGCGCGGTGCCCGCCGCCGCGCCCGACCTCGGCATCGCCGTCCTCCTCGGCAGTCGCGCCAATCCGCTCGCCAGCCTGCTCGACACCGCGGAACGTCAACTGGGCATCGACCTTCGATCCACCTGGGCGCTCGCGATCGTGCGGCGGGGGGCCGAACCGCTCGTCCTCGGCCTGCTCCTCGTCGGCTGGCTCTCCACCTCGCTCACCGTCGTCACCTATCAGGAGCAGGCGCTGCTCGAACGGCTGGGCCGCGCCAGCGACCCGCAGCTCGCCCCCGGAATTCACCTCCACCTACCCTGGCCCATCGACCGTATCCACCGTTTCGCGACTCCGATGGTGGCTTCCGTGGCCGTCGGACACGAAGAGGAGGACAGCACCGAGACCGCCGAGGAAGAGGGTCCGGAGAATGTCCTCTGGGCGCGCCGCCACGAGGGGCAGGAATACACCCTGCTGCTCGGCGATGGCCGCGACCTCATCGCCATCGATGCGACGGTGCACTATCGCATCCGCGATGTCCGCGCCTGGCAGTACTCGCTGCAAAATCCGGTCACCGCGCTGCGCGCTGCGTCGTATCGCGCCGTCATGCGATCGACGGTCGATCGCACCCTCCCGCAAGCACTGTCCGAGAACGTGACGCTGTTGACCCGCCAGATGCTCGAAATGGTGCAGGCCGATGCCGACGAGCTCGGCCTCGGCGTCGACATCCTCGCCTTCACGGTGGCAGGGATGCACCCGCCGGTGGCGGTCGCTGCGGACTATCAGGCCGTCGTCTCCGCCGAGCTCGGGCGCACCTCCGCGGCGGTGGAAGCGCGTGCCTATGCCGCGCGTACAGTCCCAGCCGCTCGTGCGCAAACCAACGTCACGACGAGCTCGGCCACGGCGCAGGCGGGCGAGGCGCTGGCCCGCGCGCGTGGAGAGGCCGCGGCCCAGCTCATGATCTGGGAGGCGCAGCGGCAGGCTCCGCGCGCCTTCCGCTTCAGGCGTCGACTCGAAGCACTCGAGAAGCAACTGCCGGGACACCCTTACACCATCGTCGATCGGCGATTTCTGCTGGATGGAGGCGAACTGTGGCTGACACCTTGAGGGCCGAGCGCTGGCTGCGCGGAATCGTGGGAGGCCTGGCGCTGGTCGGCATCGCCTTCCACGCCACCGCCCTGATCGTCCGCGAAGGCGAAGCTGCCCTCGTCATGCGGCTGGGCCGTCCGCTGCGCACGGCGACCTCGCCCGGCCTCCATGGGAAGCTACCCTGGCCGATAGACCGCGTGGTCTTGCTGGACATGCGGCGGCGCGTCTACGAGGGCGGGCATACGGAGATGCTGACGCGCGACAAGCGCAACATCATCGCGCGCGTCTTCGTGATCTGGCGAATCGGAGATCCCCTGGCCTTCGTGCAGGCGATCGGCAACGCCGAGGGCGCCGAAGGCAAGCTGGACGGCCTGCTCACCAATGCGGCCATCGGCACGCTCGGCAGTCACGACCTGGCCTCCCTCGTTTCGACGCGGCGCGAAACTCTCGCGGTCGATGCCATCGAGAGCGAGCTGCTCGCCGCCACCGCGCCACTCGCGTTGCGCAACTACGGAATCGAAGTCGAGCGCATCCGCATCGAACGCATTTCGCTTCCGGAAGAGAACGTCGGCGCCGTCTACTCGCAGATGCGCGCGGAGCGTCGGCAGTTCGCCGCCCGGTATCAGGCCGAAGGCGAGCTCGAAGCGAGCCGCATCCGGGCCGAAGCCGATCTCGAAGCGGCCCGGATTCGCGCGGAGGGGCTCGAGACCGCCGCGCGACTGCGCGGCGAGTCGGAAGCGGAGGCCACCCGGATCTACAACGCCGCCCAGCGCCAGGACCCCGAGTTCTATCGCTTCGTGCGCTCCCTCGAATCGATCGACGCACTCGTTTCCCGCAACACGAGCCTGATCCTGCGCACTGACTCCGAGCCGTTCTCGCTCCTCGAGAACCAGAGCGGCAAGTAGGGAGAGCCGGTTGCGCCGCCGAAGCTCGACGACCGAGCTACTCACCCTGGCCGAGCCGGCCCTGCGGCTCGCCGACGCGGTATGGAACCGGATGCACTGGTGGGTGGCCCTGCTGGCTCTGCTCTATCTGCTCTCCGGCGTGACGCTGATCGGTCCGGATGAGGTCGGCATCGTGCTCCGCTGGGGACGCGTCGTCGGAGCGACGCCCGCCTTGCAGGAGCACGGGCCCGGGCTGCTGGCGGCTCTCCCCCGACCGATCGACCGCGTGCTCAGGATCCCGACCAAGCGCGTCTTCGAGCTGTCGATCGACACGCTCTCGGATCGTGGCGGACAGGGCTGGGGCGTGCTCGATCCGGTCACGCAGGGCTATGCACTCACCGGCGATCAGAACATCGTACACGTCCGGACGATGGTCCGCTATCGCATCCGCGAGGCCGCCCTGTGGGCCTTCGCCGGACCGCCTCCGGAGGCGATCCTGCGCGTCGAAGCCACCGCCGCCATGATGCGGTCGTTGGGCGAGGTGGAGGTGGACTCCGTGCTTTCCGACGAACGCCAGGAGTTCGTCGAGGCCGTGCGGAGGCGCACCCAGGAGGGGCTCGATCGGGCGTCCTCGGGGCTCGAGATCGCGTCGCTCGAGCTCACGCTCCTGGCTCCGCCGGTAGCGCTCTCCGGCGAATTCGACGCCGTGCACAGCGCCTTCATTCAGGCCGAGACCAGCAGGCAGGAGGCCCTCGCCTATGCCCAGAGCCTGCTGCCCGGAGCGCGCACCGCCTCCGAAGCCGCCATTCTGGGGGCCCAGGCGGAGGCCGCGGCGACCGTCGCCAGGGCGCGCGGCAGTGCCGCCGCCTTCGACTCGCTCCTGCGCGAACAGCGCTCGCGGCCGGGCGCCGGCAGCCAACGCCTCTACCGGCAGACGATCGAGCGCGTCCTGGCGCGAGCCGGGCTGCTGCGCTGGATCCCGCCTCCGGTGGGACGCAACTATCAAGGCCTGCGCCTCAGCCTGGACTCGACGCCTGCCAACCCATCGCCCGAGGCCGTCCTGGAGAATCCCTGAAATGACGATGGCGTTCGGTGCCGCCGTTGCCGGCGAACATGAGGCCGGCCTTCCCCGCTCGGTCGAAACGCTCGCGCCAGAGGAGCGTCGGCGCATCTCACAGCGACTGGTGAGCGCCCTGGTCGCCGTCGGGCTCCTGGGTCTGGGGACCCTGCTCATGAAGCTGCGGCCCGAGGAGTGGCAGATCGGCGAATTACTGCGCGCCTCTGCGGCAGCGGTCGTCGGAATTCCGACTCTCCTCTCTGGGCTACGCGGCTTCTTCTCTTCGGACACGCGACGCGCCACCGATCAGCTCGTGGCGCTCGCCGTTCTCGCAGCGGCAGCCAGCGGACAGTTCGCGACGGCGACGCTGATTCCGCTCCTCCTCGAGCTCGGTCGCCTGTTCGAGGAACGCAGCTCGCTCGGAGCCCGCGCCGCCGTCGAGGGCATCCGGCAGCTCGCGGCACGGCACGCGGTCCGCTGGCGGGACGGCAAGGAGGAGCGCATCGCTCCCCAGGACCTGCGCCCTGGGGACGAGATCCTCGTACGCCCGGGCGACCGCATCGCGGTCGACGGCACCGTTCTCGAAGGCCGGGCGGCGGTCGACTCCTCCGCCATCACCGGCGAGGCGCGGCACGAGGACGTGGCCCCGGGGACTCCGGTCTTCGCCGGAGCGGTCGTTCTCGACGGTCTGCTCCGGGTGCGCGTCCGCGGCACCGGCGCGGACACGGTGCTGGGGAGGGTCGTCCAACTGCTGATCGAAATGGAGGGCGTGTCAGTGCCGGCGCAACGGCTGCTGGAGCGCCGCGCCGGAGCCTGGCTGCCGCTCGTCCTGACCGTCGCTGCGACCGTGCTGTTCTTCACCGAGGACCTCACGCGAGCGATCGCGGTGCTGGTGGCAGCGACGCCGACGCCTCTGGTCGTTGCGGTCCCGGCGGCGGTCGTCGCGGCGATGACCGTCGCCTCCCGGCACCGCATTCTCATCAAGAGCACCGACTTTCTGGAGCGCGCCGCCGAAATCGACACGCTGATTCTCGACAAGACAGGGACGGTCACCGTCGGCGCGGCGGCGGTCGACGAGCTCGTTCCCGAAGCAGGATCCTCGATCGACGAGCTCCTCGCGGTCGGAGCCAGCTGCGGCTTCGGGTCTCTTCACCCCGTTTCGCGCGCGGTCGTCGCGGAAGCGGCACTCCGCCAGGTCAGGCTCAGCCCGCCGAGCGAGCTCCGCGAGCTCCCCGGTCTGGGCGTGGTCGCGCAGATCGGCGGTGTGTCCGCCGCCCTCGGCCGCCGGGCTTTGCTGGCCGAACTGGGTATCGCCGCGCCCGCCGCCAGCGAGCAGGAGACGACCGAAGTCTGGGTGGCGCTCGACGGCAAGTGCCTGGGGCGCATCGTGCTGCGGGACCGCCCCAGGGCCGAAGCACGCGCGGCGATCGACGCGATCCGCGCGCTGGGAATCGACCGTCTGGTCCTGCTCACCGGCGACCGGGCAGCCGTGGCGAGCGACATCGCCCGGACGCTCGGCCTCGACGAGTTCATCGCCGAGGTGCTGCCGGAACAGAAGCTCGAAGTCGTGCGGAAAGAGCAGGCCGCCGGCCGTTGCGTGATGATGGTCGGCGACGGCGTCAACGACGCGCCGGCGCTCGCCGGCGCGGACATCGGCGTGGCGATCGGAGCGGAGGTCAACGAGGTCGCACTCGGAGGCGCGGATGTCGCCCTGCTGGGCACCGATCTCGGCCGCTTGCCGCTGCTCCTCGAGCTCGGCGAACGAACCCGCCGCATCCTGGGTCAGAACGTCTGGCTGGCCTTCGGGCTGTCGCTCGTCCTCATCGCCCTGGCCGCTGCCGGGACTCTCGTCCCGCTCGCCACCGCCTTCGCGCAGAGCGCGGCGGTGATCCTCGTCATCATCAACAGCGCGCGCATCCTGCGTTTCGCCGGCCGCTGACTCAGAACGGCAGGTCCTCCTCTTCCATGCCGAAGTAGTGGCCGAGCTCGTGCAGAACGGTCTCGCGAACCTCCTTCATCACTTCGCGGCGGCTCCCGCACTCGCGCAGGATCGGGCCGCGGTAGATCATCACGCGGTCCGGAAGGGCGGTATAGAAGCTGTCGCGCTCGGTGAGCGGGGTGCCGTGGTAGAGGCCGAAGAGCTCGTCGCGGTCGGGGTCGTCGGGGTCGATGCCGACCTCCTCGAGATCTTCGTCGGTCGGCTCTTCAGCAATCATCACCGCGACGTTGTCCAGCGCCTCCTTGAACTCGTCGGGGAGGTTTCCCAGGGCCTGCTCGACCAGGGCTTCGAACTCTTCGGGGGGGACTCTCAATTTTGGTCCGGGTTCGGAATCTGCCAGGTCAGACGATACGCCCCTTCGGGGCGCAGAAGCTCCAGTAAGGGGTCGGATACTTCGGTGGGTCCGGGGGACGTCGCGGACTCCTGAAGCACGGGTCCGCTCGCGAAACGTTCGATGTCCATCTCGCCGTCGGGGTTGGTGCGCAGGTGGTCGAGCAGGGCGCGCGCAGGGCCGGCGACCAGCCAGCGGGCCTCGAGCGCGTCGAGCGTTGCAAGGAGACTGCGCTCGGGGAAGGCGTAGGCGAACTCCTCTTCGCCCGCCTGCTCTTCGGCGCTGGGAGCGTCGAAGCCCTCGACCTCCGTCGCCGGCGCGGGCAGGGTGACGAGCAGCTGCGCCGAGAGCGGATGGAAGACCTTGCGCACCCGTTCGTCGAGAGAGAAGCCCTCGCGGGCGTCGATCTCGAAGGCTCCGAGCAGCTCGGCGAGGCTGTCGCCCACGGCCTTGGCGAGCGCCTCCTCCGCCGCAGAGAGCTCCGCAGCGCCCTCTGCCCCGTCCTCGCCATCGGCGTTCCCCTTCACTCCAAACACCCTCTGCCAGCAGCCTCTTCTTCCTTCCGGATTGGCTTCGAGAAACTGCTCGAGCTCGAAAACACGGTCGAGATAGCTGGAAAAGGCGGCGCTCCATTCGGCGACCTCCGCCTGTACGCGTTCGCGCTCCTTGCGCGTCGCGCGGCTGGCGCCGCCGGGGGAGATCTCGAGCGTCGCCCGGCCGCCGTTCTGCGAATACCGGAAGTCGACCGGATCTTCGGCAAACAGGGCGGAGAGACCGGCCGGGTCGTTGAGCTCGGCCCAGCGGCGGAACTCGCGCAGTGACCCGCGCGCGCGCTGGAAACTGGTGCCGTCGGTGCCCTGGGTGAGGCCCTCGAAGCGCGCCAGCCAGGGGTCGGTGCCTTCGGTCAGCTCGCGCTCGGCGGTCGCGATGCGTTTGCGCACCGCCAAGGACTCGAAGTCCTCGGCGCGACCGAGGTCGATCATCAGGGTCGCCCGCGCCGCGCCGTCGGAGCGGAACTCGAGCAGCATCCGCTCGGCCACCGGCGGCTCGAAGCAGCCGCCGAGCAGGGCGGCGAAGGAGAGTGTCAGGACGATCGGCATCGACCGGCGGATTTTGGACATGTGGCCTAGAATCTTGACGATGTCCACGCGCCTCGACAAGTGGCTGACGATCGCCCGGGTCTACAAGACCCGCACCCTGTCCGCCCACGCCTGCGACCTGTCGCGGGTGCGGGTCAACGGCACGGCCGTCAAACCGCATCGCAACCTCGTCGTCGGCGACCGCATCGAGGCCGAGATCTCGAGCGACTGGACGCGCGTCCTGGTGGTCAGAGAGATCGCCGACAAGCCGCTGCCCAAGGCCGAGGTCGGCCGGCTCTACGAAGATCTCTCGCCGCCGCGCCCGACCGCCGATCCGCTCCTCCGCCTGATGCGCCGCCCGCCGGTCGCGCGCGAAAAGGGCGCCGGCCGCCCGACCAAGAAAGAGCGCCGCTTGATGGACGACTGGGAGAGCTCGGGCTCGGACTGAGTCGCCGCGGCGAGCGCGCGTGTTAGCCTTCGCCCCCATGTCCGAGATCGACTTCTTCTACTCGCGCCCGAGCTGAAAGAGCTGCGAGAGCACCCGGGAGGTGCTGCGCGGCCGGAAAGTGGAAGTGCGGGAGGAGCGCAGTGCGCGCAACGCCATGTCGGAGGCCGAAGTGAAGGCACTGATCTCCGCCGTCGACGAAGTCTGGATCGCGCGCGGCAAGAAGGTCGAGAAGCTGCCGGCGACGGCGGCAAAGCCGGATGATCTGCGGGGCCCGACCGGCAACTTCCGCGCGCCGATGCTGCGTCGGGGGCGGAAGCTTCTGGTCGGATTTCACGCTGCGAGCGTCGAGGAGCTCGCGGATTCGAACGCTACTTCCTGAGGGGGAACGCATGATCTTCTCGCAGAGACTGGGCAAGGTCGTCGCAGGCACGATCGTCGCCGTCGCCGCCGGCTTCGCCGGCATGCCGTCGGGCCTGCAGGCTCAGAGCCAGGGCCGGCTCGAGGGTTTCGTCGGCTACTACTTCGCCGAAGAGCTCGAAGAGAACGTCTCCTACGGCCTGCGCGGTGTCTGGATGCCGTCCAAGGGCTGGGGCATCATGCTCGGCTACGAGCGCTACGAGAAGAACGACGGCGAGGGCTACGGCCGGTCGGGCAACGTCGATGCGCAGATTCAGTACCTCGAAGCCTCCTACGTCGCTTACCCCTGGGGCGAGGGCTTCGAGCTCTTCTCCGGCCTCGGTGTCACCGACATCGACGTCGATGCCCACGTCGCCAATCCGGACGTAGACCTGACCAAGTCGACGCTCTCCATTCACGCCGGCGTCGGCTATCGCGCCCAGCTCGGCGCGAACCTCTATCTGCGCCCCGAGATCCGCGCCCGCGCCTACGAGGCCGGCGACAACACCCTCGACTTCACCGCCTCCATCGCCCTCGGCTGGAGATGGGATAACGACTAGCCTGACCCACTCGCAGGATCCGCCGCTGCGTGCCAGCGACGGATCCTGGAGCCGTAGCCCGCCTCAGAAAGCCAGGCGATAGGTCAGCCGCACATCTCTTCCGAGCAGCGGAGCGACCTCCTTCAGGTAGGAGATGTGCTCCTGGGCGTACTCGTCGGTGAGGTTCGTGCCGGAGAGAATGAGGTCGTGGACCGTGCCGCCGAGGTAGAAGCGGTAGCCGATCGAGGCGTCGAGGAAGGTGTGCCCCGCCGTCGGGGTCTCGAACTCCGAGATCCGGTCCTGGTTCTCCGTCCGCCGGCAGAAGAGGGACGCCTGAAACTGACTGCCCTGATAGCGGAGCCCCCCGCCGAAGCGCGCCGCCGGGATCCGCGGCAGCGGCTCACCCGAGCCGCGCAGCTCTGCCCGCACGAGATCGCCCGAGAGCTCGAGCTCGAGGTGATGCGGATCGGAGTGCAGGATGTCGAAGTGCACCTCGGCCTCGGCGCCGGTGAACTCGGCGTCGGCCTGAACGAAACGAACGATGGGCAGCGCGTCCTCCTCGCCTTCCACCACCTCGCCGGTGAAGTCGTCGTAGACGTAGTCGTCCGCGCGGCTGGTGAAGAAGCTCAACGAACCGCGCAACCGGCCGGTGGTCTTGTGGAACGCCAGGTCGATCCCGAGCGTCGTCTCTTCGCGGAGGTTCGGGTCGCCGATCTCGAACACACCGGTGGCGATGTGCGGGCCGTTCGAG
>JBPOHI010000161.1:0-3154 GCA_052035735.1 Acidobacteriota bacterium
CGCTCCGAGCCTCCCTCGGCAACGACGGAGATCCCCGGCGCCGAAGCGACCGCTCCGTGCGGCAAGGCCGACAGAGCGACTGCGCCCATGAACGTGACGCTCGCTGCGACCGCCGCACGGACCCGAAGGCGCCGTGCAAGCCCCTTTACCAGCAAGCTTCTCTCCTCCGCCACCAGCGACCTCACCGGGCACCGCCAGAAAGATAGAGATCGAACGCGGCGCGCGCACCGATCGCCTTGCCGCCGATCGGCTGGGTGACGCAGAGGTCGCTGCGACCGTCGCCGTCGAGGTCGTTGACCGCGACCAGCGCGACGTCGAGCGGTTCGCGCTCGAGCGTGATCGCGAGGTCGGGTTCTCGAGCGTAGAGCGCACCGGGCTGACCGCGATGAATCGTCACCTTCTTGCCGCGCCCGAGCTGCACGAAGTCGGCGCGACCGTCGCCGTCGAAATCGCCAGCGAAGGACGACAGCTGGCCGAGCGCCAGGCTGTCGAGGCGCAGACGCAACTCGCCCGCCAGATCGAGATCGGGCACCGGCCGGAACGAGAGCCCCTGTCCCTGGCGGTAGATCCCGAAGTCGAGGCCGAGCTTGATCGACTTCGTCGTCAGGACGCGCATCGCCTCGAACAGGCTGAAGTCGAGCGACAGCGCGACGAGGTCGAGCTTGCCGTCGCCGTCGAGGTCGAGCACTCCCGACGGCAGGGAGAAGCCGCCGCCTTCACCTTCGTCGCCGCCATCGTCTCCGCCGCCGCCCTCGAAGACGTAGCCTTCGACGGTAAACGCAGCCTTCGGCGCGCGATCCCACTTCGCATCCGCGCCCAGACTGTGGACGCTGATCCGGGCGTGCGGCCGCTTCGCTTCGGCGAGCTCGGCCCGCATCGTGTCCTTGGCGCTCGGAATCTCCAGCGCCGTTACCACCTCGGCCTGTCCGTCGCCGTCGAGATCGCCGAGCCAGGCGACCTCCCGCGTCGGCGCAGGCTTCGTCTTGCCGCCGGCGGCGACAGCGGCCGGCTCGGCTTCGTCGTCCCATCCGGTCAGCGGATCGAAGGCCGGGCCGAAGAGGCCCTCGCCGAGGTTCAGACGGACGCGCACACCGTCGCCTGCGAGCTGCGGAGCGCGGTACAGCAGGTCAGGAAGTCGGTCGCCGTTGAGGTCGAGCACTACGGGCAGGAGCACCTCGCGGACGACGCCCACTTTCTGCCGGTACGGACTCTCCTCCTCTTCGTCCTCCCGCCCTTCGGGCCGCGGCAGCGGACCTGAAGCCGACGCGGAATCGTCTTCCCGAGGGGGGGCGACGACCGAGGCGGCGACCCCGGAGAAGCCCGCCGCCGTTGACAGGTGCACGGCGAGGCCGGAGACCGCCGGCACGAACAGATCGAGGGAACCGTCGCCGTCGAGGTCGGCGACGAGACCGCTGCGGGCGATGAACGAGCTGCTGCCGGAGAACAGGGTGCGGGCCGCGATGCGCGGCACGAGCTCGAGCGCGGCGACGGGCGCGGCATCCCCTTCTCTGCCAGCCTCGCCGGAGGCCGGCGCGAGGACGATCTCAGCTACGCCGTCGTCGGTCCAGGCGACCAGCGGCGCCGAGGCCGGCCCCGCTTCGATCGCGTGCACCGAGGGCGGCAGTTCGAGGCGCACCGCCTCCGCCGCGAAACCCAGCCCGGCGGTGCCGCGGAAGAACAGCAACTCACGGCGATCGAGCACCGTGGGGACGACGGTCAGCACGTCGACGAACGTCCCCTCGGCGTCGACCTGCATCGGTTCTTCGATGCCGACCTCGCCCCAGGAGGTCGAGGCGACGACGACGACGAGATCGCGCCGTCCGTCGCGATCGAGATCGACGGCGAACGACTCGACCGGAACCCCTGGCAGCTCGAGGCGCTGGTGCGCGAGCGCGAGCTTCGCCGGCGCAGCGACGAGGGGAGCCGACGAGGCGACGCAGGCCGCGAGCAGCGGCGCGGCGAAGGCAAGGCTGTCGCGGAGAGGTCTCATGTCACAGACACTACGTTCGAGCGCGTGTTTTCTAACGGTGCAGGCTCGGCTTGAAGCGGCCGGTGCGGAAGACCTCGCGGATATCGGCCAGGACCTCGCGATCGATCCGCAAGATCCCGCCTTTCGCCAGATCGACCTTCTGCACCTCCTCGACGCGGATGTCGTAGTTCTCCCACCCCATGAAGTCGACCAGCAGCTTCTGGAAGCGCGCGTCCACGACGCCGTCGGCAGGTCCCCTGTCGAAGCCGCGCTGCATCCAGATCGTCTGGATCTCGCGCGCGATCTCGGGCGTCACCGGGATCATGTTCTCGGGCTTCGAACGGGTGAAGTAGAGCCGGTTCAACGCATACAGGCGCTCGAGCTCGGCGATCGGCGTCGCGTGGTCGTAGACCGAGATGTCGATGAAGTTGTCGGAGCCGTCGTAGCCGGCCCCTTTGCGCGTCACGAGCAGGGCCGCGCTCTGCTCGCCGCGCTGGTCGCCGCCTGCCTTGCCGCCGGCGACGAGCGCCGCCATCAGCCGGTCGGCGAGCTCCCCCGAGGTCGACTCATAGGCGCTGGCCATTGCCGCGACGGTCGCCTCCGAGACCAGGATGTTGCCCTGGATGGTGAAACCGTCGCCGGCGACGACGGTGCCGGTTCCCGCACCGAGGCCCACCGCCTTCGTGGCCGCACCGCTCTGCCCGATTCGACCGCCGGCCCAGGCGAAGCACTCCTTGCCGGTCCCGGTCGCGGCGTGGCCATGCGCATCGACGATGCCGACCTGGCGCTGCTCACGCTGCGGATCGTCGCGCAGCAGGATGGTGAGCGCCTCCTCCGCCGTGGCGCCGCGCGCCAGAAGGTCGAGGCCGTCGTTGCGGAAGGAGATCTTGGCGAAGCTCTGCGTCGCCACCGCCCCGACGCCGGCGCGCACCCACGGCACGACCGCGCGCACGTTCGGGAACTTCGACTGCACGGCGACGCCGAGGTCGCCGTTGACCGGGTCGACCGCGACGATCGAGAAGGTGGAGACGAGCGGCCGCGTCGGCGCGGCCGGCGGGGCGGCCCCTGCGGCGGCGAAGGCGAGCGCGGCGGCGCCCGCGAGCGCGGCGGACTCGGCGAAGCGGCGGCGGACGGTCATCTGCGGGTCCTCCTCCGGCGGTTCGTACGGCTCAGCGCGGCGGCGCG
>JBPOHI010000138.1:0-15762 GCA_052035735.1 Acidobacteriota bacterium
CGCCCGCGAGCAGGGCGGCGCCCAGGAGCCAGCGCCGGTGGCGGGGCGCCACGACGCAGCGCACCTACTTCGCGCGCTCCGCGGCGAGGGAGGTTCTGCAGGGGAGCGTGGCCGTCTGTCGCAGCCAGTCCGGGTCTTCGGCGGAGATGAACAGCGCCCCGCCCCGCTGGAGCGCGTCGATGATCGGGCGCGCGGTCGACGGTTCGAGCGCGGGACAGCCCCAGCTCCGGCCGAGGCGGTGGTGCTGCTCGGCGAAAGCCGGGGTGACGTACCAGGCACCGTGCATCACGATCGCCCGGCTCCGCGCCTGGTCGTTGACCCCAGGGTCGAGTCCGTCGAGGCGCAGCGAGTAGCCGTTGCGTCCGTGGTAGGTCTCGGCGGCGCGGAAGAGGCCCAGGCTCGACTCGCGGGAATGGTGGCGGTTCGAGAAGCGCTCGGCGAAGTTCTCCCCCGAGCCGGAGCCGTGCGCGACCAGGGTATGAAAGAGCAGCTGCGGGCCCCGGCGATCGAACACCCAGAGCCGGCGTTCGGTCGAAGGCCGCGCGTAGTCGATGACCGCCAGCACGCGGCTCTGGGCGAGATCGGGCTCGCTCGTGCAGGCGAGCGCGGCGAGGGCGCGGGCGAGGACGGCGGGCCGCAGGTCGGGCGCCAGCGCGGTCAGGCGGTCGAGCTCGGTCGGGCCGGGCCCGGCGGCTGCCACAACCGGGCCCGAGACCAGCAAGCTCGCGAGGAGGAGAGCCGAGGAAGCGGTGCCCACTGGGTCCTAGCTGGCGACCTCGTCGTGCGTCGAGAGGACGACGAAGTCGGCGGGCGTGGAGGTGTGCGGCGCGACCTTCTGGTTGGTGACGTAAATGGTCGCTCCCGGCATCAGGACCTCGTAGACCGCCGCGCCGAAATCGGCGGGGATGTGAACGAGTGAGAGCAGCGCCGCCTTCGCGTCTCGATCCGGCATCGGCTCGGCGCCGAGCGGTACCCCCATCCAGCGGTGGTCGGGGCGATCGGGGGCGAAGGGACTCTGGCCGGTTCCGCTGCCGGCAAGCACGGTGAAGACGCCTTCAGGGAGAACCGTCCGGTCGCCGCGGAAGGCGACCTCCGCCTGGCCGATCTCGACGCCGTTGCGATAGACGTAGAGCCTGCGCTCGGCCGAGCTCAACAGGACGTTGACCGGTCCTGCCGGCGCCCGCTCGGGTCGCCACTGGAATTCGCCTGCTTTCGTCGGGTCTCCCGGAGCTCGAGCGGCGAGATCCGGAGCCAGCACCACGCCGGGGTGTGCAGCCTCCTTCGGGCCGTCGTGGTCGTCGGCGATGACCACCGTGGTCCCGATGGCGTCGAGCTCGTAGAGGGCCTTCGAGAACTCGAGCGGCAGCCGCACGCAGCCGTGCGATGCCGGGTAGCCCGGGAGATTGCCCGCATGGAGCGCGATTCCCGACCACGTCAGCCGCTCCATGTTGGGCATCTTGGCACCCTGGTAGAGATTCGATACGTGGTTGGCGTCCTTCTCGAGCACGGTGAAGACGCCGGTCGGCGTCTCGTGCCCCTTCTTGCCGGTGCTGACGGTCGAGTAGCCGATGCGCAGGCCGTTGCGGTAGGCATACAGCCGCTGGTCGGCGATGCTGACCAGGACGACCACCGGCCCTGAGGGCGAGAGCTCGGGCTCCCAGACGAACTCCCCCGCCTTGAGATCCTGCGGCCCCTTGTCGGGCGGCATCCGCTGACTCTCGATGGAGGTCGGAAGACCTCCCCAGCAGAGCAGGAGCATCGAGATCCAGGCCAAGCTCGGCCGCACGCGCGAGGCGCTTCCCCGGGTTCCGGGTATGGCTGCGTGCTTCCTCCGGGAGAGGCTGACTTCCCTGCTGACGATTCCGCCCACGACCCACAGGACGATCCCATTCATGCGGCCCCCCTCTACTCGTGCTTGGTGGCGGCTGGCGATGCTCCCGGCGAGCTCCCGGGCTCAATACGGCGCGGCGGCGATGGCTCGAGGAACGGGAGCATGATCGAGACCGCCGGGGACCGGTATCAGGGAGTTGCCCTGTCGGCGTGTAGGCACGCTGCCGATATCTCGAACGCTTCGCCCGTTCTGTCACCTTTTGCCCGCGGGTGGCCACTGGGGGATCATGAACGCACCTTCGATGTCTCGATCCGCCCCCCTCTCGCCCGTCTCCGACGCCGATCTCTGGCGCGCCTCGCGCGCCGGAGATCGCGACGCTTTCGGGCGCATCGTCGAGCGCTATCAGTCGCTCGTCGCCGCGATCGCCTACAGCCGCACCGGCGATCTCGCCGCCGCTTCCGACTTCGCGCAGGAGACGTTCGTCACCGCCTGGCGGAAACAGAACGACCTGCGCGAGCCGGCGCTGCTCAAGTCCTGGCTCGCCGGGATCGCGCGCAACCTGACGGCGAACGCCGCGAAGGTCGTCCAGCGGCGCGGCGGAGTCCCCGTGGCGCTCGACGGAATCGCCGAGCCGGCCGCCCGCGAGGCGAGCCCTGAGGCGCACGCCGTCTCGAAGCAGGAAGAAGAGCTGCTGTGGAACACGCTCGCCGAGCTCCCCGAGAGCTACCGCGAGCCGCTGGTGCTCTTCTACCGTGAAGAGCGTTCGGTCGCCGAGGTCGCGAGCCAGCTCGAGCTCTCCGAGGACGCCGTCAAGCAGCGCCTGTCGCGCGGCCGAGCGATGCTCAAAGCGGAGATGTCCGCGCTGGTCGAATCGGCGCTCGCACGCTCGCGGCCGGGAGCGTCTTTCGGCGCCGCGGTGCTCGCCGCGATCGCGTTCACCGCGCCGACCAGCGCCGCGCTGGCCACCAAGGTCTCCGGCGCCGCTGTGGCAGGCGCTGCGAGCGGCGCGGCCAGCGGCGCTGCCACCGGCAAAGGCACGGTCGCCGGTATCGGCGGCGCCGCCGTCGCCGGTCCGGCGGCCGGCCTCCTCACCGCCTGGCTCGCCTCGAAGCTCGCCGGAGCCACCGCGCGTTCCGACGACGAGCGTCGGGCGATCGCAGCGGCCTTCCGCGGAGCCTTCCTTTTCGTCGTGCCGATGATCGGTTTGATCCTCGGTCTGGTCTGGGCCGGCACGACCCGGTTCGCCGAGACGCCGGCGTTTCTCGCTGTGACGGCGACGCTGTGGACGGTCACCCTGGTGGGTGTACTGATTCGCATGGCGAATCGCACCGAACAGCGGATTGCGGCGCTGCGGGCCGGCAGCGGAGTGAGCGACTCGGCATGGTTCGCCGAGCTGGCCCGCCGGGGAGTGGCGCCGTCGCGCGCCCGCCGCTACCAAAGCCGCCTGCGACTCTTCGGCCTGCCGCTCTTCGCCTACGCCTCGGGCGGCGTCGATGCGGGCGCCGCGTTCGACCGCTCCACGCGGCGCGGCGCGCGCGGTTGGCTCGCCGTGGGCGACCTCGCGATCTCGCCGCTCCTCGCGGTGGGCGGAGTCGCTATCGCGCCGATCGCCTTCGGCGGGGTGACGGTCGGCCTGCTGTCGCTCTCCGTCGCCGGGATCGCCGTCGGCGCAGTCGCGGTCGGCAGCCTCGCCTTCGGCTGGACCTCCTACGGCATCATCGCCGTCGGCTGGCAGGGGGCCGCTGGCGTCACGGCGATCGCGCACCAGTTCGCCCTCGGCAGCCAGGCGAGCGCGCTCGAAGCCAACAGCCCGGCGGCCGTGGCCTGGTTCCGCGACGCCTGGTTCACGCCGTTCGCCGCCGGGTTCGGTGCCGCCCTGCCGGCGCTCGTGTTGCTCGCCATCGTGGTGCCGCTCGGCCTGATGGCACGGCGCGCCGTCGCGCTCCGTCGCAGGCGCCCAGGCGCCGGCGTGGCCCCCTAGGGAATGGCGGCACTCCAGTTCGACGGACTGCCGTCTTCGAAGCCATCGACGAAGAGGAGGGCGACCACGAAGGTCACCGGCACTTCGACCACTGGCGTGTCGGGATCGTCGCTCGCTACGCAGAGCACGCCGCTGTAGAGACCGGGAGCCAGGTCGGCCGAGTCGAAGGTGACGTCGACCACGGTGGTTGCGCCGCCGGCCGTGGTGCCGAGGCTCTGGCCGAGTGAGAGCCAGGGGAGGTTCGCCGGCGTGTCGCAGGCCGCGAGCGTGGCCGCGACGCGGAACGGAAACTCCACCTGCAGGCTGCCATCGAGCGCGGCGGTGAAAGGCTCTCCGGCGGAGGACTGGAGGGCGTTGCCGGGCGAGCCCTTGCCGGCGAAGGCGGTCGGCGGACTCCAGGGACCCGTTCCGAAGGCGCCCGCGGCGGACCAGTCGAGCCAGTACGTCCCTGGGCGGAGCGTGACGCCGACGCGAGCGACGCTGGCCAGGATCGGACGGGAGGTCTCTTCGAGATCCCTCTCGCTGACGCGATAGGCATGGCTGAACGTGGAGGAGATCAGGCGATCGGTGTCGCGGTCGCCGAAGACGACCCGGCTGCCCGCAGCCTGAGGCGGCCCGTCCCAGATCTGCAAGCGCAGATCCGCGAGGACGGCGTCCGTCGTCGAGGAGGTCTGGTAGCTGTAGAACGTGACGGTCTCGATCGTCCAGGCGGCCGGGCCGGGTACCGTGAAATCGTCGGCGAGGCGGTTCTCTCCCGCGAGCTGCAGGCCGAAACCGTGGAGCGCGAGGCCGTGGGTGCGATCGAGCACACTGACGTCGGCACCGCCGAAGCCCGCTCCGGCGCGACTCACCGGCGAACCGTTGTCATAGATCCGGGTGCCCCGAGCCGGCGAAGAGCCGGGTGGCTGGCTGACCGCCGCTTCGCCGATCGACCAGACGAGGTCGACGGCCCCCTGGTTCTGAATGGCGAGCTGCAGCGTCTCGGATCCCCCCGCCGGCACGTCGCTCGCGAGGCTTCCCGGCGTGACCGCAATCGACTGCGGCGCGAGGCTCACGAGGACCGACTCGTGGGCGTCGTTGCACGGCGCCTGTACGGGCAGGTTGTCGGCGTCGCCACCGTAGGCGGCGATCCAGCGGTAGGTTCCCGGCAGGGTGGGCGTGAAGGGGCTCGAGCTCGCCGTGCCGGCGGCGCTCGCCGTATTCGTCGAGACGAAGACCTGCGGCAGGCTGCAGGTGGCGTCGTCCGGGCCGTAGAGGTGAAAAGTGACGCTTCCGCCTCCGGGATGGGAGCCGCCAGAGAGCTGCGCTGCGTCGCTGATCTGTTCGCCCAGAGTGATCGCCGGCGATGCGGTCGTCGCAAGGCTGGGGAGGGCGCGCTGGACCGTGATCTCCACGCTGCCCGACGAAGTCCCGGCAGCCGGATTGCCGATGGTCTCGGCGCTGATCTCGGCCAGGGCGTCGGTCTGCATTCCGGGGGCCGGATTCGACGCGTCCACCGTCGGGACCTTGAGCACGTTGAAAGTGAAGACGAAGGTGCAGGTGGAGCCGGGCTGGCCGGTCGGGGTGAGGACGATCGCCGGTGAGAAGGTGACCACCGACCTGCCGTTGAGATCCGGCGCAGCGATGGCGAACGTGGCGCCGGCGCAGGCGGTTCCCGCCTGTCCGGTACCGCTGGCGCTCAAGGAGAAGACACCCGGGTCGATCTCGTTGCAGACGGTACTTGCGTTGCCGCAACTGGGAGTGAGCGCGATACCGGTAATGCTCAGCGAAAAGTCGGCGTCGGGGCCCGTCGAGTCGTTGACGAACGACACCGAAGCGGGGAGCCCGGTTGCTGCCGCTGTTACGGTCGCCGGGAAGGACGGCGTGACCTCCAGCGAGACGCCGGCACTGGCCGGCGTCGACGCGGCGAGGTGAAGAACGGCGAACAGGGCGGCCTGCCCTGTCGCGAGACCTTTCGCAAGAGCACGGCTCGCGACTCGGGAACAACTCGACATGGACTCTCCTTGAGCTCGGAAGACAGATCTTCGGGACTCGGGGGTGCAGCCCCCGAATCGGGATAGACAGTCGAGCGCAGGGAGCGGAACAGCTGCGGTCTAGCGAGCGGCGGCCGGGCGATTCCGGTGGGCAACCTGCGCGGCGTCAGTCGGCCTCGGGCTCGAGGTCGAACGGCACGCCACCGCCCTGGATGTAGCTGTCGACGAGGCGAAAGATCAGGGCGCGGAAGCGCGGATCGAGCTGGGTGAAGCGGACGCCGAATCCCGGCGAGGGGTCGGAGGGCGCCTGGCGCTCCCGGCGCCAGACGACGACCCCTTCGCCGTTGACCACGCGCGGCGTGCGGCCGGGCAGATGGAGCTCGAAGTGCACCGGAGCGGTCACCGGCAACGGCGCCTCTGTTTCGATGAACATGCCGCCCACCGAGAGATCGCTGCAGATCGCCGTCGCGAGCTGCTTGAGGTCGGGGTAGACGATCTGGATTTCGCTGCGGACCGCCGCCCGCGGGTGAGCGCGCTGCTCGACGCCTGTCCGTCCCTGTGTGGTCATCTGGAGCTCTCCGGGCCGTGCGGCCGGCTCCGCCCTGCGGATCCGGTCCCTCTCGCTGCACGGTCAAGCGTATCGGAGTCGGGCGCTCCGATAGAATCCCCGGCATGTTCCGAACCTGGGTTCGCGCGGCTCGCGTTGCCGTCTTCCTCTCGATCGCGCCCGCCACGGGCGCCGTCGCATCGTCTCCAGCGGCGCCGCCCGCCGACCCTTCGGTCTGGATCACGCTCGACGACTCGGTCTTTGCCGCCGTGACGGGTGTGTTCGAGGCCGGCCCCGGCGGGGAGGTCCTGCCGTTCCTGCCGCGGCTCGCCGAGACCCGCGGTGTCATCCTCACGACCCTCCCGCAGTCGGCGCTCGAAGCGCTCTCGCAGCGGATTCATCGCGATTTCCGCCGTTGCGGCGGGTTCGTCAAGCACGAGAGTCTCGCCGAGGCGGTCGAGGCGCTGGCGCGACTCGAGCGCCCTTCGGCGCCGCTCGTGCTGCCGTTCACCATCGACCGGCCCGCCGTGGTGGCGCCGCTCGTCGCCGCCGTCGACGAGGCGGCGATTCTCGCCACCATCACCGCGTTGTCGACGAACTTCCCGAATCGCTACCACGCTCATCCCTCGGGAACGAACGCCGCGAACGCGATCAAGGCTCAGTGGGAGGGCTATGCCGCCGGGCACGAAGGGGTCACGGTGGAGCTTTACGCGCACGTCGGAATCACTGCGCAGCCGTCGGTCGTGGCGACGATTCCGGGAACGACCTACCCCGAGCAGATCGTCATCGTCGGTGCCCATGAGGATTCGATCCGCTCCGGTTGCTCCGGCAATCCCAACTGCACGGCGCCGGGTGCGGACGACGACGCCTCGGGGGTCGCGACGATCTCGGAGGCGCTGCGCGTCCTGCTCGCCTCCGGGATCGAGCCGCAGCGCACGATCCAGTTCATGGCCTACGCGGCGGAAGAGGTCGGCCTCGACGGCTCCGACGACATCGCGGGCGACTACGCCGCCGCCTCCCGGCAGGTCGTCGCCGTCCTGCAGCAGGACATGACCGCCTTCCAGGGATCGCCGACGGACGTGACGCTGATCCAGGACAGCGCCTACACCAACCCCGAGCTCAACCAGTTCCTCGGGGCGATCGTCGATACCTATCTGCCGTCGCTGACTCGCGGAACTTCGAACTGCGGCTACGGCTGTTCCGATCACGCCTCTTGGAACGTGCGCGGCTACCCGGCGGCGATGGCCTTCGAAGCGCCCTATCCCGGCTCCTACAACACCTCCCTACATACGCCCCAGGATACGGTCGCGACCTTCGGCGGCACCGCGGCGCACGCGGCGAAGTTCGCCAGGATCGCCGTGGCCTTCGCCGTCGAAGCGGCCCTCGACTGGACCCCGGACATCTTTGCCGACGGCTTCGAGGCGGCGAACCTCGACAGCTGGTCCAACGCCGCGCCCTGAAGGGCTGAGGCCCGGCGCGATCGCGCCGGCGGCGACCACCGCGGCGAGCAGCAGCGCCGCGGCGCCGAAGGTCGCCCGCATCCCCTCTCCGATCGCCTGCGGCGACGCCGTCGCCGGATCCGCTGTGCCTGCCGCGCTCGCGAACAGGGCGCCCAGGGCGGCGGTGCCGAGGATCAGCCCGAGATGGCGCGACAGGTTGAGCAGGCCGGAGGCGATGCCGCGATCCTGTGGCGTCACCGCCGCCAGTGCCGCGGTGTTGTTGGCAGTCTGAAACAGCGAGTAGCCGGCGGTGAGCACCACGATGGGTGCGAGGTAGCCGACGAGGCCGAGGGACGCCGGCAGCATCGCGAGCAGCGCTGCGCCCCCGGCCATGGCGATCAGCCCGCAGCGCGCCGGGAGCGCAACTCCGAGCCGGTCGGTGAGGTGTCCCGCTGGCGCCGCGGAAAGGGCGGCGACGAGCGGCCCGAGGCTCATTGCGAGGCCCGCGGAACCCGCCGCGAGGCCGAGCGCGACGGAGAGATAGAACGGCCCGACCAGCAGCGTCGCCATGATCACGGTCGAGACCAGCGCGTTCTGCGCGAGACTGCCGCCGAGCGCCGTCCCGCGGAAGAGCGCCAGCCGGACGAGCGGTGCCGGCGACCGCAGCTCGACGTAGACGAAGGCCGCCAGTCCGCAGGCGGCGCCGGCGAAGAGCATGAGGTTCGTCGCATCCCGGGGTCCATCGTGCGGCGCCAGGGCGAGAGAGAAGGCAGCCAGAGTGACCGCCAGAAGCAGCAGTCCGCGGAGATCGAAGTCGGCGGCGTTTGCATCGTGGCGCCGCACGGGGGCGGGCAGGTGGCGCCGCACGAGAAAGGACGCTGCGACGCCGAGCGGCACCTGGACGAGGAAGATCGCCCGCCAGCCGACCGTGGCGGTCAGGGCGCCGCCCAGAGAGGGCCCGAGCGCCGTGCCGACCGCCGACATCGATCCGAGGAGTCCGAGCGCGCTGCCCAATCGCGCCGGGGGAGCGATCTCACCGACCGAGGCGAGCGCGAGCGCCACGAGGAGCGCGGCGCCCAAGCCCTGGACTGCGCGCGCCGCGACCAGCCAGCCCAGGGTCGGGGCGAGGCCGCAGGCCAGCGCGGCCGCCGAGTAGATGGCGAGGCCGGCGAGCAGCAGGCGCCTGCGCCCGGCGAGATCGCCGAGCCTGCCGGCGCCCACCACCAGCGTCGTGAGGGAGAGCAGGTAGGCGAGCACGACCCATTGGACGTCGCTGAAGGAGGCGGCGAACGCCTGTGCCAGGGTCGGCAGGGCGACGTTCGCGATGCTCGTGCCGAGCGACGAGAGCAGGGCGGAGAGCGCCAGGCCGGCGAGGGCCCAGCGGTTCGTCGGCAGGGGGAGAGGGGCGGCCGGTGCCGCTCCCGGCAGCGAAACTGGCGATGGCTCTGTCATGGGTGCAAGGTAGTTCCGGACGGAACAGGGCGCAAGACGCAAGCGATGCAATCCAGAGTTGCGCGAAACGCCATAGTCGAAATAGCCTCCGGCGATGGCCGACCCGGATCTCAACCTGCTCTACACGCTGGAAGCGCTCCTCGCAGAGGGCAGCGTCACGCGCGCCGGACGCAAGCTGCGCCTCAGTCCCTCGGCGATGAGCCGGGCGCTGGCGCGCCTGCGGCGAACGACCGGCGATCCGCTGCTCGTGCGCGCCGGCCGCGGGCTCGTGCCTTCACCGCGGGCGCTGGCGCTTCGCGACAGGGTCGGGCCGCTCCTCGAAGAGGTCGCGGCGGCGCTGCGGCCGGAGCGGACGCTCGATCTCGCGCGGCTCGAGCGGGTCTTCACCCTGCGCACGCGCGACGGATTCGTCGAGAACTTCGGGCCCGCGCTCCTCGCCCGCCTCGGCACGGAGGCCCCGGGCGTGCGGCTCCGCTTCGTGCAGAAGCTCGACCGCGACGCCGCTCCGCTGCGCGAGGGACGGGTCGACCTGGAGACCGGCGTGGTCGCGCGGGCGACCGGTCCCGAGCTCCGCGCGCGAGCGCTCTTCCGCGACCGTTTCGTCGGCGCGGTGCGCGCCGGACATCCGCTGTCGCGCGGCCGGGTGACCGCCGCCCGCTACGCGGCGGGGCGTCACATCGACGGCACGCGCCAGGGCGCCGGCGAGACGCCGGTCGATGCAGCACTGGCGCTCCGCGGGCTCGAACGCGCCGTCGTCGCCACGGTCGACGGCTTCGCGACCGCGCTCGCTCTGGCGCGCGCCTCCGACCTCATCGCTACCGTTCCGGAGCGACACACCGGGAACCTGCGCACCGGCATGCACTCCTTTCCGTTGCCGGTCGAAACGCCGGCCCTGACCGTGTCGTTGCTCTGGCATCCGCGGCAGGACGCCGACCCCGCGCACCGGTGGCTGCGCGATTGCGTCCACGGCGTGTGCACGGCCAAGTCGAGCTGAGGGTCGGAGGCGCGAGGTCAGGCGCGTGAAGGCGCCGCGGAGCGGGGCGGCCCCGGAGGGGGAAGGTCAGCCGGGTTTCGCGAGGAGGCTGCGGATCCTCGACCAGGCGTTTCGTGTTGCGGCGAGACTCTCGGCTTCGATCCGGCGGTAGAGCGCGACGACTTCGACTCCTTCGCGGGTCAGGTTCGCGCCGGCGCGGCGGCAACTCGACGTGGCAACCAGCGGTTTGCGGAAACGCCGGTTCATCGTCTCGACCAGGAGCCAGGCGCGGCGATACGACATCTCGAGCTCGCGCGCCGCGCCCGAGATCGAGCCGGCCGCCGCGATGGCTTCGAGCAGCTCGACCTTGCCGGGGCCGAGGGCGATCTCGTCGCCGTGGAGCAGGCGCCAACGCGGCAGGGTGCGTGCCTTCGTTGCTTGGGATCTGCGCATGACAGGAAGCTCCCGCAAGGGCGCCGCTATTCGAGCAGCGCGACCGATTTGACCTGCACCCAGATTTCGCGTCCGGGCACGATGTCGAGCTCGACGGCGGCCCGTTTCGTCACCCGGGCAAGGAGACGCGAGGGGCCGACACACAGGCGCACCACGACCGAGCTCGGATGCTCGTCGTCGGCGACCGCGTCGATCCACCCCTCGAACACGTTCTGGATGCTGGTGCGGAGCGGCGCCGCACGCGCCAGGCTCACGTCCCGCGCCAGCACGCGTACCCGCACCCGCTGCCCGACCGGGAGACCGTGATCGCGCGTCCACAGGACTCCCCCGGGAAATCCGACCCGCGCGAGATGCCAGGTGGCATCAATCTCGTCGATCGCCCCTTCGAGCACCGTGCCGACGTCCTCGCCCAGCGCGAGCGGCAGGTCGAGACGTTGCAGCAGGTCGGTCAGCCGGCCGCTCGCGCGCACGCGTCCGCCGTCGAGCAGGACGAGGTGGTCGGCCAGCCGCGCCACCTCGTCGGCGGCGTGGCTCACGTAGAGGACGGGAATGTCGAGCTCGTCGTGCAGGCGCTCGAGGTAGGGGAGGATCTCGCGCTTGCGTGCGGCGTCGAGCGCCGCGAGGGGCTCGTCCATGAGCAGCAGGCGAGGGGCGGTGGCGAGGGCGCGGGCGATCGCCACCCGTTGGCGCTCCCCGCCCGAGAGCTTCCCGGGCGCACGCTCGAGCAGCGACGCGAGGCCCAGCAGCTCGATCGAGGCCTCGAGGTTGCGGCGGCGGGCGGCAGGGCTCCGCCGCTCGCCGTAGCGCAGGTTCCCGGCCACCGAGAGATGGGGGAAGAGACTCGCCTCCTGAAAGACGTATCCCAGGGGGCGGAGGTGCGTCGGCACCCAGCGCCCGCCGTCCTGCCAGGTCTCGTCACCCAGTTGGAGGCGGCCGCCGGGGGCCCGCTCGAGTCCGGCGATGCAGCGCAGGAGCGTCGTCTTGCCGGAACCCGAAGGGCCGAAGATCGCCGTCACGCCCCGGCCGGGGAGGACGAGGTCGACGTCGAGCGAGAACCTCGGCCGGTCGAGGCGGAAGCGGCAGGCCAGCTCGCGCCTGGCGGGTGCGATCGTCAACTCTTCCCTCGCGGCGAGCCGAGGCGGGATCCGTAGACGAGCAGCAGCACCAGAAAGGCGAAGGCGAGCAGGACCGCCGCCAGACGGTGCGCTTCGCCGTACTGCAGGGCCTCGACGTGGTCGTAGATCGCCACCGAGGCGACGCGCGTGCGGCCGGGGAGGTTGCCGCCGAGCATCAGGACGACCCCGAACTCGCCGACGGTGTGGGCGAAGGTCAGGATGGCCGCGGTGAGGAATCCGGAGCGCGCCAACGGCACGGCGACGGTGAGGAAGGCGTCGAGCGGCGAGGCGCCGAGCGTCGCGGCGACTTCGAGTGGGCGTTCGCCGACGGCCTCGAAGGCGGTCTGCAGCGGTTGTACCGCAAACGGCAGCGAGTAGAGAACCGACGCCACCACCAGGCCGCCGAAGGTGAACGGCAGGGAGCCGAGGCCGAACGCCGTCGTGAGCCGGCCGGCAGGGCCGTTCGGACCGAGCGCGAGGAGGAGGTAGAACCCCAGCACCGACGGCGGCAGGACGAGCGGCAGGGCGACGACGGCGGCGACCGGCCCCTTCCACGCCGAGCCCGTGCGCGCCAGCCACCAGGCGAGCGGCGTGCCGACGACGAGCAGGATCGCAGTGACGCTCGCAGCGAGGCGCAGCGTCAGGCCGAGTGCGACGAGGTCGCCCTGCGACAGGAAGATCAGGGTCTTCTCGCGCTCTCGCCGGGGAGCGCGAAGCCGTAGCGGGCCATCGAAGCGCGTCCGGACGGACCGCCGACGAAGTCAGCGAAGCGCCGGGCGAGCGGGTTCCCGGCGCTCCGCCGGGTGACGATGAAGCCCTGTTCGAGCGGGGTGTGGAGCGCCTCCGGCACCAGGAAGTAACCGCCGCGCGCCGCGAGTTGCGGGGCGATCGCGAGCGACAGGGCGAGGATGCCGACCTGGGCGTTGCCGGACTCGACGAACTGCGCTGTCTGGGCGATATTCTCGCCGAAGACCAGCTTGGGCTCCACTCTCTCCCATAGTCCGGCAGCGCGCAGCGCTTCTTCGGCGCGCCGGCCGTAGGGCGCATGCCGCGGATTGGCGATCGCGACGCGGGAGATCGCCGGATCGAGAAGCGACTCGAGAGTCATCCGGGACGCGTCGAGCGTGGCACTCCAGAGCACGAGGCGGCCGATGGCGTAGGGCTCGACCTCGGAAGCGGCAAGCCCGGCTGCCGCCAGTTGCCGCGGGAGCTCGATGTCGGCCGAGAAGAAGAGATCGTAGGGAGCTCCCTGCTGGATCTGGGTGTGGAACTTCCCCGAGGAGCCGTAGACCACTTCGATGTGATCACCGGGATGGGCCGGCTCGAAAGCAGCCACGATCTCGTCCATGGCGAATTTCAGGTCGGCGGCGGCGGCGACGGTAATCGTCTCTGCAAGGCCCGCACCGGCGAGACCCGAAGCGACGGCGAACAGCGCGAGGAGAAGCCAGCGTGGGCTGCGCATCGTGCCATTGTATCCCGCCGGACATTTTGACTGCGCGTCCCGGCGGGCCTTCGGGCGAAGGGAGAGGGGCGGTCGCGCCAGAGGGACTTCGGTCCGCGCGCGCTAGCCGCCGCCGCGCAACCGGGCGGTGTTCCGCCGAACCTCCTCGGCGGAGAGACCCAGCAAGGGCGCAGCGTCGACCAGCGCTTCGAAGTCCACCGGATAGTGCCCGTGCCGTCCGCGCCTGCCGAGCCCGGCGACGTCGCGCGGAGCGAGGGCGGCGAGCAGCGCGTCGCGCACGGCGCCCGCCGTCTCCGGCTCCGGCTCCGGCGCCTCGAGCCGGGTGAGAGCAGAGCCGAAGACCGGATCCCCCGAGCTCAGGAACGGTGTCTCCGCCCATCCGCCGTCGGGCGGCGCGCAGAGGCGTTCGCGGCTCTCGCTCCAACTGGCGGCGGCGAAGTAGAGCAGCGCCCATGGCGCGAAGCGGTCGAGCGAGGCCGTCGCGCGCAGGGCTCCCGCCTGCAGGCGGTCGAGAAAGCGCGCCTCCCGGACCGCTCTCCGGGCGTAGCGGCCGACGGCCGCCGGGTGCGGCGCGCCACCGGCGAGCAGCACTGCCGCGCGTTCGACGCCGCGCAGCGACAGCGCGAGGCCGGTCGAGAACAGCGGGCTGGTAAAGGCGTGGGCATGCGGCAGCGCGAGCCAGCCCGGACCGGCGGCGACGCGGCGGCGATGCTGGACCCGCGGGGCGAATCCGACACCGTGCACCACCGTGCTGGCGGCGAGCTGGCGCGCGAGGGTGGGGTAGGGGGCGAGGGCGGCGCGCAGCGCGCCGGCGGGGTCGCGGCGCTCGGCGCCCGAGGCGACGCCGTGCCGCTCGAGCCCGATGCTCGCGACGCCGTGGTCGAACGGCAGAACGTAGAGCCAGCCGTCCGGCAGCAGGTGGTGTATCGCAGCGCGCTCGTCGGGATAGGGCCCTGCCGGAGAGAGCGCCGCCGGCGCGACCTCGGCGAGCGGAGCGAGACCCGCGACGTGCGCGAAGAGCAGATGGGTGCGGGCGCGCGAGGGCCGGTCGAGCCGTCCGGGCAGGCCCGGAATCTCCCCCGGCCCGCTCGCGTCGACGACGAAGCGCGCCGCGAGGCTCTCGCGGCGATCGCCGCGTTGCAGGCGGAGCAGCGTTCCGTCGCCGCCAGGTTCGACCGCGGTGACGGCGCAACGCTCGCGCAGCTCGGCCCCTGCCGCGCGGGCAGCCGAGGCGAGATGGGCATCGACGTCGCTGCGCAACCAGTGCACATCGGCAATCTCGTCCCGCGGGCTCGCCGCCACCAGCAGCCGCTCCTCCTCGCTGCCTCCCAGCGTTCTTCCCGGCTGATGGGAGAAGAAGGTGAACCCACGCTTCAAACCGAGGCGAAGCTCCGGCAGCTCGCGGCGGGCGCGTCCCCAGGCGGCGAGCGCGTGAAGGTCGGCGAGTCCGTGGGCACTGGCCAGGCGTTCGAGCGACAGCGCGGCGAGCGGCGTCGAGGACTCGCCCAAGGCACAACGGGGATGCCGGCTGCGCTCGATCAGCACCACGCGCTGCCCCGCTCGGGCGAGCAGCCGGGCGAGGATCGAGCCGGCGAAGCCGGCGCCGATGATCGCGACGTCGCAGCGGTCAGGCATGCGGTGGCCTCGCTTCGCCGATTGGCGGAACGAGATTGAGTCGCTCCAGGCGCGCAAGGCGCGCCGCGAGCGCCGGCGCCTCGGGCCAACGCCTCGCCATGTCCCAGAGATCGACGGTGACCACGCCGCCCGCCGTGGCTGCGAGGACGCGCGCGGCGTCGAAGGCCGCTTCGACTTCGTCGAGTGTCGGCGGCGACCACTCGCCCTGGGCCGTCAGCTGCACGAGGTCCGGCGTCGGACGCACCGGAATCAGGCTGACATGCGAAGCACCCCGCGCCAGGGCGTGGGCGACGCTCGCCACCGTCGAATCGTGGCGAAGCGCGTCCGGCACGAACGGTGCTCCGACGAGGACAAAGACGCGCAGCGCCATCCCCTGCGTGCGAAGCCACACGGCGGCGCGATCGAAGATGGCGAGGTCGAGGCTCTTGCCGAGGCGCGCCGACGCCCGCGGATGAACGGTCTCGAGACCCATGGCCACTTCGAGCGCGGTCGAGCCGAGGGCGGTTGCCAACTCCGGCAGGAGGTCTCCGACGCGCCGCGGATGACACTCGACGACCACCCGCGCGAACTCGCGGCCGACCTCGGCAATCGCCGCGACATCGGCGGGCGGTACGGACAGTCGATCGATGTTGCTGGCGTTGTAGAGCTTGAGCGTCGCCGCGGCGCGTCGCTCGCGGGGGAGCCGGGGCAGCGCGTGGGCGAGCTGAGCGGGCAGCGCTCCGGGCGCTGTCGGTCCGGGAGTGGTGTAGCGCCAGAGATCGCAGAACACGCAACCGAACGGACACTCGCGACCGACCAGAAAGACCGCCAGCGTATCGACTGGCGACACCCCGTGCGGGCCGCAGGCGAGCTCGCGCTCGACGAGCGCGGCGTAGGACTCTCCTGCCGGAGGCAGACTCCT
>JBPOHI010000106.1:0-2101 GCA_052035735.1 Acidobacteriota bacterium
CGGCGACCGGAACCGCTGCGCAGTGGGCAGCGAACGCCGCGCGCAGGTCGGCAGCCACCGCCAGCGCGTCGCGTCCCTCGATCCGGTGCCGGGGCAGGAACCAGACCAGCTCGCCGTCCTTGAACAGCCCCATCGACGGAGAGGAGGGCGGGATCGGACCGAAACGGGCGCGCAGGCGCGCGGTGGCCTCGAGATCCTGACCGGCGAAGACGGTGGCGAGCCGATCGGGACGCGGCGCCTCCTGGATCGCCAGGCGAGCGCCAGGACGCGCGCCGCCCGCAGCGCAACCGCACACGGAGTTGACGACGACGAGCGTCGTACCCTGTTTGAGGTCGAGCAGGCGGTCCACGTCTTCGGGGGTCGCGAGCTCGGCAAAACCGGCGCTGGTGAGCTCCTCGCGCATCGGTCGAATCAGCAACGGGCTATAGGGCATGCGGGTTCTCCTGTTCGATCGACGGTCCGTTCGACCGTCGCGGGGTGCGAGTTTATCTCCTCAGGATGGCGAGCAGGGGCCGGAGCTCGGCCAGAACCTTCTCGGGCTCGAGAAAGTGCACCGCCATGCCCGACTCGTCGCTTCGGCCTCCGCTGCCCGCAGACTTCGCTTCGAAGCGCTGCACGACGCGGCCGGCAAAGCGCCGCGGCGGCTCGCCGGCAATCGGCAGCTCGAGATCGATCCACACCGTCGCCTGCAACGGCAACGGGTCGGGAGTCGAAACGAAGACCCCGCCGGCACTGATGTCGCGATGAAACGTCGAGAGAAAACTGGCCGGATCGGAGAATCGCACCGCTACGGCGGCAGCCGGCGCGGCTTCAGGCACCGGCGCGGCCCGGGGAGGATCGCTGGCGCCTCGGAGCTCGACGTCAGGTTGCGGCGCCGCCGCCGGCGAGGGTCTGGCTGCCGGAGGTGCGGAAGGGACGGCGCGAAGCGGTTCGACCGACGCCCCCGGCTGGCGAGCGAGCGGCACGAGCGACTCGACGAGTTCCTCGGGAGGCAGAAAGCGGACGCCCACGCCCTGGTTCTCGACCTGGCGCAGGGCGAGGGCGACACGGTGGACGCGGGCGACCCGTCCCTCGGCGACGAAGCCGCCTTCGCGATCGACGATCTCCAGCCGCAGGCGCTCGCCCGGCTCCAGGCCGATGGCGCTGTTCAGAAACAGGCCGCTCTTCGAGATGTTCGAGGTGTAGGCGGTATGCGCCTGCACCTCTCCCGGTCGCCAGAAGCGCAACTCGATGCGCCGGGGAAACCGGCGGTGGATCCGTCGTTCCATCTGATGGAATGATACTCCGCCATGCACGCCGTGACGATCGACCCGCTCGGCCAGCCGTTTTGGGGGGCGCTTCCCGACCCCGTTCCCGCTCCGGGCGAGTTGCTGCTGCGTCTGCGCTGGAGCGGACTCTGCGGCACCGATCTCTTCAAGCTGGCGAACGCCACCGTCGAGCCTGGCACGGTGCTCGGCCACGAAGTCGTCGGCGAAGTCGCCGAAGTCGGTACCGGCGTCACCGACTTCGCTCCCGGCGACCGGCTTGCCGTGCCCCATCATGCCGCCTGCGGCGTCTGTCGTGACTGCATCACCGGCGCCGAGACCCAGTGCGCCGCCTTCCGCGAGAACTTCCTCTCCCCCGGAGGATTTGC
Source organism: Acidobacteriota bacterium (assembly GCA_052035735.1). Taxonomy (GTDB): domain Bacteria; phylum Acidobacteriota; class Thermoanaerobaculia; order Multivoradales; family JAGPDF01; genus JAGPDF01. The sequence goes on from JBPOHI010000106.1 coordinate 1,634, forward strand.
CACACGCATCGTCGTCCGGGCGCGCGCCCTCGGCACCACTGCGCGACGACTTCCCGACGGGCTCGACGACCTCGATGCGCTCTTCCTCGAGCCCGCGGCCTGCGTCCTGCGAAGTCTCGAGAAGAGCTCTCTGCTGTCGCCAGAAGGAGCGCAGCACGCGCGCTCGGACGGAGCCGGGCCGCGGGTCGCGGTGATCCTCGGCGGCGGCAGCATGGGACTACTCCACCTGCTTGTTCTGCGCGCGCTCGGCGCGCCGTTGCGGATCGTCGTCGCGGACCTCCGCCCGGACAGGCGCGCCCTGGCGCTCGAGCTCGGCGCCGACGCCGCCGACGCCGGCACCGCGTTGGTCGACGCGGCGCGCAGCTCGAGCGCCGACGGCCGCGGCGCCCCCCCCCCCGTAGTCAGCGGAGGCCGCCCCGCGCGCACCCCGGCCCCCCAGGGCCCTCATCGCCCCGGCGGCACCCCGCG
>JBPOHI010000211.1:0-18625 GCA_052035735.1 Acidobacteriota bacterium
CGGTGCGGATCCGCAACACCTTCCGGCCGGACCATCCCGGCACGCTGGTCGAACGGCGGGGCGACACCGTGGGCGCTGCGCGCATCGCCTGCGGCATCTCGTTCACCCGCGGCGTGGCGCTGCTCTCGATCTTCGGTCCGGGCATGGAGGGCGTGCCCGGCGTCGCGGCGCGGCTCTTCGCAGCGCTCGCGCAACGCGGCATTTCGGTCATCCTCATCACCCAGGGCTCGAGCGAGACGGCGATCTCGATCTGCGTCGACGCGCCCTCGGCTGACGAAGCGGCGGCCGCGGTGCGCGCCGCGTTCGAGTCGGAGATCGAGACCGGTCGCGTCGACGAGGTCGCCGTGCGCCGTGAGCTCGCGATCGTGAGCCTCGTGGGCGACGGCATGCGCGAACGCATCGGCGTCGCCGGGCAGTTCTTCAGCGCCCTGGGCGAGGCGGCGGTGAACGTCGTCGCGATCGCGCAGGGGGCGTCGGAGCGCTCGATCTCGGCGGTCGTGGTGGGCGCCGACGGGCCGCGCGCCGTGGCGGCGGTGCACGACAAGCTGTTCGACCGCGCGGCGGCGGAGTCTGCTGCGGCACCCGGGGTGGCCGTCCGTCGAGCCCCCGTCTCCGGGAGCGCGGCGGAGGCCGGAGTGACGGCCTACGCGCCCGCCGGCATCGGTAACTTCGCCGCCGGCTTCGATCTGCTCGGCGCGGCGCTCGCTCCGGAGGACGGCGCCCTCTGGGGGGATCGCGTCGCCGTGCGCCGTGCGCTGGAGCGCTCGCGAGCCGCGGGCGACCGCCTGGAGTGCCGCGGCCGGTTCGCCCACCGGCTGCCTCCAGAGCCGTGCGACAACCTCGTATTCAAGGCGCGCGACGCCTTCGCCAGGCGGCTTCCGGAGCCGCTGCCGGTGCTCGACTTCGTTCTGTACAAGGAGCTGCCGGTCGCCTCGGGGCTGGGCTCGAGCGCCTCGTCGGTGGCGGCGACGCTGGTGGCGTTGAACGAGCTTCTCGGCCGGCCGCTGGACGACGGGCAGCTGCTCGAAGCCGCTGGCGAGGCCGAGGCAGCGGCCTCCGGCGCCGTGCACCTCGACAACGTCGCGCCGGCGCTCCTGGGCGGCCTGCGGCTCGTCGATCCGAAGTCGGGGTCGCGGGCGCTGCCCTTTCCCGCCGAGCTCCGCTTCGTCCTCTGGGTGCCGGAGCTCGAGCTCGCGACGCGCGTCGCGCGAAGTGTCCTGCCGCGCGAGCTCTCGGTGCCGCATGCCATCGCCTGGGCGCAGAATCTCGGCGCGCTGATTCACGCCTTGCACGTGGACGATCGTCAGCTTCTCGCGAGCGTGCTTCGCGACTCGCTCGCCGAGCCGTACCGCGCCGCGCTCGTCCCCGGCTTTCGCGCCGTGCAGGAGGCCGCGCTTGCCGCCGGGGCGCTCGGGTGTACGTTGTCGGGGGCCGGCCCGGCGGTCTTCGCGGTGGTCGAGCCGGAGACCGCGGAGGCGATCGCCGCGGCCGGCGTCGCCGCCTGGCGGACGGCCGGCGTCGCTGCCTACGCGCGGCTCTGCCGGCTCGATCTCGAGGGCGCGAGGCGCCTTTCCGGGGCGGACTCGTAAGCCGATGATCGTCACCAGCACCCACGATCCGGCGCTGCGCGTGTCGTTCTGCGAGGCGGCGGCGCGCAATGCCCCCGGCGACGGCGGGCTCTACCTGCCGGCGGAGCTCGTGCCGTTCGAGGATCTGCCGGCGCTCCTCGCGCTGCCGTTCGCGGAGCGCTCGACCGAAATCCTCTCGCGCCTGCTCGCTCCGGAGCTCACGAGTGATGGGCCCGCGCGCGAAGTGCTCACGCGCGACGAAGTCGCCGCGATGGTCGGCGCCGCGCTCGACTTTCCGCTCGGGTATCGCGCGCTCTCGGCCGATCTTTCGGTGCTCGAGCTCTTCCACGGTCCGTCGCTGTCGTTCAAGGACTTCGGCGTGCGCTTCCTGGCGCAGGTTCTGGGCTGGCTGCGGCGAGCGCAGGCGCGCGGCGGGGACGCGGCGCCGCGCGTCGTGCTCACCGCGACGAGCGGCGATACCGGTGCCGCCGTGGTGCACGCTTTCCATCGCTTGCCGGGCTTCGCCGCCGTGGTGCTCTATCCGGCCGGCCGGATCTCGCCGCTGCAGGAGAGCCAGATCGCGAACCTGGGCGGCAACGTGCAGGCGTTCGCCGTCGAGGGTGCGTTCGACGACTGCCAGCGACTCGTCAAGAGCGCCTTCGCCGATGCGGAGCTCGCCCCCCGGATGACCCTGGTGTCGGCGAACTCGATCCATCTCGCGCGCCTCCTGGCGCAAGTGACCTACTACTTCGAGGCCGCGGCGCGCGCGACAGAGGCCACGGTCGGCCGGCCGCTGGTGGTGTCGGTGCCGTCGGGCAACTTCGGCAATCTCTGCGCCGGACTCCTCGCCCAGCGCCTGGGTGCGCCGATCGTGACGCTCGTCGCGGCGACGAACGCCAACCGCACGGTGCCCGACTTCCTCGATGGGCGGCCGTTCGCGCCGCGCGAAAGCGTCGCCACGCTGTCGAACGCGATGGACGTCGGGGCGCCGAACAACTGGCCGCGCATCGAGAGCCTCTTCGGCGGCAACGCCGCGGAGCTGCGGGCGGGCCTGCGCTGGGGAAGCGCCGACGACGCCGCGACCCGCGCCGCCCTCGCCGACCTCGCCCGGCTGGGCTACCGCGCCGATCCGCACGCCGCCGTGGCGTTCGACGTGCTGCGCAGGACCCTTCGCGACGGCGAGCACGGGCTCTTCCTCGCCACCGCGCATCCGGCGAAGTTCGAGGCCACGCGCGATCCCGAAGCGCCCCTGCCGCCGGCGCTCGCCGCCGCCGCGGCGCGGCCGTCGCTCGCCCGACCGCTCGCGGCCGACCCGGAGGCGCTGCGCGCCGCGCTCCTCGATTTCGCCGGCCGAACCGACTTCTGACCCGAAAAGGAACCTGCCTGTGTCCACCCCCTTCCCGCCTCCGGCCTCGCGCCTCCCGGTCACCGTCCTCGGCGCCACTGGCGTCGTCGGCCAACGCTTCGGGCGCCGCCTCGCGGCGCATCCCTGGTTCGAGATCCGTCACCTCGCGGCAAGCGATCGGAGCGCGGGCAAGCGCTACGCCGAGGCCTGCGACTGGCGGCTCGGCGGCGAACCGTACGCCGGCCTGGGCGATCTCGTGCTCGCTCCGTGCACGCCACAGGCGGCGCCGGCCGGGATCGTCTTCAGCGCCCTCGACAGCGCGCCGGCGCGCGAGCTCGAGCCGCTGTTCGCCGCCGCCGGCAGCTGGGTGTTCTCGAACGCCTCGGCCTATCGCATGGAGGCCGACGTGCCGCTCGTCGTGCCGGAGGTCAATGCCGCGCACCTCGGCCTCATCCCGCGGCAGCGCCGCGAGCGCCGCTTCTCGGGGGCCATCGTCTGCAACCCGAACTGCACGGCGACGGTGCTGGCGATGGCGCTCGGGCCGCTGCACGCCGCGTTCGGCGTCGAAGCGGTGCTGATGACCTCGATGCAGGCGGTGAGCGGCGCGGGCTACCCCGGAGTGTCGGCGCTCGACATTCTCGGCAACGTGATTCCGTACATCCGCGGCGAAGAGGAGAAGGTCGAGGAGGAGACGCGCAAGATGCTCGGCACCCTGCTCGGTGAAGGGGTGGTGGAGGCCAACGCGCGCGTCTCTGCCCTTTGCCACCGCGTGCCGGTGCTCGACGGCCATACCGAAGCGGTGAGCGTGCGGCTCGCCGGCAATCCGTCGCTCGCGCTGGTGCGCGAGGTCCTGGCCTCGTTCCGGAGCCTGCCGCAGGATCTGGGCCTGCCTTCGGCGCCACAGCCGCCGCTCGTCCTGCACGATCGTCCCGAGCGGCCGCAGCCGCGCCTCGATCTCGCCGAGTCGTCGGCGCCGACGTCCGGGATGACGGTGCACCTCGGCCGCCTGCGCGAGTGCCCGGTACTCGGGGTGAAGTTCTCGCTCCTCGGCCACAACGCCGAGCGCGGCGCCGCCGGCGCGAGCCTGCTCAACGCCGAGCTCGCCGTCGCCACCGGCTGGTGGGCCGCCGACTAGGCGGTCGGCGAGCCGGCAAGAGGCATCTCGGCGAGCGGCAGTCGAAGCTCTGCCACGGCGCCCCCTGCGGAGTGGGTCTGCAGGGCGACCGTGCCGCCGTGACGGAGAGCGACCTCGCGCACCAGGGTGAGGCCCAAGCCCCGTCCGTCGCGCTTGGTGGAGAAGAACGGCGTGAACAGCTGCGTCGCGACCGCGGCCGCGATGCCGGGGCCGCTGTCGCGGACCGCCAGCGCCGCCGTGCGGCCGTCGGCTGCGAGCGTGACGGCGATGCGCCCGCCTGCAGGCGTCGCCTCGAAGGCGTTGCGCAGCAGATTCACCACGGCCTGCTCGAGCTGCTCGCGGTCGGCGACCACGTAGACCGGCGCGCCCGGTCCGCATGAGCCGTCGAGGTCGAGCGTGACCGTGCGGCTCATGGCCTCGGCGCGATGCAGGGTGACCAGGTCGCGCGCCAGCTCTGCGAGATCGAAGCGGCGCAGCACCGGCTCGGGCAGGCGCACGACTTCGGCGAAGCCGTCGACGAAGGCCGCGAGGTGGCGGATGCGACTTCCGGCGACCGCCAGCGCCGCGTCGACCTCGGCGGCGTCGCCGGAGGCCTCCTCGCGGCGCGCCGCGCGCAGCATCGCGCGCGACGATTCGAGCAGCGAGGCGATCGCCCCCGCCGAGTTGTTGACCTCGTGCGAGACCAGCCGGATCACCTTGTCATAGGCCGAGCGCTCGCTGGCGCGGATCTCGTCGGTGATCTCTTCGAGGAGGAGAAAGGTCCGCCCGAAACCGCGGTCCTCGAACTCGGCCCGCGCCATGCGGGCACGCCGGCCGCCGGCAAGCGCGACGACCTGCACGCCGCCCGCGGCGAGGCCAGCGGCGGCGGCCCCGAAGGGCGGCGGCAGCTCGGTTGCGGGGCGGCCGACGATCGACGGCTCCGGCGTGACCCCAGAGCCCAGCAGCGCGGCCGCGGCCGGATTGACCAGATCGACCCGGCCCTCGAGGTCGAGCATGACGACGCCCGCCGGCGAGGCTGCGACGAGCTTGCCGAGCAGGAGGTTGCGCTCCTCGAGGCGCAGCCGCTCGCGCCGGAGCTCTTCGGAGAGCGCGTTGAACAGCGCCACCAGCTCGTCGACGTCGCGCTGGCCGAGAACCCGGAAACGGGTGGCGAAGTCCCCTTCAGCCAGGAGCTCGCGGCCACCGCGGGCGAGGTCACGTGCCGCCCGACCGAGACGCAGGAAGCGCCACGACGCCGCGAGCGCGACGAGCACCGCCGCTTCGGCGAGCGCCAGACCGAGCGGCGAGGAGCTCGCCGCGTAAGCCGCGAGCGCGGCGAGCGGCACGAAGAGCAGGCAGAGCAGCAAAGGAACGCGCCGGGCGAGGGTCACGCCGGCCTCTCGCTCATTCGGGCGGCTCGTCGGCGCGTTCGAGCCCGTGCTTCTCGAGGCGGCGATAGAGCGCCTGACGGGTGATGCCGAGCTCGGCGGCGACGCGCGTGAGGTGGCCGCGGTGCGCGGCAAGGGCGCGTTCGAGCGCCGCCCGTTCGAGGTTCTCGCGGCGGCCCGCGGCAGGGGCCGCCGGCGCTCCTCCGGCCTCGGGGAGGAAGTCGCTCGCGGTCAGCAGATCTGCCGGAGCGACGATCGCGGCGCGCTCGATCGTCTGCCGGAGCTCGCGGATGTTGCCCGGCCAGCGCCGCGCGACGAGCGCGGCGAGCGCGCCGGCGGAGAGCGCGAGGCCGGGGCGGCCGTGGGTGGCCGCGGCGCTTTCGAGGAAGGCGCGCGAAAGGAGCTCGATGTCGCCACGCCGTTCGCGCAGCGGCGGCAGGTGGAGCGTGATCAGGTTGAGGCGATAGAACAGATCCTCACGGAAGCTCCCGGCAGCGATGAGCTCGCCCAGGTCGCGGTTGGTGGCCGAGACGACGCGCACGTCGACGCGCCGGGTGGCGCTCGAGCCGAGCGGCTCGAAGCTGCGATCCTGCAGCACGCGCAGGAGCTTGACCTGCGCCGCCGGCTCGAGCTCGCCGATCTCGTCGAGGAAGATCGTGCCGCCGTGCGCCAGTTCGAATCGCCCCTTGCGGTCGCTCCGCGCATCGGTGAACGCGCCGCGCACGTGGCCAAAGAGCTCGCTCTCGAAGAGCTGGGTCGGCAGGCCGCCGACGTTGACCTGCACGAACGGCCGCTCGCGCCGGCCGCTGTTGGAGTGGATCGCCGCCGCCAGCAGCTCCTTGCCGGTGCCGCTCTCGCCGGTGAGGAGCACCGAGGCGTCCGACGGGGCGACGCGTGCCGCGAGCTCGAGGAGCGCCACGAGCTTCGGGTCTTCGCCGAGAATCGCGCTGAATTCGCCGCGCGCCGCGAGCGCCTCGCGGCGGCCGTTGGCCTCGCGCGCCGCTTCGCGCCGGGCGCGGGCCAGGCCGAGGGCGGTCGCCACGGTCGAGGCGAGGAGGTCGTTCTCCCAGGGCTTGGTGAGGAAATCGGCCGCCCCGGCGCGCATGCCGGCGACGGCGAGCGGAATCGAGCCCCAGGCGGTGAGCAGCACGACCGGGAGCTCGGGTCGGGCCGCGCGCAGCCGGCGCAGGAGGTCGAGACCCTCTTCGCCGCCGGTCGAGCGCGAGAAGTTCATGTCCTGCAGCACGAGCTCGACCTCGGGGCGCGCCGCCGCCGACAGCGCCTCGCCTGCCGACGCCGCTTCGGCCACGGCGTAGCCGTGCCGGCGGAGCAGCAGCCGCAAGGAGGCGCGGATGGCGTCGTCGTCGTCGGCGACGAGGATCATCGGCGGCTACTCGTAGCGCAGCGCCGCAGAAGGGGTGACCCGGCTCGCCAGGCGACTCGGCAGCCAGGCGGCGAGGCCGGAGAGCAGCAGCAGGGCGAGGCCGGCGGCGGCGAGACCGCCGACGACGACAGCGACGGGCATGGCGCCGACCAGGTCGAGGAGCGGCAGCTGGATCGCCACCAGCGAGCCGGCAGCGATCGCCACCGCGGCGAGCAGCAGCATCTCGAGCACGAACTGGCGATGGATCGAAGGACCCGTGGCGCCGACCGCGCGGCGGAGGCCGATCTCGCGCGTCCGTTCGCTGACGTTCTGCCAGACCACCCCGACGAGACCGAGAGCCACCATGGCGAGGAGGAAGCTTCCCACAATCCCGCCGGCGACGAGCGGTGCCGCGCGCAGGCGGAGGTTGGTGCGCCGGAAGTCGCTGAGCGGCTGAACGTCGAACGACCAGCCCGGCTCGAGGGCCTGCAGGCGGCGGGCGAGCGGCTCGCCGAAGGCGGCGCCGGTGCCCGGGCGGAGGCGCAGCAGGATGTGCCCCGGCGGACGGTGCGCGGTGTCGCCCACCCGCACGCGCTCGAAGAAGAAGCTCCCCGGGCCGGAGAGCTCGCCGCCGGCGCGGTAGTCGGCGACCACGCCGACGACCTGGCGGCGAGCTTCGGCGGTGGGAGTGTTCCCTTCCGCCTCTTCGAGGCTCTGGCCGATCGCCGCCTGCGCGGAGCCGAAGACGCGCGCCGCGAGGTCGCGATCGAGGACGACCGGGGCGGTGCCGTCGTCCAACGGCGAGAACCAGCGCCCGGCGACGATCTCGAGGCCCATCACGCGATCGAAGTCGTCGGTGACCTCGTTGAGCGACGAGTCGAAGCGCTCGCCCGCGTGCTCGAACTCGCTCTCCATCGAGGAGAGATCGAACGGCACGATATGGCAGCCGGCAGCGGCCTCGACTTCCGGCAGCGCGCGCACCTCCTGCAGCAGGCGGGCGAAACCTTCGGCTTCGCCAGGCTCGAAGAAGTCGTCGCTCGAGCGCTGGTAGTCGATCCGCGCGACCATCACGCCGGCGAAATCGAAGCCCAGCGGCCGGCGCCAGTTGGTGGCCTGGTAGAGCGCCGTCGTGCTGACCAGGGCGACGACGAGGAAGGTGACGAAGAGCTCGAGCAGGAGGAGAGCGGTCGAGCGCTTGCGGTTCCAGGTCAGGCGGAGCAGGTGGCGAATCATCGCGGACCTCCGGCGAGCGCGGCGCTGGGAGCGATCCGCGACATGCGATAGGCCGGCCAGAGGCCGGAGAGCAGGCTGAAGAGAACGGCTCCTCCGAGCGCCCAGCCGGCCACCCGGAGATTCAAACCGAGGTCGAGGTGGGGCACGAAGCCGCTGGCGTTGATCGCTGCGAGGGTGAGGCCCGAGAGCAGGAAGCCCAGAGCCCCGCCGAGCAGCGACACCACCAGGTTCTCGAGCAGGAACTGCCCCAGGAGAGCACGGCGAGGGGCGCCGAAGGCGCGGCGCACGCCGATCTCCGCCGCGCGCTCGGCGGCGCGCGAGACGTTCAGATTCGTCAGGTTGACCGCCGGCAGCAGCATGAAGAGCACCGCCAGGCCGATGAGCAGGGCGCGCAGGTTCCCCGGGTGCGAGCGGTCGAGGCGCGCGGCGAAGAGCATCCGCGACACCGCCTCGAACTTGGTGTCGGCGCCGCCGGCGAGGACGGGGAAGTCGCGGTTCGGCGACGTCGTCGTCTGGATCCGGCGCCCGATCTCGGCGCGGATCCCCGGCAGCGCCGCGGCGGAGTCGGCGACGAAGACGGCCATGAAGCCGCCGACGTACTCCGACTTGTAGCGCTCCGAGCGCGCGGTCGAGATCGGCACCCACACGTCGGCCGCCGGCAGGAGCTTGACGATCGGGAGGTCCTCGACGACGCCGGTGACCCGGAAGCGCTGGCCGTCCACCTCGATCCACCGACCGACCGCCGGGCCGCCGCCGAGGAGCTTGTCGCGCATCTCCGCGCTCACCACGGCGACGAAGTTGCGCTCGCGCTCGTCGTCGTCGGTGAACGGAGCCCCCTCGAGGAAGCGCAGGTCGAAGACGCGCCAGAAGGCGCCGTCGGTGCGCTTGACGAAGAGGTTGACCTTGTCGCCGTCCACATACGCGGCGGCGCGATTCGGCACGGTGAAAAAGGTCTGCTCGGCGACGCCGGGCAGAGCGCGCATGTGGCGGTCGAGAAAACCGTAGCCGGGGCCGGAGCTCTGCCCGCCGCGCTCGCCGTAGCTGCCCATCGCGAGGAGGCCCACGGCGCGGTCGAGCCGGCTCTCCGGCGGCCGGGTACCGAAGACCTCGTCGAGGAGCGCGGCGGCGGTCGAGACGACGAGCAGGGTGGCCGCGATGGTGAACAGGCTGACGGCGGTGAAAGCCTTGCGGCGCAGCAGCACGCGTCCGGCGAGCTTGAGGTGGTGAGTGAAGGAGATCACGGCGCGCCTTCCTAGTTGACCAGACGGCCGTCGAACAGGCGCACGATGCGCTGGGAGCGTTCTGCCATCCGCGGATCGTGGGTCACCATGACGACGGTGGTGGCATCGGTGCGGTTCAGGTCTTCGAGGATGCCGACGATCTCGTCGCCCATGCGGCTGTCGAGGTTGCCGGTCGGCTCGTCGGCGAGCAGCAGGCTCGGGCTGCCGACGATGGCGCGGGCGATCGCTACCCGCTGCTGCTGGCCGCCGGAAAGCTGGTTGGGAAAGTGGCCGGAGCGGAAGGAGAGCCCGACCCGGTCGAGCGCCGCAAGGGCCCGCTCGCGCCGCTCCCGCGCCGCGAGCTTGCGCTCGCCGGTGCGGTAGAGCAGCGGGATCTCGACGTTGTCCACCACCGACAGGTCGGGCACCAGATGGAAGGTCTGAAAGACGAAGCCGATATGCGTGTTGCGCAGCCGCGCGAGCGCCGCGTCGCCGGCGCGGCTGGCGTCGTGGCCGGCGACGCGCAGCACGCCGGAGGTGGGCGTGTCGAGCAGTCCGATCAGGTGGAGGAGCGTCGACTTGCCCGAACCGGACGGCCCCATGATCGACAGGAACTCCCCCTTGGCGATCGTGAGGTCGATCTGGGAGAGGGCGAGCGTCTCGATGCGGTCGGTCTGATAGGTCTTGCGTACGTGCTGGAGCTCGATCATGAGCGTCTCCCGGAGCGGTTCAGTGGAGGTCGAGGCGTTCGATGTGGGCGAAGGCGGAGATATCGGAGACGACGATGCGGTCGCCCTCGGCGAGGCCCGAGAGGACCTCGATCTCGTCGCGGCCGGCGAGCCCGAAGGTGGCGGGACGGCGTTCGAGACGGGAGCCGGCGACGACGAAGACCTGCTGTCGCGCCCCTGCCGAGGCGAAGGCCGGACGCTGCACCTTGAGGACTTCGGGGCGAGAGTCGAGCACCACGTCGACGTCGACGCGCAGCGCGTTGCGCAGCGCCGGGTGATCGGGCCGGTCGAGGAGTGCGGTGAACTTCACCGAGGCGTCGGCGAGGGTCGGGTCGACGCGCGCGATGCGACCGGTCAGCTGCTCACCTGCGGCGGCCGTGAAGCTGACGACGAGGCCGGGCGCAAGACGCGGCGCGTGGAGCTCGGCCGCCGTCGCCTCGAGGCGGAAGGCGCCGAGGTCGGCGACGCGCGCGACCACGTCGCCGGGGCGCACCAGCGCCCCTTCGTCCGCCAGGACGAAGGTGACGATGCCGTCGCGGTCGGAGCGCGTGGTCGCGACCGCGAGCTTGCGAGTCAGTTCGTCGCGTTCTTTCTCCACGATGGCGAGATCGAGCCTGCCGCCGCCCAGCCGCTCGTCGCGCGCCGCGCGCACCGCGGTGACGGCGCCGCGGAGCTCGCCCACGACCAGCTCCGCCTTCTTGCGCTGGACCTGGGCGGCGAGCAGCTCGCCCTCCGAGATCAGGCCGTCGGTCGCGAGCCGCGTGCGTTGTGCGAGGACCACCCCGGCCTCTTCGAGGTCGAGCTCGGCCTCGGCGAGGCGGCGCTCGATCTCGGCCACTTCGCGGCCGCTGTCGAGCTCGAGCTGGCGATGCAGGTGGCGGGCGCGCGCCACGCGATCGTCGAGCCGGGCGAGGTCGGACTCGGCCGCCGCGAGATCGAGCTCGAGAATCGCCTCGTCGCGATGGATCGTGTCGCCCGGACGCTTGAGCACGCGCACGACGCGCCCTTCGACCGGCGCGAGCAGCTGCTCCTCGAACGCCGGCGCAAGGCGGCCCTGGGCCGGGATGCTCGCAACGAGGGTGCCACGCTCGACGGTGGCGAGGCGGAGCTCCGCGCGCGTCACCGAAGGGCGCAGGGCGCGCGAGGCGGCGAACAGAACGACGGCGACGCTGGCGACGCCGATGCCCAAGCGGGTGACGGTGCGGCGCCTTCTTCGGCGATGCTCGTCGGGGGTGAGGTCGCGGTCCATGGATTCTCCCACGCCGGGTCTCTTTCCACACCCCGTGCCAGGATCGAAGCCCCATGAAATCAGCGCTTTGAGCGCTTGCAGCCGAGCCGCGACCGTCCGCCTGTGGACGCTTCTGTCCGCTATCGGACAGCCGCGCGCGGGGAACGACGGCCTACGGCTTGCGCGGCGCCGGCAGGTGCTGGCCGCCCTGGTGCAGGACGAGGGAGGCGGCGCGGCCGCTTTCGAGCAGGAAGTCGATCTGCGCGTCGACGAGCTTGAAGAAGTAGCGCACCGGCGACTCGGGGTAGAGCTCGAGCCGCTCCTGACCGGTGGCCTGCGCGAAGAGGCGATCCCCCTCGCGCGTCACCGCGAGGTCGAATCCGGGAGCCAGCGTGTAGACGCCGACGAGCGCATCGAAGGCGCGCGGATCGACCGCCACCTCCTTGAGCGGTGGCGGCGCCGCTTCGTCGGTCCGCAGCGATCGATAGACCGGGCCGATGCCCTGGTCGACGGTGAGCGCCGTGACCTTGCCGTCGGCGCCGCGCTCGAAGCGAATCGGCGTGCCGTCCTCGGTCTCGAAGGCGTCGGGCCCGACCGCGACCAGCGGGCGAAGATCGCCGCCGGTACGTTGCAGGCGCAGGGTCTCGCCGTCGCGGGAGACGATGCGGCGCACGCCCGAGCGCTCGGGCACCAGGTAGACGCCGGTGTAGGCGTCGAGCGCTTCGGCGGAGAGTTGCAAGGCAGCCGGTTTCGCTTTCTGCGGCACACCCAGCACGGCTTCGGCGACGCGATGCGCCAGGTCGTGCACGTCCTGCATCGGGTTGTTGGAGAGGATGACGACGAGGAGGTCGTCGTCGGGCAGGCGCAGCAGGTCGCAGGTGAAGCCGTGGATGCCGCCGCCGTGCTCGTGCGCCGGGTGCCCGGCGACCTCGGTCAGGGCGTTGCCGAGGCCGTAGCGCGTGGCAATGCCGTCCTGGTCGCCGCCGCGCAGCACGGCCGAGGTGAACATGCGGTCGCGTGAAGCGGGCGAGACGACCTTGCCCGCTTCGAGGGCGTCGCTCCAGCGCGCGAGGTCGTCGACCGTGGACATGAGCGACCCCGCGGCATACGGCTGGGTGAGCGAGAGGTAGGGCGCGTTCGCCCAGCCCTCGGGACCCTGGACGTAGCCGGCGACGCGGCCGCGCACGATCTCCTCCTGATGGCCGTAGCGCGAGTCCTTCATTCCCAAGGGAGCGAGAAGCTCGTTCTCGACGACCTCTTCGTAGCTCTTGCCGGTGACCTTCTCGATCACCGCGCCGAGCAGGACGTAGCCCGAGTTGCTGTAGCTCCACAGCGTCCCGGGGGGAAAGTCGAGCGGCTTGTCGCGGAAGAGCCCCATCAGCGTCTCGACCGTCATGTCCTCGCGCCAGCGCGGAATCCACTCCGGCATGTCGGTGTAGTTGGGCACGCCTGCGGTGTGCTGGAGGAGCTGCTCGAGCGTGATCGGAGTGCCGCCGAACGTCATCTGCGGGAAGTACTTGGTGATCGGCTCGGTGAGCGAGAGCTTCCCCTGCTCGGCGAGCCGCAGCACGAGCGCCGCGGTGAACTGCTTGGTCACCGACCCGATCTCGAACACTTGCTCCGGCGAGACCGGAATCCCGAGATCCATTTGCGCCATCCCGTATCCCTTGCGCAGCACCTCCCGCCCCTGCCACCGCACCAGCACCGCGGCTCCTGGCGCGTCGGCGGGATAGGCCTCGGCGAGCAGGCTCCGGACGGCGGCGAAAGGCTCGCTGGCCGCGGCCGGCGCGGCTGCGCCGGGCAGCGGAAGGAGTGCGGCGGAAATCAGGTAGAGCGACAGGATCGTTCGGCGCATGGAGCCCCCTGGAGGAGGTGTTTTTCGAAGCCTATCCCTCTAGCCCGGCGGTAGGGCGCCGTCAATCGCCGCGATGTAGAGCCCCCTGGCGTGCGCCCGGAGCGCCTCGGCGAGCCCCTTCGGGCGGCGGATCTCCAGGTGGAACGGCAGCCGGGAGAGCTCGCGGGCGAGCCAGGGGAGGTCGTCGGTCTGGGAGTGGAGGAGGACGCCGCCTGCGACCTCTTCGAGCGTGCCGAGGGTGGCGAAGATCTGCCTCTTTGCGGTCGCGAGGTCGGTGTGCAGAAGGACCTCTGCCTGGTGGGCTCTGGGGAGCGTGGCGATCGCAGTCGAGATCGCGGCGAGGGTGTCGAAGCCAGGCGGACGCTCGAAAGTCCTCGCGGTGCGGGTGGCGGTCGCGATGCGGTCGACGCGGAAGGTGCGCGGGCCCTTGCGCAGATGGCAGTGGCCGACGACGTACCAGCAGCCGCCGCGGAAGGCGAGACCGTAGGGGTCGAGATCGCGCGCCGTGCGGCTCTTGTCGGCGGCCTCGTAGGTGACGTGCACCGTGCGCTGCGCCTGCGCCGCGGCGGAGAGCGTCGCGAGCACTTGGCTCTCCGCAGGCGGACCGGCGGCCGGAAGATCGAGCTGCATCGTCTCGTCGGCGGCGCGCAGGCGGCGTTTGAGATCGGCCGGCATCACCCGCTCGAGCTTCGAACGGGCGCTGGCAAGGCCGGCCGCAGTCTCGCCGAGGCCCAGTGCGCTCGCCGCGTGCAGGCCGAGCGAGAGCGCCAGCGCCTCGTCGTCGGTGAACAGCATCGGCGGCAGCTTGAAGCCGGCGACCAGCGCGTAGCCGCCACCGGCGCCGCGTTCGGCGGTCACCGGGATCCCCATCTCCTCGAGCGCCACGATGTAGCGCCGCACCGTGCGTCGATCGACTCCCAGGCGGCGGGCGAGCTCGACGCCCGAGAGCTGCCCGTGCGCCTGCAGCAGTTCGAGGACCGAGAGGATCCGGTTGGTCGGCGAGCCCACCCGCAAAGGGTATCAGCCAATAGGGCGGAAACTGTCCGCTATGCGCCCTACGCTCTCCCCCGGGCGGGAATCGGTCCCGCAACGACGAGACAAGGGAGAACGCATGGACAACGTCGCTTCGAATCTCGAGCGCAGGACCCTTTTGCAGCTGGCTGCAGGCCTCGCGGTCGGCAGCGCCCTCGGTCTGGCCGGCGGCGCGCGCGCCGCGGCCGTGCCGCCGGCAGCGACCGGCAAGCCCGGCGACTTCGACTTTCTCACCGGCGAGTGGGCGATCAAGCACCGGCAGTGGAAGAACAAGAAGTGGGATCTCTTCACCGGCGAGGCGACGGTCGTGGGCATTCTCGGCGGCATCGCGAGCATCGAGGAGCTGCGCATCCCGGAGCGCAACTTCAGCGGCATGGGCCTCCGCCTGCTCGACCGCGAGCGCAAGCTCTGGGCCGACTTCTGGGTCAACAGCCAGAGCGGCGTGCTCGGCGGAGAGCCGGCCTGGGGAAGCTTCGTCAACGGCGTCGGGAACTGGGACGGCGACGACGTCGACCCCGCCGGCAAGCCGATCATCGTGCGCGGCTGCTGGGACAAGATCACGCCGACTTCGTGCCGCTGGTTCCAGGCGACGTCGAACGACGACGGCAAGAGCTGGCAGGAGAGCTGGGTGATGGACTGGACGCGGAAAGCCCGGTAAGCGGAGCGCGCCCATGACCCCCGCCGCGCATCTCTGGGTCTACTTCGGCCTGGTCCTAGGCATCATCCTCCTGCCCGGGCTCGACATGGCCTGCGTGCTCGGCTGCACGCTCGGGGGCGGCCGGCGCGCCGGCCTCGCGTCGATCGCCGGCATCGTCACCGGGGCGGTCGCGCACGTCGCCATCGCCGGCCTGGGGCTGGCGGCGATCCTCCTGGTGATGCCGGCGCTGTTCAACGCGCTGCTCGTCGCCGGGGCCGCCTACGTCGCCTGGATCGGGGTCGCACTCGTGCGGAGTGGTGCGCTGTTCGACACCCGCGACGGTGAGGCGGCGGCAGTCGCGCTGCCGACCGCCTACCGTCGCGGCATGCTGACCAACCTGCTCAATCCGAAAGCCTACGCTTTCATGCTGGCGATCTTTCCGCAGTTCGTGCGCCCGGACTGGGGGCCGGTCTGGGGGCAGGCGACGGTGCTCGGCGGGATCATCGTCGCCACTCAAGTTTCGGTCTACGGCGCGGTCGTGCTCGCCGCGGCGCGCGGCAGAGCCTGGCTCGCCGCGCGGCCGCGCGCGCTGGCTGCGGTCGGCCGCGCCGTCGGGGTGCTGCTGCTCGCGGTGGCGCTCTACTCGGCGATCGAGGGGTGGCGAGCTCCCGGCTGAGCTGCATGGGCGCACGCGCTCTGTCCCCCCTGCCGGCCGATTCGCGGATGAGAGTCAGGAGGAGGCGCACATGGGCTGGATCGAAAGAGGCTGGGAGGAGCTGTCGGCGCGGCTGCGGCAGGCGCTCGATCCGTATCGCGAGGGCGAGCAACTGCTGGGTGTCGTGCATGCCAATCAGCCGGCGCTCTTCTCGACCCAGCTCTACGCCGTCGGGGTGACGCCGACGCGTCTGCTCCTCCTGCCGCTCGACCGGCGGCATGCGGCAACCGGCGAGCCGGTCGTGCTCCGCGCTGGCGACGTCGAGGCGTCGGCGATCTGGGGCTGGGGCGGGTCGATCGGCGACTGGCTCTCGGCGAGCGCCGGGCGCGAGATTCGCTTCACTGCGCGCGGTAAGAAGTACAAGCTGATGATCCTCGGAGGCAATCTGCTCGAAGACGCCCTCTCCGGCCCCAGCCAGAAGAGCGGCCTCGCAGCCCTCCTCGAATTCCTCCTCGCCGCCAGGCGGTAAGCGCGCCGCTCGCCTGGCCCCGACTCTCGCGCTTCGCCGCTCCTCCGGGTGAGACACCATCCTGGGGAGCCAGAACATGCCTTCGTCCAGATTGTCAGCAGCCTTGCGTCGCCGCGGCTTCGCCGCTCTCGTTGTGGCCCTCCTGCCGTGGCCGGCGCTCGCCGCCGACGGGGCGCTCGATACGACCTTTCGCGGCACGGGAACGTTCGTGGCCGACGTCCCGAGTCTCGGCGGCAAGGCGGCGGCGGTGGCGCCCGACGGGCGGCTGCTCATCGGCTACACCGCCGTCCTCTCGGGCACCGACCGCGACATGCGCGTCATGCCGGTGCCGGACAGCGGCATCACGACCCACTGCGCCTCCTATCATCCGGATCTGGGGACCACCGACGACGATCGCCTGGCCGACATCGCGGTCTTCGGCAACCTGGTCTTCCTCGCCGGTCGCGCGGCGGGTTCCGTGTCCCACCCGGACAACCATGTGGCGATTGCCGCCTTCAACCTGTCGACCTGCCTGCTCTTGCCTACGATTGGTGGCACGTCGGGGATTCTTCTGAACGGTCCTCTTCCCATCGAGTCCGTCGCGCTCGCCATCGACGGATTCGGCTATCCACGCGCTGCGGTGCAGGCCGGCCCGGCAGGAGCGCGCTCGCTGCAGATGATCGGCTGGTCGCAGAGCGGCTCGCTCGAAGACTCGGTCGCGGTCGACTTCGCCACCCCTTTCGGGGCGACCTCCTTCGAGCCGAAGGCGATGGTCCTGCAGCCCGACGGCAAACGGATCGTCGTCGGCACGATGGTCGTGGCGGGAGGAGATCGGGACATCGGCGTCGCGCGGTTCACGGCGAACGGAATCCTCGACACGACCTTCAACAGCGACGGTCTGGTCGCCTTTTCCTACGACATCGTCGATGAGGGCGCCGACGAAGGCCTCGCGGTCGCGGTGCTGCCGGGCGGGCGCATCGTCGTCGCCGGCCGGGTCGAACGCGCGGTGGGCTTCCAGGCGGCGGTGGCGATCCTCACCCCGACCGGCGGATTCGACAACTCGTTTGGCCTTCTCGGGCGGTACAGCTTCGACCTGGGCGGTGCGCAGCGCAGCGACATCCTGCGCTCCATCGCCGTACAGGGCGACGGCAAGATCGTGGTCGTCGGGGGCTCGGGGCCGGTCGCGCCGTCGACCGACGCCGACTTCGCGATTGCCCGGCTGCACACCAGCGGCAGCGCACCGCTCGACGCCAGCTTCCAGGGGGACGGGGTGCGCCTCTTCGCCTTCGATGTCGGAGGGACGATTGCCGACACCGCCTACGATGTCACTCTTGGCCAGGGTGGCAGGATCACCGTCGTCGGCGCCGTCGCCACCGACAACGGCACGGCGCTCGGCGCGATCCGCCTGGAGAACAGCCTCCTCTTCGCCGACGGGTTCGAATGGGGGAGCCTCCTCAGCAGCGAATGGGGCGGCTCCTGGGGGGGCATCGAATAGCGCAGGTGCAGCGCCAGGCGAGGGCGGTTAGGATCCGCGCCATGCTCCGCCTCGTCCTGCTGTTGCCGTTGCTGGTGCTGGCGAACGGTGCCGTCGCCCAGGCTCACGGTCCACACAAGCCGGCGCCTGAGACTTCGAAGAGCCCGGCTGCGGCGCCGATTCCTCTTCCAGCCGGTTGGATCGAGAGCCGGCCACCGGCCGCCGCCGGGGCGCTCGCGCCGCAGCTCGCCGCCGACGGCGACGGCTTCCTCGCCACCTGGATCGAGCCGGGAGGCCAGGGCGAAGGCAGCCAGAGAGTGCGCGTGGCGCGCTTCGACGGCAAGTTCTGGACCTTTCCGGCGACGGTGCGCGAGAGCGCCCGGCTGTTCGCCAACTGGGCCGACGTGCCCGGAGTGGCGCGGGCCGAAGGGGGCGCGCTTTACGCCTGGTGGCTCGAGCGCTCCGGAGCCGGCACCTACACCTACGAAGTGCGGCTCGCGCGCTCGACCGACCAGGGGCTCTCTTTCGCGCCGCTCGGTGTGCTGCACGACGACCGTACGCCGGCCGAGCACGGTTTCGTCTCGGCGGTCCGCGAAGGGGCGGGGCTGCGCTTCTTCCTCCTCGACGGCCGTGCGACGGTGAGCGACCGGCCGATGCAGTTGCGCACCGCCTTCGTCGAGGGCGAGCGCATCGCTCCCTCCGAGCTCGTCGACGAGAGCGTCTGCGACTGCTGCGCGACTGCCGCGGTGGCGCTCGCTTCCGGCTCGGCGGTCGCCTATCGCGACCGCACCGCAGGTGAGATGCGCGACGTCGCGGTCGCCTTGCGGCCAGCTGCCGGCGCGCTCTCGACGCATCCCGTGGGCAGCGATCCGTGGAAGATCGCCGGTTGCCCGGTGAACGGTCCGGCGCTCGCGGTCTCCGGCCGGAGGCTCGCGGTCGCCTGGTTCGCCGCTCCCGGGGACCGGCCGCGCTCGGCCGTCGCTCTCTCCGACGACGGCGGCGTGACCTGGGGGCGGTCGTTGCCGATTCCGGTGACCGCCGGTGCGACGGCCATGGGCCAGCTTGGCCTCGCGGCGACCGGCGACGCCTTCGCGGTCTCCTGGCTGGAGGCGATCGCCGGCGGCTCCGAGCTCCGGCTGGCGCTCCTCGACCGGAGTGGAGCGTTCGCACCGGCCCAGTCGCTCGCCCGCACCGGCCCCGGTCGCGCCGCCGGCATCCCGCGGCTCGCCGCCGCCGGCCAGCGGCTGGGGGTGCTCTGGGTGGACAGCACCGCCGCC
>JBPOHI010000251.1:0-15190 GCA_052035735.1 Acidobacteriota bacterium
GCGCTCTTCGACGGTGATCCTTTCGAGTATTCGACCCATGTCACCGGCGTCGTCATCGAAGGCATCGTGGTGAGCGAAGGGCGCCGGTGACCGCGTCATCGGAGGCTCTCCGCGTGGCTCCGGGAGCCGCCCTCGGCGCCCCGCCTTCGGCGGTGAGGCTGAGCGTCATCGTGCCGGTCTACAACGAGCGCTATCTGGTCCGCGATCTGTTGACGCGTGTTCTGGCGGTCCGGGATCCGTCGATCGACGGGCTGGAGGTCGTGGTCGTCGACGACGGATCGACCGACGGCACGCGCGAGATCCTCCGCCAGATCGCGGCGACGGAGCCGGCGTTGCGCCTCATCGAACACGCGCAAAACCAAGGGAAGGGCGCGGCCGTGCGGACCGGCATCGCCGCCGCCACCGGCGAGGTGACCCTGTTCCAGGACGCCGATCTCGAGTACGACCCGCGCGACTACCCGCGCCTGATCCGTCCGATCCTCGAAGACGGCGCCGACGTCGTCTTCGGTTCGCGCTTCCTCGCCGGTGACCGCAGGCGCGTGCTGCGCTATCGCCACGCGCGCATCAACCGGTTTCTCACCTGGACGAGCAACCTCTTCACCGACCTCGACCTCACCGACATGGAGACCTGCTACAAGGTCTTCCGCACCGAGCTGCTGAAGTCGATCCCGCTGCGCTCGAACGACTTCGCGCTCGAGCCCGAGATCACCGCCAAGGTCGCCAAGCGCGGCTTCCGGATCTTCGAGGTGCCGGTGAGCTATCTCGGGCGCACGCATCTCGAGGGCAAGAAGATCGGCTGGCGCGACGGCGTCAAGGCGATGGCGACGATGCTGCACTACTGGCTGGTGGACGATGCCTACGCGCCCGACGAGTACGGCTCGCACATCCTCACCAGCCTCGAGAAGGCGCGGCGGTTCAACAGCTGGATGGCCGACCAGGTCCGCCCGCATGTCGGCGCGCGAGTGCTCGAGATCGGCGCCGGCATCGGCAACCTCACCGGCTGGCTCCTGCCGCGCGACTTCTGGCTGGCGAGCGACATCAATCCCAACTACCTCCACTACCTGCAGAACCTGACCGCTTCCAAGCCCTACCTCGGGGTGCAACGCGTCGATGCGGAGCGCAGCGAGGACTTCGCCCCGCTCCGCGGGCGCTTCGACACGGTGCTCTGCCTGAACGTCCTCGAACACGTCGGCGATCCGTTGCAGGCCCTGCGCAATATGCACTCGGCGCTCGCGCCGGGGGGCAAGCTCGTGCTCTACGTTCCCCACGGCCAGCACCTCTACTCCTCGCTCGACGAAGTTCTCGGCCACCGCTGCCGCTACGACCGGGAGATGCTGGCGCGAGAGCTCGCCGCCACCGGCTTCGAGCTCGTCGAGCAGCGGTTCTTCAATCGCGCCGCGGTTCCCGGCTGGTGGTGGAACGGCAAGGTCTTGAAGCGGCGCACCTTCAGCCGCGTGCAGCTCAAGATCTTCGATCTCGCCGTGCCCCTGCTGCGGCTCGTCGACCGGTTCCTGCCGTGGAACGGTCTCGGACTCGTCGCCGTGGCGCGCCGGGTCGAGCCGATCGGGGATCGATGACGACCGGCGAACGCCTCCACCGCCGGCGAAGAGGGCATCTGTTCTGCCTGGCGCTGACCCTGCTCGCCGCAGGCCCAGTCGCCGGCGGACAGGCCGCCGACGACGCGCTCCTCGCCTTGCGCCAGAAGGGGCTCGCCGAGCTCGAGAACGAACAGCATCCGGCGGCCGAGAAGACGTTCGCCGAGCTCGCCAGGAGGCTCCCCCGCGACCCGCTGCCGCACGCCAACCAGGCGATTGCGGCCCTGCGTCAGGCGCGGCTCGCCGAGGCGCGGACGGCGCTCGATCGCGCTCTCGAGCTCGCGCCGGAGCGGCCCGAGGTCGTCGCCATCGACGCCGAGCTGCTGGCCGCATCGGGAGACCTCGAAGGCGGCCTCGAGCGCCTGCGTGGCGCGGCGGCGGACGCCCCGGACCGGCCCGAGCTCGCGTTCGCCCTGTTTCGCGCCGGCGAGGCGCTGGGCTCGGCCGCGGGCGACACGGCGATGGACGCGGCGCTCGCCCGGCTGACCCGTCTGCGACCGGACAATCTCGTCGTGCTCCTCGGGGCCGGAAAGCGCGCCGTGGCTCGGCTGGATCGCAGCGCCGCGACGGCCGCAGCGCTCCGCCTCCGCGAGCTGCTCTGGGAGGCGCCGCGGGGCGTCCGTGAAGCGCTCGACCGTGCGAGCGCCGCGCTCGAAGCCGGCGACGTCGCGCGCGCCGGCGTGCCGATGCAGCAGGCGGCGAACCTCCTCCGCCCGACACCTCTCTACCAGCAGGGGATCCGGGAGCTGTCGAGCGGCATCCTGGGGATTCCTCTCGAACGCTTCGTCGATGAACCGCCAGCCGCTGAGTTCGGCGCTCCGCTGGCGGTGAGCTTCGCCAGCGCGGAGCTCGCCGCCGGAGCCGGTCCGCCGGCCGGAGCCTCTCCGGCCGGGCCGCGGGCGCTCCTCGCCAGCGACCTCGACGGCGACCAGCGCCCCGACATCGCGCGGCTGGTGACCGGCAGCTCCGCGGCCAGCCCGGTCGCCCTCGAGGTTCGCTTCGCAGCCGCCGGATATCGCCCGCAGATCCTCGGCCAGGCCTCCGGACTGGTCGCCCTGCAGGCCGCGGATCTCGACCAGGACGGCCGGGCCGACCTCGTCGCCAGCGGCGCCACCGCATCCCTGCGCTTTCGCGGTGGTGCGGCGGGGCTCTCCTCCTGGCCCGCCGCAGCCGGCGAACCGCCGCTCCGCGGCGCCTGCCTCGCGGTTCTCGACTACGACCTCGAGGGGGATCTCGACCTGGCCTTCGCCGGCGCCGGTGCAGCGGCCGGCGCGTTGCTGCGCTCGGCCAGTCCGGATCCGCTCGTCGCCGTGGGTTCGCGCACCCTGCCCAAGGTCGGCCTGGGTGGCGCCCGCCAGCTCCTGGCGAGCGACCTCGACCGCGACGGCGATCCCGACCTCGTCGCCGCCGGCGACGGTGGGCTCGTCTGGCTCGACAACCTGAGGCAGGAGCGCTTCGCCGACCGCACGAACGTCGCGAGACTCGGCGCGACCGGAGGTCTCTTCGACCTCGAGGCCGCCGACCTCGACGGGGACGGGCGGCCGGATCTGGCGCTCGCCGGTGCGGCGGGCCTGCGGCTCCTGCGCAACGCCCTCCACACGCCGGGTGGCGGCTTTGAGCCGTGGA
The DNA here is from genome assembly GCA_052035735.1 of Acidobacteriota bacterium. Taxonomy (GTDB): domain Bacteria; phylum Acidobacteriota; class Thermoanaerobaculia; order Multivoradales; family JAGPDF01; genus JAGPDF01. Next base: position 3,222 of record JBPOHI010000251.1, read on the forward strand.
CACTCCCTGGCGCGCCGACAGGGCGCGTGGATGCCGTGCTCGCCTTCGACGCCGACAACGACGGCCGCCTCGATCTGGCCCTCGCGGGCCCGGCAGGCGTCGTCGTGCTGGCCTTCCGCGGACCGCTCGCCGCGCCGCGCCTCGAGCCGCTGCCGGTGAAGGGCCGCGGCGGAGCGCGCACCGCCCTCGCCAGCGTCGATCTCGACGGCGATGGCGACCTCGACCTCTTGGCCGCCGGACCGTCAGGCCTCGAGCGCCTCGACAACCGCGGCGGCAACGGCCATCACTGGCTCGCCCTGCGCCTGCGCGGGCTGGCCCAGGGCAACGGCAAGAACGACCGCCTCGGCTACGGGGCGACGGTCGAGCTGCGGCGCGGTGCCGCCTACCAGTTCCGCGAAGTGGACGACGAAGTGACGCATCTCGGTCTCGGCGCGCTCCCATCGGCCGATGTCCTGCGCATCGTCTGGTCCAACGGCGTGCCGCAGAACCGCGTCGCCCCGCGCGGCGACCAGCGGGTCGTCGAAGAGCAGGTGCTCAAGGGGAGCTGTCCGTTCCTCTATGCCTGGACCGGCGAACGCTTCGAGTTCGTCACCGACCTGCTGTGGAACGCCCCCATCGGCCTGCCTGTCGCCCCTGGCGTCTGGGCGCGCCCCGACCCGGGCGAGCTCGTGCGCGTCGACGGTCTCCGGGCCGACGCCGGCATCTACCGCCTGCGTCTCACCGAGGAGCTCTGGGAGGCGGCGCTCTTCGATGCGCTGCGGCTCTGGATCGTCGACGCTCCGGCCGAGCTCGAGTTGGCGAGCAATCTGCGCGTGGTCCCCGGCGCGCCGCCGCAGCCCGAGCTCGTCCTGGCCAGCCGCAGCCTGCAGACCCCCGCCGTCGCCTGGGACGGCACCGGCGCCGAGGTCACTTCGCGCATCGCGCGGCGCGACGAGATCTACGCCGCGGGCTACCCGGCCAGTCCCTTCCAGGGCGTCGCCTCCTCCTGGACCTTTACCTTCGAGCTCGACCACGCGCCGGCGGCGCCGATCCGGCTGCATCTCGACGGCTGGGTCTTTCCTTCGGATGCGAGCCTCAACCTCGCCGTGGCACAGCGCGGCGACCTACCCTATCTGCCGCCACGTCTCGAAGTGGAGACGCCGGCCGGCTGGAAGACCCTCGTCGCCGACTTCGGACTGCCGCCCGGCAAGACGAAGACGATGGTCGTCGACACGCCGCCGCTGCCTGCGGAGGCGCGCCGCCTGCGAATCGTCTCCTCCCTCTGGCTCGCCTGGGACCGGATAGCCTGGACGACCGAGACCGCCGACGCCGAGACCGCTGTCGTCGCCCGGCTTGCGCCCGCGCGGGCAGAGCTGCGTTACCGCGGCTTCTCAGCCCTTTACCGGCACGCTCCGAACGCGCCGCACGTCTACGACTACGACGACGTCGCGGCAGCCTCGCCCTGGTTGCCCTTTCCGGGCCGCTATACGCGGTACGGCGAGGTCGGCGAGCTCCTCGACCTCGCGGACGATCGCAGCGCCATCCTCGCGCCGGGCGACGAGCTCGCGCTCGAGTTCGATGCGCGGGAAGTGCCCGCACCCGCTCCCGGCTGGCGCCGCACTCTCTTCCTCGAGAGCCAGGGCTGGGACAAGGACGCCGACCGCAACACCTTCGCCGGCGAGCGCCTCGAGCCGCTGCCGTTTCGCGCCATGAGCGGCTACCCATGGCGGGACGACGAGCGCTATCCGGAAACGCCCGAGCTCGAGCGCTACCGAAGCGAATGGCTGACGCGCGAGATCGTCGACGACTCTAGTCCGGCCGATCGCGTCGAAGACTGAAGCCGGGAATCAGCGCGCGCGTTCGACGACCAGCGTCGTATCGACGGTGTCGAGCCGCACGGCGTCGATCTCCTGCACGGTCCCGTCCGGCCAGCGCACGACGATCGACTCGAGGCTCGTCGCCGTACCGAGTCCGAAATGCGCCACGATCTCGCTCTGCGAGAGATAGGCGCGCGTCGCGGTGATCGTGCGCCGCTGGGCCGAACCGTTCGCCCGCAGCTCGACTTCCGCACCGACGCCGAGGCGGTTGCCCCGCGGGTCGGCGAGCCGCACCTTGAGCCAGTGGTGCCCGGTCGCCTGATCGTTGCGCAGCAGCATCGGCGGACCGCCGACCTGGGTGAGCACCAGATCGGGATCGCCGTCGTCGTCGAAGTCCGCCGACGCGAGCCCGCGTCCGGCGATCGGCCGGGCGAGATCGCCGACCGCCGCCTCGGGCAGGAGAGTGAAGCTCTGCCGCGACTCCGGTCCGGCGTTCCAGAAGAGCTGCGCCGACTGCAGGTAGGACTGGCTCGGATCGACGAGCGCGATGGCGCTCTCGAGGTGGCCGTTGGCGGCCACGAGGTCGAGCCGGCCGTCGAGATCGAGGTCGGCGAACAGGACGCCGAAGGTGAGCGCACGTCGCGACGCTGCGCCGATGCCGGCGGCGATCGCTTCGTCGGCCCAGAGCAGACCGTCGCCCTGGCTGACGTAGAACGAGGTCATCTCGTTGGCGAAGTTGCCGATCGCGATCGCCTGTTCGCCCGGATCGCGGAAGCTCCCGGTGTCGATCCCCATGGCGCCGGTAGCCGCCCCCATGCGGTCGAAGGCGAGTCCGGCGGGGGTGCCGATCTCCTCGAACGTGCGATCGCCGCGATTGCGGAAGAGGAAGTTCGCCGTGGTGTCGTTGGCGACGACGAGATCGATCCAGCCGTCGCGGTCGACGTCGTGGGCCAGCACCCCCAGCGCCTTCCCGACCGGCCGGCCGGTCGCCGGGTTGGCGACTTCCAGCCCTGCAGCCGCGGAGATGTCTGCGAAGTGCCCCGACCCGTCGTTCTCGAACAGTGCCGAATCGCTCCCTTCGTAATTCGTCGGCGGTCCGTAGGCGCGCCCGACTCCGGTCAGCCGGAAATCGACGTCGAGATCGATCTGCCGCGACCAGCGCACGTAGCGGCAGACGAAGAGGTCGAGATCACCGTCGCGGTCGAAGTCGAAGAAGGTGGCGCAGGTGTGCCAGGCGTCTCGCTCGTCTTCGATCCCGGAGCGTTCCACCTCGACGAAGCGCGCGCGGCCTTGCGCGCCGACGTTGCGCAGCAGGCGGCTCTCCCCCACCGCCGTGACCAGCAGATCGGGACGGGCGTCGCCATCGATGTCGCCGACCGCGACGCCCATGCCGTATAGCCGGACCCCGGCGAGCCCGGACTCGGCGGTGATGTCGGTGAACCGCCAGGCGCCGTCGCGGTGGTCGTTGCGATAGAGGCGCAGGGCGGGGCTCGGCCCGCCGTCCCACGGCCAGCGGCCGGAGTCGACGAAGAGCAGGTCACTGTCGCCGTCGCCGTCGGCGTCGAACGCCGCGACGCCACCGCCCATCGACTCTGGCAGGAGCTTCTCCCCGGTGGCGCCGGTCGAGTGAACGAAGTCGAGTCCCGCGGCGGAGGCGAGATCGGCGAAGGGCAGGCGTAGCGGAACGCCCGACGCCGCCGCGGCAGGCGCAGCGGCGCGCGGCGGCGCCCCGGGGACGGCGCGCACCTCCGCACCCCTGGGATCGAGCCCGCGCACGACGAACAGCAGACCTGCCGCGAGAGCCACCACGAAGAGGACCAGGACGGAACGCCGGACCGCGCGCCCGATGACCGCATCGTCGGCCGGCACGAGGTCGTGGTCGGGCGCCCCGACCCGGGGATCGCGTTCTTCGGGCGAGCTCAAGGCTCCCCTCCCGTGGGCGACAGCCCGTAGGTCCCCGGACGGTCGAGCTCGTAGATGACGATCGCCTCGGCGGCATGGTCGGCGGCCGGATCGGCGGCGCGCGCGATCGCCACCGCACGGTCGCGGGCGTTGTCGTCGACGCGATAGAGCGCGAAGGCCTCCGCGTGCCGGCGGGCCCCGTCCTCGTCGCCCAGCTCGCGCAGGACGCGCCCGAGGTTGTAGTGCGCTGCGGCGTTCTCCGGTTCGATCACGAGCGCCGCCTCGAGCTCGGCTACGGCCCGGCGGAGGAAGCTCTCGCGCGCGGCCGCATTCGCCGGGCCGCGCTCCTGGCGCGCGCGCTCGGCGAGCGTCTCGCCGAGCTCGATCCGCACCCGGTAGTCGCGCGAAAAGTCGAAGCCCTTCTCGGCCAGCACGCCCCCCGCTCCGCTCACGATCCCCTCGAAGCCCGCGATCGCCTCGTCCAGATAGCCGTTCTGCTTGTCGACCTGCGCCGACAGCCAGGCAAGCGTCCACGGGCGCGCCGGTGGATCGAATTTCGCCGCGCGCGCGAGCGCCGCGACGGCGCGATCGGCGACCGCTCCCTGGGCGAGGTAGACCCGCGCCAGGTTGAGCGGGCCGTCCGGCTTGCCGAGCCGCTCGACCTCGGAGAACGCCGCCTCGGCGTTGGCGAGCTCGCCCCGCGTCTTGCCGCCCTTCTGCAGCAGGCCGATGCCGTAGTCGTTCCAGCGCTGCCACTCGGGGATCGGCGACTCGGGGTTCGCGGGAGTCGCGGCGTCGCCCACCGGGAAGGTGATGCGATCCGTCGCCATCGTCATGACCGGCAAGTCGTTGACGAACTCCGCGCCGTAGATCTTGCGCATGTAGGTGGTGTCGAACTTCCGGTAGTGCAGCGCCACCTCGACCGTGATCGCACCGCGAGCGTCGGAAGGGACGTCCAGCCGGTAGTGGATGACATCGGCCGCGCCCGGTCCGATCTGGTGATCGTAGAGCGGCACGAAAATGTCCTGGGCGTTGCGACGGTCGATCCGCCGGCCGTCGCGATCGAGCACCCAGGCGTTGAGGAAGTGCGACCAGGGGTCGACCTCGCCGCTCGCGGCTCGCCCGCCACTCTTGCCGATCCGGCGGTCGCCGGCGCTGGCGGTGACTTCGAGCCAGATCTCGTTCGAGTCCGCCGTGCCCTGGGTGAAGTGATGTCCGAGCTTCACCGTCCGCACCACCGTTTCGAGGAGGTAGCTCCGACCGGGCACGAGCGCCGGCACGCCGGGGCGCAGCGGCGCCGTCAGCAGGCCGTCGATGGTTCCACCCTCCCTGACGCCGAACAGATCGACCCGCACGACCCCTTCGTTGAACTTCTCGTGCTCCTTCACGACCGCCGGCCAATCCGGATCGCCTGCCAGCTTGGCGATCGCCGTGTTGGCGGAGGGGAAGAGATGGTCGCGAACCGCCAGGGTCTTGCCGTCGTGGTACTTGGCGCCGAACTCGTCGGAAGGCACCGGCTTCATGTGGCAGCCGTTGCAGTTGACCTCCGCCTTCTCGGGGTAGTAGAAGGCGGCGATCCCGTGCCCCGAGACTCCCGACAGCAGGAAGGAGTCGTAGTGGTTCTGGCCGCGCAGCCACTTGTAGCCGTTGAGCTGCTGCGGCAAATGGACCTTGTGGCAGGCGCCGCAGAACTCCGTCGTGCGGTGCAACGGCTTGAGGAAGGTCTTCTTGTGGAAGTCCGGCTTGGCCTTGATGAGCTGCCGATTGAGCCAGGCGAGCGTCCTGTCGTCGCTCGACGCGAACGGGTAGTGCTGGGGCTCCTCGATGGTGTAGTCGGCGTTGCCGCGAGGCGAGTTGACGTGGGTGATCGCGTGGCAGGCCGAGCAGGTGAGCCCCGACTTCGCGGTCGGGTCGTTCACATCGTCGAACTTCGGGTCGTCGAAGCGTCCGGAGAAGAAGACCACCGGGTCGTGGCAGCCGGCGCAGAAGCGCGCCGCCTGCACGTCGCCATCGCGCTCGAGGGCGACCTTGCGGGTCTCACGCACCGAGAACAGATACGGCGGATTGTTGAACGAGCTGAAGCGGTGCGCGCTCTTCTGCCAGCGCGCGTGGGTGTCCTCGTGACACTCGGCGCAGTAGGCGTTGTTGTCGAGAATGCGTGCCGGGATGAACCCGCCCGTCGCGGTGCGCGCCAGCGAGGGCCGGAAGTACTGCTCGCCGCTCGCCGGCCCCGTCATGTTCCAGCGCCGCGGATCCTGCGCCTGCACGGCGAGGAGCACGCCGGCGAACAGCGCCGCCACCGCCGCCCAGCGCCGGCCGACCGCCCAGCGGATCCTCTTGCCCGCCAGCCGGTGGAGGACGAAGAGCCAGCCCACGGCGACGGGCACGAGCACGTGCACCCACCAGGCGATCGAGCGCACCAGCGGATCGTTCACCACGATCACGCCGTCGAGCCGGGTCAGCACCACGCCGCTCGCGAGCAGCAGCAGCACGCCGAAGAGGAGCGCGTATCCCACCGCGACGGCCCGGCGATTCGGCCGTTGCCGCGCCCGATACCAGTGCACGATGCCGAAGAAGATCGCCGGCACCAGGAGCAGGGCTCCCAGCACCAAGTGCAGCAGGAAGAGAATCAGGTAGAACCAGTTCTGGTAGGTCTCGCCGGTCGCCGCCTCGAGGGCGCGCACCCCCACGAGATAGACCGAGTCGACGACCAGCAGCGCGAAGAGTCCGAAAACGACGAACAGCACCCTGGCGAGGCGCGGCCCGACCGCCGGCACGTAACGCCGCTTCACGACCGGCGGGGGGCCGGGCTCCGGGACTTCTCCCGGAGCGGCACTGCGACTCTCGGTCATCGCCGGCAGATTCTAGCAAGCCGCTTCGGCGCGGGTCGCGCGCCGCCCGGGCCCAAGCCGGAGAAGTCCCGGCCGCCGCCGGCTGCTCACCCCTCCTTGCGGATCAGCTTGCCGAGCTCGACGCGGTCGGCGGCGAGGAGCCGTTCGACCCTGGCGCGGTCGACGTCGGCGACGATGATCTGGCCGACTTCGGTGTTGACCGCGGCGTAGACGCCCTGCGACTTCATCTTCGCCGCCTGGTACTGGTTGTCTTCGGTCGGCGACACGTAGTGCACCGAGTCGGCCTTGTAGCGGTGCACCAGGTAGAGGTGAATGAGCGTCATCAGGCGCTTCTGGCGGAGCTTCTCGTCGAAGGTGTTCTGGTCGCGCACCGAGAGAATGACCCGGCCGTGGCGATCCTGGATCGGCGCGAAGACCACGTTGGCCTCCTTCTCGCCCGCCTTGCCGACGATCGCGAGCTCGAGCAGCTCCGAACCGGCCCGGTGCGGCTTCAGGTCGACCCCGAGCTTGAGGTCGAGCGCGTAGTGCGTGCTCCACAACCCGAGCCACTCCTCGAGGAGCTTCTTCGGCACCTCGGTCTGGATGAGGTGCTGGTGCTGCGTCGAGCCCTTGCCCATCGCCTTCGTGGTCGCGGTGCGGCCGGAGGAGGCGAGCAGCGCGGCGTCGGCGCGCGGCCCGCCGACCAGGGTCTGCGGCGTCTTGTAGGGCGACTCGACGAGGCGGATCTTACGCTGCAGGCGGGCCAGCGCGAGCATTCCGTCCTGCTTCAGGGCCGTGGCGAACTCCTCACCTGCGACACCGTCCACCTGGTGGCCGCCGTAGGTGATGAAGTTGAACACGAAGCCCATCTTGCCGAGCTCCTCGGGGAAACGCCGCATGTCGTCGTCGCTCATCCCGGTCGAATCCCAGTTGAACGACGGCGACAGGTTGTACGCCATCATCATCTCGGGGAACTCGGCTTGGATCGCCTCGGCGAACTCGCGGGCGTCCTTGAGATCGGCCGTCTTCGTCTCCATCCAGAGGATGTCGGCAAACGGCGCCGCGGCGAGCGACTTGGCGATCGCATAGTCGACGCCGCCGCGCACCTGGTAGTAGCCCTCGGGCGTCTTGGCGTGCTCGCAGTCCCAGATGATGCTGACACCCAGCGACTTCGCCCTCTCGCGCGCTGTGTAGAACGAGGCCCGGGCGGCGAACTTCCGCCACTCGGCGACGCTCATCTCGAGCGTCTCGCCTTCGCCGGCCCGGAATTCCAGGATCTCGGCCACCGCTTCGCCGTAGGTCTCGAGACCGGCCTCGGCCTCCCAGCGCTCGACCAGCCGCGACTCGGCGTCGTCGAAAATGGCGTCCACCTTCGCGGCTCCACCCTTGGCGTAGGCGGCGGCCCCCTCGTCGGCGACCTTGCCGAGACCGGTTCGATCGAGCCAGGCGGCGGCGGCGGCGTACTCCTCGTTCGAGACCTTGTAGAGCAGGTGACCGTTCAACTCGCGCACGCCCCGGTCGTAGAAGCGCTTCATCAGGGCGAGGAAGCAGAGCTTGTAGGCGGGGACCTGCAGGTTCGTGGCGCCGAGGATGAACGGCTGATCGCGTTCGTCGCTCCGGCCGTCGAGGAGAGTCGCCGCCTCGGCGTCGGTGCGCGCGACGATGATGCCCTCGACTCCCATGACGTCGAGCTGGAAGCGCGCCGCATTGAGGCGCTTGATCTGCTCGTCCGAGGGCACCAGGACCTTGCCGCCCTGATGGCCGCACTTCTTGGTGCCCGGACGCTGATCCTCGATGTGGTAGCCGGGGACGCCCGCCTCGACGAAGCGCCGCACCAGATTGCGCACGTGCGGGTCACCGCCATGACCGGTGTCGGCGTCGGCGATGATGAACGGCCGGAAGTCGGCGAGCGGCGCCGCGGCGCGCTGCGCGTCGCTCATGCGCGAGCGCAGGAAATGCTGGTTGCGGTCAGCGGTGAGGAGCGCCCGGACCAGCGTCGCGGCCTCGTCCGGCACCTGCGACAGCGGGTAGCTCGCGAGGTCGGAGCCCGGGTCTTCGGTGACGGACCCCTTCGCCGAGGTCGCCCAGCCGCCGAGGTAGATCCCCTCGATGCCCAGCCGCTTCATCGTCACCGCCTGGCCCGGCGAGTAGGGGCCGAAAGTGGTGATGCTCCTCTGCTCCGCGAACAGCTCGCGCAGGCGGGCGTGAAAGGCGGTCGCGGCCTCCCGGGCGACGGTGTAGTCGACGGCGATTCCGCCGCGCTGGGCGGCGACCTGGCGCGCCGAGTAGAGGCGCAGGACGCGCGCGAAGCGCGGACTGTCGAACCACTGCTGCAGAGCTTCCACCTGCCGATCGAACGTCGTCATGGTGCTCATGTGGGGTTCCTGTTCTGGGTCAGCCTGCCGGATGGCGGTCGAAGTCGAGGTTGCCGGTGAGACGGATGCCGCTCTTTTCGAAAAGCTCGAAGAACTCCGTGATGCGCTGGCGCGCGACGCCGAGGTCGTGCGCGTCGAGATTCAGGTTGAGGAGGTCGATGTACCACGGTGCCTTGGCCTCCGCCGCGACATAAGCCCTGACGATGGCGCGCGCGATCGGCAGCGTCGTCGTCTTCGAGTCATCGTGCACGTCGCGGTCGCGGGCCGCGACCAGCTTGTCGTACTCCTCGTCGAGCAGCCGCTCGAAGAGCGCGGAGCTGAAGACCTCGCCGGCGCGGGTGCCGGTGGCGCCGTCGTCCGCGGTAAAGCTCGCGCCCTTGTGCAGCCACTCCCAGAGAATGCTCAGGCGGATCTCGCCGGTCGCCATGTCCTCCATGAGATAGAGCACGTCGTCGTCACCGAAGAAGTCCGCCGGCTTGAGAGCCGCGGCCTGGAAGCCCTGACCGAAGGCGTTGCCGTACTGCAGCGCCACCGACAGCAGATCGCGCGCCCCGCGCACCGTGCGTGGCGCCGGTTCGAGCTCGACCAGTTTCGCGGCATCGTCCTGCGTATAGGTGAGGCGCGGGAAGTCGCGTCCGAGCTGATTGGCGACCCCGGCGCGCTCCCAGACCGGGCGCACGATGTGCACCATCTTCCAGTGCGCCACCCACTTGCCGGAGGCACCCTCGCGCTGCTCGCGTTCCGCGCCGGCCACCGCGCGTTTCATCCCGGCCGCGACCCCGGCCTCCGAGCCCACCGGGATGTTGGGCTCCATGCCACCCTGCCAGAGCGCCGTGCGGCCTGCGAGATCCGGCGTGTTCACCGCCCGCCGTACGCGATCCTCGTAGTGGCGCATGTAGCCGTAGGTCATGGTAATCGCGTCGATGTTCGGATTCACGAAGTCGCGATCCCAGGCGAGCGCATCGGAGACGCTATTGATGTAGTCCCAGCGCCCGGTATTGAAGCCGACGAAATGCCCCCCGAGTGCGGCCCGAATCTCCATCAGCTGGAAGGCTGCCTCGATCTGCTCGACGAGGACGTAGGCGAGAATCGCTCCCTCGGGCAGCCCGAGGTGACCCTCGAGGGAGGAGAGCAGGCGATTCCACATTGCCGCCTCACCGGCAGTCTGGATCTTCGGCAGATAGACGACGATCGAGGCGCCGGTTTCGCGCAGGCGGCGGTGGTTGTTGACCACGTAGAGCACGAGATCGACGATCGAAGCCGAGAAGCCGGTGCCGTCCTCCTCACGAACGTGGCGGTCGTCGAGGTGGAGCCCCCGGGCGCGGAAGATCCGGGTAGTGAATGCGAGCTGGGCGTGCCAGTCGGCGATGATCTCACGGCCGAAGAAGCCACGCGCCCAGGCGTTCATCTCGCCCGCGACCTGCTCGGCGACGGCCAGGAACCGCCCGTCGCCATCGATCGCGAGCCTCAGGTTGCGCTGATTGTCGAGCGACATCGTGGCCACCTGCCCGAGGGCGTCCTCGCCGTCGAACATCCACCCGTCCGCTCCGGAGAGCAGCGCATAGGCGACGTTGCGCAGGCCACTCGCCATCTTCTCCCCGGCGGCGCCGGGGCGCGTCGCCGGCCCGGTGCCCTGGATCCACTGTCGTTCGAGATCGCGCGGAATCTCCGGCCCGCGAAAGCGGCCGTCGCGGGCGTCCTGCACGCGGATCGTGGTGCCGGGGACGAGCGAATCGGGATCGAGGAACTCGATTCGCCGGCCCTCCTGCGCCCGCCTCCGCCGGCGCTCGAGGCGCTCCGTCATCAGCCGCAGCCGGTCGCGATTGAGCGGCGCCAACGCTTCGCAGGCGGCGACGGCCTCGGGGGTCCACACGTCGGGGTACTCACGCAGGACCGACTCTCTCCACTCGAGCCTCGCCATCGCACACCCTCCGCGGCGATTCTCCCACTTTTTTGCCGCAGTGCGGCACCCCCTTCCGGGGTGGGGAGGTCCCGCCGCAGTCGGAGGAGGCGCTGCCTCAGCTCAAGGACACCGCCTCGAGGCCCTCCGGGTCGAGGATGAGGAAGCCCTCGCGCTCGGTCGCCACCAGACCCTCCTTGCCCCAGCGGCTCATCACCCGGATCGCGGTTTCGATGGTGGTCGCACAGAGATCGGCCAGCTCCTGGCGGGTGAGCTTGACGGGGACGAAGATTCCGCCCTCCCGGCGCTCCCCCTGGTCCTCCGCGAGCTTGCAGAGGAGCCGCGCCATGCGCGCCTCGACGCGGCCTCCCGAAAGCTCGGCCATCCGCTTCGTGAGCTCGACCAGGCGGAGGGTGAGCCCGGAGAGCAGCCCGCGAACCAGGGAAGGGTGAGCCTCGAGGAGCGCGAAGAAGGCATCGCGGCGGGTCACCAGGCAGACCGAGTCGACGGTGGCGGTCGCCGACGCCGGATAGGCGAAGCCCTCGAAAGCGGCCACGGCGCCGATCGGGTCGCCGGGCCCCGGCATGTCGAGGATGACCTCGCGCCCCGCCGGGGTGAGCTTCGCCACCTTGATCCGGCCGGAGACGACAACGTGGACGGAGCGCGCGAGGTCCCCTTCGCGGAAGATCAGGCTGGCGCGCGGGAAGCTCTCCAGCGTCGAGACCGCCGCGAGCTTGGCGCGGTCCTCGGCCTGCAGTCGCCGGTAGAGCGGCAGCTGGGCAATGGCCTGCTCGAGTGCGGAGGTCATGCCGCGCATCGTAGCCGATCCGCCCCGCCGGGGCCTTTCGCCAGCGGCGCGTGCCGCCGCTATGACCGTGGTCATGCTCGCCGGGGAGTGGCGCTGCTACCTTGTCGTCGAACCGCAGGCCCAGCCCCCCGGACCGGGGGCGGAAAGGACTCTCCACATGGCCACCTTCGACCTGTCCACCCCGGTCGGCGAGATCGTCGCTCGCCATCCCGCGACCAGCCGCATTTTCGACCGTGCCGGCGTCGACTTCTGCTGCGGCGGCAAACGGCCCCTGGGCGAAGCCTGCGCCGCGAAGGGGCTGGCCGTCGACCGGCTTCTCGCCGAGCTCGAGGCCGAGCTCGCCGCGGGCGGCGACGA
>JBPOHI010000160.1:0-3162 GCA_052035735.1 Acidobacteriota bacterium
CCATGTCCTGGAGGTCGAGGACGTCGCCGCGCACGATGTGGTTCCGCAGCTCGTAGCCGTCGACCTTCGCGAAGCGCGAGTCCTCGGCGTAGCCGGGCTTGCCGACGATCTGCTCGATCGCCTCGAGCGCCGCGCGCAGCCGGGGCGCGTTCAGAGCCGCGACCTCCGGCTGCGGTTGCGCCAGGAGGTTGTAGGGCATCCAGATGTCCGAGCGGGTCGAGAGCGAAAGGTAGGTGTCAAACCCTGCGACCACGCACTTTAGTCTGACGACGTCGTCGAGCAGGCGACTCGCATGCACGCCATGAACCTCAGCGCGACCGTCGACACGGAGGTCACCGGCCACATACCCTCCAGCTGCGGCCAGTGCCGTCAGCGACGCCGCGAGGTCACTCTCCGCGGCGACGGAACGCGTCTGCGACGGTGGGTAGGTTGGGCCGACGCCGAAGAACGACTCCACCTCTATTGGGTAGGTGAGCAATGACAGCTTCGACAGGAATCGGCAAGCCTCTCCGGTCGCGGCGATCGCGGCCTCCCAAGGTTTTTCGAACGACGGCAGGGGCGCAGGCACCTTAAGAGAGAAGTGCCACACCGCGATCGACGCGGTACCACGAGCCAGTATCATTTAAGACCCTCAATTCTCCACCGTCGGCCTGTTTGGTCAACAATATCGATCGAGACGCGACGCTGCGTAGCGAGTTCCGTCAAGTCGCGGCGCCTTGCGAGCAGCGCGCTTACCAGATCGGCATCGACATGAACAGAGACGATCCTATGTGCGGCCGGTGCATTTGAGAGCTGTTCACTGATCTTGTCGCTTGCGCCTTGAATGATCGACGTGACGTCTCGGCTGGTAGGCCGATACGTCTGGATCGCCTGATCCATCGTCCCGTCGGCGTTCATCAGGGCCGAGTCGACGTCGTAGTGGCCGGGGTCGCCGGCGCGGGTGCCGTGGGACTTCTCGCCGAGGGCCAAGGTCTGTTTGGTCATGTCGCCGGTCTCGAGCAGGTGTTCGGCGTCGCGGAGCTCGGCGAGGAGCGCGGCGGGCTTGGGGTCATCGAGGGACAGCAGGCGCGCGACGACGTCCTGGTAGCCCTTGGCGGCCTGGAGGCGTGGATCGAGGAGGCGGCGGGCGAGTTCGGCGCCGGCGGGGGAGCGCGACAGGGATCGAATGGCCTCGGCGACGCGGTGCTGCTTGCCCGGGACGGTCGCCTTGCGGAGCTCGCTCTCGATGGGCGCGGCGAGGCTGGGATCCCAGGATGCGTGGGGCGGCACGGCCTCGGCGGCCTCGGCCGCGGCGGTGTCGGCGTGGTGGGCGGCCTTGGCTTCGTCCCAGGCGCGCTTGGCGGCGGCGAGCTCCTCGGGCGGGAGCTCGTCGATGGACTTCAGCTTGCGCAGGTGGCGGAGGCGGCTGAAGTACTCGTCGGCGGTGTCGTAGCCGGCGCGGAGGGTCTTGCGAGCGAGGCGAACGGCGGCCTGGAAGCCTCCGTCGGCGAGGGAACCGGGGAACGAGCCGACGCGGCCGGTGAGGATTCCGCCGAGCTCGGTCGCAGCGTTGGCGAGCTCCGATCGCGCAGCCGCGGCGCGGACGGCGGCCTCGGCGGCGCGGGCCTCGAGGCGGCCGGCGTCCTGGAGCTGGCGCACGGCGGCGGCGAAGGCGGTGGCGTCGTTGGTGGCCTCGAGGGCGTTGGACGCGGCGCGCAGCGCGGAGACGGCCTTGGCGGCGCCGGCGGCGTCGAGCCCGGCGCCGAGCATCGACACGATCAGCCAGCCGGTGGAGGCGCGGTCGGTGACGCCGACGGCGGCGAGGTCGTTCTGTTCGACGTAGTCCTGGTAGGCGAGGTACGCGCCGTAGCCGCCGAGGCCAGCGCCGGCGACGCCCGCGGCGGCGGCCAAGGCAGGCGTGGCGGTGCCGAGCGACACGACCGACAGCGCCAGCGCGAGGACCGCGAGCAAGACGGCGTCGATCAGCTTGTCGCTGGCGAGCTGGCGGCGCTTGTCGGCGATGATGAGGTCGAAGATCGAACCCGGCGCCACGCCGAGGGCGGCGTAGAACTGCGGGAAGAGCTGGTCGAGCTGATAGATCACGCGCCGGTCGCCGGCGATGCGGCCGCGGGCCTGCGCGAGATCGGCGAGGCGCTCGGCGAGGTGGCCGTGGAGGAGCGGCCCGAGCTGCTCGGGGGTGGCGCGGGCGAGGGCCGAGCGATCGAGGCGCTTGTCGGCGGGCAGGCCGTCGTCGCGCAGGACCGGGTTGGCCGCGCCCAGATCGCCCAGCGCGCGCTCGGCGCCGGCGCCTTCGTCGACGACGCGCTGACCGGCGCGCGCGACGTCATCGCCGGTGGGCTTGCTCGCGCCCCAGCCGAACTGCATCGACCTCACGACGCGCTGGTGATCGCCGACGGCTTGCTCCTGGGCCTGCTGGTGGCCGCGGAAGCCGCCGAGCTGACCGTGGAGCGCGCGCACGGCGCCCGGATCGCGGAGCCGCGCGGCCTCGGCGCTGAGCTGCGCCGTGTAGCGATCGAGGAGCGCGAACACGACCTCGGCGGCGCCGGCCTCGAAGTCGCGCTCGTACTGCGCGATCTTCGCCTCGAAGTCGCGGATCGTCGCGAAGCCGTAGGCCGGCAGCGCAGCCTCGAGCTGGCGCGACAAGGCGTCGCTCTGCGTGGTGTCGCGGAGGAGCTCGCTGCCGTCGCTGATCGTGTTCGCCGCGTAGGCGATCTCGAGGCCGTGCGTCTCGCGGTAGCGCTGATACAGGCGATAGACGCTCGCGAGACCCGTGAGCTCGACCTTGGTCGCGGCGCGCGCCTCGGCGTCGCGGGCGCCGCCAGGGCGAGGCGCGCGTTGCACCGCCGCGCCGGTGGTCGCGGCGCCGCCCGTTGGGCTCAGCAGGTCCGCGGCCGACTCGCCCGCGACCACGCGATCCGCGACCGCATCGGCGTGGCGCTCGTAGGGATCGCCGTCGGCGCCGACGCCGCCCGCCAGGTGGACGCCGGCGCGCTGCTGCACGACGTGGGCGGCCTCGTGCGCCGCGGTGTGCAGATCGGGCGGCGCCGCGAAGGCCACGTCGGCGCCAGTCGCGTAGGCGGTCGCGCCGATCGCCGCGGCGGCGGTGGCGGCGGCGCCTCCGACGTGGGCGCGCACCGACGACAGCTCGTGGGCCGGACCGAA
>JBPOHI010000240.1:0-32699 GCA_052035735.1 Acidobacteriota bacterium
GGGCCGCGTCGCGCGGCCCCGCCGCCCCCCCCGCGGCCCGGGCTTTGGGCGCCGGGGCGCCCGGCGCTCGCCCCGACGGCCGCGGCGCCGACGCCGTCTTCGACTGCGTCGGCGGCAGCGCGCTCACCCGTGCCGCCCTGGCCGCTCTGCGCCCGGGCGGAACCGCGGTGCTATTCGCGCACGGCCGGGACGGCGAGCGCGCCGACTTCGCGCTCAACGATCTGTTCAAGCACGAGAAGCGCCTGGTGGGCGCGTATTCGAGCGGTCTTCGCGAGCAGGCGACGATCTGGGAGCTTCTCTGCTCGGGCCGGTTGCGCGCATCGCGTCTGGTGAGCCATCGGCTGCCGCTCGCCGACTTCACGACGGGCCTCGCCCTTGCACGCGAGCAGCAGGCGCTGAAAGTCGCCTTCCACCCTTGAGCCGCGCGAGCACTCTCGGACTCGCTCCGGCTGGGGCGGCGCTGCCGGCGCCAGCAGCCGGAGCGGCTACAGCGCCCCGCGCCGGCCTGCCGTCGCGCGCGCGCGCCATCTTCCTCCTCGGACCGGAGGAGCTGGCGCTGCGCGAAGTCGACGTTCCCCGGCCCGGCCCCGGAGAGTTGCTGGTAGCGATCGAGGCGGCCACGACCTGCGGAACCGACCTCAAGGTCTTTCGTCGCGGAGGTCACCCGCGGATGCTCGAAGTGCCGGGACCGTTCGGACACGAAATGACCGGCCGGGTGGTCGCCGCGGGCACCCACCGCGTGCCGACGGAGGTTCGTTTCCGCGAAGGCGACGCGGTCGTTATCGCCAACTCGGCCGCATGCCGTCGCTGCCCGGCCTGCATCGGCGGACGGGAGAATCTCTGTCCCGGTCTCGTCTACCTGAACGGCGCCTACGCCGACTACCTGCTGGTGCCCGCACCGTTCGTCGAGCGCTCCACCTACCTGCGTCCCGCCGGGCTCGCGCCGGAGCTCGCCGCTCTCGCCGAGCCGCTGGCCTGCGTCGAGCATGGCCTGGAGCGCCTCGGGCTCGGAAACGGCGGACGGAGCGCCTCCGCGGCGCGCAACGTCCTCGTGCAGGGTGCCGGGCCGCTGGGCCTGTTGTTCGTCGCCGTCCTGGCCGAGCAGGGTCACCGCGTCACCGCCGCCGATCCGCACGCCCTGCGCCTCGAGACGGCAGGCCGTCTGGGCGCCGAAGCGACGATCCACATCGAGCGTTCGTGGAGCGACGAGTTTTCGTCGATCGAGCGCGCTTTCGATATCGCCATCGACGCCACTGGCACGACCAGCGGCTGGACGACTGCGCTTGCCGCGACCCTCCCCGGCGGCTCGACGCTCTTCTTCGGCGGCTGCGCGCCGAGCGACCGCATCGATCTCGCGACCTTCCCGATTCACTACGACGAGCTCTCGCTGCTCGGCTGCTACCACCACACCCCGCGCAGCTTCCGGGCAGCGATCTCCCGCCTCGAGGCGGCGCGCTCGGACTACCGCCTCCTGTTGACGAGAGAAGAAGCCCTGCCCGACGTCGAAGTCGCGCTGCGCTCGATGATGGACCGGCAGGCGCTCAAGGTCGTCATCCGCCCGCGCTAGGCTGGCGCCGACGGCCCGCTCCACAGCAGGCTGGCGCTACAATGAGGGCCACTTCGAGGAGGCAGTCGCCGACGATGACCAGCCGGGGGATGATGAGTGCCTGCGCAGGACTTCTGGCGATTCTCGGACTCGCGGCGACCTTCCTGCCGCAGGAGATCGTCGCCGCCTCGTGGGCCCCGGACCCGGCGAACAGCCGCGCCGCGCTGCTGCTACAGATCGCCGGTGGCCTCTATCTCGGCTTTGCGATCCTCAACTGGTCGGTCCGCGACATGGTCATCGGCGGGATCTACAACCGGCCGATCGTCCTCGGCAATCTGCTGCACTTCCTGACCGTCGCCCTGGCGCTGGTGCGCGCCGTCGCCGAAGGGGATCGCCATCCGGGGCTGCTGGCACTGACCGCCATCTATGGTCTGTTCGCGGCCTGGTTCGCGCGGACCCTCCTACGTCCGCCGACGCGCGACATCGAGCACTGAGGCTCGCCCTCGAGCGGGCGCACGGCTTCAGCGCAAGAACTGCGGCGGCAGAGGCTGCGCTTCCAGACCGTTCGAACCGCGCGCTGTCGAGGGCCGGTCGCCCTCCTCGAGCGGGCGGTCGAGCAGGTGATCGAGGGGGTCGACCGCGATCCAGCCGCCCGCCGAGCGGCGCCGGATTTCGTAGTGCAGATGGGGCCCTGTCGCCCAGCCGGTGTCGCCGACGGTGGCAATCGGATCTCCGGCCTCGACCCGCATTCCCGGGTGCACCAGGATCTCCTGGCAGTGGCCGAAGATCGTCCGGAAGGAGTCGCCGCTCGCGATGACGACGGTCAGGCCCAACCGCCACCAGTCGTTGCGCCGGTCGGCCTCGACCGCGCCGGACCAGACCACGACGCCGTCCACGGGAGCGAAGATGCGGGTGCCGGCCGGCGCGGCGAGATCGATGCCGGAGTGGAACTCCATGGCGCGAGTGTACGGGCTTCTTCGGCTACCGAAGCCGGCGGTCAGCACGACATCTTCGCCGCGCAGCGGCGAGCGCGCCGGGACCTGGGCGACCCACTTCGCCTCGGCGCGCTCGAACGCTTCGATCGCAGCGAGCCCGCTATCGGTTCGATCGAGGTCCAGCCGCAGCTTGGTCTCGAGCCTGTTGCCCTGCGCCACGGCGTTGGCGAAGATCGTCGGCGGCATCTCGGCAGGCATCGACGGCGGGAATCCCGTCGCTTCTGGCGGCGCTGCGGGCAGGCCGTAGATGCGCTCGATCCGGCCTACTCGATCCCGCAAGGCCACGCCTTGCCTGGAGAGTTCGGCGAATCGATCCACCAACGCCTGCACGCGCTCGCCCAGCTGCTGACGGCGCGCCATTCGCAAGCGATATTCACGCTGCAGAAGCTGATTCGAGATCGTGCGTGGGGCGAGGATCAGGCCTGCGATCAGGAAAGCGAGATAGGTCAGGAGCAGTACGAATCCGAACCGGCGCCCACGCCGGGAAAGGCGCAGTGTCCGGATCCGTCCGTGCGCCTTGCGCGGATGCAGGTGCAGCTCGACCGATTCGTCCCAGTTCACGGCACGAGCCGGTCGAGGTCCGCTTCCGACGCGAGACCACGGGCCACCGCAAGGAGGCCGGCGTGCACACCGGGGCTACCGGCGAGGACGTTGCCGGAGGCGAGATAGCGCTCGCCGCCGTCGAGGTCGGACAACACACCACCGGCCTGCTCGATCAGCAGCGCGCCGGCCGCGATGTCCCACGGCGCCAGACGGAACTCGAAGAAGCCGTCGTAGACGCCGGCGGCGACGTAGGCGAGATCGAGCGCCGCCGCGCCGCATCGGCGGATGGCGCGCGCCTCGGTGAAGACGCCGCGAAAGAGGCTGAGGTAGAGATCGAGCGCCGCCTTGGCGCGAAACGGATAGCCGGTGGCGAGAAAGGCGCCGGAGAGCGCCGGACGATCGGAGACCCGCATCCGGCGGCCGTTCCAGAACGCCCCCCCGCCGCGCGCGGCGGTGAAGACGTTGCCGCCCTGGGGGTCGAGCACGACGCCCGCCAGAATCTCGCTGCCGCGGCGGCAGGCGATCGAGACCGCCCACACCGGCAGTCCCTGGAGGAAGTTCGTCGTGCCGTCGAGCGGATCGATCACCCACTCGTAGTCGCCGGTCGCAGCCGGATTCAGACTGCCCTCTTCGGCGAGGATCCGGTGGTCGGGAAAGCGCCGCAGCAACTCGGCCACCAGCACCGCTTCACTCTCGTGGTCGGCTTGGGTGACGAAGTCGTTCTGCGCCTTGGTACGCACCTCGAGGCTGCTGCTGCGGAAGTAGCGCTTGAGGACTTCGGCCCCGGCCTCCGCCGCGGCCATCCCCGCCTCGAGCAGCTCGCGATGGCTCACGGTCGCGCCCGGAAGACGACCCGCCCGCCGACGATGGTCAGCACCGCGGCTCCGGTCACCGGCCAGCCGCCGAAAGGAGTGTTGCGCGAGCGGCTCTGGAACGCTTTGGGCTGGATCGTCCACTGCCGGTCGAGATCGATGACGGTCACGTCCGCGGGCGAGCCTGGAGCGAGCGTTCCGCCGGGCAGCCCCATCACCCGGGCCGGCCCGCTCGTCAGCAGCTCGATCAGCCTGCCGAGCGGAAGCCGTCCTGGCCGTACCAGGTGCTCGAGGCAGACGGCGAGGGTCGTCTCGAGGCCGAGAATGCCGAACGGTGCGAGCTCGAACTCGAAACACTTCTCGTCCGAGGTGTGCGGCGCATGATCGCTCGCGATGGCATCGACGGTGCCGTCGAGGAGCGCCGCGAGGAGCGCCTCGCGATCGCGATCGGCGCGCAACGGCGGATTCATCTTCCATTGCGCGTCGAAACCCGCCTCGACCACCGAGCGATCGGAGAGCAGCAGGTGATGCGGCGTCACTTCGCAAGTCACCGGCAGACCGCGCCGTTTGGCGTCGCGCATCAGTCCCGCCGCCCGCGCGGTCGACATGTGCGCCAGGTGGTAGCGCCCGCCGGTCTCTTCGACCAGCAGCAGGTCGCGAGCCACCATGACGTCTTCGGCAAGGCCGGGAATTCCCGGCATCCCGGAACGTGCCGACCACTCCCCTTCGTGCATCACCCCGTCGCCGGTGAGATCCATGTCCTGCGCGTGCTGGATCACCGGGATCGCGAAGTGCTGGGCGTACTCGAGCGCCCGCCGCATCAGCTCGGCGTTCGACACCGGCCGGCCGTCGTCCGAGACAGCAACGGCGCCAGCCGCGACCATGGCGCCCATCGGCGCGAGCTCCTTGCCTTCGAGCCCCTTGCTGATCGCGCCGATCGGAAAGACCCTGGCGAGAGCCGCCCGCTCGGCGGCGCGCACGATCACAGTCGTCACCCAGCCGGTATCGTTCGCCGGCAGAGTGTTCGCCATGCACGCCACGGCGGTGAAACCGCCCGCGACCGCTGCCGCCACGCCCGAGGCGACGGTCTCCTTGGCCTCCTGCCCCGGCTCCCGCAGGTGAACGTGAATATCGATCAGCCCGGGGCAGACGACCTTGCCGCCAAGGTCGAAAAGCTCGAGTGCCTCGCCGGCGCGCACACCGGAAGCGGCCTCGGCGCGCGTCCGCAGACTGCCGGGAGCACCCACCGCCGCGACGACGCCGTCGGTGAGCAGGAGGTCGAAAGCGCCGTCGATCCCCTGCGCCGGATCGACCAGCCGCCCGCCAGTGAGCAGGATCGATTTCATGTCGCAACCCTCTGCGCTCCGGCCAGGAGATAGAGCACCGCCATCCGCACCGCCACACCCTGGCCGACCTGTTCGAGTATCGCCGAGTGAGGTCCGTCGGCCACCTCGCTGGTGATCTCGACCCCCCGGTTCATCGGCCCCGGGTGCAGGACGATGGCGGCGGGGGCGGCGAGCGCCAGACGCTTGCCGTTCAGACCGAACAGGCTGGCGTACTCGCCCAAACTGGGGAAGAGGACGCTGCGCTGGCGCTCGAGCTGCAGCCGGAGCATGACGATGACGTCCGCCCCGGCGACCGCCTCTTCGATCCGGTAGCAGACCTCGACCCCCATCGCCGCGATCGCCGCCGGCACCATGGTCCGCGGGCCGGCGACACGCACGCGCGCGCCGAGCCGGGTCAACAGGTGGATGTTCGAGCGCGCCACCCGGCTGTGGGCGATGTCCCCCACCAGCGCGACGGCCAGGCCGGCGATCTGCCCTTTCCGGCGGCGGATCGTCATCGCGTCGAGGAGAGCCTGGGTCGGGTGCTCGTGCGAGCCGTCCCCGGCGTTGACCACGCCGCAGGCGAGCTCGCGCGCCAGCATCGCCGGCACGCCGTGGTGGGCATGGCGCACCACGACGAAGTCCGGGAACATCGACGCGATGTTGTGCGTCGTGTCGCGGAGGGTCTCGCCTTTCGACTGCGAAGAGCTCGCGGTGCTGAAATTCACCACGTCGGCGGACAGCCGCTGCGCGGCGATCTCGAAGGAGACCCGGGTGCGCGTCGAAGGTTCGAAGAACAGGTTGACGACCGTCTTGCCGCGCAGCGTCGGGACCTTCTTGACCGGGCGGCGCGCCACCTCGGCGAACGACTCGGCGGTCGCCAGGATGAGCTCGATCTCCGGCAGGGTGAGCTCGGCGATGCCGAGCAGGTCCTTGCGATGCCAGGCGACCGGACCGCCGCCGGGCGACGGGTTCGCCGATGGCTCGCCGGGCCGATCGACGGGCGGAATCATGTCCCGGGCTTGCGCTCGAGAATCTGCACTTTGGCTTCGCCGTCGGTGGCTTCGAAGCTCACCTTGATCACCTCCGTCGCGGAGGTCGGCACCTTTCTGCCGACGACGTCGGCATGAATCGGGAACTCCCGCCAGCCGCGATCGATGAGCACCGCGAGCCGCACCGCCTTCGGCCGTCCGAAGTCGAGCAGCGCATCGAGCGCCGCGCGCACCGTGCGGCCGGTGTAGAGGACGTCGTCACAGAGCACCAGCGTACGATTCTCGATCGGCTCCGGAAAATGGCTCTCGCGCACCACCGGCTTCGGCGCCACCAGCGAGAGGTCGTCGCGGTAGAGCGTGATGTCGAGCGTGCCCAGCGCCACCTGCCGACCCTCGAGCTGCAGGATGTCCGCCGCCAGCTGCTCGGCGAGCGGCACGCCGCGAGTGCGGATGCCGATCAACATCAGGTCTTCCAGGCGGCTCTCGGACTCGATCAGCTCGCCCGCCATGCGGCGCACGATACGGCGCATTTCGGCGGCGTCGAGGATGGTCGCTTTGGTGACGAGGGACAAGTCGGGGGTACCGGGTAACGAGCCTCCGGATGGTATGGCCCGCTCGCCAGCGTTGTCAATCGAACGCCTGAAAGTGTGGACAGCGCCAGCGCGTCGTCATAGTCTCATGGATCTCGCGGTTGCCGCGGGCTCCAACGATGAAATCCCCATCTCCCCCTCCGTCGCCGACCGGCCCGGCGCCTTCTGCCTGGCAGCGGCATCGCCGGGAGCTCGCCTTTCTGGTCTTTTTCATCTTGATCCTCGCCTCCTCCTTCGCCCTCATCTCCTGGAATCCGGTCAACGACCGGGTCATCGAGCCGTTCACCGCCGCCATCGCGCGCGCCGGCGGGGCGACGCTCAACCTCTTGGGCCAGCAGACGGCGATGAACGGCACGATCATCCGCAGCGAGCGCTTTGCCGTGAACATCCGCAACGGCTGCAACGGCGTCGAGGCGATGCTGATCTATTTCGCCGCCGTGCTCGCCTTCCCGGCGACCTGGAAGTCGCGCCTGCTTGGCGTCGGCCTGGGCTTCGTGGCCATCCAGCTGGTGAATCTCCTGCGCGTCGTCGCGCTCTTCCTCACCGGGGTGTACTTTCCGAAGCTGTTCGACAGCTCGCACACCGTGATCTGGCAGACCGTCGTGATCCTCTCCGGCGTGCTGCTGTGGATTCTCTGGGCCAACCGCTTCGCCGGCGCTCCGCCAGCGGACAACAGCGCGCCCAAGGGCGCTCCTGCCGGCTAGGCGGCACGGGCCATCGATGGCAGGACAGGGCAGCCATTCTCCAGCCACCTCCTCATGGGCCAGCCGGCTGGTGCGCAACCTGTTCCTCTGGCTGCTGCCAGCGGTCGCCGTTTGGATGCTCTTCACGCCGTTCTACAACCGGTTTCTTGCATTGGCCGGTGAGCAGTTGACGCGCGCCGGCGAGTTCCCGGCCGCCACGCGGCTCTACGTGATCGAGACCCACGAAGTTCTGGTGACGCGCAGCGACCTCGCCGGCAAGGACGGCTTCATCTATCGCTTCCGGCTCACCGACCTGCACTTCAATCTGATCCTGACGGCGGCGCTCTTCCTCGCCGTCCCCGGAGTCGGGCGCCGGCGACGCTACGAGAACCTCGGCTGGGCCCTTCTCGCTTCGGTGGTTTTCCACATTCTGGTGCTGTTCTTCTTCGTCAAGTTCGTCTACTCGACGCAGCTCGGAGCGTGGAGCAACGAGCACTACGGCCCCATCGCCCAGAACCTCTGGGGCTTCGGCAAGCACCTCCTCGACCTGCCGTTCAAGCTCGCCCTGCCGTTCATTCTCTGGGCGGCGTTCTACTTCCAGGACTTTCAGAACAACTTGCGCCGGGCCTGAGCGGACCGGCTTTCGGGCCTATGGGCGCGGCCTGAGCGGCCTCGAGTTACCATATCTAGCTGTGTTTGCCCGGGGATACCCCCACAGGTTGTGCCCAGACCCCCGCCTCTGTTAGCTTCGCTCCCTTCCCTGGGGATCCCGGAATGCTCAAGCTCGAACGCCTCGATGTCTCTGGTTTCAAGTCCTTCGTCGACCCCGTCCATGTCCTTTTCGCGGGCGGGATCACCGGCATCGTCGGGCCGAACGGCTGCGGCAAGTCGAACCTGTCGGACGCCATTACCTGGGTCCTCGGCGAGCAGAGCGCCAAGTCGATGCGCGGCGACACCATGGAAGACGTCATCTTCAACGGCTCCGAGAAGCGCAAGCCCCTGGGAATGGGCGAGGTCACCCTTTCCTTCCTCGCCGACGCCTCGTTCGCCGGCGGCGGCCTGGGCGACGACGGCCGGGTCACCATCTCGCGCCGGGTGTTCCGCAGCGGCGAGTCGCAGTACCGGCTGAACGGCAAGACCGTCCGCCTCAAGGAGATCAAGGACCTGCTGATGGACACCGGCCTGGGCATCCGCGCCTATTCGGTCATCGAGCAGGGCAAGATCGGCCTGATCCTGTCGGGAAAGCCGCAGGAGCGCCGCAAGCTGATCGAGGAGGCGGCAGGCATCACGCGTTACAAGGCGCGCAAGAAGATCGCCGAGGTCAAGCTCGAGGAGGCGACGGCCAACCTCCTGCGGCTCGACGACATCGTCAGCGAGATCGAGCGCAACCTGCGCTCGCTCAAGCGCCAGGCGGGAGCGGCGCGCCGCTTCCAGGAGCGCCAGTCGGAGTGGAAGACGCTGCATCGCGCCGTGCTCGGCGGGCGTTGGGCGCGGCTCGCGGCCGAGTTGAGCGAGCGCCGTATCGCGCTCGGCGAGTCGCAGACCCGGGAGACCGATCTCGCCGCCACCATTCACCGCCAGGAGGCCGAGCTCGCCGAGCTGCGCGAACGCCTCGACCGCCTGGCAAAAGACCTCTCCGAAAAGGCGCAGCGCCAGGCCGAGCTGGGGGCGACCATCGCCGGGCGCCAACAGTTCCTCTCCGGTACCCGCCGCACGATCGCCGAGATCGACGCCCGCGTCGCCGCCGGCCAGGCGGTTTCCGGCAAGCGCCGTGAGGAGCTCGAGGTGCACGGGCGCACGGTCGGCGAGCTCGCCCAGAACCGCGCCCGGCTGGTCGTGGAACACGATCAGGCGGCCGCGCTGGTGCAGGCCGATGGCGCCCGCCTGCGCGAAGTCGAATCGGTCGCCGCCGCCGCCGAAGGCCGCCTCGAAACCGCCCGCCAGGAGCTGCTCGCTTCGCTTTCCGAGCTGACGGCGCTGCGCAACCGGATCCACCGCGAGCAGATCGAGTCCGAGAAGAGCAGCTTCCGCCAGCGCCATCTCTTCGACGAGCTCGCGCTCCGCGCGCAGGAGATCACCGAAGCGAGCCGCGGCTTGACCGGTGCGAACGCCCGCCTGGCGGAAATCGAAGCGCTCCTGGGCGATCGCCACCTCGAGCTTACCGCGGCCCGCGAGGCGCTCGAAGGGCTCCTGGCCCGCGAAGCCGGCGCCGCCGAGACCCTGCGCACCCTCGAACACGAGCGCACCGGACGCGCCGAACGCCAGCGTTTTCTGGCCGAGCTCGCGGCAAGCGACCGCGAGAAGGGCCGGGCGCTCGCCGATCGCCTCGCCGCCCTCGGCATCTCGGAACCCGAAACGCTCGGCACCCGCATCCACGCGATGCGCGGCTGGGAGCGCAGCCTCGACCTCTACCTGGGCGATCTCATCGATGCCGTCGTCCTCTCCGGGGATCGTCCGGCCTGCGAAGTCGCGACCCTCCTGGCCGACAGCGCCCACGCCGCGGGCACGCTCCTGTCGCCGATCGGCGAGGCCGCCAGCAGGCCCGCGGGGACCTGGCCGCGCCTCGAGGATCCGGCCATCGTCGCTTCGCTCGGCGATGCGCTCGGGCTCGAGCTCGCGGTGGCGCAGGCGTTGCCGCCGGCCTATCTCGTCGCCACCGCAGAGGACGCCGAGCGCCTGGCACGCGCCCATGCCGGCGTCGCCTTCCTCACCCGCGACCGGCTGTGGATGGAGGGCGGTCTCATTCACCTGCAGGGCGACGAACAGCAGCCCGGCTTCCTCGCCCGGAGCAGCGAGCTCACCGACCTCGCCGATCTCTTGCCGGGTCTCGAGCTCCGCATCGCCGCGGCGCAGGGCGAAATCCAGGAGCTGGTCGCGGCCCGCGCCGCGGTCGCCGAGACCATCCACCGTGCGCAGGAGGGTGCGGCGGCACTCAAGCAGGAGCAGGCCGGCGTGCGCTCACGCCGCGACGAGCTCGCCGGGCGCCACCGCCGCCTGACCGAGAGCGAAGAGAGCCTGCAGCGTGAACAGGCGAAGCTCGCATCCGAATTGGCGCAGCTCGGTGAAGTGCAGCTCGGCCTGGGCGGCGACCTCGAACGCCTCGAAGCCGAGCATGCCGGGCGCGAGCGTCAATTCGACGACCTGCAGCGCGAAGTCGAAGCGGCCCGCAAGGAGCGCGAAACGCAGCGCGCCTTGGGCGCCGGCCGCCGCGGCCAGCTCGACGTGCTGTCCGAGCGGCTGCAGTCGGTCGATCGCGAGAGTGCCCGGCTGGCGCGGGAAATCGCCGCCGCCGAACGCCAGATCGACGAGTGGCAGCGCGAGTCGGCGACGCTCACGGCGCGCAAGAGCGAGCTCGAAGCGGCGATGCAGCAGGCCGAGCGTGAGTTGCAGGAAGCGCTCGACCTGCGCGCCGGCGGCGAGGAGCTGCTGCGGCGCGAAGGCGAAGTCCTCGAGAGCGAGCGCCTCGGC
Source organism: Acidobacteriota bacterium (assembly GCA_052035735.1). Classification (GTDB taxonomy): domain Bacteria; phylum Acidobacteriota; class Thermoanaerobaculia; order Multivoradales; family JAGPDF01; genus JAGPDF01. Next base: position 10,955 of record JBPOHI010000240.1, read on the forward strand.
GCGCGCCAGGCGCAGGAGGCCCTCGCCGCCTCGCGGCGCGAGCACGACGTCGCGCGGGGCGGGGTTGAGAACCTGCGCGTCGCCCTGGTCGGCCTGGAGCACGACGCCAACCATCTGGGCGCGGAACACAGCGAGCACTTCGGCGAACCGCTGCCCGAGATACCCGGCGAGCTGCCGCCGAACCTTGCCGAGCTCGAGGTCGACCTCGCGCGCCTCAAGGAGCAGATCGAGGCGATCGGACCGGTCAACGTCCTGGCCGCCGACGAGTACAGCGGCGAAGAGGAGCGCCACAAGTTCCTCTCGGCGCAGCGCGCCGACGTCGCCGCCTCCGTGGAGTCGCTGCGCCAGACGATCAAGGAGATCAATCAGACCTCGAGCGAGCGCTTCAAAGAGGCCTTCGCCCAGGTCAACGCCCAGTTCTCGAAGACGTTCGTCGATCTCTTCCGCGGCGGTGAGGCCGAGATGCGTCTCCTCGACGAAGAGGACCTGATGGAGAGCGGTATCGAGATCGTCGCGCGACCGCCCGGCAAGCGGTTGCAGAACCTGATGCTGCTCTCCGGCGGCGAGAAGGCGCTCACCGCGATCGCCCTGCTGTTCGCACTCTTCCGCACCAAGCCGTCGCCGTTCTGCATCCTCGACGAGGTCGACGCGCCGCTCGACGACATCAACACCCTGCGCTTCGTCGGCATGCTGCGCGAGCTAGCCAAGGAGACGCAGTGCATCGTGATCACCCACAACAAGCTCACGATGGAAGTGGCGAGCACCCTCTACGGCGTAACCATGGAGGAGCGCGGCGTGTCGAAACTGGTGACCGTGGCTCTCGAAGAGGTTCACCCCGAACCGGCGGCCGTTTCGGCTTAGCCGCGGCCCGCGGTCGAAGCCGAACAGCCTATCGGCGCCGGGCGAGGACGCCCAGCCCCGCGCCTACCGCCGGCGGGCGAGTACGATCGTATGGTGCGAGCCGCGCTTGTTCTCGCGTGAGCGCGTGCGCTCGACCCAGGGGGTATAGAAGCCCGAGCCCTCGAAGCGCTTGAGCACCGCCTCGGAAGGCGGGCCTTCGGCGTTCGACCAGATGCCCAGGATGCCTCTCGGCACGAGGCTGTGAGCGAGCTTCGCCAGGCCCTTGGGCGTGTAGAGGCGGGCGTTGCCTTCGAGGGTGAACGCTTCGGGGCCGTTGTCCACGTCGAGCAGGATCGCTTCGAAGGTGGCGGCACCCAGCGCGTCGCGGACGTCGCCCATGCGCACCGTGACCCGCGGGTCGTCGAGCGGCCGACCCGCGAGCTCCCCCACTTCGCCGCGGTTCGCCGTCAGCACGAGGTCGAAGAGCTCCGCCACGGTGACCTTCGCGTCCCCCGGGAGCGCATCGAGCGCGGCGCGCAAGGTGTAACCGAAGCCCAGGCCGCCGACCAGCACGCGCGGTGCCGCGGTCTTCGGCATCGCCGTGATGGCGAGCGTCGCGAGCGCCTTCTCCGAACCGTGCGCACGGCTGGTCATCAGCTCGCCGCTCGAACGCAGGTTGAGGTAGTAGGCGCCATCGCGCCGGGTGAGGGTCATCTCGTCGCCGTCGCCGGTGGGCGCGCGCGCCAGGAGCTCGGTCGGTTTCATTCGCGCCTCCGCTCCCGCGGCCTCAGCCGGCAGCCGGGTAGGTACCGAGCACGCGCAGCTCGGTGGTCAGGGCGGCTAGCGCGGCGAGCGCCTCCTGGAACGACGTCGCCGAAGCGTGCCCGTCGATGTCGAGGTAGAAGCGATACGACCAGGGATTGCCCGGAATCGGGCGGGATTCGAGCTTGGTCAGGTTGAGGCCGCGCCGGGCGAGCTCCTGCAGGATCTCTCCCAGCACCCCCGGCCGGTCGGCCAGTTCGAGCAGCAACGAGCTCTTCGCCCGCGCGCCTTCGACCAACGGCACAGTGTGCAGGCCGACCTCGACGAACCGCGTCGAGTTGCCGGCCTGCGTCTGGATGCCGCGCGCCAGGACTTCGAGACCGTAGGTCGAAGCGGCGGCGAAGCTCGCGATCGCCCCCAGCGCGCGGTCACCCGACTGGCGGACCTTGCGCGCCGCTCCGGCGGTGTCGAACTCGGCCTGCGCCCGGATCTGCGGATGGGCGCGAAAGAAGCCCTCGCACTGGGCGAGGGCCTGCGGGTGCGACAGCGCCGCGGTGAGCTCCGCAAGGCTCGTCCCCGGCAGACCGAGCAGACAGTGTTCGATGGCGGCAATGACCTCGCCGGTGATCGTCAGGCCGCCCTCTCCGAGCAGATCGTAGGTCTCGTTGATGCTGCCTGCCGTCGTGTTCTCGATCGGCAGCAGCGCCAGGTCGGCCTCGCCGGAGAGGACCGACTCGGCGGCGCGGCGAAAGGTCTCGCAACCGGTGAGCAACACTCCGCCCGGGCGTCCGGCATACTGCCGTTGCGCCGCGAGATGGCTGTAAGAGCCTTCCGCCCCCTGGTAGGAGACGCGCAGCGGCGTGGTCTCCAGCGCCCGAACGAAAGCCTGCTGGTGGGCGACCGACATGTCGAGGATGACGCGATAGAGCCGCTCCACCTCGTGCGGATCGAGCCCTTCGTCGACCGCCAGTTGGCGCAGCCGGACGAGCAGCCGGTCCTCGCGCGCCGGATCGCGGAAGGGCCAGGCGCTGCCGAGCTTCGCTTCCGCCACCCCCTCGACCAGATCCATGCGTTCCCGCAAGAGACGCAGCAGGCGATGGTCGATGCCTTCGATCGCTTCGCGCAGCGCCTGCAGATCGGTCGGCCGGACCGCCTCGGATGGCTGCTCGTTCATCCTGCCCTCCGCTTCTGCGGTCACGCTTCGGTCTCCGTCGCGCGACCGGCGACGACGGACGCGGCGGCCAGACCGGATTGCCCGAGCCAGTAGAGCGCCATGATCGGAAACGCCGCCCAGGGGAGCGGAGCGACGAAGCGATGGACCGCAATCAGACTGTCGCTCGCGGCGAACAGCAGGGCGCCGCCGAGCGCCAGCCGGCCGAGCCAGACCGGGCCGGCCGGCGCGCCGACGAGCACGCTGGCGCGCCACATCATGGCGGTGATCGCGAGAATGTACACCGCGACCGGAATCTCCATGCCGACGGCTCCCGGCGCGATGAGATACCCCATGGCTCCGGCGAAGAGCAGAAACGGCAGGGACCGCACCCAGAGCCCTGCCGGACGGGCACGCCAGAAACCGGTAGCGTAGGCGAGGTGGGCGAGCAGAAAGGCGCCGAGCCCGGCGAGAAACCCGCCGGGCCGCTGGATCAGCACGTCGCCCACGGCCGAGATGGCGAGGCCCAGGGCGAGCGGTCCGCGCAGCGGCGAGCGTCCGGCGACGAGCACCCGCGCGAGCAGAAGCAGCACCGGCACCGGCTTCGCGACCAGAGCCCAGCCGTCCTGGCCCGCCTCCTCGGCGAGCAGATGCACCGCACCTGCCGCGACGGCGAGGGCGGCGGCGCCGCTCCACAGGGCCGGATGGGGACGCGGTGACATTCTTTCATCGTATCTCGACGGGAGGGGCTAGAAGGCTCCTCGCGGCTCCAGGCGTAGAATGAGCCATGGCGAACCCCATTCAGTTGCCGGCCTACAGCCTCGCCGAAGAGATCGCCCACAGCGTCTCGCACGGTATCGGCGTCATCCTGGCCGTCATCGGACTCGCCCTGCTGCTGCCGCGCACGGCACTCCACGGCACGCCGCTCGACGTCACCGCGGCGCTCGTCTTCGGCACGTCGCTCATCCTGCTTTACCTCGCCTCGACGCTCTACCATGCGATCACCGCCGTGCGCGCGAAGAGGGTGTTGCGGGTGATCGATCATTCGTCGATCTATCTGCTGATCGCCGGCACGTACACGCCGTTCACCCTGGGCCCGCTCCTCGGCCCCTGGGGTTGGTCCCTCTTCGGTGTGGTGTGGAGCGGCGCGATCGGCGGCATCCTGTGGAAGGCCGTCGCGCTCGGCCGCGCGCCGATCGTTTCGGTGCTGCTCTACGTGGGAATGGGCTGGTCGGTGGTCTTCGCCTTCAAGCCGCTGGTCGAGCGCCTGCCTTCGGGAGGCATTCAGCTCCTCGTCGCCGGCGGGCTCTGCTACACGCTGGGGCTGGTCTTCTTCGCCTGGAAGAGCCTGCGCTACCACCACTTCATCTGGCACCTGTTCGTGCTCGCGGGCAGCATCTGCCACTATTTCGCCATCTTCCACTACGTCGTGCCCGCGCCCCTGAGCGCCCCGCTCTGAGGGGAGCGTCCTCACTGCAGGTTTCTGGGGGCGGAGGACCGCTCAGCCGGTTCAGGCCGAGAGCGCCTGCCCGCGGCGCGGGAAGCCGACCAGGCGCCGCTTCTGCTCGTCCCACAGCTTGAGCCGGGCGCAACGGAAGCTCTCGCGGATCGACAGGCGCGGTGCCTGCTGCAGCGCCGGACTCGAGTAGAACGCTTCGCGCAGGCGATAGTTGGGAATCTTGCTCGCCAGATGGTGAATGTGGTGGAAGCCGATGTTGCCGGTGAACCAGTGCAGAAAGCGCGGCAGGTCGTAGAACGAGCTGCCCTGGATGGCCGCACTGTCGGCGTCCCAGGCGTCCTGGCGCTCCCAGTAGGCATCCTCGAACTGGTGCTGGACGTAGAACAGCCAGATTCCCAAGGCGCCGGCGATGAGCAGGATCGGCAGCTCGACGAGCAGCAGCGCCTTCCAGCCGATGGTCGCAACCAGGCCCCAGACCAGGAGGCCCAGCACGAGGTTGTTCCACAGCACGCTCGCCCACTCCTTCTTCCAGGCGAACGGCAGGTCGAACGGGATGCGATGCTTGAGCACGAACTGGTAGAACGGCCCGACGAGGAAAAGGGCCGGCGCGCTGCGGTAGATGCGGTAGTTCATCCGCTTGAGCGGCGTCAGCTTGAGGTACTCCTCGACGGTCAGGGTGCGAACGTCGCCGAACTCGCGCCGGTCGAGGTTGCCCGAGGTCGCGTGATGAATGGCGTGCGTCTTTTTCCAGTAACCGTAGGGAAAGAGCGTCACCACCCCGAGTGTCGCGCCCACCATGTGGTCGATCTTGCGCGAGGCGAAGAACGAGCCGTGGCCGCAGTCGTGCTGAATGATGAACAGGCGGATGAACAGCCCGGACATCGGCAGCGCGAGCAGCAGCGTCCAGCCGTAGTTCCATCCCCAGAGGACCGTCTGCGCCATGAACGCCCACAGCAGGACGAAGGGGACAGCGGTGCTCAAGAGCTGCCAGGTAGCACGCCCTCGCAACGGTCGCGCATAGGTCGCGCAGAGCTTGCGCAGCGAAGTTTCCATCGTCGACTCTTGGTTCAAGGGGTCCCCTCCAAACCTGCGCCGCAAGTATACCAGCCGCCGTCGCGCCGGGCGGCGCACGGCGTCGCGATCCGGTGACGCCTACGATGCCGACGGGGAGCGAACGAGCCGCGCCACAGCGGAGCCGAGAGGGAGATTGGACGCCTCCACCTTCTCTCCCATAGAATTGGTCGCCTCGCGAGAGCGGGCCGACGTAGCTCAGCGGTAGAGCAACTGATTCGTAATCAGTAGGTCGCCGGTTCAATCCCGGCCGTCGGCTCCATTTTCTGCTCCCTGCGGCGCTCCGGAGGAACCCGATGACGTCGCGAAGGCAGGTGTTTCTTCACCTCGCTGTGGGTCTCGCCGTTCTCGCTGCCGCCGAGCCCAAACTGTCCGCCGCTTCCGAGCCTTCCGCCATGGCCTCCACCTCCTCGCCCGCGGCCGCTCTAGCGCCGCGCGCCGCCGTCCGGCCGCATCTCTTTCGGGAGCACGGCCGGGAGCGCGTCGACGACTACTATTGGCTGCGCGACGACACGCGGCAGAACCCCGAGGTGCTCGCTTACCTCGCCGCCGAGAACGCCTACACGCAGGCGACGCTCGCAGCGACCGAACCGCTCCAGACCCGGCTCTATCAGGAGCTCGTCGGGCGACTGAAACAGGATGACGACACCGTGCCGTTCAGCAAGCACGGTTACTGGTACTACCGGCGCTTCGAGGCCGGGCAGGAGTACGACCGGCTCTATCGCCGCGCCGGTGCGATGACCGCCCCCGAGGAACTGCTGCTCGATCTCAACGAGCTCGCGAAAGGCCACGAGTACTTCGCTCTTGGCGACTGGGACGTCACCCCAGACGGCCGCTTCCTCGCCTGGACGGAGGACACGGTGAGCCGCCGGCAGTTCACCCTGCACGTGCGCGACCTCAGCAGCGGGCAGAAGCTGACCGACCGCGTCGCCAACTGCGCCGGCAGCGTGGTCTGGGCGAACGACAACCGCACGCTCTTCTACATCGAGAAGGACCCGGTGACCCTGCTCGGTTTCCGCGTCCGCCGCCACCTTCTCGGCAGCGATCCGGCCACCGACCCGATCGTTTGGGAGGAACAGGACAAATCGTTCTACACCTCGATCGGCAAGTCGAAGTCGGGGCGCTTCCTTCGCATCTTCTCCGAAAGCACGGTCTCGACCGAGGTCCGCCTGCTGGACGCCGACCGTCCGTCGGAGCCGTTCCGGCTCTTTCTGCCGCGCGAGCGCGACCACGAGTACTCGGTCGAGGACCTGGGCGACCGCTTCATCGTGCGCACCAACTGGCAGGCGAAGAACTTCCGACTCATGGTCGCGCCAGCGGCGACGACCGCCGACCGCACGACCTGGCGCGACGTCGTGCCGCATCGCGCGGACATCTTCATCGACGACTTCGAGGCCTTTCCAGGCTGGGTCGCCATCGCCGAGCGCTCGAACGGCTCGCGCCGCCTGCGCATCAAGCCGCTCGACGGGGGCGCCGAGCGCTACGTCGCGACCGACGAACCCGACGCGACGGCCTGGCTGGACGTCAATGCCGAGCAGGCGACCACGAAGCTGCGCTACGGCTACACTTCGTTGCGCACGCCGGTGTCGATCTTCGAGCTCGATCTAGCTTCCGGCGAGCGCCGGCTTCTCAAGCAGAAACCGGTGCTCGGTGGCTTCGACGCAGCGCGCTACGCCACCGAGCGCATCCTCCTCTCCGCCCGCGACGGCGCGGAGGTCCCCGTCTCGCTGCTCTACCGTGCCGGCTTCCGGCCCGACGGCAAGGCTCCGCTGCTGCTCGAGGCCTACGGTTCCTATGGCTACTCGAGTGATCCCTATTTCGATTCCGACGTGCTGTCGCTGGTCGACCGCGGTTTCGTCTACGCGATCGCCCACGTGCGCGGCGGCCAGGAGATGGGGCGCGACTGGTACGAGAACGGCAAGCTGCTGCGGAAGAAGAACACCTTCTTCGACTTCATCGACGTCACCGAAGGATTGGTCGCGCGCCGCTACGCCGACGCCAGCCGGGTCTTCGCGATGGGCGGCAGCGCCGGCGGCCTGCTCATGGGCGCGGTCGCCACGATGCGCGCCGACCTCTATCGCGGAGTGATCGCCGCCGTCCCCTTCGTCGACGTGATCACGACGATGCTGGACGAGTCGATCCCGCTGACCAGCAACGAGCTCGACGAGTGGGGCGACCCCAGGTCGAAGGCCCATTACGACTACATGTTGTCCTACTCCCCCTACGATCAGGTGAAGGCGCAGAGCTACCCCAATCTCCTCGTCACGACCGGCCTCTGGGACTCCCAGGTGCAGTACTACGAGCCGGCGAAATGGGTGGCGAAACTGCGCGCGCACAAGACGGACCGCAACTGGCTGCTGCTCAAGACGAACATGGAGGCTGGGCACGGCGGGAAATCCGGACGCTTCGAGCGCTCGAAGGAGACCGCACTCGCCTACGCCTTCATGCTCGAGCTGGCCGGAATCAAGGAGTAGCCGATGGCGCCGTCCGCTGTCGATGCCTCGGTCGGCCGCCTCGCCGGCCAGCTCGACGAGATCGCCCGCCTGGTCCGCTTCGAGCCGGCGCTGCTCGACCGGCAGTCGGCGCGTGTGTCCCGGTGGACCATCGGATTGCAACTCGATCACATCCTGAAGGTTCTCGAGGTCGGCCAGATGGCGCTCGCGGGGGCCCGCGCTCCGCTGCCGCGCGGCGTGAACCTGACGGGCCGGATCGTTCTGGCCCTCGGGTGGTTTCCGCGCGGGGTCGCGAAGTCCCCCGAGCGTGTTCTGCCCGAGGAGCAATCGCCCGCCGTCCTGGCCGCGCGCACCTCGGAGCTTCGCCGGGTCTTCTGCGAGACGCCGCTCGACGAGGCGATCTATGCCGATCCGCGACCGGTCTTCCCGCATCCCGTCTTCGGCGGCCTCACGGCGCTCCAGAGCCTCCGGTTTCTCGCGCTGCATTCTCATCACCACCTGCGGATCGTCGCCGACATCCGCCGCTCGACCTAGGCTAAGGCCGCTCGCCGGAGGACCCTTATGACCGACACTGCCACCCCCCTGTACCGCCTGTCGCAGGCTGCCTCCGCCGGGGGCTGCGCGGCGAAGATCGGCCCGGGCGAGCTGCGCACGATGCTCGGCGGGATCCCTTCGCCTGCCGCGCTGGGCGGCGCGCTCACTTTCGCTGAACCCGGCACGCGAGTGCTGGTCGGCCCCGAGACCCTGGATGACGCCGGCGTGATGCTGTTTCGGGGCCAGGCGCTCATCGCCACCACCGACTTCATCCCGCCGGTCTGCGACGATCCGTTCCGCTTCGGCCGCATCGCCGCGACCAACGCCATCTCGGACGTCTACGCCATGGGTGGCCGCCCGCTGTTCGCGCTCAATCTCTGCTGCTTTCCGGCCGACGCGCCCACCGCGGTGCTGGCGGAGATCCTCGCCGGCAGCGCCGCCGCCTGCGGCGAGGCCGGCGCAGCCGTGCTGGGGGGACACTCGATTCGCGACAAGGAGTTGAAGTTCGGTCTGGCGGTGGTGGGCTACGGCGATCCCGACCGCCTGTTCACCAACCAGGGCGCGCGCCCCGGCGACCGGCTCGTTCTGACCAAGCCGCTGGGCAGCGGCGCACTGGTCAATGCCTTCAAGTTCGAACGGATCGACGCCGCCGGCCTCGAGCCGGCGCTCGTCGAGATGGAGCGTTCGAACGCCGAGGGGGCGCGCCTCGCCCTCCTCCATGGCGCCAGCGCCGCCACCGACGTCACCGGTTTCGGCCTCGCCGGCCACGCCTTCAATCTCGCGCGGAACTCCGGCGCGGCGCTCGAAATCGACTTCTCGGCACTGAAGTCTCATCCACGCTTCTTCGAGATCACCGAGGCAGGGGTCACGACCGGTGCCACCGGTGCCAATCGCCGGCATCTGGCCGCGCATGTGCGCTGGATGAGCGAGCGCAGCGAAGTCGAACAGGCCCTGATCTTCGATCCCCAGACCTCGGGCGGGCTCCTGCTCGCGGTGCCGGAGGCGAGCGTCGACCCGATCCTCGCTGCGCTCGCCGAGAGTGGCCACAAGGCCGCCGAGATCGGCGAAGTCGTCGCCGGCCAGCCGGAGCTCAGGATTCTCTGAGCCCCGGTCCGGGCGAGCGTTTGCTGCAGCCCTACTCGAAGCGCAGGGCGTCGATCGGATCGAGCGCGGCGGCCCTCCGGGCGGGATAGAAGCCGAAGAAGATGCCGATGAGGGCGGCGAAACCGAAGGCCATGAGAATCGGTCCGACGCCCAAGGCCACCGGCCAGCCGGCGTAGCGCGCGATGAGCTCGGACGCCCCGACCCCCAGCACGATGCCGGTGAGGCCACCGACCACCGAGAGCACCACAGCCTCGAGCAGGAATTGCGCCAGGACGTGGCGCCCCTTGGCGCCGATCGCCATGCGGATGCCGATCTCGCGGGTGCGCTCGGTGACCGATACCAACATGATGTTCATGATCCCGATACCGCCGACGAGCAGCGAGATCGCCGCCACCGAGCCGAGCAGCACCGAAAGCGTCTTCGAGCTCGCGGCGGCGGTCGAGGCCATCTCCTCCTGGGAGCGGATCATGAAGTCCGCCTCCTGTCCCGGACCGATCCGGTGGCGCTGCCGCAGCAGACTCTCGATCTCGCGCTGCGCGTCCGCCACGCGACCGGGCGACGAGGCTGCGGCGAGAATCATGCCCACCCGGGATCGCCCCTCCAGGCGCTTCATGACCGTCGTGTACGGCGCGACGATCGCGTCGTCCTGGTCCTGCCCCATCGTCGAGCCGCCCTTCTTCTCGAGCACGCCGACGACGCGGAACGGAACGTTCTTGATCCGGATGGTCGAACCGGTCGCGCCGCCCGCCGGGAAGAGGGCGTCGGCCACTGTCCGGCCGAGCACCGCGACCTTGGTCGCCGAACGTACGTCGGCGTCGGTGAAGAAGTCGCCTTCCGACACGTTCCAGGCGCGAATGAACGGAAAATCGACGTCGACACCCTGGATCTGCGTCGCCCAGTTGAGCTCTCCAGCCACCACCTGGGCCGACGTGCGCGCAGTCGCCGAGACGTAGGCGATCGACGGACAGTCGGCGCGGATGGCGGCGGCGTCCTCGACGGTGAGCGTCGACGAGCCGGAGAACATGCGTGCCCCCGAGCTCGTCGTGGTGCCGGGGAAGATCATCAGGAAGTTCGAGCCCAGCGCGTCGATCTGTGCCTGGATCGAGCTCGAAGCGCCGGAGGCCACCGCGACCATCGCGATCACACAGGCGACGCCGATGACGATGCCCAGCATGGTGAGTGCCGAACGCAGCTTGTTGCGCGCGATCGACTGCAGCCCGACCTTGACGATGTTGGCGACGCGCATCCAGCCGACGTTCATGCGGCACTCTCCTTGCGCGCTGGCCGCCGGGCGATCTTGCGGTCGGCGACCGGCTGGTCGGCGACGATACGGCCGTCGCGGAAGGCCACCATCCGGCCGGCGAACTGCGCGATGTCATGTTCGTGGGTGATCGCGATGACGGTGCGTCCCTGTTCGTTGAGCTCCTGGAGGATCGCCATGATCTCTTCCGAGACGCGCGAGTCGAGGTTGCCGGTCGGCTCGTCGGCGAGGAGGATGGCGGGATCGGTCACCAGCGCGCGGGCGATGGCGACGCGCTGCTGCTGACCGCCGGAGAGCTGCGAAGGCCGGTGACCCTCGCGCCCTTCGAGCCCCACCCTGGCGAGCATCGCGAGCGCCCGCTCCCGGCGCTCGCGCGCCGTGGTCAGCCGGTCGCTGTAGAGCAGCGGCAGCTCGACGTTCTCGACCGCCGTGGTGCGCGCCAGGAGATTGAAGTTCTGGAAGACGAAGCCGATCTTGGCGTTGCGGATCTCGGCGCGCTCGTTCTTGCCCAGCGCCGAAGCATCGATGCCGTCGAGCACGTAGCGTCCCGAGGTCGGCCGGTCCAGGCAGCCGACGATGTTCATCAGGGTCGACTTGCCGGAGCCCGACGGCCCCATGACCGCGACGAACTCGCCGGCGGCGATCGACAGGCTGACGCCGTCGAGCGCCCGCACCTCGACCTCGCCGAGGCTGTAGATCTTGACCAGCTCCTGGAGCTCGACGAGCGCCACGGTCAGAACCTGCGCCCGCCGGGACCGCTCTGGCCGAGCGGGCTGGCACCCGGGGAAGCCCCCGCCTTGGTCGTCGCCAGTCCGACCACGACGCTCTCCCCCGCCGCCAGCTCGCCTTCGAGGACCTCGGAGAACTTGCCGTCCGAAAGGCCGGTGCGCAGCTGCACCGCCTGGAGCTTGCCGTCCGCCGCGAGTCGATAGACCGTCTGCCAGCCCTTCTCGGGTTTCCCTCCCCCTGCCGCCCGCCGTCCCGCCGCGAGCCCCTGCGCCGCGCCGGCGAAGCCTCCGCCCGGTGCGCCCGGCCCTGCGGCCGGATTCCCGGCACCCGTCGCCCCGGAGGTCGCCTCCCCGGCCGGCCGGAATCGCAGGGCGGCATTGGGCACCCGCAGGACATCCTTGACCCGGTCGACCTCGACCGAGAGGTCGGCGGTCATCTTGGGCCGCAGCTTGAGCTCGCCGTTGCCGACGCCGACGATGACCGGATAGGTCACCACGTTCTGATTCACCGTCGCATTCAGCCGCACCTGGGTGATCGCGCCGACGAACTCCTCGTCGGGGTAGGCGTCCACCGTGAACCGGGCGCTCTGCCCGACCCGGATCCGCCCGATGTCCGACTGGTCGACATCTGCCTGCACCTGCATCTTGGTCAGATCCTGGGCGATGGTGAAGAGCGTCGGAGCCTGGAACGACGCCGCGACCGTCTGACCGATGTCGTACTGCCGATCGACGACGACCCCGTCGATCGGCGAGCGGATCTTGGTGTACGCCAGATTGGTCTGCGCCTGCAGGAGCGCCGCTTGGACCTGGCTGATTTGCGCCTCCAGAGCGTCGAAGTCGGCCTTGGCGAGATCGTAGTCGGCCTGCGCCACCAACTGCTTGGCGAGCAGCTGCTGCTGCCGCTCGAGCTGGACCCGGGCGTTGCGCAGGCGCACCTCCGCCTGTGCCACATCGGCACGGCGCTGGGCGACGGTGGCCTCGAACGTCGTCGGATCGAGCTCCGCGATGAGCTGGCCCCGGGTGACCGGCGTGTTGAAGTCGGCATAGAGCGCGGCGACGATGCCCGAGACCTGGCTGCCCACCTGCACCGTGGTGACCGCCGAAATCGTCCCGGTGGCGGTCACCGTCATCGCCACGTCACCGCGATCCACGACCGCGGCCTTGTACTTTCCCGCGCCTTCCGTTTCGCCGCGACCGTGGAGGAAATACCACCCACCCAGACCGGCGACGACCAACAGCCCTGCCACGATTCCGACTCTCTTCATCTTTCCCCCGAAGTCCGGCGCCGGCACACACCGCCGTACTGCTTGCACGAAGCACGTCGCATGCCCGGCGGACCCGACCCGGCCATTGCCCGCAAGGTCCGCCGATGTCCTCATCCTACGCCGGGCTGCGCCACTTCTCCGGCTATGGACAATCGCCCGCCTGCGGAGTCCGTACTCTCTGCAGGTTGCGGACCCGCCACGAAGAGGTCAGGCCGGATTTTCGCCGCCGTGAGATTAGAATGGGCCCATCGGGCGACAGCGGAGGGCGGACGATGAAACGGGTGGTGACTGCGATTCTCGGCGGAGGACAGGGAGCGCGCCTCTCGCCGCTCACCCGCGACCGCGCCAAGCCGGCGGTTCCGGTCGGCGGCAAGTTCCGCCTCATCGACATTCCGATCTCGAACAGCCTGCACGCCGGGATCGACCGGGTCTACGTCCTGACCCAGTTCAACAGCGAGAGCCTGCACCGCCATATCGCGCAGTCGTACCGCTTCGATGCCTTCCGCGGCGGTTTCGTCAACCTGCTCGCCGCCGAGCAGAACATGACCAACCGTTCCTGGTACCAGGGCACCGCCGACGCGGTGCGCCAGAACCTCACCCGGCTGATCGACGACAACGCGCCGACCGAGGTTCTGATCCTCTCCGGCGATCAGCTGTACCTCATGGAGATGCGCGAGTTCGTCCTCGCCCATCGCGCCAATCAGGCCGACCTGACGATCGCGGTCAAGCCGGTCACCCGCGAAGAGGCCAGAGGCTTCGGCATCCTGCGCCTCGATCGCACGGGTCGGGTGGTCGAGTTCGTCGAGAAGCCGACCTCCGAGGACGCCCTCGACGCTCTGGCGCTCGACGAGTCGACCCGCGACGCGCTCGGCTTCGAGGCGCCGCCCGGCTCGCTCCTCGCCAGCATGGGCATCTACGTCTTCCGTCCCGAAGTCCTGCGCGAGGTGCTGGTCGGCAGCCCGTATACCGACTTCGGCAAAGAGGTCATCCCGGCCTCGCTCTCCCGCATTCGCGTCTTCGCCTTTCCTTACGACGGCTACTGGACGGACATCGGAACCATCCCGAGCTTTCATCAGGCGAACCTCGATCTCACCGTGCCCCTGCCGGCGCTCAATCTGTACAACCCGAACTACCCGATCTACACTCACGCGCGCTTCCTTCCCGGCACCAAGATCAACGGCTGTGCCGTGACCCGGTCGGTGCTCTGCGAAGGTTCGATCATCACCGGCGCCAAGATCTCCGACTCGATCGTCGGCATCCGGGCCACCGTGCAGACCGGCACCACCATCGAGCGCTCGATCATCATGGGCGCCAACCGCTTCGAGCCCCTGGCCGAGGCCGCCGCCCATTCGGTGCAGACCGGCATCGGCCGCGACTGCACGATCCGCAACGCCATCATCGACTTCAACGCCCGCATCGGCGACGGCTGCAAGCTGCTCAACGAAGCCAAGATCGACGAGGCGGAGACGCCCAACTACTCGATCCGCGGCGGCATCATCGTCGTGCCGAAGAACGCCGAGTTGCCCCCGGGCACGGTCATCTGACGAGCCGATGGCCGCGTCCCCGGCAGCCCCCGACGCTCCGCCCGAATCCGCGCAAACGACTCCCGAAAACCAGAAAGGCCCGGCCACGATGCCTCTGCGGATCTGTCAGATCGCCGCTGAAGTGACCCCCTTCGCCAAGACCGGAGGTCTCGGCGATGTCGCCGCCGGACTGTCGCGCGCTCTCGGCGGACAGGGTCACGACGTCCGCCTATTCCTGCCGTTCTACGCCCGCGTCGCCAAGCTCGACTTCCCGTTCGTCGCGGTCGACTTCCTGCGCGATCTCGAGATCCACCTCGGGCCGCGCAAGTTCACCTACTCGATCTTCACCACGCGGCTGCCCGAGAGCGCGGTCGACACCTACTTCGTGCATTGCCCGGCGCTCTACCACCACGACTCGATCTACAGCGGCGAGTGGGACGAGTATCTGCGCTACGCGCTGCTCACCCGCGCCGCGCTCGAGTGCTGCCAGCGGATGGGTTGGGGGCCCGACATCGTGCACGTGCACGACTGGCATACGGCGCTCGCGCCGATCTACCTGCGGACCATCTACGCCTGGGACCGGCTCTTCGCCCGCACGCGCACCGTCCTCACCCTGCACAACCTCGGCTACCAGGGCGTGTTCTCCACCCAGACGCTCGATGAGCTCTCCCTCGCGGGCCACGCCGAGATGCTCTACAACGAGGACCTGGCCGCCGGGAGGGTGAGCTTCCTCAAGACCGGACTGCTCTACGCCGACGTCCTGACAACGGTGAGCCGGACGTACGCGCGCGAGATCCAGACTCCCGAGCACGGCTTCGGCCTCGATCCGCTGCTGCGCGCGCGCGCCGACCATCTGGTGGGCATCGTCAACGGCGTCGACTACGGCGTCTGGAGCCCCGAGAGCGATCCGTACATTCCGCACAAGTACTCGGCGGATCGTCTCGAAGGCAAGGAATCCACGAAGCGGGCGTTGCTCGACAAGATCGGCATGCCCTTCCCGCGCCAGGCGCCCGTCCTCGGACTGGTCTCCCGGCTCACCGCCCAGAAGGGCCTGGACCTGCTCTTCGACACCCTGCCGGAGTTCCTCTACCACCGCGACCTGCGCTTCCTCGCCCTGGGCAGCGGCGAAGAGCGCTACGAGTCGTTCCTCTCCTGGCTGCAGGTGACCTTTCCCGGCAAGGTCTGGTACTTCCGCGGCTACAGCGAGGAGCTCGCGCACTGGATCGAGGCCGGAGCCGACATCTTCCTCATGCCCTCGCGCTACGAGCCGTGCGGGCTCAACCAGATGTACAGCCTCAAGTACGGCACCCCGCCGATCGTGCGCCGCACCGGTGGCCTGGCCGACACTGTCGAGCAGTGGAATCCGGTGACCCGGACGGGCACCGGCTTTTCGTTCGACCACTTCACTCCCGAGGGGCTGCGCTGGGCGCTCGACTTCGCCCTCACCGCCTACCGCGACGAGCCCGCTTGGAAGCAGCTGATGCTCAACGGCATGGCGAAGGACTTCTCCTGGGCCCGGCAGGTGCGGCCCTACGAAGAGCTCTACCGCCGTCTCTTCGCATCCTGAGGCCCCGACGATGAAACGCAACACCGTGCTGCCGGTGCTCGATTCGCGCCCGCCGCGCAGCTCGCGCCTGTCGAAGTGGCGCGCCGCGGTGCTGATCGCGGTCCACGCCGTCATCGCGATCCACATCGCCCACTGGCTCGTCGCCGGCGAGACCGTCACCCCGGTCGAGCCCTCGGAGGCGATGGCCTTCTCGAAGGCCGGCATCGTCAACGCCGGCTTCATCTTCTTCGCCGGCGCCATCGTTCTGACCGCCGTCTTCGGCCGCTGGTTCTGCGGCTGGACCTGCCATCTGGTAGCTCTCCAGGACCTCTGCCGCTGGCTGCTGCAGAAGATCGGCGTGCGCCCGCGGCCGCTGCGCTCCCGGCTGCTCGCCTGGGTGCCCTACCTGGCCTTCGCTTACATGTTCCTCTGGCCGGCGGCCTATCGCCTGTGGATCGGCGACTCGCTCGCCCTTCGCGGCACCGATCTCACGACCTCGGCGCTCTGGGAAACCTTCCCCGGCTGGACGATCGGTACGCTGACCCTGCTGGTCTGCGGTTTCGCGACCGTCTATTTCCTCGGCGCCAAGGGCTTCTGCACCTACGCTTGCCCCTACGGCGCGGCGTTCGCGGCGGTCGACAAGATCGCTCCGATGCGGGTGCGGGTGAACGAGCACTGCGACACCTCGGGGCATTGCACCGCGGTCTGCACCTCGAACGTGCGCGTCCATGAGGAAGTGGGGCGGTACGGCATGGTCATCGACAGTGGCTGCATGAAGTGCGGCGACTGCGTGAGCGTCTGCCCGAACGAGGCGCTCAGCTTCAGCTTCGGCAGACTGCCGCTCTTCGCCGCTGCCCGACCCGCAGCGCCTGCCGCCCCAGGCCCGGAGCTCGCCAAGCGCACCTATCCGCTCTCCTGGACGGAAGAGCTCGCTCTGGCGATCGCCTTCCTGCTGGCTTTCGTGAGCTTCCGCGGGCTCTATGGCGAGGTTCCGTTCCTCATGTCCCTGGGGCTCGCCGGAGTGTTCGCGTTGCTGACCCTGCTCTCGCTGCGTCTCCTGCGGCGGCGCGACTTCGCGTTCCGCCACCAGGCGTGGAAGCGCGGCGGGCGGCTGCTGCCGGCGGGTTGGCGGTTCGCCAGCTCCGCCGCTCTCCTGGCGTTGTTCTGGATCCACAGCGGTTGGCTGCAGATCGAGCTCCTCCAGGGGCGGCGCGCCTTTTCCGCGGCTTCGAACGCGCGGGCGGCGGCGCTGCGGATCGCCGACGAGGTTCCACCAGCCAGCGCGGCGGAACGGGCCGCCAGCGCCGCCGCAGCCGGGCACTTCGACCGGGTTTCCCGTTGGGGGCTCTTCCCCTGGCGCGGCCTCGACTCGCTTCTGGCGGAGAGCTTCTGGCTGGCCGGTGACCGCGCCGGTTTCCGCGCCGCGAGCGCCCGCGCCATCCTGCGCCGCGACCTGCCGTACGACACCCTCCTCCTCGTCGCCCGCGACGCCTCCGATCGCGGCGACATCGCCGGCCTGGCGCTCGCCGGAGAGCGGGCCATCGCACTCGAGCCTTCGCGTTTCGAGGGCTATGCCGGAATCGGGACGCTGCTCGCGCGGAGCGCCGCGCCATCCGGGCTGGCATCCGCTGGGGACTTTTTCGCCCGCGGAGCGGTCCACTTCCCCACCTCGTCCGTACTCTTCTACAATTGGGGGATCGCGCACGCCCTGCAGGGAAACCCGGAAGCGGCGATCGAGAACTTCCGCAAGGTGCTGAGCCTCGATCCGGACAACCGCGAAGCACGCGAGAATCTGGCCGGCATGCTGGCCCAAGCCGGTCGCCTCGAGGAGGCAGCAGCACTTTTTCGCCAGGCGATCGCAGCCTCGCCCGGCGACGCTGATCTCCATGTCCTGCTGGCACAGACATGGATCGCGATGGGGCAAGACGAGGCGGCGCGGACAGAGCTCGCGACCGCCCTGAACCTACGGCCCGGCCATCCGCAGGCGAGCGCGCTCGCTGCGGCCTTGGCATCCCCCAGACCGAACCACTGACGGAGGCACTCTTCATGTCTTCCTGCGCACCGAAAACTCCCGGCGCTCGTCGCCGGCGCATCCGGATGTCGGGAGAGGTCCTGTCCGGCTGCTTCATCCTGCTGGCCGTATCCGCGACGCCCGCCGCAGCCCAGTCGCCGACGTCGGGCCCCGACGTCACCATCATCGACCTCACCGGCACCGCCAACTACGGCGCGGACGGCGGCTATCGTGGCTATTCCGTCGGCACGAACTCCTGCAACGTCGGCAATCAGCCGGTGAACTGGTGCAACAACAACGGCGGCTGCGGCGCCCTCACCGACGACCAGCATCCGGTCATCGCCCAGGGCATGTACCGCCTGAAGAGCGGGCGCTTCGAGCAGATCGGCATGAGCTGGCTGAAGCACGGTTTCTTGTCCACGAACTCCCCGAACAGCGCCTGCCAGACCGGCCACCCGACGTGCTCGTCGCCACCGCTCGGCGGCGATCAGCTGGGTGTCGGCTGTACCGACACCTACGGCCCGAGCCTCAACGGCTCGACGCCGCTCGGCCGCCGGTCGGAGGTCAACGCGACCACCGGCGTCTTCCCGTATCCCTACTCCCAGACCTTTCCCGCCAACGTCGTCGAACAACACGTCAAAGTCGCCGAAGCCGACGTCGCAGCGGCATCGAATCCAGGTGCCCTCTACTGGATCGAGGCGCAGTACATCGCCGACAACGACGCCGCCGCCGGCAACGGCTTCAACAACGCCTCGTACCGCGCCGTCACCGTCCAGGCCACCTCCCCCTACGACCTCACGGTGAACGGGGCGACGATCCGCGAGAAGACCGCCCTCCGGGCCTGGCAGGCCCAGGATGCCGGGGTCGAGCTCGTCAACGTCGACATCCCCGGGGCGATCGTCGAGCGCT
Organism: Acidobacteriota bacterium; assembly: GCA_052035735.1. GTDB lineage: Bacteria > Acidobacteriota > Thermoanaerobaculia > Multivoradales > JAGPDF01 > JAGPDF01. The sequence goes on from JBPOHI010000240.1 coordinate 29,571, forward strand.
TCGAGGTCGCGCGCCGAGTGACCAATCCGTCGTCCGGCCTCTGGCACTTCGAGTACGCGATCCGCAACATGAACTCGGACCGTTCCGGGCAGTTTTTCGCCATCGACTTCGCCGACGGTGCCACCTTCGCCAACACCGGTTTCAAGGACATCGAGCACCATTCGGGCGAGCCGTACGCCACCGCCGACTGGGCGAACGCCGTGGACGAACCGAACGCGGTGATCTCGTGGGCGAGCGAAGAGTTCGCCACAAATTCCAACGCCAACGCGCTGCGCTGGGCGACCCAGTTCAACTTCTGGTTCGACGCCGACTCGCCGGCGAGCGGTGCACACCGTCTGGCGTTCTTCAAACCGGGCTCTCCGGCGTTCGTCGACTTCTCTTTCCCCGGCATCTTCTCGGACGGATTCGAGTTCGCCGACAGCGCTCAGTGGTCGGCGATGGTGCCCTGAGCCTGACTCGCGTCCGTACTCTCCCGACGACTCGCTGGAAACGGGCCAGGAACCGGTCGCTGAGACCGATCTCGAAAGCCCTCCGAAGAGGCCGGCGACGGGCGAGCACGAAGTCCGGTGCCCGTCCGCCGGCAAGTTCACACCACAGTCATCCTGGGTGGTGTAGGCTCCCTCGACTTTTTCTGGAACGCCATCGCCTGGAGATCCCTGTGCCCTCTGTTCGTCTTCGCATCGACCGCCTCGCGCTTCTCTTCGCCTCGGCGGCTCTCGCGGTCGCCAGCTACGCCCCCTCGGCGGAGGCTCAGGGCCTTCCGACCAGCGGACCGGACGTCACGGTGATCGACATCTACGACATCGACAGCTACGGCGGCGGCGGCGGATTCCACGGTTACGCCGTCGGGACGACCTCGTGCAACATCGGCGACGACGAGCTCAACTGGTGCAACACGACCGGCTGCGGCGGCGGGCTCTCGTCGAAGCAGCACCCGGTGATCGCGCAGAACCTCTACCGGCTGAAGGCGGGGCGCTTCGAGCAGATCGGCATGAGCTGGCTGAAGCACGGCTTCTTCGCCACCAACGAGGGGAACGCGCAGATCTGCAAGGTGGGGACCTCCTGCATCACCCCGCCGCTCGACTTCGAACAGCTGGGGATCGGCTGCACCGACACCTATTGGGCGGGCCTGAACGGAGACCAGCCGCTCGGCAAGCGCTCCGAGGTGAACGCCACGACGAGCAACTTCAACTTCCCCTACACCAACGTGGGCTTCAGCCAGGTCTACGATCAGCGCGTCAAGGTCGCTGACGCCGACGTCGATCCGGCGCAAAATGCCGGGGCACTCTACTGGGCCGAGGGGCAGTACGTCTCGGACAACGACGCCGCGGCGGGCAACGGTCTCAACAACGCCTCGTACCGCAAGGCGACGGTGGTGCCCGTCACCTTCGACCTGACGCTCGAGCCCGACAACCCGCCCGGATTTTTCGCCACCGTGCGCGAGCATTCGGCGATTCACGCCTGGCCGGCGATCGATCCGTCGGTCGAGCTTTTCTATGTCGACGTTCCCGGAACGATCATCGAGCGTTTCGAGGTGGCGCGCAAGGTCACAGCGGTCGACGGCGATACCTGGCACTACGAGTACGCCATCCACAACGTCAACTCCGACCGCTCGGCTCGCGCGTTCAGCGTCGACTTCGCCGACCCGACGGCGATCTCCGCCCCCGGATTCCACGACATCGATTCGCACTCCGGCGAGCCCTATTCCACCGTCGACTGGACGGCCGTGGCGACCCCCGCCACCGGCACGGTGAGCTGGAGCACTTCGACCTTCGCTTCCGATCCGAACGCCAACGCGCTGCGCTGGGCGACGCTCTACAGTTTCTGGTTCGATGCTGACGCGCCGCCTTCTTCCGCGGTGCAGACGATCGAGCTCTTCAAGCCGGGATCGCCGACTACCGTCTCCTTCAGTTTCCCGCTGTTCTCCGACGGCTTCCAATCGCACAACCTGACCGCCTGGTCGGCGGCGGCACCCTGACCCCTTGTTCTCAGTTGCCCAACGCGAGGAGAGCCCCATGCCGACACACTTCCGCCGCAGGTCCCTGTCGTCCATCCTCCTGCACTGCCTCCTGCTCGCGACGATCAGCTCGTCGAGAAGCGCTCACGCGCAGGGAGAGGTTCCGACCGCCGCTGTCGGTCCCGACGTGACCGTGTTTCTATTCACCGACATCGGGAACTACGGCAATACCGACGGCGTGGTCGGCTACTCCATCGGAACGCGCTCCTGCAATCGCGGAGATGCACCCCTGAATTGGTGCGACCAGGCGAGTGGCTGCGCCGCTGGCGCGACGACCCACGACCATCCGGTGATCGCCCAGAACCTCTACCGCCTGAGGAACGGCCGCCTCGACCAGATCGGCATGAGCTGGCTGAAGCACGGCTTCCTCTCGACGAATTCGACGACCAGCGGCTGCGCCGGCGCCACGGGACAGGCCTGTTCCCAGCCGCCCGCGGGTTCCAATCAACTCGGCGTCGGCTGCACCGATCCCTACAATTGGAGTCTCAACGGCAGCCGCCCCCTCGGCATGCGATCCGAAGTGAACGGCACGACCGGCGCCTATCCGTTTCCGTATACCTCCGTTGACTCTACGGGCACCTTCGAGCAGCGCGTCAAGGTCCTGGGTACCGATGTCGATCCGGCCCTGAATGCCGGCGCGCTCTATTTCGCCGAAGCGCAGTACATCGCACCCGATGACGCTGCTGCTGGTAACGCGCTGAACAACGCGTCGTATCGCCGGGTGACCGTGGGCGGCGCTCCGAACTTTCCCCTCACGATGACCGGGACGATGTTCGAGAAACTCTCCGCGATCAATGCCTGGAAGGCGGCCGACTCGACCGTCGAGCTCACCAACAGCGATTTCTGCACCGCTCCCGTCGAGCGCTTCGAAGTCGCTCGCAAAGTAACGGACCTGGGCGGCGGGATCTGGCACTATGAGTACGCCGTCCGCAACCACAACTCCGACCACGCGGCGCAGCGTTTCTCGGTCGACCTCCCGGACAGCACTTCGATCACCAACGTCGGGTTTCACGACATCGACTCGCACTCCGGCGAACCCTACGACACCACGGACTGGACATCGTCCATCGACGGCGTGAGCGGCACTGTCAGCTGGCAGACCGAATCGTGGG
>JBPOHI010000113.1:0-7311 GCA_052035735.1 Acidobacteriota bacterium
TCAACGATGATGCCACCTGCGTCATCGAGAGCATCCAAGAGGCCGCATTCGACGGGATGATCTTCCTCTATCGAAATGGTTTCGATGCCGCCAATCCGCTTGCGAACCTCGTTGCGTTCGATGACGATGACGGAGAGTTCGGCGAAGGGACATCGCGAATTGACCCTCGGGGATTCCTGTTGAATGACGACTACTTTCTGGTGACCGCCGGGTTCGACGCGAGCGAAGTCGGGACGTTTTCGAATCAGATCTCCTGCGCGGAGCCTGCGACCCGCGTTCTGGTGGGTTATGGACTGTTCGGCGACAACGAGCCCAGCGACTACGACGGCAGGCGTGCGCAGCTCCTCGGCGGGCGTTTCGAGGTCTCGGTCACGGGCTTCAATTTCTCCTCGGTACCTTTCGTTGGCAGAACTGTCCCGCTGGCGTCAAACGACTCGGCGGTGTTCTGGTTCTTTCAGCCAGCCAATTTCGAGCTTCTGATTAAGTTGGTCGACGGCTGTTTTGTCAACAATCGCTACTGGGTCTATTACGCAGCGACATCCAACGTCGAGTTCACCGTCAGGGTTGCCGATACCTTCTTCGATCCGCCGATCGTCAAGACCTATCGAAATCCGTTGGGGACCCAGCAAAAGACATCTGTGGCCGATACCAACGCATTTGCCAACTGCAACTAGCCGCACGGGTGTGAGCTCGAATCCATAAGGAAGGGGCCCGCCACCGGTGGACCGGAGGCGGGCTTCTTTCTGCCCGCCCGCTGGTAGAATTCCCGCGATGAGCGACTTCGCCCCCTCCGCCCGCGCCGTTCCCGAGATTCTCGACGACTGCCTCGCCGGGCGGCGGATCTCCGCCGGGGATGCCCACCGCCTGCTTCTCGACGGCGATCTCCTCACCCTGGGCGAGGCGGCGCACGCGGTTCGCGACCGGCACAACGACCCTGAGGTCGCCACCTACAACGTCGACCGCAACATCAACTACACCAACATTTGCGTCTACAAGTGCCGGTTCTGCGCCTTCTATCGTGCGCCGGGCGATGCCGAAGGGTACCTCCTGGACAAAGCCGAGATCGGCCGCAAGATCGAGGAGACCCTGGCGCTCAACGGCACCGGCGTCCTGATGCAGGGCGGGGTCAACCCCGACTTGCCGCTCTCCTACTACGTCGATCTGCTGCACTTCCTGCGCGACACCTACCCGGCGATCCACCGCCACTGCTTCTCGCCGCCGGAGATCAAGTTCATCGCCAAGAAGGAGCGCATGTCGTTCTTCGACGTCATCGGCGTCCTCAAGGAGGCCGGCCTGATGTCGATTCCGGGCGGCGGCGCCGAGATCCTCTCCGACAGCATTCGCAAAGAGGTCCTCGCCTATCCCAAGGCGTCGCCCGAGGAGTGGATCGACATCATGCGCCAGGCGCACCGCCACGGCATGCGCACAACGGCGACCATGATGTACGGCATGGGCGAAGAGGTCGCGGCGCGGGTCGAGCACCTGCAGCGCGTTCGCGATCTGCAGGACGAGACCGGCGGCTTCACCGCCTTCATTTCGTGGACCTACCAGGACGAGCACACCGACCTGCAGGGGATTCCCGAGGTCTACGCCGACGAGTACCTGAAGACGCTCGCCGTCTCGCGCCTGTTCCTCGACAACATCCAGCACCTGCAGTCGAGCTGGGTCACCCAGGGCAAGAAGATCGGCCAGGCCGGCCTCGCCTTCGGCGCCGACGACATGGGCTCGATCATGATCGAAGAGAATGTCGTCTCGGCCGCGGGCACGCATCACAAGATGACCCAGGACGAGATGGAGCACCTCATCCGTGCTGCCGGCTACGAGCCGAAGCAGCGGACGAATCTCTACGAGCGCTTCGTCAACCGCGAAGAGACCGCGGAGCTCGCCCGCCGGTATCGGCACGCCCTGACGTCCGAGAACCGCGCACTCGCCTCGCCGCTCGCCGTCGTCAGTTGAACGCAGGCCGCTTTCGCCGCACCTTCCGGGGGGATCGATGCGCAAGTTGCTGAAGTGGATCGGAATCTCGCTTGCGACCGTCGTCGGCGCCGTACTGCTCATGGTGGCCGTTCTGGTCTTCCTCGGCGGGCGGAAGCTCGCGGCCGTGCGCACCGTCGCCGTCGAGCCGGTCGCGGTTCCCTCCGACGCCGCGGCCGTCGAGCGCGGTGCCCACCTCGCCCGGATGCGCTGCGTCTTCTGCCACGGCGAGGATATGGGTGGAAAGAAGTTCCTCGAAGACGCCGCCTTCATGCTGCTCGACGCGCCGAACCTCACCCGCGGTGCAGGGGGCGTCGGCTCCACCTACACCGACGATGCGGCCTGGGTTCGGGCGATCCGCCACGGGGTGAACTCGCGCGGCCGGGCGCTCATCATCATGCCGGCCGAGTTCTACTACTTCCTGAGCGATGGCGACCTGGGCGACCTCGTCGCCTTCCTCAAGGCGCTGCCGCCGGTCGATCGCAGCTGGCCGGCGGCTCGCCCGAGCCTTCTCGCCAAGGCGCTCCTCGGCGCCGGCAAGATCGACGACGTGGTCCCCTACCTGACCATCGATCATCACGCGGCGCGCCCGGCGCAGCCGCCGGTCGCGGCGACGGCCGAGTACGGCGAGTATCTCGCCCGCACCTTCGGCTGCCGCGGCTGCCACGGCTCCCGGCTCTCGGGTCAGATCGCCCCGGGTGGGACGGGAGTGGTGGCGCCGAACCTCACCCAGGGCGGCTCGATCAAGGACTGGAGCGAGGACGACTTCCGCACGATGATCGAGGAGCAGGAGAGCCAGGAGATGCCGTGGAGCTCCCTGCGCGCCATGTCGGAGGACGAGCAGCGCGCGCTCTACCGCTACCTCAAGACTTTGCCAGCTCTGCCATCGACGACCAGCCTGCGCAAGAGCTGACTCGGGGCCGGTCGTCACCCGAACGTCACTGCGCGAGGCGGCTTCCCGGGGTAGGATGGGCGGGCAGCGTGGGGAGTAGCCGACCGGCACGCGGGGAGACCCGCGAAGTCCGGGTGGCAGGATCGTCAATACGGGGCGCGCGCGCCTCCGGTCCTCCAGTCCATTCGGGATCGAGCGAGACCACTGCGACACGAGAGTGCCGCGGGGTCTCGCTTTTTGCGTTTCCCGGGTCTCTTTTCGACAGGAGAGATGCATGGAACCCGTTTCCCTTTGGCTCTGGGCCGGCTTCAACGTCTTCGTGCTGGCCATGCTGGCGCTCGACCTGGGCGTCTTCCACCGCAATGCCCACGCCGTGTCTTTGCGCGAGGCCGGCATCTGGAGCGCGGTCTGGATCGCCCTCGCCCTGATCTTCAACCTGGGCGTCTGGAAGTTCCTCGGGCCGCAGCCGGGCGTCGAGTTCCTCACCGGCTATCTGATCGAAAAGTCGCTGTCGATCGACAACATCTTCGTCATCGCGCTGCTCTTCGCCTATTTCAAGGTCCCGGACAAGTATCAGCACCGGGTGCTCTTCTGGGGCATCCTCGGCGCCCTGGCGATGCGTGCCGGCTTCATTCTCGCTGGCGCGGCGCTGCTCGAGCGCTTCCACTGGATCATCTACATCTTCGGCGGGTTCCTCATTCTCACCGGGATCAAGATGGCCCTGGCGCCCGAGCAGGGGCTCGAACCCGAGAAGAATCCGGTGGTGCGGCTGGTGCGGCGGCTGATGCCGGTGACGTCCGATTTCCGTGGCCCGGCGTTCTTCGTCCGCGAGGGCGGGCGACGGGCGGCGACGCCGCTGTTCCTCGTCCTGGTCATGGTCGAGTTCACCGACCTGGTGTTTGCGGTCGACTCGATTCCGGCCATCTTCGCCGTGACCCGCGACCCGTTCCTGGTCTACACCTCGAACGTCTTCGCCATTCTCGGCCTGCGGTCGCTCTACTTCCTGCTCGCCGGGGTGATGGACCGGTTCCAGTACCTGAAGCTCGGGCTGGCGGCGATTCTGGTCTTCGTCGGCGCGAAGATGGCGCTGGTCGACTGGATGAAGGTGCCGGCCGGAATCTCGCTCGGCGTGATCGCGGCGATTCTCGGCATTGCGGTCGCCGCCTCGTTGCTCAAGGCCCGGCGGACCGCCAGGACCTGAGGAGAAGGCGAGCTACAGACGCTCGATTGCCGACAGCTGCCCGACGTCGATACTGATGCCGCCGTCGGCGTCGGGCGGGTTGTAGAGCGATCGGAAGCGCGCGTTCCAGACCAGCTCCGATGCCTGGTAGGACGAACGCGCGTGCACCACCTGGTTGAAGGTCTCGTCGTTGCCCGACAGCAGGATGAGGAACTCCGCCCGGGCCGCCGCGAGGTCCTCAGCGGTCTGGCCGGCGAGCGGGCTCGCGCCGTCGATCGGATGGACGATGGTCCAGGAGAGTGGGAAGAAGAGGACGCTGCCGCGCTCGAGCTTGAGCGGCAGGAACTCCCGGTCGCCGCCGGGCCGGCGGCGCGCCAGCAAGAGGCGGGCCGAAACGTCGGTGAGCTCGTTCTGGCGCGCGTTGGCGATGCGGAATTCGAACGCGGTGATCGCTCCCGCTGGGGACCGGTAGGGAGCGATCACCGCGCGGTCGCTGAACAGGATGCGCGCCCGCGGGCGGGCGAAGCGCGCGAAGGAAATGCCGGTGCCCAGGGCCACCAGCAGCATCCCGGTCACCGCTTCGAGCACCACCAGCACGTTGGCGGCGACCTTCGCCGGCGCGATGCTGCCGTAGCCGATGGTGGCGAAGGTCTGGACGGAGAAGAAGAAGCAGCCGAGGAAGCGGCCGCCGGTGGTCGTCCAGTGGAGGCCCGAGAGAGCGTCGGGGCCGGCCAGGAAGTAGACGCAGGCGAAGACGAAGTTGACGGCGAGAAAGCCGCCGGTCAGCACGAGCAGGAAGCGCGGCCAGCTCATGTTGAGCAGCGAATGGTAGAGCGACAGCGACTGAAAGAAGCCCAGGCCCTCGCGGCGGACGTTGAACGAGCCGTCGCGGTTGAGCAGGCGCTCGCGGCTCTGCCGCGCGACGACCGAGCCGAAGCCGAGGTCGTTGCGATCGACCGGCGAGGCCGCGGCGGCCCCGGCCTCGGTTGGAGTGACGGGCGCCGGTGCGCCGGAGTCGCTGGAGCTCATCGAAGGGCGGAGTCTAGCGAAGGGCCGGGCGAGGCGCCCAGGAGAGCCTCCGGACGTCGCACGGCGGCCCGACGCAAGTAGAGGAGAAGCCCCAGCGGCGAAAGCACCGGCAGAAGGACGATCAGCGCGCGCACCGCGGCCGGGGCGGCGAACTCGACGCCGGCGTTGGCGCTCGCCTGAATCAGAGCGAGCGCCAGGGGTAGCCCCCAGCGCTCGGCGACGTTCTGCCAGGACGGCTCACGCCGCAGCGTCCGTCGATGCCAGTAGAGCCGCGCCGCGGCGATCTGCAGGGGCAGGACGAAAAGGAAGCCGTGGGCCCAGACCACCGGCAGCGCGAGCAGCGCGAGCACGGGCGCGGTGTAAGAACGGTCGATGTCGTCAGCCGCGCGCCGTCTCGCCAGCAAGAGCGCGACCGCGAGGACCGCGAGCGTGATGAGCGACGCCGGCAGGTCGATCCCGAAGCCGTCGAACACCCGTCGGAGCGAGAGGTTGCGCGGCGAGAAGATCGGCGGCGCCGCCATGCGCCGCAGGAGAGCCGGCAGCTCGTCGGCCCAGGGCAGGAGACACAAAGCCGTGACCGGAGCCCAGGCGAGGGCCTCGATCGCGGCCGCCACCCGGCGCTGGCCTCGTCGCGCGCCGAGCAGCCAGCGAGCCGAAAGGTAGAGCGCGCCGGCGAGAGCGATCGGTTTGAAGGCGACGCTCACTCCGACCAGCACGGCGCCGAGGAGCGGCCGGCGCCTCCCGAGATGCCACCCGGCGAGTGCCAGGCCGGCGGCGACCGGCGTCGTGTTGCCGATCCAGAAGGTGTAATGGACGATCGGCAGGAGCGAGACGAGCGCCGCCGCGAGCGCCAGACGTCCACGAGTCGAAAGTCCGGCGAAGCCGGCTGCGAAGAGCGCGAGGCCGGCGACCGCCAGGAGATTCGCGGCGCGCATCAGGCCGAGAAACAGCGGGGTACCGCCGCGTTCGAGGACGACCGCACCCAGCTCGGCGAACGGCGGCGGGTAGTTGTACTTCTCCTGGTCGTAGGGCGAACCGCCGGCGGCGACGAGCTCCGCCGCTTCGACGAAATCCGGCTCGTCCTGCTGCGGCGCCGGCTGCAGCAGCGCCGTGTGGTTCGCGACCGCGGCTACCGCGACGACGCCGACAAATCCCAGCGCGGCGAGGAAGCGACCGGAGCGCGACTCGAGGAGCGACAAGCGGGGCGACGCTAGCATGCACCGCCTGCGGTATCGTCCCCGGCATGCGAAAGCGCCTGGCAGTCGTCCCTTTGCTGGAAGCTCTTCTTCTCGCTGGAGTCGCCTGTGGAGCGGCGCTGCCGGCGGTCGAGTCCAACGCCGCCGGCGAGCCGCTGGTCTCGACCTTCTCGATCGTCGCGCTCGATCCGGCGACCGGGGATTTGGGCATCGCCGTGCAGTCGAAGTTCCCGAACGTGCGCGCGGTCGTGCCTTGGGTGCGCGCCGGCGTCGGGGCGGTGGCGACGCAGAGCTTCGCCAGGATCTCCTTCGGCAACGACGGCCTCGACCTTCTGGCGCGCGGCGCCACGGCAGAAGAGGCACTGACGATTCTGCTGCGCGACGATCCGCAGCGCGAACAGCGCCAGGTCGGCATCGTCGATGCGCATGGCCACGCCGCGACCTGGACCGGCAAGGAGTGCTTCGCCTGGGCCGGCGGTCGAATCGGGCAGAGCGGTGCGGCGACGAAGGCGGTGGGCCTCGGTGCGGGAACCGGCACCGTCGTCGCCGGCGACGGTTTCACCATCCAGGGCAACATCCTGGTCTCGGAGGCGACCGTCGAAGCGATGGCCAAGGCTTACGAAGCGACATCAGGTGAGCTCGCCGACCGCCTGATGGCGGCGCTGGTTGCCGGCGGCAAAGCAGGCGGCGATCAGCGCGGCGAGCAGAGCGCGGCGCTTCTCGTGACGCGCAAGGGGGCCGGCTACGACGGCTCCGACAACTTCATCGACATCTCGATCTACGACCACCTGACGCCGATCGCCGAGCTCGAGCGCCTCTACGCGTTGAATCGCCTTTACTTCACGCGGTCCAGGCCAGAGAACATGATCGCGGTGACACCCGAGATCGCACGCGAGATCCAGACGATTTGGATGCAGCGCGGTTTCGACAAGGGCCCCGCCGACGGCGTGGCCGACGCGCGCTTCCAGAAGCTGCTGGTCGACTTCATGGGGTGGGAGAACTACGACATCCGCGTCGAGGAGGTGCAGAAGGTCGATCTG
>JBPOHI010000002.1:0-34123 GCA_052035735.1 Acidobacteriota bacterium
GGCCGAACCCGCCCTCTCGCTGCACGAAGCGCACATCCTCTCGGGGCGGGTGAAGTCGGCGATCCGCACCGCCGAGCCGACGGTGATCGGCGTCCTCGTGCACATGGAGCCGTTCGAGCCGGCGTCGGCGGCCCCCAAGAGCTGACTACGGAGCGACGACGCTCCAGCGGCTCGTGCTCTGAATCTCGAAGCCGTCGACGAAGATCGAGCCCGGAAACTCGAAGGCGCCGATGTCGATCGTCCCGCGGACGATCCGCGCCGGGGCGGGCGAGCCGGGCAGGACGCCGCGCTGCGGCGGCTCGTGCGTCGGCAGGGCGAGCGGGTTCGGGAAAGGGAAGCCGGGAGGAGCGGCCGAGGTCGCCGTGCCCTGCTCGAGCAGCGGGCTGCCCGCTGCCGGACGGAAGTCGAAGGCGGCGGAATCGACGAACAGCGGCGAGGCACCGTTGAGGGTTGCGCTCCACAGCGCGGGGAGCGCGGTGGTGCCGGTCTCCACCCAGTTCTTCTGCCCCGAGATCTGCTCGCCATCGGTCCAGCAGCGCTCGCCGTCGTCCGTGCGCACCATGGCGGGGGCTCCGGCCGGAGTGCTCCAGAAGACGTTGTTCGACATCTCGATCGACTGCAGGAAGCCGAACGGCCGGAAGACGTGCGAGCCGGTGCCGCCGTCGCGGCGGACGAAGGTGTTGTTCACGAAGCGGTAGCGGCCGCGGGTCGAGTTCGTGCCGCCGTCGTCGCAGCGCATGTCGCTGCCGACGCGCACGAAGTAGAAGTTGCCGTCGAACGGTCCCGGAGTGCCGGGCGGATCGTACGCCTTGTGCACGAGGACATTGCCGACGACGTCCGAGTCCTCGCGGATACCGGGCGGCGGTGTCACCGCTCCCTCGTCGGGGCCGATGAGCTCGAGCAGATGGTACTGCGCCCCCTCGATCCAGTTGAAGTGGATCTCGTTCCTCTCGGCGCGGCTCTTCACGGCGTTGCCGCCGGTGGTGTCGTGGAGATAGCAGTGCCGCATGCGGAAGACCGAGCCCGGATAAGCGTTCTGGTCGGTCGTCATGTAGATCATGTGCTGCGAGCCGCCGTTGCCGGCGCGCGCGAACTCGCTGTACTCCAGGGTGAGCGAGCCCGAATCCTCGTCGGCGCCCAGGAGGCCGTGGGCCGGGCAGTCGTGGACGTAGAGGTCGCGCATCACGACGTCGTCGGAGTGGTGGAAGACGCAGCGGAAGCTCCCGCCGGTGATCTCGAAGCTCTCGAGGACGAAGTGGTCGGACTGGATCTCGATCGTGTTGGTGCCGCCGGAGAGCACGGGCCGGGCGCCGCCGACGCGCAGGCCGCGGACGACGATCGGGTTGCCGGCGGCGCCGTCGTTGGCGAAGACCACCGGGCTGTAGGTGGAGCCGCCGTCGACCAGCACGAGATCGCCGGGGGCGACGAGCGGCGCGACGTCCGTGAGTTGGGCGAAGGTGCCGGTCGGGCCGACGTGGAAGGTGTCGGCAGCGAGCGTCGCCGGCAGGAGTGCGGCGAAGGCGAGGGCGGCAGCGCGGCTTGGGCGGATCACTTGGGAATGCTGGCCGATTTTGGGAGCTCTGGCCTGTGAAGCCTGCCACTGTGGCGCCCGCCGCAGCGTCGGCGCTGCTGGCGTCTGCAATCTGCCGGGCTGGCCGGTATCAGGCGAAGGCGAGCTGGATCAGGGTCTTCTGCTCCAGAGCGTGAGCCTTGCCCGAGCCCGTGGCGGGCGAGGCGGAGGCGGACCGCTTCACCGAGCGCACGCTCCGGCCGCGCGCGATGTGATCGAGCTGCGGATCGACGAAGGAGAACGCCCCCATGTTGGCCGGCTCCTCCTGCACCCAGAGCACCTCACGCGCCGAAGCGTAGCGCGCGAGCTCGGCTTCGAGCTCGGCGGCGGGGAACGGATAGAGCTGCTCGAGGCCCAGGATCGCGATGTCGTCGATGTGGCGCCGCTTCCGTTCGGCGCGCAGCTCGTGGAGGATCTTGCCCGAGGCCAGCAACAGGCGCCGGGCCTCGTGGACCTCGCGATCGCGCAACAGATTCTCGAAGCGCGGGCGCCCGAACGCTTCGACCGGCGACGCGGCATCGGCGGCGCGCAGCATCGACTTCGGCGTGAAGACGACGAGGGGCTTGCGCCACTTGCGCAACGCCTGCCGGCGCAGCAGGTGAAAGTACTGCGCCGCCGTCGAGGGCTGGCAGACCTGCAGATTGTCCTCGCCGGCGAGCTGCAGGTAGCGCTCGATGCGCGCCGAGGAGTGCTCCGGCCCCTGTCCCTCGTAGCCGTGCGGCAGCAGGAGGACCAGGCCGGAAAGCAGTTGCCACTTGTCCTCGGCGGCGGCGAGGAACTGATCGATGACGATCTGGGCGCCGTTGGCAAAGTCGCCGAACTGCGCCTCCCAGAGCACCAGAGCCTCCGGATAGTCGCGCGAGAAGCCGTACTCGAAGCCCATCACCGCGGCTTCGGAGAGCATCGAGTCGTAGACCTCGAAGAACGCCCCGGCGTGCGCCATCGCGGAGAGAGGCATGTGGACCGCTTCGTTCTCGACGTCGATCAACGCCGCGTGGCGATGATTGAACGTGCCGCGACGGCTGTCCTGGCCCGAGAGGCGGACCGGAGTGCCGTTCTCGAGCAATGAAGCGAAGGCCAATGCCTCGGCCAGGCCGAAGTCGATCGGCTTCTCGCCGGCAGACATGCGGCGGCGCTCGTCGAGGAGCTTCTCGACCTTGGGGTGAAGGTGAAAGCCGTGCGGCACCGCGGTGACACCGAGTCCGAGGCGGTCGATGTCCGCGGCCGGCAGTCCGGTGTCGACCTCGACGCCGGTCGCATAGGGCCCGCCATGGAATCCCGTCCAGTAGGCGGGCAGCTCGCGCAGGACCGGCGCCTTGGTGAGGCCCATGGCCTCCTTCTGCGCCGCGATGAGACTCTGTTTGTAGCTCTCCGCTGCCGCCTGCGCCTCCTCGGGCGCCACACCGATGCGCTGGGCGTAGCTCTTCCAGAGCTGCGGGCGCTCCTTGATCCGGCGGTAGAGCCGCGGTTGGGTGACCGTCGGGTCGTCGACCTCGCTGTGACCGTAGCGGCGATAGCCGATGAGGTCGATCACCACGTCGCTGCCGAAGGCGAAACGGTAGTCGACGGCGATGTTCGCGGCGCGAACGACCGCCTCCGGATCTTCGGCGTTGACGTGGAAGATCGGCACCGGCAGCCGCCGGGCGACGTCCGTGGCGTAGCGCGTCGAGTTGTAGGCCGCAGGTTCGGTGGTGAAGCCGATCAGGTTGTTGACCACGATCTGCAGCGCGCCACCGACCTCGAAGCCGTCGAGCGCCGCGAAGTTGAGCGTTTCGGCGGCAATTCCCTGGCCGGCGAAGGCCGAATCGCCGTGCAGCAGGAGCGGCACGATCTTGCGCCCGGAGAGGTCGCCCTCGCGGGTGAGTTTGGCGCGCATCCGCCCCATGGCGACCGAGCTCACCACTTCGAGGTGGCTCGGGTTGGAGTTGAGGTGAAGGCGTACCTTCTTGCCGGAGGGCGTGGTGTGCGTACCGGTGGCGCCGAGGTGGTACTTGACGTCACCGGAGCCCAAGACGCTTCGCGGATCGACGTCCTCGAAGCCGGCGAAGATCTCGACCGGAGTCCGCCCGACGACCTGCGTCATGACGTTCAGCCGGCCGCGGTGGCTCATCGCGATCATCGCCTGGTCGGCTCCGTCCTCGGCGCACTCCTCGATCGCAGTGACGAGGAGCGGAACGAGCGCGGCGACGCCCTCGATCGAGAAGCGCTTGGAGCCAATGTAGCGCGTCTGGATGGTCTCTTCGAAGACCTCGGAGCGCACCAGTTGGTCGAGGATGCGCCGCTGGTCGACGGCCGGGGCGGGGGCCTCCATGCGCTCGGCGATCCAGCTCCGCCGGTCAGGCTCGGGGATGTGCATGAACTCCACCGCGAGCGTTCCGCAGTAGATGCGCCGTGCCGCCGCGGCCTCTTCGCCGCCGACCGCGAGCTCCGGCGGCCCCGCCGGCGGCAGCCGGCCGAGCGGATCGAGATCCGCCGCAAGGTACCCCCAGCGGCGGAAGGATTCGAGTATCCGCGAAGTCTGCGAGCTCTCTGAAGTCCCCGTCGTCATGGACGGAGAACTATATCGCGCAGGCTGGGCGCGCCCTCCAACGCGCGGTTCGGGCCCGACCGCCCCGCGATCACGTTCGACTCAGTGATCTTCGAGCGGCGGGGAGCTCGGCAGGAACTTCGTGACCTTCCTCTTCAAGAGGTCGACCAGTGCCGGATCCATGAAGCGGTACTTGTCGGGAATGTCGAGGCAGATGACGCGCTTTTCGGCAAGATGGTCCTGGAAGCGCGCCGACAGCCGCTTCTTGTGCTCGCGCTCCATGACGAAGACGAGCTCCGCCCAATCCAGAAGCTCCGGCGTGAGCGGGTTCTCCGCGTCGTGATTCAGGCCGGCGGAGGCACAGGCGACTCCGGGATACTCGGCGAAGACCTCTTCCGCGGTGGGGCTTCGCCAGCGGTTCTGGCTGCAAACGAAGAGTACGTTCAGCAAGGGCGTATCTACGGCTGCGTTGTCGCCGCGCTGACTCTCGACCGCACTGCCGGCGCCCAGGAGCGAATCGTCGCCTCGTTGAAGCCGGCCTGAACTTCGCCGCCGCGCACCATCACGGGAACGCCGGAACCGGGAGCGAGGCGGGCCCTCTCGGCGGCGGCCTGCGCGTCGCGTTCGACGTCGCGCTCGACGAAGGCAATACCCAGCGACTGCATGAGCTCGCGGCTCTTGCGGCACCAGCCGCACCAGGAGGTCGAGTAGAGCGTCACGACGGGGGCCGCCTCGCCGTCGGCGGCGGTCGCTGAGCCCTCGTCGGCGACATGGCGGACGTCGTCGTCCGTCAGGCGGAGAACCGGCGGCCGCAGTTTCGCCGGAGTCGAAACTCCTGGCGTCGCCGCTGCGGGAGGAACGGCATCGACGGCGACGACGGGCGCGGGCTTGGCGGTCGTGCGCGCGACATCGACCTCTTCGATGCGCAACGCGACTAGGTGGCCGGTGAGATCGGTGTAGACGGCTCGCCGGCTGTCGAGCTTCACCGCGCCTCTCGTCTCGATCGTGTGGCCGTCACGCAGCACCAAGTGGTCGGCGGAGGCGACAGCGGGAAGGCCGAGCAGCGCGAAGACCATCAGGAGTCCACGAGCGGTCGCGTTCTCGCAGCTCACACGATGACCCGCCGCGGCGCTGCCGTCGCCGGGTCGCCGGTGTTCGGTGTGCCGGTCGGCTCGATGAGCAGGATGTGGACCTCCTCCTCGGCGACGGGCCGGTGCTCGACACCCTTGGGGACGATGAACAGCTCGCCCGGACCGAGGTGGACGTCGCGGTCGCGCAGCTGGATCGTCAACTTCCCGGAGATCACCAGGAAGCAGTCGTCGGTGTCGTCGTGCTTGTGCCAGACGAACTCGCCCTGGAGCTTCGCCACCATGATGTCGTTGTCGTTGTACTGCGCGACGACCCGCGGCTGCCAGTGGCCGGAAAAGGTCGCGAGCTTCGCTGCGAGGTTGATCGGTTGGGCCAAGGGGCTCCTCTCCTTCTCGACGAATGCGGGTGTGGAGGCGACGCTCAGCTTCTCGGGGGCAGCGCCGCGATCATCTTCTGCTGGACGAGCAACAGCGCCTTGAGCGGGCGCAAGAGGACTTTGAAGGAGACGATCTTTCCCTGCTCGTTCCACTGCAGGATGTCGACTCCGTTGACCGCGAGGCCGTCGATCTCGACCTCGAACTCGAGCACCGCTTCGTTCGAGCCGGCGAGCTCGAAGACGTAGCGAAAGGAGTCGTTGCCGAAGACCGCCAGGGCCGCCCGGAGGTACTGCAGGGCGAGGGTCTTGCCGCGCTGCGGAGTGTGCACGACCGGCGAATGAAAGACCACGTCGTCGGCGAGCAGCTCTTCGAGCCGGCGCGGATCCCGCGTGCGGACGATTTCGTCCCAGATGGCGAGCGCGTCGGGCTCCCCGGCTCGCGCGCTACGGACCAGCAAGGCCGCCGCCAGGGCGTCGCCGCCGTGGGCACCGGCTGCCCGCGCCAGCGACAGCGCGGTCTCTCCGGTTGCGGAAACGAGATCGAGGTCGGCGCCGTGCTCGAGGAGCAGGTCGAGCATCTCGGTGCGCGGACCGCCGGTAGCCGACATATCGGCGAGCCAGTGCAGGGCGGTGTAGCCGCGGTAGTCGTCGCGGGCGTTCGGATCGAGCCCGGCGGCCAAGGCCTTCTCCATGGCTTCAAGGTCCCCGGCGTAGGCGGCGAAGTGCAGCGTGGTCATCCCCCGCGCACCGACTGCGGGAGTGAAAAGGGTGGGTTTGACGAAGCTTGCCATCGACGAAGTCTAGCCCTCCGGTGGCTCGGGCGCGGACAGTCAGAGCCAGCGCCGGACGCTCACGAGGTAACTTGCGTACGCCGGACCGAACTTGGCGGACATTGCGCGTTCTTCGGGACCGATCTGGAACCGGTTCATCCAGGCGACGAAAGCCGGCAGGCCGGCGAGCGCAGCAGGGTTGGCGAGGATCATCGACCAGCCGGCCAGGGCGAGCAGGAGTCCCAGGTACATCGGATTGCGCGTCCAGCTGTAGACGCCGCGCGTGACCATCGCGGAGGCCTTCTCCGGATGTTGAGGATGGACCGTCGTCCGGCTGCGGCGGAATTCGGCGACTCCAGCGAGAGCGATCGCGACGCCAGCCGCGGCGAGCGCCACGGCCACCGCAACGCGCCCGGGGAGCGCCAGCGTCCACATCGCCAGTCCGCGCGCCAGCCCGTACATCGCGGCGGCCAGCAGCACGAACAGCAGCACCGGCGGCACCTTGAGCTCGAGAGACTTCATCGCAGGGATGTGTGTGCTGGTGATTCTTCAGACATGCCGGATCCACTGCCGGATGAGCGTGGCAAGGTCGCTGCGCGCGGAGTCGATCTCGGCACTATTGCGAAACTCGATCATCGCCCGGTCTTTGCCCAGCCACTTGAGCAGGCCTGCGGGATCGGCGACCGCAAGGCCCTCCGCCGGCAGCTCGCGCGTCTTCGCGCCGCGATGGAGGATGAGGCCGATTGTGCCCTTGCCGCGCAGGTGCGTGGTGGCGAAGTACTCCACGGTGCGGAAGCTCGGCGCGTTCCACTTGATCCCCTCGGCGATCGCCGGATCGGCGCCGAGGAGGATTTCGCGCAGCAGCTCGATCTCGGCTTTGAACGGGTGCTCGAGCGCGGCCATGAAGGCGTCGACCGCCGCCGAGCTGCCCGGCGACGGCGCCTTCGCCGAGCTTCTGATCTTCGCAGTGGCCACGGCCGTCGCCTACCCCGGAATCACCGGTTCGACGAGTTGCGCGAGCAGGGTGAGCGACTCCTGCCAGCCGAGGTAGCAGGCCTCGGCAGGAATCACCGCCGGCACCCCCTCCTGCACGATCGCGAGCTCGGTGCCGCAGGAGACCGCCTTGAGCGAAATCGTCACCTGCATCTCGCCGGGGAGATTCGGGTCGTCGAACTTGTCGGTGTGGCGAATCCGTTCGCCGGGCACAAGCTCGAGATACTCGCCGCCGAAGGAGTGACCGCTCCCGCTGCCGAAGTTGGTGAAGGACATGCGAAAGGTGCCGCCGACCTTCGCCTCGAGATGATGGACCTTGCCGGTGAAGCCGTGCGGCGGCAGCCACTTCACCATCGCGTCGGGGTCGAGGAAGGCACGGTAGAGCTTGTCGGGCGTCGTCTTCAGCACACGGTGCAGGCGGATGGTCTGGGCGGATGCCGTCATGCGCTCCTCCGTCGAGTCAGAAAGGTTGAGTGTGGGTTCAGGGCTTCGCCTTCGCCGCCGCGAGCCCCTGCGCGGCGAGTCTGCGGCCAGGAGCGGCAGCGAGCGCGCGCTCGAACTGGGCGCGCGCTTCGTCGTGGCGGCCGCGGCGGAGGAGGATGCCTCCCAGGACCTCGTGGGTCGGCAGGTCGATGGTCGGTGGACCGAAAGCGACCGGCAGGCCGTCCTCGAGGGCGACCGCCTCGCGCGCCAGCCGCTCGGCGCCGACGAAGTCGCGGCGCGACTCGGCGAGGAGGGCCTCGGCCTCCAGCCGGAAGATCTCGGGGCGCACGCGATAAGTCGGGTCGGGTTCGCCCTTGGCGAGCTCGGCGGCGGCGACCTCGCGGCCGACCGCTTCGAGGTCGGCCATCGCCAGCTTGGTCTCTGCGGCATCCTGCCGCGCGATTGCGCCCAGGGCGCGGGCGAAGGCGAAGTCGAGCCGTGCGCCCGGTCCGGCGACCGGCGGCAGCGGCCAGCCCATCGCCTCGCCGGTCCAGTCGCCGCTCTCGAGCAGGTAGCCGAGTCGCAGGCTCGCGAACGAGCCTCCGAGACTGTCGTCGGGATCCATCGAGTGCTCGGCATCTTTCGCAGCCGTTTCCGCTTCGGCTGCCGCGCGGCAGCCAACAAGGACCTGGAGCGCCTCCGCCTGCTGGCCGAGCTGCAGGTGGGCGTAGCCGAGCCAGCTCGGATAGTGGCCGCAGCGCGCCGGTTCCTTGCCCTTCGCGGCGCGCATCCGGTTCACCGCGGTGATCGCCGCGACGTTGGTGTCGACCGTCTCCGGCCACATTCCGAGTGCCAGGAAGATGTGCGAAGTCATGTGGACGGCGTGGCCGGCGTCGGGGGCGATCCGCGCATAGAGGTTCGCGGCGCGCAGGCCGAGCGGGGCGTGAGTCGGGTCGTCGTAGCAGTGGATCAGGTAGTGCAGCAGGCCAGGATGCGCGCGATGCTGCATCCAGGCCTCCTCGAGCAGCCCGGCGGCGCGCATGTAGCTCGAGACGTCGCGGCCGGCGTGCGCCGTGCCGAGGATGGCGAGGCCGTGGAAGGCGGCGGCGTCGACGTCATCCGGATAACTCGCCTGGAGACTTGCCATCGCCTCGGCGTAGCGGAAATCGCGCGCGCGCTTCTGCGCCTCACTGCTCTCTTTCCCCGCGCTGTCTTCCGCGTAGAGGATCTCGACGGCTGCGAGCCAGGCCTTCTCGCGCGCGGTGGCGGACTTCTGCTGGCGCTCGGCCGCGGTCGGCGCCAGACGGGCGAGAGCGGCGCGGGCGGCAGCGGCGTCCTGCTGCATCCAGACCGGATGGTTGTAGGTCATCGCCTCGCCCCAGTAAGCGAGGGCGAAGCCGGGATCGGCTGCCTGCGCGCGGCGGAAGGCCTCCGCGGCCGCCGGATACTCGAAGTCGTGGAGCAGCGCGAGGCCGGCGGCGAAGTCGGCCTGGGCCGCCGGCGCTCCGGAGTTCGCGAACGCGACCTCGCCGTACCTGCCGTCCGCGAACACGGGAGAGCCGGCGACGAGCAGCAGGATTGCGGTGGCGGCGATGCGCATGCGGGACTCTCCGGTCGGTCGTCTTGCGGTCGCTCGGTCTCGACGGCCGCGCGATCCTACCTCCGACGGTGTCGGCCGGCGCGGTGCGACTAGAATCGGGAATGACCTTTCCGCACACGAAGCGCTCCTGCCGTTCCGTCGCTCGTCCCGGCGTCGCTGCGACCCTCGTAGGACTCGCCGCGGCACTCCTGCTTTCGCACGCCCCGGCGCTCGCGACCGGCGCCAACGTCTTGCCGTCGGTTTACGAACCGGCGGGCACCGGCGGCTACGCCGCGCTCGACCGGGCGCTCGCCAAGCTTGTGACGCATCGCCGGCTGCTGGTCATCGGCGCCCACCCGGATGACGAAGACACTTCGGCACTCGCCCTGGTGTCGCGCGAGCTCGGCGGTGAGGCGGCGTACCTCTCGCTGTCGCGTGGCGAAGGAGGGCAGAACCTGATCGGACCGGACCTCGGCGAGGCGCTGGGGGTCCTGCGTACCGAGGAGCTCCTGGCGGCGCGCGGCGTGGATGGCGCGCGGCAGTACTTCACCCGCGCCTTCGACTTCGGCTACACGCGCTCGCTCCCCGAGACGCTCGCCAAGTGGCCGGAAGAGGATCTGCTCGAAGACACCGTGCGGATCGTCCGACGCTTCAAGCCGCAGGTCATCCTCTCGGTCTTCGGCAACGACGGCTCGGGAGGGCACGGGCAGCACCAGGCCGCCGGGCACACCGCCTACCTCGCCTTCGCGCGCTCGGCCGGGTCGCTGCCGCAGCCCGAAGCCGAGCTCGGTGCCCCGTGGAAGGCGACCGCGCTCTATCGCGCCGCATGGTTCTCGCCCGAGAGCGCCACCGTCTCGCGCTCGCTGGGTGGCATCGACCCGTGGAGCGGATTGTCGATCCTCCAGGTAGCGATGAAGTCGCGCAGCCAGCACCGGTCGCAGGACATGGGGAGACTCCTCGACCTGGGCCCGCGCGACGGCAAGTACACCTTCGTCGAGGGGCCGGCCGGTGCTACCGGCAACGACCTCTTCGCCGGGATCGACACCTCCCTCGCCGGTCTCGCCGCGTCGCTGGGCGCGACGCCGCTGGCGAGCGAGGTGCGACGAGAGCTCGAGGCCGCCGCGACCGAAGTCGCTTCCGCCCGCACTGCCCTGCGTCCCGATCGGGTGGGCGAGGCCGTCGCGCCGCTGGTGCGCGCCCTCGCGGCCCTCGACCGGGCGCGCGCCGCCTGCCAGAGCAGCGAGCTGCCCGAGGCCTCGCCGGTCGCCGACCTCATCGACGAGAAGATCGTCATCGGCGAACAGGCCCTGCTCATCGCCAGCGGCGTCGCGGTCGACGCCTGGGCGGACAACGCCGAGCTCGTCGCGGGCGAACCGGTGAAGCTCACCGTGGCGCTGTGGAACGCCGGCGCCGCGCCGGTGAGCCCCCTCGGCATCGGATGGTCCGGCGCGTTGGGCGGCGCCGTCGCTGGAGCGCCGACGACGGGCAACGTCGAGCAGCAGCTCGCCGCCCATCGGTCGATCGCCCCCGGTGAGCTGGTGCAGTTCGACCAGACGATGAAGGTGAACCGCGAGGCCCCGGCGACGCGACCCTACTTCCTCGCCCACCCGCGCCGGGGCGATGTCTACGACTGGAGCGGAGCGGTCTACTCCGAGCGCGGGGAACCCTTCGGTGCGCCGCCGCTCTCCGCCCATCTCGAGCTCGAGATCGGCGGCCGGCACGTCGCCTTTGACCGCGAAGCGGTTTACCGCTACGCCGACCAGGCGCGCGGGGAGATCCGCAAGCCGCTCGCCGTCGTGCCGCGTCTCGAGTATCGCGTCTCGCCCGAGGTCGTCGTCTGGCCGCGCGGCGGCCCGGCACCGGAGATCACGGTCGAGCTCTTTTCGCACCTCGCTCGGCCGTTCGCCGGCGAGCTTTCGTTCGCTGCCGCCGGCGCCAGCTGTGGCGAACGCCCGACGGTCGCGACGTCGTTCCGCATCGCCGAGCCGCGCGGCACGGCGACCCTCCGGATCCCCGCTCCCGACTGTCCGGCGGCAGGCAAGCCCCGCGTGCATCTCGTTCTCGAAGCCGCGACGAGCGACGGCGAGCGCGCGCTCCCGGCGGCGCCGCTCCTCGACTATCCGCACGTGCCGCCGATGCCGCTGCGTGGCGGCGACGGCTTCGACCTGGTGCGGGCCGACATCGCGCTGCCGAAGCTCACCCGCATCGGCTACGTCCTCGGCGCCTCCGACAAGGTGCCGGGCTTGCTCGCCGAAATCGGCCTGCCGGTCAGCCTCCTCTCCCCGGCCGATCTCGACCATGGCGACCTCGCGCGCTACGACGCCATCGTCGTCGGCAGTCGTGCCTACGAGACCGACACGGCGCTCGCGAAGGCGAACTCGCGCCTGCTCGACTACGTGCGCGCCGGCGGCCTGGTGATCGTGCAGTACCAGCAGTACCCGTTCATCGACGGCAAGTTCGCGCCGTTTCCCTTGGAGATCGCGCGTCCGCACGGCCGCATCACCGACGAGACCGCGGCGGCGAAGTCCCTTGTCGCCGACCATCCAGCCTTTACCACGCCGAACCGGATCGGCGCCGCCGACTGGGAAGGCTGGGTGCAGGAACGCGCGCTCTACATGCCTTCGACCTGGGACGCCGCCTTCTCGCCGCTCCTCGAGTTTCAGGACCCCGGTCAGCCCGCCCAGCGCGGCAGCCTGCTAATCGCGGGCCTCGGCAAGGGTACCTACGTCTACACCGGCCTCGCCTTCTTCCGCCAACTTCCCGCCGGAGTGCCCGGCGCCTACCGCCTGTTCGCGAATCTCCTGGCGCTCGGCCGGAGCGGCGCGGAGCGGCAGAGCACCTTCGCCGCGCGTGGCAAGGAGCTCGCCGAGCGCTTTCTGGTCGTCGACACGCACATCGACGTCCCGTATCGGCTCAAGGACGAGATGGAAGACGTCTCCTTGCGCACCGCAAAGGGGGACTTCGACTATCCCCGCGCCGTCGCGGGTGGCCTCGACACGACCTTCATGTCGATCTACGTTCCAGCGAAGCTCCAGGAGTCGGGGGGTGCGAAGGCGCTCGCCGACGAGCTCATCGACATGGTCGAGGGAATCGCCGCCGCGGCACCGGAGAAGTGGGCGATGGCGGCGTCGCCCGAGCAGGCGTTGACCAATCGCGCCGCCGGCAGGCTCTCTTTCGCGCTCGGTATCGAGAACGGCGCCGCCATCGAGGACCAGTTGGCGAATCTCGCTCACTTCCACGCTCGCGGCGTGCGCTACGTCACCCTCACCCACGGCAAGAACAACCTGATCTGCGATTCGTCGTACGAGCCGGCGGAGAGTCGCCGCTGGCGCGGCCTGTCACCGTTCGGCCGCGAGGTGGTCGCAGAGATGAACCGTCTCGGCATCATGGTCGACCTCTCGCACGTCTCCGACGAAGCGTTCGACCAGGCGCTCGCGCTGTCGCAGGCGCCGCCGATCGCCTCTCACTCTTCCTGCCGGCACTTCACCCCCGGCTTCGAGCGCAACGTCGACGACACTCGCATCCGCGCGCTCGCGGCCAAGGGCGGCGTGGTGCAGATCAACTTCGGCTCGTCGT
The DNA here is from genome assembly GCA_052035735.1 of Acidobacteriota bacterium. Taxonomy (GTDB): domain Bacteria; phylum Acidobacteriota; class Thermoanaerobaculia; order Multivoradales; family JAGPDF01; genus JAGPDF01. The sequence continues at coordinate 12,904 of JBPOHI010000002.1, forward strand.
TCTTGACCGCCGCGGCGAACAAGAACGCCCTCGACGGCTTCCTCGCCCAGGCCGCCTTCGTGAAGGAGAAGGGCGTCGCCGACGACTCGGCCGAAGCGAAGGCGTTCGAAAAGGAGTGGGCGAAGAAGAACCCCCTGCCGCGCGCGACTCTCGACGACGTCGTCGCCCACATCGAGCACGTCGTCGAGATCGCCGGCATCGATCATGTCGGCTTGGGCTCCGACTTCGACGGCGTCGGCGACAGCCTGCCCTACGGCCTGCGCGACGTTTCGATGTACCCCAACCTCTTCGCCCGCCTCCTCGAGCGCGGCTACAGCGAAGCCGACCTCGAGAAGATCGCCGGCGGCAACCTGATGCGCGTCTGGCGCGAAGCCGAGCGCGTGGCGGAAGGGCTCCGCCCGGCGAGCTGAGGCAGCCGCGCCGCGCGGCTGCCTCTCGACCGCGGTCGCTCGCTCTCCCGCCGTGCGGCTTAGCTCCGCCGCTCGCGCCGGGCGAGCCGCAGCGTCGCGGTTCCGGCGAGGAGCAGCGCCAGGAGCGCCAGTCCCCAACTTTCCAGCGCCGGGATCTCGATCACCGACACGTCGACGGTGACCGGGACGGTGGCGACCTCGGTGAGCACTTCGCCGCCGGGGCTGGTGCCGGTCGCGGTGACGAGGTTGTCGTGCGGCCCGGGGTTCGCCCCCGGATCGACCAACACCTGCAGGGTCAGCGTGCCGGAGGCGCCCACCGCGAGCGTGTTGCCGGCGGCGAGCAGGTCGGTATCGCCGGCGCCGTCGAAGCCCGGATTCACCGCGAGATCGCCGCTCGAAAGCGACTCGACGCTCCACGAGTCGACGCCGCTGAACGTCTGCGCGAGGTCGTCGACGAGCTGCACGTCGGTGAGCGCCACGTTGCCGAGGTTTTCCACCCGGATCTCGTAGAGCACGTGGAACAGCGAACGGTTGGTCGTGTCGCGCTCGACCGACAGCACCGTCTTCGTCACCCCGAGCGCCGGCAGTTCGACGCCCACCGGCGCCGGATGGTCCTCGACTTCGCCGTCGCCGGCCGGCCCGGTGACGCCGATACCAGGCGTCGTGCTGATGCGGCAGCGCGTCGCCGCGCTCCCCTGCGGGCTGCCCACCGGCACCGCGAACGACGGCAAGAGGGTCGCCGACGCTGGCAGCGCGAGATTCACGACCACCTGCTCGCCGGCATCCCCCCAGTCACCGTCGCGGCTCCAGTCGATCCAGCAGGAGACCGATCCGCCGGTCGCGCCGGCGCTCAATTCGAGCGTCCCGTTCGTCCCGGGGATGAAGGTCGCGGGGAAGACGACGCCGTCCTCGTCATCGCCGGCCGAGAGATCGTCGCCGGAGAGCGCCGCGTTCGGCTGTCCGTCGCCCTCGGTGTCGACCGTCGCCCCGAGCGTCGGGTTGCCGGTGAGCAGCACGATGTGGCGTGCGCCGTTCGACGCCAGGAGGGTCGGGTAGGTGGGATCGGGGGCGTCGCCGAGGTCGAGGCCGAGCACGGTCGCCGCCCAGTCTTCGATCTCGCCGTCGCCGGCCGGTCCGAGCGGCGTCGGCACGCCGGTCGAAGAGAGTCGGAAGCGGGCGTAGGTCGCGCGGGTCGGTGCGTCACACGGCACGTTCACCGGCAGTGCGTTGGCGCCGGCGACGAGCGCGAGCGACGTCGCGATGCGGTCGCGCGGATCGCCGAACGTGCCGTCGCCGTCGAAGTCGATCCAGGCGTCGAGGCGCGGCGTCGCAACGGCCGCGGTATTGGTCAGATCGATCGAGAGATTGGCCGTCGAGCAGGCGACGAGCGTCGCCGGCAGGGTGACGCCGTCCTCGTCGGCGCCGTCGCCGATCGCGCCCACCGAGGGTTGACCATCGGACTCGTTGTCGACCGTGGCGCCGAGCGAGAAGCCCGTCGCGGTCGCGTGATTCGGGCCGCTGTCGGCGATCGTCGTGCCGTAGGTGGCCGGCGCGTCGCCGAAATCGACCACGCCGAGCGTGAGCGGCAGATCTTCGACCTCGCCGTCCGGCGCGCCGCCGGTGGGCCCCGTGCCGCCGCTCGCCGAGAGCCGGAGCCGCGCGTAGGTCAGCCCTTCGACCGCAGAGCAGGGCACGGCATAGACCAGCGGGTTGGCGCCGCCGACGAGCGCCTGCGCGGCGAAGATCTGCTCGCCGGCATCGCCGAAGTCGCCGTCGGCGTTGAAGTCGATCCAGGCGTCGAGGGCGGAGGCGGCCGACGCGGTGACCGTCACCGCGGCCGACTGACAGGCGGTGGCGACGGAGGCGAAGGTCACGCCGTCTTCGTCGTCGAAGCAGCTGCCGACGCGGCTCGTCCCGGCGCTCGTGTCGTCGCCATCGGCACCCATCCCGGGTTGGCCGTCGGCCTCGGTGTCGACGCAGGAGCCCAGCCGCAGACCGTCGTTGGGATCGACCTGATGCCAGGCGGATCCCACGCCTTGCGTGCCGTAGGAGTCCGGAGCATCGCCGAAATCGAAGCCGACGACGCCCAGGAGGTAGTCCTCGACCTCGCCGTCGTCGGCCGCCCCGGCGGGCGGCAGACCGCCCGCCGACGAGCAGCGGAAGCGCGCGTAGGTGGTGCCGGGAATCGCGCTCTCCGGGACACCCGCCACGAGCACCGTCGGCGGACCGAGCGGGACGGCCTCGCTCGCGGCGATCTGCTCACCGGGTGCATCTCCGAACACACCGGTGCGGTTCCAGTCGACCCAGGCGTCGAGCAGGCAAGGTGCAGGCCCTCCGGCAACGAGCGAGAAGTTCGCTTCTCCGCCAGGAACGAACGGGCCGGAGAAAGCGACGCCGTCCTCGTCGTCGCCGCCGGCGCAACTGCCGACGACGAGCGCCGAGGGCGCGGAGTCGTCGCCGGTCGCCGTGGGCGAAGCGACGAAGCCGGTGTCGGCGTCGACGCAGGCGCCGAGGAAGGGGGCGTTCGCCACGCCGAGCTGATGCTCGGCACCGGCGTCGAGCGCCAGGGTCTGGTAGTCGTCGGTCGCCGTGCCGGCGCCGACGTCGGGCGCGTCGCCGTAGTCGTAGCCCGACGGCTGCGCCGGCGGGGAGGCCGAGGCGACGAAGCCGAAGTCGACCGTGAGGTTGGTGTCGTTGTCGCCATCTTCGCTGGTCGGCTCGCCGTTGTCAGAGAGCGTCACGGCGCGGCTGGCGACGAGCGCGCCGAAGTCGGTGCCGTTGTCGTCGCCGTTCGCGTCGTCGTCGGGATCGGGGGCGGGGTCGTTGCCCGTCGCGGTGGTTCGTCCGGCGAGCGCTCCGCCGCCGCCGAAGGCGGAGGGGGAGACAACGACGATGTAGTTGCCGGCGGCAAGGCGGTCGAAGCGATACCGTCCGGGGAAACCGCTGTCGAGGGCGGTCTCTGTCGTGCCCGAGTACTCATCGAGTGTCGGCTCGCCGTCGCCGTTGGCATCGAGGTAGAGATCGAGGCGCACGCCGTCGACGCCGAGCTCGCCGTTCTCCGGCTCGAAGACACCGTCGTCGTCGCTCTCGTTCCACACCTGGTCGCCCAGCGCGAGGGTTCCTGCCGTAGCGACGAGCCCGGCGTCGATCGTCGGGTCGTACTCGCCGGGGGCGAGGTTCACCAAAGGTCCAGCGCCGGTCGCGGGATCGGCGTCCGAGTCGAGAGCGTCTCCCGGGCCGACGTCGTCCGCCGTCCAGCCCGTCGCGGAGGCCGGGAGCAGGAACTCGACGAAGTAGGGCAGGCCGGGGGCGAGGCCGTCGAAGCGGTAGTAGCCGGGCCGCCCGTAGATGTCGTCCGCGGTCGCGGTCGTCGCGACCACCGGGTCGGCGCCGCCGGTCTCGGCGGTGCCGTCGCCGTCGTCGAGATGCAGCCGTGCGGTCACGCCGTTGGCCCCGTCGGAGAGCGGCTCGTTCTGCCGGCCGTCGCCGTCGCGGTCGAACCAGACGTAGTCGCCGAGCGCCGCGAGCTGGGTGGCGATCAGGCCGAAGTCGTTGTCGGGATCCTGCTCGCCGGGGTCGAGCACGGTCACCGGCGCGCAGGCGGTCGCCGGATCGCCGTCGGAGTCGGTGGTGTCGCCGCCCGCGTTCGGCGCGGTGAGGATGTAGGTCGGCGGCGGCGCGATGCAGACGAAGTAGCTCCCCGGCGCGAGGCCCGGGAAGGCGTACCAGCCGGCAGCGCCGCCGGGGCCGTTGGCGGTCACCGCCGAGGCGAGCGGCACGTCGTCGAGCGTGCCGGCGATCCCGTCAACACCGGGCAACAGCAGGCGGACGAAGACGTCGTTGAGGCCGGTCGGGCCGTCGTTCTGGGTGCCGTCGTGGTCGAGGTCGACCCAGACGAAGTCGCCCAAGGCGGCGGCGACACAGCTCCCCAGCGTCACGCCGGACTTCTGCGGCTCGGCGGCGAGGCTGCCCAGCCCGTCGGAGCGATCGGCCTGGTAGGCGAAGGAGTTGAAGGCCGCGTCGCCGGCGGGAATGCCGGCCGGGGTCGACATGGTGAAGTCGAACTCGACGAAGTCGTACGGGCCGACGACACGGCTGCCGAACTCGACTTTGAACGAGCGCGTGGCGGAGAGCGGAGTCGGCGGCGCGGTCGACCAGTCGGGCGGATCGCACGCGGTCGTCGGCCCGCCCACCTCGCCGCGACAGGGGTTGCCCGAGGTCGAGTAGTAGAGCGTCGTTCCCGGCGGCGGGAGGATCGGCGCCGCGAGGACGGGGGTCCACAACGAACCGCGCGGATTGGTGTCGCGCACGCCGGTGTCGCCGACGAAAGGCAGGATGTCGATGAGCACGAAGTTCTCCATCGCCACCGTCCCGACGTTCTCGACGCGCAGCGAGTACTCGAGTGACCCGCCTTCGAGGGTGCCGGCCGAAGTGCCGGTCGGAGCCCCGTCACAGGCCGCGTCGACGAGTTTCGCCGAGATCAGCTGGGCGATGCCGGCGACGGTGATCGTGCCGGTCGCGCTGCACAGGGTTTCTGCCGTGTCGGCGTCGCCGTCGAGATCGAGAGGATCGGCGTGCGAGTTGCCGGAGCAGCGCAGCCCCAGGCCCGGAGCATCGTGGTCGAGTGTGTACTCGTTGGCGAGCGGGCCGTTCGCCGCGCCGTTGCGGATCGTCGTCGTGACATTGAGCCAGACCTGCTGGTTGACGCCGAGATTGCCGCTGCCGGCGCTCCAGCGCCAGCGCAAGAGCGTCCGTCCGGTGCCGCCGAAGTTCGCGATCTGCTCGAAGGTCTGCGGCGCGGGGAGCCCCGTCCCCTGGTCGTCGAAGGTCCAGCCAGCGAACAGCAGATCGACCGGCAGGAGATCCGTGGCGACGATCTCCTCGAGCGGCAGCGGGTCGGAGGATTGTCCTGCCGAGCGCACGCGCAGGCGCCAGGAGACGTTCTGGCCGCCGTTGAACGGCCCGCCGCCCGAGAGGTTGTCCTTGGCGGGGTTGAGCTGCGCGAACGGGCCGGAGAGGACGAAGCTCCGGCAGGCGTTGCGGTTCACGTTGGTCGGCCCGGCGGTGTAGACCGCGGAGAGATCGACGCAGTTCTGGATCGTGTCGCCGATAGCGACCGGGCCGCCGGCGAGGTCGGGGTTGACGATCTGGCCGGTGATCTGCGGCCGATTCGCCGTGCTCGAGGCGGCCATGCCCGGAGCCGCCTGGCCATACTCCCAACGGATGCGAGTGAGATATTCGCCGGCGCCAAGGCCTGGGGGAGGCGCGGTCAGCGTCGTGTTCGTCGTCGTGATGGGCGAGCTGCCCCAGAGCGTGAAAACGCCAGGGGCGGTGTTCTTCTCATAGGAGATTCTGACGCCTTCGCCCAGCGCGAAGTCGGCCAAGCCGGTGTAGGCCCCGGTCGTGACGCCGGCGACCTGGAGCTCGACCGGCAACGTGTCGATCACCACCATCGTGTCGAGCGGCACGTTGCCGTTGTTGGACGGCACGAAGTCGTAGCTGAAGGTCTGGCTCAGCGTCGGCGGATTCGGCGTACCGCCGGCCATGTTCTTGCTCAGGTTGGCGGACGGATTCGGCACGAACGTCGTCACCGTATGGGTGATCGTGCCGATACCGAGGTTCTGAGCCGGTTCGCCGAGCGGCGTGCCGTCGGCGGTGAAGTTGTTGGTGACGCTGGTGCCGGAGGGAAAGGTCGCCGACGGGAAAACGACGTTCACGAGGATGTCGCAGTTGCCGCTGGGCGCGAGCGGCACGGCGCAGGGGCTCGTCCAGGCCACCGTCGCCGGCGTCGTGCCGACGCAGCCCGGCTGGCAGTCGGCGGCCGGCGTCGCGCCGTTGAATACCGTCCCCGAGGGGAGCGTGTCGACCACCGGTCCGATCGCCGTCAGGTTGAGGCCGCCGTCGGCGTTGGAGTTGGCGACCCGCAGGCGGTAGGTCTCGGGCAGGTCGAGGTTGGCCGGGCTGGTGGTGAGCGTCTTCTGCAGCGTGACCTGCACGGCGGCGACGGCGGTGACCGTGACCGGCGGCGTGGTGAACGTCCCCGGCGTCGCTCCGAGGTTGATGCCGTCGGCAATGTTCACCGCGGTCGTGCCATTGGGCGTCGAGCCGTTCGGGAAGCGCACGTTCACCAGCAGGTCGCCGCTGTTGCCGGCGGGAAGCGGCGTAATCATGACGAACTGCACGCGCGTCCTCCCCGAGCCGCCGAAGTTGGGCGTGACACTGATCGCCGCGACATCGCCGGTCGGACTCGCCGGCACGGTCGAGACGTACTGCACCTCCGCCGGCAGCAGATCGACGACCTCCGCGTTGAGACACGGGCCGGACGTGCTGCTGCAGTTGTAGGTCAGGCGATAGCCGAAGGTCTGGCCGGTCGGCTTGCTCGGGCCCGGGTCGACCTGGATAGCGCTCTTGGCGAGCGGCTGGGCGCCAGCCGCTGCTGCCAGGGCGAGGATCGGAAGGGCTACACGAAGGAGGCGGCTGGCGAGGCTGGGCATGACCACTCCGGAGTCGACGCGCGAGCGCCTGTGAGCGGCAAGGGGCGGAGCCCCCTTGCGCCTGATGGGAGCCCCTAGCCTACCAGCAGGCCGGCCGCCGCCAAGCCTTGGGCTAGAGTGCGCAAAATGAGGAAACGGACGTACTCCTTCGGCTTCGGCCTGGCGGCCTTGGGCGCCCTCGCCTGCTCGGATGGCCGGACGCCGGTGATGGTCTATTCGCCGCACGGCCGGGATCTTCTGGTGCTCTTCGAGCAGGCCTTCGAGGCGCGCCACCCGGCGATCGACGTGCGTTGGCTCGACATGGGGTCGCAGGAGGTCTACGACCGGATCCGTTCGGAGAGAGCGAATCCGCAGTGCGACGTCTGGTTCGGCGGGCCGGATGCGATCTTCGCCCGGGCGGCGACGGACGGCCTGCTGGCCGCCTACCGGCCGAGCTGGGCGGATGCTGTCCCCGAGAGCTCGCGCGGTGCGGACAATCTCTACTTCGGTACCTTCCGCACCTTGCCCGTACTCGTCTACAACTCCAAGCTGCTCGCTGAGGCGGACGCGCCGCGCGACTGGGAGGATCTCCTCGAGCCGCGTTTCGCGGGCAAGGTGCTGATCCGCGACCCGATCGCCTCGGGCGTCATGCGCACGCTCTTCGGCATGGTGCTCGCGAAGTCGCAGGTGGCCTCGGGATCGACGGCCGACGGCTTCGCCTGGCTCGCCCGCCTCGACGCGCAGACCAAGGAGTACGTCGCCAATCCCGCCCTCCTGCACGAGAAGCTGATGCGCGGCGAGGGCGAGGTGACGATGTGGGAGCTCACCGACACCCTCCTCGAAAGGCAGAAAGGGGTGCCGTTCGGCTATCGCTTCGCGGCCAGCGGCACGCCGGTGATCGACGACGCCATCGCGCTCGCGGCGCGCGCGCCGCATCGCGCGGCGGCGCTCGAGTTCCTCGAATGGGCGGGCTCGGTCGAGGCCCAGGCGCTCGCCGCCGACAAGGCGTTCCGCATCCCGGCGCGCACCGACATTCCGCGCGAGAGGCTCCCGCCGTGGGCGCAAGAGGTGCTCACGGCGATGCAGCCGGCGGTCTACGACGAGCAGCTCGCGGCGGCCAAAGGTCAGGAGTGGATGGCGACCTGGGACCGCACCGTGCGCGGCAAGGGTGCGGACGCCGCGGCGTCGGCGGGTCCCCGATGAGGCCGGCCGCCACCGACCTCATCCTTTCCGGCATCGGCAAGCGGTTCGGCGACAAATTCGTCCTCGACGGCATCTCTTTCACCGTGCCGCGTGGCGAGGTGCTGGCGCTGCTGGGGCCGTCGGGAAGCGGCAAGACGACGTTGCTGCGCATCGTCGCCGGCTTCGAGACCGCCGACCGCGGCACGATCCAGGTCGGCGAGCAGGCGATCGAACGCCTGCCGCCGGCGAAGCGCGACTTCGGCATGGTCTTCCAGCACTACGCCCTCTTTCCCCATCTCACCGTGGGCGAGAACGTCGCCTTCGGCCTCGAAGCCCGCCGGCTGCCGAAAGCGCAGGTTCAGGAGCGGGTCGCCACGGCGCTCGCCAGCGTCGACCTCGCCGGCTTCGAACGGCGGCGGATCGCCGAGATCTCCGGCGGCCAGCAGCAGCGCGTGGCGCTCGCCCGCGCTCTCGCCCCGGAGCCGCGCGTGCTGCTGCTCGACGAACCGCTGTCGAATCTCGACCCGACCCTGCGCGAACGGACGCGGCGCGAGCTCGCGGCGACGCTCAAGCGGATCGGTATCACGACCCTGCTGGTGACCCACGAGCAGGAAGAGGCCTTCGACCTCGGCGACCGCGTCGCCCTCCTCCACGGCGGGCGGCTCGAGCAGCTCGGCACGCCGCACGAGCTCTATCGCGAGCCGGCGACGCGCTTCGTCGCCGGCTTCATCGGGCGCAGCAGCCTCCTGCCGGTCACGGTGTTGGAAGTCGGAACGAGAGGCCAGGACGATCATTCGCTCACAACCGTCGCTGGCCCGGCGCTCGCGCCGGGGGCCACGCTGTCGCTGGCGCAGGGTGGTTTCGGTAAAGGGGAAAAGGCAGATCTCTGGCTTCGTCCGGAGATGCTCGAGATCTGCGACAGCGCCGCGCCCGGCACCCCCTTTACTGGGTCTCTTCTTGCCGTCCGCTTCCATGGCCCGGTGAGCTACCTGACGATCCGACTGCCGGACGGCGCCGCGCTCGAGGTGATGGTCGCCAGTGAGATTCCTCCTGTCGGAGCGCAGGTCGGGCTGCGTTTGCGCGCCGGCGCGCGCCCGAGGCTGTTCCCTTCCGCTCTTGCCGGGGGGGCCGCGGCTTGAGCGCCGTCGCGCGGCGCTGGTGGATCGGCGCGGGCGTGTTCCTGCTGCTCGCCTGGATGGTGGGCTATCCGCTCGTTATCACGACTTTCGCGGCCTTTGTCCCCGAGGCCGGCGCCGGAGCAGCCGCAAGCGCGCCGTTCACCGAGTTCGTCCACCGCCCGGACGAATGGACGGCGCTTTCTCGCAGCCTGTGGATCTCGCTCGCCTCGGTGGGGCTCGCCGGCCTCGTCGGGGTGCCGCTCGGCTTCCTCTTCGCGCGCGCCGAGTTCCCCGGCCGGCGGGTACTGGGCGAGCTTCTCGCGCTGCCGGTGGCGCTGCCGCCTCTCGTCGGCGTGATCGCCTTTCTCTATCTCTACGGCGAGAGCGGCATGGCGACGCGCCTGGTCGGCAACCTCCTGCAGGCGGAGGGCTCCCCCTGGCGGCTCACCGGGCCAGGGGCGATTCTCCTCGTCCACACCTATTCGATGTACGTCTACTTCTACCTCTTCACCCGCGCCGCGCTGGCGCGCTTCGACGGCGCCCAGCTCGAAGCGGCGGCGTCGCTCGGCGCCGGGCGCCTCCGGACGCTCACCCGGGTCGTGCTGCCAGGTCTCGCGCCGGCGCTCGCCGCGGCGGCGATCCTCACCTTTCTCACCGCGCTCGGCTCGTTCTCGGCGCCTTACATCTTCGGCGGCTCTTTCCGCGTCATGACCACCCAGATTCTCGCCTCGCGCCAGAACGGCGACGTCGACATCGCCGAGGTCGAGACCTTCTTCCTCATCGCCCTGGCGCTCGCCGGGCTGCTCGTCGCGCGTCTCCTCGAACGCCGGCGCGACGGTCGCCGGGCGGCGCAGCGCGGTACGCCGCCGGCCCGGCGGCAGGTGCGCTCCCGCGCCGCGCGACTCACTCTGGCGCTCGCCGGCTGGCTCTTCGCGCTGCTCCTGCTGCTGCCCCATCTCACGCTGATCCTGATCTCCTTCGTGCCGCGCGCCACCTGGACGACGGAGCTCTTCCCGCCGGTCCTCTCGCTGGCGAACTACCGCGCGCTCGGGGAGACGGCCGAAGCGCTCCGCCCGGTCGCCAACTCGCTCTGGATGGCGCTCGCCGCGACGGCGGGGGCGCTCGTCCTGGGCTTCGTCGCGGCGCGCCGGGCGATCGACCGGCGCCCCGGGGGGCGATTCTGGGCGCGCGCGATCGCTCTTCTCGTCGCCGTGCCGTGGGCGGTGCCGGCCACCGCCTTCGCCGTCGCGCTCGCCACCACGATGAGCGTCAGCGCACCGGCGGCGGGGCGCTTTCTGCTCGTCGGCACGGCGGCGATCCTGCCTTTCGCCTACCTGGTGCGAGCGCTCCCTGCGACGGGACAGGCGGCGATCGCGGCGCTCGAGCAGATGGATCCGCAGCTCGAGGAGGCCGCCGCTTCCCTCGGAGCGGGTAAACTTCGCACGCTGGTGCGCGTAACTCTTCCCAGAGTGCGGCCGGCGCTCGCCGCCGGAGCGAGTCTCGCGTTCCTCGCCGCCTTCGGCGACTTCGTGGTCTCGATCGTTCTCTACACCTATGAAACCCGCCCGATCTCGATCGAGATCCTCTCCAACCTCCGCCTGCAGGAGACCGGCGTCGCGGCGGTCTACGGAGTTCTCTTGACGGCGCTCTCCGCCGCCGCGTTCCTGCTCTGGGGCCGCGAGAAAGAAGCGCGCTGAATGGCTCCCGATCGGGTTTCGCTGGCCCGCCTCTGGGCGCTCATGGCGACGGTCTTCGTCGACATGATGGGCTTCCTGATGGTGATGCCGGTGCTGCCGTTCTACGCCGACCGGCTAGGTGCTTCGCCCTTGCTCATCGGTCTGATGGTGTCGGTGTTCGCTCTGGCCCAGCTGCTCATGGCGCCGTACCTGGGAAAGATCTCGGACCGCAAAGGACGCCGGCCGACACTGATGTTCGGCATCAGCATCGCGGCGGTGGCCTTCTTGCTCCTCGCTCTCGCCTGCTCGGAGTGGGCGATGGCGCGCATCTCTCCAGGCTGGCTCATCGCGCTCATCTTCATCTCGCGCTTCGTCGCCGGCGCCGGCGGCGCCACGACCGGGGTCGTGCAGGCCTACGTCGGCGACGCCATCGTGCCGGAGGAGCGCGCCAAGGCGCTCGGCTGGATCAGCGCGGCGACGAACGCGGGGGTAATGATCGGGCCGGCGCTGGGTTCGCTCGCAGCCTTCGGAGGTCCCGCGGTTCCCGGGTTGATCGCGACCGGCCTCTGCCTGTTGAACCTCCTCTTCGTCAAGCGCTGGCTGCCCGAGTCGTCGAGTGCCGAGGCGCGCGCCGAAGCGAAGCAGGAGCAGCGCGAGTCGCTCGGCCGTCGCATGCTGGCGGTCTTCCAGCACCCGCAGCTCCCGGTGGCGCGGCTGATCTGGATCTACGCCGTCGGCATGATGGCGTTCATGGGGATGAACGCGGTCCTGGCGCTCTTCCTGCAGCAGCGATTCGGCATCACCGAGAAGTCGTTCGGGCTCTTCTACGTTTTCGTCGGTGCGATCTCGCTGGTGATGCGCAGCGTCCTGCTCGGCCCCGCGGTACGCCGCTTCGGCGAGAAGGGGGTGATGCGGATCGGCCTGCTGTCCCTCGCTGGCGGCTACGCGCTGCAGGCGCTCGCGCCGACGGTCCTCACCTTCGGCGCGGCGATCATGCTGATTCCGGTCGGCACCGCGCTGCTGTTTCCGGCAGCCTCGTCGCTGGTCTCGCGCTTCGCCATGCGCCACGAGCTCGGCGCGACCATGGGTGTGCAGCAGGCCTACGGCGGGGTCGCCCGGCTGGTCGGCCCGATCTGGGCCGGCTATGCGTTCCAGCGCTTCGGCTCCGGCGCGCCGTTCTGGATCTCGTCGGGACTCGCGCTCGCGACGCTCGTCTTCGCCAGCGGGCTCTCCTCCGAAAGTCCGGAGCGCGCCGAGGCGGCGAAGCCGCCCGCCGGCGACGCGGCGAAGCCCGAAGCGACCGCCGACGGCGGCGCCTGAGCCGCGCTACCAGAGCCAGCAAGAGTTCTACGCAGCGGCGCCGGCGCCGGATGGATCGCATCTGGCGCCATCCGCGCGCGCTCCCGGGGCGTAGTTCTCTTCGATCGGTCGCCTCCGCGATCGCTCTCGACAGACTCCAGGGAGAACGCTCATGAAGAACCCCAGCAAGCAGTTCGTCGCCGCGCTCGGTCTCGCCGCTCTTGCCACCGCCGCTCTCGCCACGGGCAATCCGGTCGTCGGCGGCAAGGAGATGTTCCCGAACAAGGACATCATCGCCAACGCGGTCAACTCGGCCGACCACACCACGCTCGTCGCGGCGGTCAAGGCTGCCGACCTCGTCACGACGCTCCAGGGCGCCGGCCCGTTCACCGTCTTCGCGCCGACCAACGCCGCCTTCGCCAAGCTGCCGGCGGGCACGGTGGACAACCTTCTCAAGCCCGAGAGCAAGGCGACGCTCGCCAAGATCCTCACCTACCACGTGGTGGCGGGGAAGGTGATGGCCGCAGACCTGGTGAAGATGATCCAGGACGGCAAGGGCAAGGCGACGGTGAAGACGGTCTCCGGCGGTACCCTCACCGCGATGACCAAGGGCGGCATCGTCATGCTGCAGGACGAGAAGGGCGGCGTCGCCACCGTGACCCTCGCCGACGTGAATCAGTCGAACGGCGTCATCCACGTCGTCGACGCGGTGCTGCTGCCGAACTGAACGGCGCGCGGATCACGCAAGCGCGCCGGTCGAAGGGGCAGCCGCCACCGCGGTTGCCCCTTTTCCTATGCCCGAAAAAGACAAAAGGCCGGGCGTGAGCCCGACCCTCTGGAAGAGTTCGATGGTTGCGGGGGCAGGATTTGAACCTGCGACCTTTGGGTTATGAGCCCAACGAGCTACCTGGCTGCTCCACCCCGCGTCAAGGCCCGATGTCGTCCACCGGGGTCGTCAAGGATGCCACATCCGTCGCGTGAAGGTCAAACGCTCACGGTGTCGGGGAGGCCGCGGCCGGGAACGCCGGGCTCGCGGGCTCATCGGTCGGTCCTCTTCGGAGTCGGTTTGCGGACGGTCGGTTGCAGCTCGCGCAGGGCGTCCTTGCCGACCCAGCGCGCTCCTGGGTCCTCCGCCGCGGCGAGGCGGAGGGCGACCGCGAGGGCCGCCCGCCGCAGCTCCGGATTGCGCTTGCCGGTCGCCCGCAGTGCCATGTTCACCGCCTTCTGGACGTAGGGACGCTCGTCCGCAGCCGCGACTTCGATGAGCTCGAGGCCGTGGAGGAAGTTGGCGTCGGGGGCGTCGCGGTCGTGGCGCGTCAGGCCCCAGAGGAGGGCGAAGGCGGCACGCCGCACGTACTCCTCTTTCCGGCCGCTCCACGCTTCGACTCGCGCCCAGGCGTGCGGCGTGCGATCGAAGAGCACGAAGCAGACGGTGTCGCAGATCCCCCAGTTGTCGAAGTCGCGCGCCCAGCGGTCCATCTGCGCGATGGTGACGCGCTCGGGTTCGTCGACGTAGGCGGCGAGCATGCGCGCCTCGAAGATGCCGGTCTGCCAGAGCTCGGCGGCGAGGGCATGATGCTGCCCGAGGAGCTTCGCGACCCGCTGGATCTCGCCCACCGCGACGCCCAGCGCCCCGGTGGCCGGCAGGCCGTAGCGCGCCATGCCCGCGAGCGTGGCGGGCGTGGCGCGGGCCTCGAGCGCGGCGAGAGCCACGACGAGCTCGGGCGCCAGGGACGCGGGCGCGGCGCGCGGCGGCCGCGTCGCCTGGCGATGCGGCCGACGCACCGGGGAGCGGCGGGGGGGCATCGATCAACCCGCCGCGATCGTCGGCAAGAGCTGCTCGAGATTGTCGAAGCCGAGGGCGACGCCGCTCTCCATCGGCGTCCGGAGAACCGCGTCGCGGATCGCGCGCGAATCGTAGAGGACCGTGAGGATCAACGTGGTCACGCCCCCTTGTTCGCGAAACTCGGCCGTGTCCACGGCTCCCCCCTCGTACCAAGGATTGTCGAATCTCTCCGTGGCGACGATCCGCTCACCGGTCACGATCTCGCGATAGACCCCACCCATGCCCATCTCCTCGCCGGTGGGCGAGCGCCAGACCCAGCGATAGCTGCCGCCGACGCGGAAGTCCATCTCGCACACCGGGAAGGTCCAGCCGTTGTGAATGCCGAGCCAGCGCGTCAGATGCTCGGGCCGAGTGTAGGCCGCCCAGACGAGGGCGCGAGGGGCTGCGAAGGCGCGCGTCATGACGACCTCGCGGTCGCTGGGCGTGGTGATCTCGAGTTTGCCGACGTTTCTCATCGCAGTTCTCCCTTGATTCTGGTTCGCTTGCGTCTGCGTTCTCGGGCCTGGAGCTCGCCGAGCAGGTTGTCGAGATGCTGGAAGGAGGCCTCCCAGTATTCGCGGTAGTTCTCGAGCCAGGCGTTGGCTTCGGCGAGTGGGCGCGCTTCGAGCCGCGAGGGGCGGCGTTGCGCGTCGATGCCGCGCGAAACCAGCCCGGCGCGTTCCAGCACCTTGAGATGCTTCGAAATCGCCGGCTGGCTCATCGCAAACGGCGCGGCGAGCTCGGCGACCGAGGCCTCGCCACTGGCGAGTCGGGCGAGGATCGCGCGGCGGGTCGGATCGGCGAGCGCCGCGAAGGTCGCATTCAGGTGATCGGCGGGGATGTTCTCATAACCAGCAAGTTGCATAACCTGCAGGTTATTCCAATTCGCACCCGGGGTCAAGCCTTCAAGTGCGTCGGCAGCGGTATCCTGCGCCGGCGCCATGTCCCAGGGAATCGTTCTGCCCCTCTGGTTGGTCGTGCTCCTCGCCGGGCTCGCCCTGCTCGCGGTCGTCGCGCTCGTCGTGCGGGCGGCGCGCTGGGCGCTGCGCCGCCGCGGCGAGCGCGTGATGAGAGAGGTCAACCGCCGCTTCCGGATCCAGATCCACCCGTTCAAGCTCACCCGGCATCAGGCGCTGGTCGACCGGCTGCTGCTCGACGCCCGGGTCCTCGAGGCGGCCGAGACCCACGCGAGAGAGCAGGGACTGCGCTCGGAGGACGTGCTCGAGCGCGTGCGCCGCTACGCCGAGGAGATCGTGCCGGCGTTCAACGCCTACATCTACTTCCGTTGGGGTTACCGCATCGCGCGCGCGGCGGCGCGCTCGCTCTACCGCGTCCGCCTGGGGAGCGCCGACGAAGCGGCCATCGCCGGGATCGACCCCAAGGCGACGGTCGTCCTGGTGATGAATCACCGCAGCAACATGGACTACCTGCTGGTCTCCCATATGGTGGCCGACCGCACCGCGCTCTCCTACGCGGTTGGGGAGTGGGCGCGAATCTGGCCGCTCGAGACGCTGGTGCGGTGGATGGGAGCGTTCTTCGTCCGTCGCAACTCGGGCGATCCGCTCTACCGCCGGGTGCTCGAGCGCTACATCGCGATCTCGAGCGCCGAGGGGGTGACGCAGGCGGTCTTTCCCGAGGGCGGTCTGTCGCGCGACGGGCGCCTGCAGCCGCCGAAGCTCGGTCTGCTCGACTACCTGGCACGCGGCTTCGACCGGCGCGGCGAACGTGACCTCGTCTTCGTGCCGGTCGGCATCAACTACGACCGCACGCTCGAGGACCGGACGCTGCTGCTCGACGTGCCCTCCGCCCCCGCTGACACCGCCCGCCCGCAGGACCGGGCGAGGCCGCGGCGAGCGCGACGCGCGGTGCTCACGACGATCGGCTTCCTGGCCCACAACCTGCGGCTGATGGTCCTCCAGCAATGGCACCGCTTCGGATACGCCTGCGTGAACTTCGGCGCACCGCTCTCGCTACGTGCCTGGAGCGCGGCGCGCGACGTCGACCTGGCAAGCCTGCCGCGCGAGGCCCGTTTCGCCGCCGTCCAGGCCCTGGCGGACGAGCTGATGCTGCGCATCGGCGCCGTCGTACCTGTCCTGCCGGTGGCCCTGGTCGCGACGGTCTTCGTCCGCGGGCCGCAGCGAGCGCTCTCGCTGCTCGAGGTCAAGAGCGCCGTGCTGGCGCTCTGGCGAGAGCTCGAGTCCTCCGGCGCCCGGCTCTACGTACCGCGGCAGGATCAGGACTATGCCGTCGAAGTGGGGCTCCGCATGCTGACCCTCCGTCGCCTCGTGGTCGAACGTGACGGCCTCCTGACGACAACTCCTGGCAACCTCCCGGTGCTCGCCTACTACGCCAACTCGGTCGCCCACCTGTTGCAGTCGGCAGAAACCAGAACGCCAGCCGCACCGCCCGCGGTAGCCCCGCAGTAACTTTCGCCGGGCGCCGTGCGTATTTCCCCGACATGTACGCGATGCACTCCACGCGCTCCCTGCGCTCCCGGGCTGGACTCTGCGGCTCGATACTCGCCTTCGTCCTACCGGTGACTCACCTGGCGGGCTTGGCGGCCCACGCCGCCATGGGTCCGGAGATCCGCATCGCCCGCACGGCGACGCCGGTGGTCGTGGATGGCGACCTCTCTGATCCGACCTGGCAGACGGCGGAGCCGATCACCGACTGGCTGGAGACGAACCCCGGCGACAACGTCCCGCCGAAAGTGGCGAGCATCGCCTGGCTCGCCTACGACGACGACTTCTTCTACGCCGCCTTCCAGTTCGACGAGCCCGATCCGAAGGCGATCCGTGCGCCGCTGGGCGACCGCGACAACGTGCGCTCCTATACCGACTACGGCGGCGTCATCCTCGACTCGCAGAACGACGGACACACGGCGCAGATGTTCCTCGCCAACGCCCGCGGCATCCAGTATGACGCGCTGTCGAACGACGCCTCGGGCGAAGACGACGCGCCCGACTTCTTCTGGGACAGCGCCGCGAAGATCACCGCCACCGGCTGGGTGCTCGAGATGCGCATTCCGTTCTCGTCGCTGCGCTACTCCGGCTCCGATCCGGCGCAGTGGGGGATCCTGCTCTACCGCAACCGGCCGCGCGACTTCCGCTACCAGATGTTCACCTCGCGCCTGCCGCGTGGCTCCAACTGCTTCATCTGCAACGCCCGGCCGCTGATCGGGCTCGCCGGGCTCTCCGCAGGCTCGCACTACGTCGTCGCCCCGTACGTTTCGGCGAACCAGACGGCGAAGCCGCGCAGCGGACTCGGCAGCCCGCTGGCGTGGGACGAAGCCGGATTCGACGGCGGCGTCGACGCCAAATGGATCCCCAGTCCGTCGACGGTCATCGACGCGACGGTGAATCCCGACTTCTCGCAGATCGAATCGGACGCCGGGCAAATCTCGGCCAACGAACGGTTCGCACTGTTCTTCGAGGAGAAGAGGCCGTTCTTCCTCGAAGGCGTCAACCTCCTCGCGACGCCGATCCAGGCGGTCTACACCCGGACCTTTACCGCGCCCTCCTACGGCCTGCGCGCCACCGGCGGCACCGCGTCCACCAAGTACACCGTGCTGGTCGGCGAGGACGACGGCGGCGGCTCGGTCATCCTGCCGGGGCCCGAGGGCTCCGGCCTCGCCGACCAGGACTTCGAATCGCTGATCTCGGTGGGGCGCGTACGTCACGACTTCTCGAAGGCGTTCGTCAGCTTTCTCTACACCGGTCGCGACATCGACGGGCACGACGGCGGCGGCTCGAACCGGGTCGCCGGGCCCGACTTCGAGTGGCGCCCGACGCCGCAGGACACGGTCACCGGCCAGTTCCTCTACTCCTGGACCGAAACCCCCGATCGCCCCGACCTGGCCGCGGAGTGGGACAGTCGCAAGCTCTCCGGCCACGCTGCGAAGCTCTGGGCGCAGCACGCGACCGAACGATGGGATCTCTTCGGCCAGTACGAGGACCTCTCGGACGATTTCCGCGCCGACAACGGCTTCGTGCCGCAGGTGGGCTATCGCATGCTCTACGTCGAAGGCGGACGCACCTTTCGGCCGGTCGACAAGAAGGTCTCGCGCCTGCGCCTGTTCACCATCGCCGACCGCTCCGAAACCCAGGGGGGCGAGCTGCTCTCGCAGGAGATCGTCCCTGGGTTCGGCGTCGACGCCACCTGGAACTCGTTCGTCCGCGTCGAGTTCGCCTTCGATGAGGTGGCGAACGAGGGCGAGACCTTCGAGCGCTTCCAGTTCCGACCGCGCGTCGAGATACGCCCGGGAAAAGTCGTGCAGCAGGTGACGCTGCAGGCGGTGTACGGCGACGACGTCGACTTCGCCAATAACCGCCCGGCAGAAGGCTGGCGGGCGACCCTGACCGCCGACCTGCAGCCCACCAACCATCTCGCGCTCGGCCTCTCGGCGGCGCGGCGGACGCTCGACGTCGAGGCGCACGGCCTCGCGGGCACGCTCTTCACCGCCGACCTGGCGCGCCTGCGCGCGGTCTACACCTTCAGCGCGAGGAGTTGGCTGCGGCTCATCGGCGAGTATCAGGCGATCGAACGCGATCCGAGGCTCTACGACTTCGACGTCCGAACGGCGAGCGGCGACTTCGCCGGCTCAGCAGTCTTCGCCTACAAGCTCAACTGGCAGACCGTCCTCTTCCTGGGCGTGGGTGACGAGCGCACCGAAGGCCCCAACGGCGACCTCCAGCCGCTCGGCCGCGAAGCCTTCTTCAAGATCTCGTACGCCTTCCAGCGCTGACGGCCCCGTCCGCCGCGCAAGCGTCGGCCGGCTCGTCGGAGAACGACGGGTATACTGACGATCGCAAGGGTCCGGGGGACGAGTCCCGCCGGAGGAAGCCAGGGTGGTCGGGCCGCCATCTGAGCAGCATGCTCTGGCGATCCGCTCGTCCGGCCCCATCGGGTCGCGCGTAGGCGTCTCGTCGGAGTTTCCATCGCCCGGTGGTACACGAGCGAAAGGAGCCGAGATTGCGCAACGACTTGCGAGTGGCAGCGCTGCAGTACTTCATCCGGCCCGTGGCGAGCTTTCAGCAGTTCGCCGATCAGGTCTCCGGTCTGGTGGCGACGGCGGCGGACTACAAGGCCGAGCTGGTCGTCTTTCCCGAGTACTTCACCGTCCAGCTGCTCACCCTGGGAGACCTGCGCAAGCCGATTCGAGAGCAGGTTCGCGACCTGGCGGGGCAGGACGCGGCTTTCCTCGAGCTCATGTCCGGTCTGGCGAAGAGGCACGGGGTCTACATCGTCTCCGGGTCGATCCCCGGGCGCGGCGAGGACGGTCAGTTGCACAACGACTGTCATGTCTTCAACCGCTCCGGCGAGCGCAGTGTGCAGGGGAAGCTGCACATGACGCGATGGGAGGCCGAGGAGTGGCTCGTCGCCCCGCGCCGGCGTCTGCGGGTCTTCGAGACCGACTTCGGGCGGATGGCGGTCGCGATCTGTTACGACGTGGAGTTCCCGGAGATCGCGCGCGCCGCGGCGCGCCGCGGCTGCGACATCCTGGTGGTGCCCAGTTGCACGGACGATCGCCACGGGTTTCTCCGCGTGCGTTACTGCGCGCAGGCAAGAGCGATCGAAAACCAGATGTACGTCGTCCACGCCTGCACCGTGGGCTCGCTCCCGATGGTCCCGGCGGTTTCGCTCAACTACGGCCAGGCCTCGATCCTCACGCCTTCGGACTTCCGCTTCGCACGTGACGGCATCCTGGCCGAAGGTCAGGTGAACTCGGAAATGATGGTCATCGGCGTGCTCGACCTGGAGACGCTGCGCCAGTCGCGCGCGACCGGAACCGTCCTGCCGCTGCGCGACAGCCAGACGACCGCCGAGGTGCTCGCCGATCTGGAGGAGGTGGTGCTGTGAGCGACACGCTGGGAACTGGACTCCGTGTGCGGCGTCTCGAGCACGCGGACTTCGCCGGCGTCATCGCCCTCTGCGAGCGCGTCTATACCGCCTCGCGGCCCTGGAGCGAGAGCCAGCTCGCCAGCCATCTCGCCGTCTTCCCCGAAGGTCAGCTGGTGGCGGAGGAGTCGACCAGCGGCCGCCTGCTCGGCCTGGCGTCGTCGCTGATCGTGCGCTGGGACGATTACGACTTCCACGCCGAGTGGCGCGAGTGGACCGATCACGGGACCTTCGCCAATCACGACGCCGCCAACGGCCGCACGCTCTACGGCGCAGAGGTCATGGTCGACCCCGCCGTGCAACGGCGAGGCATCGGCAAGCGGCTCTATGCCGCCCGCCGCGAGCTCGCCGCCGAGTTGGGTCTGCGCCGGATTCGCGCCGGCGCACGCCTGCGCGGCTACCACCGGTGGGCAGACCGGCTATCGCCGGAAGGGTACGTCCAGGCCGTGGTGCGAGGCGAACTTCAGGACCCCACGTTGACCTTTCAGCTGCGGGAGGGTTTCGACGTCCTCGCGGTCGTGCAGGCCTACCTCCGCAACGACCCGGAGAGTCTCGGTCATGCGGCGATCATCGAATGGCTGAACCCCGCGGTCGCGGCGCCGGAGAGTGTGGCTGGCAGGGATCCGCGCTTCGCGCGCCCCGAAGGGGGCTGAGCTCGTCCAGGCAGGCCTGCCGGAAGCGGGCACTCAGAGCCCATACCGCCGCGCGAGAAGCAGGGAGAGGGTCGCCAGCATGAGGAGCACCAGCGGCGTCCCGACGCGCAGAAAATCGCGGAACGTATAGCCGGCGGCGTTCATGACCAGGAGATTGGTCTGATAGGCCATGGGCGTGGCATAGCTCAGGTTCGCGCCGAACAGGATCGCGAGCACGAAGGGCTCCATGGGGCTCCCCAGCTGCTGCGCGGTCGCGATGGCGATCGGTGTCCCGATTGCCGCGGCGGCGCTGTTGGAGACGAAATTGGTGAGCAGGGCGGCGAAGGCCATGAAGACCCCGATCTGCGCGGCCGGAGGGGCGAGCTCCACCAGGATCGCGACGCCACTCGCGACCCAGGTGGCCGCGCCCGTCTCGACCAGCGCTCGCCCGAGCGCCAGACTCGACGCGACCAGCAGCACGACCGACAGACTGAGGGCGCGACCGAGCCCCTCGAACTCGACGCACCGCGTGAGGAGCATTCCGACGACGCCGAGCAGCGCCGCGAGGTGAATCGGCAGCCAGCCCGAAGCCGCCGCGAGAATCACGCCGCCCATGATCGTCAGGGCCCACCCCGCCTTGGGAGATCGCGGCAGCGTCGTGCTGTTGTCCAGCAGGAGGAGTCCAGGGGCGCTGCGCAGCTCGGCAA
>JBPOHI010000231.1:0-6873 GCA_052035735.1 Acidobacteriota bacterium
GGAAGATGCCGACCACGACGCCGATCCGGCGACCTCCGAGGGCGTCTTCGTCTTCTGCAATACCTGCCCGACGGCGGTGGTCGAAGGCCAGCGGGTGCTCGTCACCGGCACGGTGTCGGAGTTCTTCAACGCCACAGAGATCACCGCCAGCACGGCCGGCGCGGTCGTCGTCACCGACGCCGGCAACAACCTCGCCCTGGTGACGCCGGCGCCGATCGACCTGCCGGTGGTCGGCGTGGTGAACGACTTCTACGAGGCGCGCGAAGGAATGAAGGTCACCTTCGTCGACGCGCTCACGGTCTCCGAGTACTTCGAGCTCGCGCGCTTCGGCCAGATCGAACTCTTCGAGGGCGGCCGCCCGCGGCAGTACACCGAGACCAATACGCCGAGCGTCGCCGGCTACAACGCCCATCTTGCCGCGCTCTCGACTCGTCGCGTCATCCTGGATGACGACGACAACAGCCAGAACGTCTCGCTGCTCGACGCGAACGGTCTCCAGTTCGTCTACCCGCCGCAGGCCAACGGCGGCTTCGGCGTGGGCACGCAGGGCGTGGACTTCTTCCGCGGCGGCGACATCGTCAACGGCCTCACCGGCGTCCTCGACTGGTCGTTCGCCGGCGCCACCGGCACCGACGCCTGGAGGATCCGCCCGACCGCAGCCAATCCGGCGTCCTTCACCGTCGCCAATCCGCGTCCGGCCACGCCGCCCGCGGTCGGCGGAGCGATCCGCGGCGTGGGGATGAACCTGCTCAACTACTTCACTACCATCGACACGACCTCGGGCAGCAGTGGCCCTTGCGGACCGACCGGCACCCTCGACTGCCGCGGCGCCGACAGCGTCGCCGAGCTCAATCGTCAACGCGAGCGTGCTTCGATCGTCATCTGCTCCCTGAACGCCGACGTCTTCGGTTTCGGTGAGCTCGAGAACACCGCGAGCGCTTCGATCACCGATCTGCTCGGCGCGGTCAACACGCTCTGCGGCGGCAGCCATCCTTACGCCTTCGTCAACACCGGCGGCACGCTCGGCAGCGACGCGATCCGCGTCCAGCTCATCTACCGCACCGGCATCCTGTCGCCGGTCGGCTCGCCGCTGGTGGATCTCGATGCGATTCACAGCCGTCCGCCGACGGCACAGACCTTCGATGTCGTCGACGCGACGAATCCGGCATTCGGGCAGCGGTTCACGGCGATCGCCAACCACTTCAAGTCGAAGGGCTCGAGCGCCGGCCTCCCCGGTGACGCCGACGCTGGCGACGGAGCCGGCGCGTCGAACGCCACGCGTACGCTGCAGGCGAGCCGCCTTCTGACCTGGATCACGAGCACCGTGGTGCCGGCGGCGGGAGATTCCGACGTCCTGCTCCTCGGGGATTTCAACTCCTACGCCGCGGAGACGCCGGTGACGACCATCACCGGCGGCGGCTATACCGACCTCGAGAGCACGCTCCTCGGCCCCGCCTCCTACTCCTATCTCTTCGACGGCCAGTTGGGGCACCTCGACTACGCCTTCTCGAGCGCCAGCCTGACGCCGCAGGTCACCGGCGTCGGCGCCTGGCACATCAACGCCGACGAGGCCGATCTCCTCGACTACAACGACGAGATCAAGGACACCGGCGAGTCGGCGTTCGAGGAGAAGCCGGACGGCTCGGCCCTCGCGGCGCCGCGCGTCCTCTTCCAGCCGGCCTCGCCGTACCGTGCCTCGGACCACGATCCGGTCATCGTCGGGATCTTCCCCATCGCCGATCTGGCGATCACCAAGACCGATGGCGTCGGGACCGCGACTCCCGGCGGCTCGGTGACCTACACCATCACGGCGTCGAATGCCGGCCCGGATCCCGTGGCGGCGGCGACCGTTGCCGACACCTTCGCCGCCTCGCTCACCTGCTCGTGGACCTGCGCCGGCTCCGGCGGGGGCACCTGCTCCGCCGGCGCAGCGGGCAATATCAACGACAGCGCCAACCTGCCGGTGGGAGGTTCGGTCACTTACACCGCCACCTGTTCCATCGCGAGCACCGCGACCGGGAACCTCGTGAATACCGCCACGGTTTCCGCCGCCGGCGTCGGCGACCCGAACAGCTCCAATAACTCGGCGACCGACACCGACACCCTGACGCCGTCGGCGGACGTCGGCATCACCAAGACGGACGGCGCGGCGAGCGAGATCCCCGGAACTTCCGTGACCTACACCATCATCGCTTCGAACGCCGGACCGAGCGCGGCGCCGAGCGTCACGATCGCGGATACCTTTGCCGGCGAGCTCAGCGGCTGCTCCACGACCTGCGTCGGCGAGGGCGGAGGCACCTGCGCCGCTGGGCCCAGCGCCGGCAATCTCAACGACGCCGCCGTTCTTCCCTCCGGCGGCTCGGTCACCTACACCGCCACCTGCAACATCCAGGCGACCGCCACCGGCTCGCTGACGAACACGGTGACGGCGACGGTCGGCGGCGGGGTCAGCGATCCGGCCACGGGCAACAACTCGGCGACCGACGTCGACGCCCTGGTACCGACGGCGGACGTCTCGATCACCAAGACCGACGGCGTTGCCATCGCGACGCCGGGAGGGCCGTTGACCTACACGATCGTCGTCGCCAATGCCGGTCCGAGCGCGGCACCGAACGTAGGCGTGAGCGATACCTTCGCGCCGACGCTCACCGGCTGCTCGACGTCCTGCGCCGGGTCCGGAGGCGCTTCCTGCACCGCCGGCCCGGTGGCCGGCAACATCAATGACACCGCCAGCCTTCCGGTCGGCGCTTCGGCGACCTACACCGCCACCTGCACCGTGTCGCCCGCTGCCGCTGGCACGCTGGTGAACACGGCGTCGGCGACGGTGAACGGCGGCGTGACGGATCCGAACACCGGCAACAACACCGCGACGGATACCGATACGGTGGACAGCATGCCGTTCCTCGACGGCTTCGAGACTGGCGATACCTCGCGATGGTCGAACGCGGTACCGCTCACATTCGAGACCTACGCTGTGCTCGAAGTCGCGCCCGGGGCGGGATCCGCTACCTTCGTGTACGACTTCGCCGACGTGAGCTCCGGCGAGGCGCTCGCTCCGACCGCGGTCGGCTTCGTCACCGATGCCGCCGGCAAGCCGCTCTTCTCTCTCGCCGCCCGCCGTGCCGAAGCCAGCGGCCAGCTCGAGCTGACCCTCGAGGTGATCGGCGGCGGCCGCAGCAGCTGGGTGACGGCGGGCGAAGTTGCCCAGCAGGTGCGGGTCGAATGGTCGCCCTCCGGACAGAGCGACGCCGGATTCGTCGCCCTCTTCCTCGACGGACGCCTGGCCCTGTGGGTCGAGGGCTACACCGGCGGCGCGCCGCCAACGGGTCTGCTGCTGCTGCGATCGCCGGCCGCAGTCGAACCGTAGGGAACCGGCGGCACACTCATTGCAGGCTCCGCCCGCGGGAGGAGCCTGCAATGTCCGCATCTTCGCCATCTCCAGCTGGGCGCCGCACGATCGTCGTTCTTCTGGCCATGCTTGCCGCCGGCTTCGCCGGACCGACGCACGGGGATGGCTTGGTCAACCCGGCGATCGACATGCCCGGCTATCTGCGGGCCGCGAGCGAGGCGGCCGCGCACCGCGAGAGTCGGCGGCTCACGGAAGCCGAGTTCCTGCGCCGCAGCCGCGAGCCGGGAACCGTCGTCCTCGACGCCCGGAGCGCCGACCGCTACGCCCTGCTGCACGTCCGCGGCGCGATCTCGCTGCCGTTCACCGACTTCACCGCCGAGAGTCTGGCGCGGGTGTTGCCCGACCGCACGACGCCGGTGCTCATCTACTGCAACAACAACTTCGCCAACGCCCCCGAGCCCTTTCCCACCAAGCTCGCGACCGCCTCGCTCAACCTCTCGACCTACATCGCCCTGTGGACCTACGGCTACCGGAACGTCTGGGAGCTCGGCCCGCTGGTCGATCTCGCCGACTCCAAGCTCCCGTTCGACGCGGCCCCCAGACCGGACGCCGCGTCGCGCTGAAGCGCATCGAGACGCCTGGTCGGCGGCGAATCGTCACTCGGCGACCGGCCGCTTCCCGCCTCCCTGCGCCGGTCCTTTGAGCCCGTCTCGGATCAGGCCAGCGAGCAGCACGCTCACCAGCGAGCCGCCGTCGCCGCCACCGCTTCCCGCCTGAATTTGCGGCACCAGCGGAATCTTGTTGGCGGCGAGCGCGCGCCCGACCTCGATCACCGCGTAGTTCGCCTGCCCCACCGCCTCGGTCTTCCGGCGAATCACGTCGGCCTCGGCGCTGCCCACGGCGGTGATCTTCTCGCCCTCGGCCCGGCCGACCACGGTCAACACCTGGGCATCGGCCTTGGCGTTGATGGTCTTCGACTCGGCCTCGCCGGTCGCCTTCTTGACCAGCGATTGAGCGTCGAGCTCGGAGACCTGCACGCGCCGTTCGGCGGCGACGATCTCCGGCTGCGTGTCGGCGGCGGCCTTCGCCTGCTGCAGCTCGCGCCGGACCTCTTCGGCCTGGCGCTGGATGTCGTAGGTGGTGCGCTCCTGCTCGGCGAGCTTGCGGTCGGTGAGCGTCTTCATCAGCTGCTCGGGAGGCACGATGTCGCCGATCAGGGTGTCGACCGCCTGTACGTCGTATTCGTCGAGCGCCTCGTGAATGTAGCCCTTGGCGCTCTCCTGGCGCTGCGAGCGCTCCTTCAGGAAGCTGATGACGTCGGACTCTTGCGCCGAGTTGCGGAAGTAGTTGCCGATCGTCGGCTCGAGTACCTGGGTCACCAGGTTGTCCATGTTGCCGAAGCGCGCGATGACTTTCGGCGCCGACGTCCGCGGCACGTGGATGATCTGCGAGACGTCGAGATTGAAGGTGAAGCCGTCAGCGGAGCGCACCTTGATCGTCGACAGCTTCTCGTCGAGCCTGTGGCTCTCGGTCTTGCCCGTCGCCCAGTTGAGGACGACGTTGGTCGTCGGCACCGGCTCGACTTTGTGGGTGATGGTGTTCAGCGGATACTTGCCCGGGTCGAGAGGCTCGACCCAGACGCCCTTCTGTCCGCGCCGCACGAGATTGCCGTGCTTGAATCCCTCGCCGGTGACGTCGGTCCCTTCGTCGCCGACATAGGCGATGACCACGCCGGCGTAGCCGATCGGGACTCGTGTCATCTCGACGGTCTCGACCGTCGCGAAGAGCGGGTTGAGATAGTAGCGGCCGGCGAGGATGACCTGCTCCTGCAGACCCTTGCTGCCGCCGGCGTCGATGAAGCTCTGGGCGTCCTGGAACTGGGCGTGACCCCTGACCTCGCGACCGGCGATCTCGCCCGGTCCGAGCGGCGTGCCGTCCTTGGTCGTGACGATGCCGACCATGTTGTCGGCGATCTCGAGCGCCTTCTGCAGGTCGACCGAGAAGAGCGCCGTATTGATGCGATAGGTGCCGGGCGGCATGATCGACATCTGCGGCCCGCGCTGCCCACCGCGCATCAGGAAGGCGCGGGCATCCTGGAAGCCGGAGCAATCGACCTTCTTCGCCAGCACGCGCCCTTCGGTGAGCGCCGCGCCGTCGCGCGAGGAGACGACGCCGACGCCGCCGGTCGGGATGGTGATGAACTTCTGCAGGGTGATCTCGTACTGCCACGGCCAGAGCCAGAAGTGGAGTCCCGGCGCCAAGGTCTCGGCCTGAATGCCGGCCTCGCCCTTGAGCGCCACGATCGCGCCGTCGGGCAGCGAGCGGTTGGCGCCTACGAGCACCCACTTCTTGTTGACGATGCCGATCGAGTCCTCGGGCACGATGACGATGCCGAAGAGGCGGAAGGTCAACTTGTAAGCCAGCAGAAAGACCAGGATCGCCGGCACCCACCAGTGGGCGACGATCCACGTCAACAGCACGTTGCGTTCCATGACTTCCTCCCCAGGCGAAGCCGGGAAAATGGCAGCGGACAGGCGGTTGGTTTTCCCAGCATAGCGAAGCCCCAGGGGTCCGGCTCACCCGGCCGTGACCACCCGCTAGACCCTGCGTTCGCTCGGACTCCCCCCTGGATCTCCGGTCCGACCGGCCGGGGAAACTGGCTGCCAGAAGAAGCGCGCGCCGTCCCCAACCAGGGCCACCCCCCTCCCGCGCCGGCCCGCCGAGCAGCCGCCCGAACCCCGCGAACACGTCGAATTCACCCGCGCTTGCCCCCCGCCCCCCGAAAGCTATGATCCCTCCAACCCCAGCCACGCCAAGAGATGAAACTGCCCGATGCCCAACTCCGCGCGCTGCGATCACAGCAAGTTCACACCCCATTCACATCGCAGCGTTTGCTGCTTAAGCAGTAGCTATACGACCAAATGAAGATCCTTCGCCTAGTCACCGGACTCATCCTGCTGACTGTCTTCGTTGGCTGTCCACAGCTCGATCTGGGTCGATTGTTTGGAGACGAGGTTGCCAGGGTCGCTTCGCCCGACGGGAGACTTGAAGCGATTCTTGAGGAAACGAACGGAGGCGCAACCACCTCATTTGGGTACGTGGCATATCTGGTCGAGAAAGGTCACAGTCCGAGCGAGTCCGCACGGGTAGCCTCTTTCTATGGTGCAGTCAGAAGCGAGAGCGCTTACGGCGTGAACTTGGTCTGGCTGACTTCAGATGAACTTGAGCTTCAGTACCTGAAGGCAAAGCAGTCCCAACTGATCGCGTCCTCACCTGTCGTCGGCGGTTCTCGGATTTCAGTTCGGCTTCGACCCGGTATTGGCGATCCAAGTGCCCCGTCGGGCGGGATGCTTCACAAACTAAACAGGTTGCCGACTGGTGCGAAGTAGTGCCTGGTCGCCTAACAGGCTGCTGACAAAGGGCCGTTGATGACGGTCATCACCGAACGCTGGAGGAAGAGCCCGGGTTCACAGCGGACCTCTGCGGTCCGTCGCCGCGGGCGTCTGGCTGGTGAGCATCGAGTC
>JBPOHI010000288.1:0-19577 GCA_052035735.1 Acidobacteriota bacterium
ACACCCCCGGGCATACCCCCGGAGGCGTCTGCCTGATCGACGAGGCGAGCCGCGAGATCCTGGTCGGCGACACGATCTTCCACCGCGGCGTCGGCCGCACCGACCTGCCGGGAGGCGACGGGGCGACACTGGCGCGCTCGATCCGCGAGAAGCTGTTCGTCCTCGGCGGCGACTATCGGCTGCTCCCCGGTCACGGCCCCGCGACGACGCTGGACGACGAGCGGCGCGAGAATCCGTTCGTCGGCGCCGCGGTCGCCTCGCCGGCATGGTGAGCGTCCCCTGGCGCCGGCGTCTCGACCTCTGGCTCGACGCCCTCGCCTACGAGCGCGGCCTGTCGCCGCAGACGGTCGCGGCCTATCGCAGCGATCTCGTGCGGCTCGGGGAGTGGCTCGATCGGCAGAAAGGCCGGGACCTCCTCACCGCCGACGCGGCGGCGGTCGCCGCCCATCTGCGCTGGCTGCACGGCGAGGAGATCAGCCCGCGCTCGGCGCGCCGCGCCAT
The DNA here is from genome assembly GCA_052035735.1 of Acidobacteriota bacterium. GTDB lineage: Bacteria > Acidobacteriota > Thermoanaerobaculia > Multivoradales > JAGPDF01 > JAGPDF01. The sequence continues at coordinate 502 of JBPOHI010000288.1, forward strand.
GGCGGCGATGCACGGCTTCTATCGCGATCTCGTGGAGGCCGGGGAGCGCCGCGACGATCCGGTCGAGAACCTCGAAGCGCCGCGGCTCTTCCAGCGTCTGCCGAAGGTGCTCTCCGAGGAGGAGGTCGAGCGCCTGCTCGCGGCGCCCGACATCGCGACGCCGGCAGGATTGCGCGACAAGGCGATGCTCGAGCTGCTCTACGCCACCGGCCTTCGGGTCTCCGAGCTGGTCGGCCTCCGCCTGCCGCAGATCGATCTCAAGGGGGGCTTCCTGCTCGCCTTCGGCAAGGGCTCGAAGGAACGCGTCGTGCCGGTGGGGGAGGAGGCCGAGCGTTGGCTCCGGCGCTACGTCGGCGAGCTGCGGCCCGCGCTCGCCAAGGGGCGCCACGATACGGTGTTCGTCAACCTGCGCGGTGCGCCGATGACCCGGCAGGGCTTCTGGAAGATCCTCAAGGCGTGGGGCCTACACGCCGGCATCGCCCGCCCGATCTCGCCGCACGTGCTGCGCCACAGTTTCGCCACCCATCTGCTCGAGCACGGCGCCGATCTTCGCGCGGTGCAGGCGATGCTCGGCCACTCCGACATCGCGACCACCGAGATTTACACGCATGTTCACCAGGAGCGCCTGCGCGGCGCCTATGACCGTTTTCATCCCCGCGCGTAGGAAGAGAAGGATGCGCGCGCTTCGCCTCTCTCTGCTCGCCCCTACGTTGGCAGCCGTGGCGCTCGCACTCACCGCCGCGTCGGGCGCCCGCGCCGAGCTGGTCGTCCTCACCGACGGCTCGGTGCTCAAGGTCACGGCCTTCGCGGCGGAGGAGGAGAGCGCGGTTCTCACCTTCGCCAAGGGCGGCTCGATGCGGATGTCGCTGCTGCGCGTCGAGCGGGTGGTGGACGACGAGGTCGTTCCCGAGCCGGAGAAAGCCGCCGAGGTGCTCGAGGTCACGGCGCAGAGCTACCCGGTGCACTTCGTCGAAGGGACCGCGGCGCCGCAGACCGCCTACGGCGACCTGATCTTCGCCGCGGCGCGCAAGTACAAGATCAACCCCGCGTTGGTCGCGGCGGTGATCCGCGCCGAATCGGCGTTCCAGCCGCGGGCGCTCTCGCCGAAGGGCGCGCGTGGCCTGATGCAGCTCATGCCGGCGACGGCCAAGCGCTACGGCGTGCGCACCTCGGAGCTCTTCCAGCCGGCAAGGAACATCGAAGCCGGCGTGCGCTACCTCGCCTTCCTCGCCGAGCGCTTCCAAGGCGACCTGCCCAAGATCCTCGCCGGCTACAACGCCGGCGAAGGCTCCGTCGACCGCTACGGCGGCGTGCCGCCCTACCGCGAGACGCAGGGGTACGTGCGGCGAATCCTGGGGTTCCTGGGGCTCGAGGCCGGGGCGACGGGGTAGGGGGGCCACCGCAGGGCGGTGTGTGCGCACGCAGGTTACGCCGGGATTGCGCCGGCACTTTCGACCGTGGCTTGACGATTTCGAAGTCGTGTAATGATGCCGCCGCTCAAGGAACAGGATCCGTCCTGCCGGACAGAGGGTGGTTGTCATGAACATGAGACTGTCGGTTGCCGGTCTGCCTTTCGAATGGGGAGCACGATCGCTCCTGCATGGGCGACACACCGCATGGGCAACAGCCGCCTTCGTAGGGCTCGTCAGCGCGACGGCGTTGCACGCTGACGCGCCGCCCCTTCCGTCGAGTCGATTCGGTTCGGTGACCGTCGCGAGCACGCCCGCGGCCGCGGGAACCGTCGTGAGCGCCCACTTCGGCGGCAACACGATCGCCACCGCCGCCGTCTTTTCCGACGGAGTCAGTCGCTATCGCCTCGATGTTCCGGGTGATCGGCCGGAGACGCCGGCGATCGAAGGACCTGTCGCCGGTCAGTCGTTCGAAATCCGCGTCGCCGGAGCGCCAGCGGGCACCTCCTTGTGGACCGAAGGCACCTTCACGCCCCTAGACCTTGGGGCCGCTGCGGGAGCCGACCTCGCCGTTTCGATCTCCGACGGGCAGAGCGCGGTGCTGCCGTCGCAGATCCTGAGCTTCACGCTGACCGCGCAGAATCCGGGCACGACCGCCGCCAGCGGCGTCCGCCTGTTTGCCGGCTTGCCCGCCGGCGCCGTGCTCGTCGCGGCGAGTGATGGCGGCACGGTAGCGGCGGGCGAGCTGGGCTGGCCGTCGTTCGCGATGGCGGCCGCAACTTCTGTCACGCGCTCGTTCTCCGTGCGACTTCCGGCGACTTTCGCGGCGGGAATCGACACTGTCGCGACGACGGCGCGGATCGCGCACGACGGTGCCGCTGGCGGCGATCCACAACCGACCAACGATCAGGCGAGCGATCTCGATGAGCTCGCAGCGTTCCCGGATCTCGTGGTCGCGCTCGACGACGGGCAGTCCTCGGTGACGCCAGGCTCGACGCTCATCCTGCGCGCGCAGGTGACCAACGGCGGGAGCCAGGATGCGATGGGAGTCGTGCTGAGCATCGAGCTTCCGGCGGGCGAGGAGTTCTACTCGGCGAGTCACGGCGGCACGCTTTCGGGTGCTTCCGTGAGCTTCCCCGCTGTGGCGCTGCCGGTCGGGGCGGCGATCTCGCGCGCCGTGACCGTGCGGGTCCCAGCTGATCTTCAACCGGAGGTGAGCGAGCTCGCGGCGCTGGCGCAAGCGGTCGACGACGGCGCGAACGGCGCCGAGCCGACGCCCGGAAACAACTCGGCCATCGACACGGACGCCGTCGGCCATGCGCCGGACCTCGCGATCGACACCGTGTCGGCGGGACTTGCGTCGGTCGATCCGCAGACGCTCGAGATTTCCGGCGAAGTTCAAGTCTCCTGGACCAACCGGGGCACCCTGCCGGCGGGCGGCGCGACGCTGGCGATCTTCGAAGATCTCGACCGCAGCGGCTCGTTCTCCCGGTCTGTCGATCGCGTTCTCGGGGAGACAGCGGTCGCCGGCATGGCGGTTGGCGAGTGGTTCTTCGCCGCTGTCGCCGTCAGCGGGACGCTGGAGCTGCGTGACGATCGGGTCTTCGCCATCGTCGACGCCGATGCGGTGCTCGCCGAGATCGACGAGCACAACAACATCGGCGACTCGGGCGCGAGCTGCGGTGCCCAGGCGGACCTCGGGAGCATGAACCCGGCGGTCGAGCTCTCCTGGCCGCCCGCGGGCGGTCCAGCGTTCAAGCCGCTTTCGGTCGATTCGCTCTCGACGCCGCTCGTCGTACAACTCACCGACGACAACGGCGATGGGCGCTGGGATGAGCAGGACGTGCCCGACATGGTCTTCGTCACTGCCAACCTCGCCCCGACGTTTCCGCCGGAACCCGACATCGTGCTGCGGGCGATCCGCGGCGATTCGGGTGCGCCGATCTGGAACGTGTCCGGCCTGTTCACGACGCCCCCCTCTTTCTTCTCCATGAGCGGCCTCGCGGCAGGCGACATCGACGGCGACGGCAAGGTCGAGATCGTGACCTCGGTCGTCACGCCCGATGGCTACGGCTTCCTGCACGCCTACGAGCACACCGGCGCCTTCAAGTGGCGGAGCCAGACGTACGACACCCATCCCTTCGGAAGTGGGACGAGCAATCGTGACAATCCGTCGCTCGCCGATCTCGACGGCGACGGCGACGTCGAGATCCTTGTCGGCGCGCACGTCTTCGACAGTGCCGGCCACCGCCTGTGGGTCGGCTCGGGAGGACAGGCCTATCAGACGCAACGCAACAACCAGCTCGTCGGGGGCGCGATCTCGGTGGCGGCGGATGTCGATCTCGACGGCTTCCAGGAGGTCGTCACCGGCAACACGCTCTATCGCCATGACGGCACGATTGTCTGGCAGCGGACCGAAGCGGACGGCTATCCGGCGGTGCTGAACGCGGACGCCGACCCGCAGGCCGAGATCGTGGTGGTCTCCCGCGGTTTCATCCGTCTGCACGACACCGACGGGACACTCCTGTGGGGTCCTCTCGAGATGCCCGGCTCCGATCCGGAATCGGGTGGGCCGCCCTCTGTAGGCGATCTCGACGGCGACGGCGAGCCCGAGATCGTCGTCGCCGGTTCCGACATCCTTTGGGCACTTCACCTCGACGGCACGCCGCTATGGCAGGCCTCGACGCGCGACTATTCGTCGTCGCAGACCGGCGCGACACTGTTCGATTTCGACGGCGACAGCGCCCTCGAAGTCGTCTATCGCGACGAGCGGCGCCTCCGGATCTATCGCGGCACCGACGGCGAGGTCCTCTTCGAACAGGTGCTGTCGTCGACGACGATGGTCGAGATGCCGGTCGTAGCGGATGTCGATGGCGACGGCAACGCCGAGATCGTCGTCACCAGCGACCACGCCTGGGACTATCCCGTGCCTGCCGGCGAACGCACCGGGGGCCTGGTCGTGATCGGTGACGCCTGGGATGGATGGGTGACGGCGCGTCCGATCTGGAACCAGCACGCCTACACGATCGACAGCGTGACCGCGTCCGGCGTCATTCCGCGCCGGCCCTCCTGGGGGTGGCTCGAGCATCGCACCTTCCGCACGAACGTCAGCCCGCGGGCTTGGGACAATGCGGGTACCGATGTCACCGCCGGCCGCCTGATCGTCGATACCGCGGCGCTTCCGGAGGTCCGGGCGACGGTGCGCATCGGCAACGCCGGCACGACGCCGATCGCGCCGGGTCTCGAGGTCGCCCTGTACGACGGGCCGCGAGCGGCCGAGAATCTGCGCGCGACCGGTTCCGTTCCCGTCGCGCTTCGCCCGGGCGCCCATTTCGACCTCACGCTGACCTTTGACGACCCCTCCGGGTTCGGGCCCATTCTCACGGTCCTCGCCGATGCCGCCGAGAGGGAGCGCGAGTGCAACGAGGGCAACAACGAGATCGCCGGCGGACTCGAAGTCGCCGAACTGGGTCTCTGGGTGACTCTCAGTGACGGAACCTCCGGCGCGGCGCCTGGCGATCTCCTGACCTATGTCGCGGCCGTGCATAACTCCTTCGCCGGCGTTGCGTCGGGTATTGCATTGACCGACACGCTTCCTCAAGGGCTTCTCTTCGTTGCCGCGAGCGACGGCGGAACGGAGTTGTCTGGAGTCGTTTCTTGGCCGGCGTTCGCCCTCGCGAGCGGGGCGGTCACGACGCGCAACGTCACGGTGCGGGTCGACCCGTCGGTGGCGCTCGGAGTCACCTCGCTCACGAACCGGGTCTCGGTGACCGACGACGGCGCGAGCGGTCCCGAGCCGACGCCGGCCAACAATCAGGCGACGGATACCGATCAGGTGCTGAGCGTGGTCGCGGAGGCGGGCGGGCCTTACGGTGGTGGGGAGGGGGAGGCGATCGCGTTCGACGGCGGCGCTTCGTTGGATCGCGATGGCGGACCTCTGGCCTTTGCCTGGGACCTCGACGGCGATGGCGAGTTCGATGATGGATCCGCGGCGACGGCGAGCAGGACCTTCGACGATGAAGGGTCGTTCACAATTCGACTGCGGGTTACCGACGACGAAGGGGAGGTCGACTTCGACGAGGCGGCGGTGACGGTGGTCAACGTCGCGCCCCAGGTCACACCTCCGGCCGCGATGCCCGGCACCGAGGGAGCGCGCGTCGACCTATCGCTCTTCCGCGTCGCGGACCCGGGTGCCTTCGACTCCGGGCCGGTCACTGTGAACTGGGGGGACGGCACGGTGGAGTCCGTTGCGGTAGAGGTGGGCATCCCGACCGGGGAGCATGTTTTCCGCGAGGACGGCGAGTACATCGTCGAGCTCTGCGCCCAGGACGAAGACGGTGGATCGGGTTGCGCCACCGTCCTGGCGGTGATCGCAAACGAGGCTCCTCGAGTGCATCGGAGCGGCGAGTTCGGATTCGCAGGCTGGCAGCGGGAAGAGATGGGAGGAGGGGTGACCTCCCGGTGGAGCGTCGGGAGCGACGCTCGTTCCGCGACCGAAGAGCTGAATGGCGAGCCGTCCTTCTTCGTCGGCGACCTTCCGGGCTACGGCACCCACGAGCTCACGCTGCGAGTGGTCGACAATGGAGACGACGACTTCGTGGGAGTCGCCATCGGCTTCGAAGCCGGGGACACGACGCGCGCGACCGCGGAGTACCTTCTCATCGATTGGAAGCGCCACGATCAGACAGGTGCTCGCAGAGGCCTCGCACTCTCACGAGTCATCGGCGTTCCGACGCCCACCGAGCTCTGGGTGCATCAGGATCTCGCCGGCAACGGGGCTGCCAATCGGGTGGTTGAACTGCAACGCGGCTTGCGATTCGGCACTGTTGGGTGGTCGCGGCAGACCGAGTACCGGCTGCGGATCGAAGCGACCCCGGCCCATCTGCGCCTCTTGGTCGACGGCCGGCTTGAGCTCGACTACGCCGGCCCGGTGCCCAATGGAGACCTTGCGCTCTACGACCTGTCGCAGGCGGGAACGAGGTTCGACGGGGGTCTCGCGGAGAGTCATCTGCTTGGCCGCGAAGGAGACAGCCCGACCGTACGCACCCCATTCACCGACGCGGGCGTCCTCGATGCTCACTTCGCAACCATCTCCTGGGGCAATGGTGAGACCACGGCCGGGACGGTCTCCGAAGAGGAGGGTCACGGCGACGTCTTCGGCCAGCATGCCTATCGCGACGACGTCGAGGGCTCGATCGGAGTCTGCGTGGCCGACGACGAGGGCGATGAGGGCTGCATCGAGATCCCGGTGACGATCGAGAACGTCCCGCCGGCGCTCTCACTCGTAGTGGCAAGTCCCGGTTTCGTGGAGCAACCGGTTTCGCTCGCCGGTTCGAGTTTCACCGACGCCGGCCTCGACGATTCGCACGTGGTGACTGTCGGCTGGGGCGACGGCACGAGCGAAGTCCGTCCGGTCTCGGCCGGCGGCGCCTCAGGCAGCTGGGTCTTCGACGGAGCTCACCTCTATGCCGCACCGGGGACCTACGAGATCGAGATCTGTGTGCTCGACGACGATGGCGGCGAGAGCTGCGAGATCCGGTCGCTGACGCTTGTCTACCGTTTCTTCGACCTTCGCCTGACGATGACCGCCTTACCCGTCGAAGCGCGTCCGGGGCAGAACGTCGTCTTCACCCTCCGGGTCGAGAATGCCGGTTCGCTGCCGGCGTCCGGAATCGTCCTGACCGGTGCGCTGCCGGCGGGGCTCAACTACGTCTCGACGACTTTGGGCGGGGTTCGTGTCGGCAGTACCGTGACCTGGAATCTGGGTTCGCTCGCCGCCGGCGCCAGCGCTTCGCCGACTGTGACCATGCAGGTGCCGGTCGGGGCACCGTTCGGCGGTTCCGCGCTCACTTCTGGCGCGGTGAGCGACAACGGCGTTTCGGGCGCGGATGCAAACCCGTCGAACAACTTTTCTAGCGCGTCGGTGAGATTCTCCGACGCCATCACACCCATCGTGGCCATCTCGCCGGGACCTGCAGGTTGGACGGGAAGCGAGGGGAAGACCTTCGCCCTTTCCGGAGTGACTTGGACGGACTCTCCCTCCGGAACGCACCAGGCGACCGTGTTCTGGGGAGATGGGTCGGGAACTCCCGGGATCGTATCCCCTTCGAACGGGACTTCCGGGAGCGTCACCGGCAGCCATGTCTACGTCCAGGATGGGGTCTACAAGGTGGATGTCTGCGTCTTCGACGCCGGCTCACGGTTTGGTTGCCGAAGTTCGAACGTCACCATCGGAAATCTGCCCCCGAACCTCGTCGAACCAGGAGACGTCGACCTGCGAGGCTGGATGAAAGAGGAGTTTCTGGTGGACGGCGTTTCCGCCGTCTGGACAGTGGCCGCCGACGGGCTCAGCGTCTATCAGTCGATCAATAGCCAGCCTTCCGTCTTCCTCAGTCCGCTGCCGGCCATCGGGACGTTCCTGGAGGGCACGATTCGAGTCGAGTCGGGGGGGACGTGGGACGATGACTTCATCGGCTTCGTGCTCGGATTTGATGTCGGCGATTCGTTCAACCCCGATTCCGACTTCCTGGTCGTCGACTGGAAGCAGCAGGATCAGTCCGGCGCTTTGCGCGGGCTGGCCGTGTCGCGCGCGTTCGGTGCCATGGGAGAGGAGTTCTGGGCGCACAACGACATGCCCGAAAACGGCACCGGCAATGGAGTCACCGAACTCGCCCGGGCATTGACGCTGGGTCGCACCGGCTGGGTGGAGAATCGCGAGTACCACTTCCGCTTCGAAGTCGCGCCAGATCGGCTCAAGATCTGGGTGGATGGTGTGCAGCAGTTCGACCTCGCGGTGACCGTTCCGGCCGGCAAGTTCGGCTTCTACAACTTCTCTCAGGAAGCGGTGCGCTATCGTGGCTTCAGCTCGGGCCTGCAGCAGCGGTCGGAAGGCGAGATCTTCGACTTCGCCGCGCCGTTTGCCGACTTCGGAATCCTCGACGTGCATACGGCCACCGTCGACTGGGACGACGGCGAAAGCTCCGAAGCCAACGCTCTTTCGACGAGTGGTTTCGGTGTCGTCTCGGCAGCACATGCTTTCCCCGACGACGGTGGCTTCCAGATCGAGGCCTGCGTCGAGGACGAAGCCGGTGGTACGGCTTGCGGCGCGTTCCCGGTGCTGGTCCTCAATCGTCCGCCAGTCGTCGTCCCGGCGACGCACGTCACCGGGGTAGCGGGTCTGGAGGAGTCCTTCGCGCTGGCGACATTCACCGATCCCGGCATCCTCGACAGCCATGTGGCGTCTGTGAGCTGGGGAGATGGACAGACCGAAGCAGCAGCCGTCGACGAAGAGGCTGGCTCCGGGACGATCGCTGCCCCGCACCGGTATCCCGCCGACGGCGTCTATCCGGTCGAGGTTTGTGTCACCGACGACGACGGAGCCTCCGCCTGTGCGGCGCTTTCGATCGCGATCGGTAGCTCTCCGCCTGCCGTCCGCGCCCAGAAGACTGCGACGGTCATCGATCGCGACGGCGACGGCAGGGCGAGCCCCGGCGACGACCTCCTCTACCGGATCGAGGTCTTCAACGACGGCGCCGCTCCGGCGACGCAGGTGCGCTTCACCGATTCGGTACCGGCGCACACGGCGCTCGTTGCAGGTTCGCTCTTCCCAGAGCTCGGGTGGGTCGAGACCGACCCTCTGACCCTGGAGATCAATCCGATCGATGCCCAGAGTTCGGTTGTCGCTCAGTTCGCCGTGACGATCGCCGACCCGCTTCCGGCGGGGGTCGCGGAGATCGTCAACTCCGGGCTGGTGTCGTTCGCTGAGGGTAGCCCGCAACCGACGGACGACCCGGCGCTGCCGGGGCGGAGCGATCCGACCCGCACGCCGGTCTTCGCCTCGCCGGGCCTCTCGGCCGTGAAGACGGCCGCGGTGATCGACCTCGACGGTGACGGGGTCGCCTCTCCGGGCGACGAGATCGAATGGACGCTGGTCGTTCGCGCCGGCGGCGATTCGGCGGCCGGGGGAGTGCTGCTGCAGGACTCGATCGGCGAGCATCTCGCGTTGGTGCCGGGGTCTCTCTCGGCGCCTGGAGCGCATCTGCTCTCGATTCATCCGGTTACGGCGGTCTATGACGTCATTCCGGTCGGTGGCGAGGTCGCGCTGTCGTTCCGGACCGAGATCGACCCAGCGCTTCCGCTGGGGATCGAGAGTGTCTCGAACCAGGCTACGGTCCTCGCTTCCGAAGTGGACTCCTTCTCGTCCGACGACCCCGCGACGACGGCCGCAGGGGATCCGACAGTCGTGCCCGTCTACGTCGATCCGACGCTCACGGTCTCCTCGGCGTCGGTGCTCGAAGGGAACCTCGGTTCGACGTCGATCGCCTTCCCGGTCAGCCTCGATCGCCCGGCCCGGCTCGTGACGACGGTCTCCTGGACGGTCGAGGGGGGCACCGCGATCGCCGGCGAGGACTTCGTCGCCGCTTCGGGCCTGTTGACGATTCCGGTAGGGGCGAGCGTGGCGGAGATCGTCGTCGATGGAATCGGCGACTTCATGGTCGAGAACGACGAGTTGTTGCGCCTCGTCCTCTTCGCCCCGGAGCACGCCGAGCTCGCCGTGACCGAGGTCTTCGCGACGCTGGTCAACGACGACGCCGCGACAGTATCGATTGTCGACGCCACGACCGACGAGGGCGGAGTGGCGACTTTCACTGTCCTGCTCTCCGCGCCGAGCAGCTTCCCGATCACCGTCGACTTCGCAACGGCGGATGGGAGCGCGACGTCCGGAACGGACTTCACGGCGGCGGGCGGAGTTCTGGAGTTTCCCCCGCTCGCGACCGCGCAGACGGTCGCCGTGCCCACTCTCGACGATGCGATGCCGGAACCGACGGAGACGTTCGCGGTGGCGTTGACGAATGCCGTCGGAGCCACGATGGCGGACGGCATCGCGAGCGGCGCGATCGTCGATGACGACACCGTCGAGCTCGCCATCGCGGGGGCTGCCGTCGTCGAAGGCGACACCGGCGATGTCGAGTTGACGCTGCCGATCACCCTCTCGGCGCCGACCTTCGGCGCGGTCGAGATGGACGTCGTCGTGACCGCCGGAAGCGCCACCGAGGGTGCCGACTACTCGGCGGTCGGCGGGCACCTCGCGATACCAGCCGGGGAGACCGCCGCCTCGGTGGTGATCGTCGTGCACGGCGATCTTGCGGACGAAACGGACGAGACGATCGAAGTCGCACTCGTGAACGTCGCGGGAGCGAGCCTCGGTGCGCCCATCGCGACCGGCACGATCGTCGACGACGACGAGCCGGAGACGACCGGGTGCCTAGGTCCGAACCTCTTGGTCAATGGCGGCGCCGAGGCTCGGCCCGAGGCCTGCGAAGTGCCCGGCTGGGTCGAGGTTGCGGGCGACGCCTGGGTTCGGCTTGCCGAGGCCGATCTCCCGGCGGCGGAAGGAGCGCGCTACTTCGTTCTCCGTTCGGGCGAAGGCGACGACCATCACGATGACGATGACGATGACGACGATTTCGGGGGTGGGGAACTCTGGACGGCGAGCGGCCGTTCAGGCGGTTCGGGCGGTTCAGGCGGGAACTGCGAGGACGACGATGACGACGGCGACCACGAGGACTTCGGCCTTCTGGGTGCGAGCGGCGACCACGGCGGTGACGACGACGGCGACGGCTGCCACGGAGGGGACGATCTCTCTGCGATGAGCGGTGGCGGGCACGGCGGCGACGACGACGCCTGCGTCGCAGAGCTCGCGCAGACGGTGAACGTGAGCGCGTTCGCGGCCCGGATCGACGGCGGCGAGCAGGCTTTCGTCTTCCGCGGAGCGCTGCGGACGGAGCTCGGCGACGCTGCCGCCAAGGTCCGGGTACGCGTCGAGTATCTCCCGGCGACCGGTTCGACGGCGCTCGAGGCGTTCGACACCGACTGGACCTGGAGCGACGGTCTCTGGCAGATCGTCGAGGACGAACGGACCGCCCCCGCGGGCACGCGCCGTCTGAGCGTGCAGCTCTTCGTTCAAGGTGGGGCGGAAGACGACGACGGCGACCTCAGCGAAAGCCACGACCACGGCGGCGGCCACGGGGACGACGAAGAGGAAGCCCTCGGCTTCTTCGACGCCTTCGAGCTCCGTCCGGTCGACACGACGGTCCTTACCGCCCGCGACCTCTTCGAGTACGAGGGCCAGAGCGGACTGCACGATGCCTGGGTTCCGCTCGAGGTCAGTTGCCCGTCGGACTTCGCGATCGATCTCTCGTTCTCGACGGCCAACGGTACGGCGCGCGCGCCAGGGGACTACTCCTCGCGCAGCGGTTCCCTGTCCCTGCCACCGGCCTCGGCCGGGACGACGGTCGCCGTGCCCATCAAGGGGGATACGGTCGACGAGGCTGACGAGCGCTTCGAGCTCCGTTTCACCGGGGCGAGCCTGGGCGACGCTGTGCTGTTCGATGGCGTGAGCTCGATCACCATCCTCGACGACGATTTCTGCCGGCGCTCTTCCGGCTACTGGAAGACGCACCGCTCGAGCTGGGCGGTCGAGCAATTGACCCTGGGCGCGGAGGAGATCGACGACGACGAGATGATGTCGCTCCTCGGCTACGGTGGTGCGGACGGGGCCAAGCGTCTCGCCCGGCAGCTGGTGGCGGCGAGGCTCAACCTCGCGAAGGGGTCGCACCCCTGGATCGTCCCCACGGCCGAGGAAGCGGACCTCTTCCTGATCGAGTTCCCGCCGGGCAGCTCTCCGAGCGGGGAGGCGCTCACGCAGGCAAACAGTCTCAAGGATCAGCTCGACTCGTACAACAACTCCGGATGTCAGGTGCCGTGATGATCGCCCCTCGATTCAGGAAACTGCAGAAGACGACCGCCCGCCTGCTTCTCACCCTGGCGCTCCTGCCCACCGGTCCGGTGATGGGGATGGGTGCCGTCGCGCCCGAAGACCTCGGCCTGCGGGTTACGGAAGCCGCCCCGGCTCTCGGCCCAGGTGTGACCCTCGTGCGCAGGACGACTTCGCTGGAAATGGCGCGGCAAGCCGCGCAGGGGGCGTGGCTCGGCATCGCCGCGAAGGTCGGCACCGGTGGCCTGCCAGCGAAAATCTTCGGTAAAGGAAAGAAGCTGCAGGAGCTGGGGATCCGTTTCGCTTTCGAGGCGCTGAATCGGAGTTCCTCCTTTACCAGCATTCTTTTCTCCTCGGAGTCGAAGTCGCTTCTCGGAGCCAGGAGCGCTTCGCAGTCAGCCCCTCGCGCCGCAGGCGCAACCGGCGCCGACCAGGCGCCGCTGACGGATCTGCCCGAGGGCGCGATCCCGCCGCCGCCGACGCCGCCGGACGCGAATCCGACGGCGCTTCCCGCAGGCGCGGCCACTTCGGGTTCCGTTGCGCCGCGCGCTGCGCGCTCCGGCGCAGGGGCGGGGTCCGTGCAGCCGATGGTCTCCGTGCCGGTGGTGCCGGCGTTCAATCTGCTGTCGATCAGCTGGCAACCCAACGATCCCTCACCGGGCGCCGTCTTCCTGCCGATCCAAAGCTCCGTCCGCCGCGTCTTCGCCTTCGACGCTTGCGATACGGCCGACCCGTGGAAGGTCTGGGACCCGGCGAGCTCGGGGACCTCGGACCTGACCGCGATCACGCCGGCGAAGGGCTTCTGGCTCGAAGGACAGGGGAGCGCGACCTTGCCGGAAGGCGGGCCGGAGCCGACGACGACGTCGATCCCGCTCTGTCTCGGCTGGAATCTCATCGGCTATCCGGCGGGCTCGGCGCGGCCGGTGGCGACGGCGCTTGCCTCGATCGCCGGCAAGTACGTCCGCCTCTTCGGCTTCGACCCGACCGACAGCGCCGATCCGTGGGAGGTCTACGACGTCGGCGTGCCCGCCTGGGCGAACGACCTGACCGAGCTCCGCCCCGGGCGCGGCTACTGGATCTATGTCACCGAAGCGACGACCCTCGTGGTCTCGAACGAAGAGGAGCTGCCGGACGTTGCGATCCTTCAGCCTGCCGACCTCGCCGAGGTCACCGGCCCGACGGCGATCGTCGGCACGGTGCGCTCGCCGGAGTTGCAGAGCTGGACGCTCGCCTACCGGGCGGTGGGAGACCCGGACTGGCTGCCGCTCGGCAGCGGCACGACGCCGCTCGAGGCGCAGACGCTGGGCACGCTCGATCCGACGCTGCTCGAGAACGGCCTCTACGAGGTGCGGCTCCGCGCCGTCGACACCGCTCTCAACTACGTCGAAGAGACGATCGCCCTCAACGTCGAAGGCCAGCGGAAGATCGGTCACTTCGCGCTCGCCTTCGTCGATCTCGAGGTGCCGCTCTCGGGGCTGCCGATCCAGGTGATCCGCGGCTACGACAGCCGGCGGGTGCACCGCAAGGGCGACTTCGGCCAGGGCTGGGAGCTCGAAGTGAAGGCCGGCTCGTATCGCACGAATCGGCCGACGGGCGACGGCTGGAACATCGCTGCGGGCTTCCTGCCCTGCGACACCGCGCAGGAACGGAAGTCCCACATCTCGACGGTGAAACTCTCGGACCGCGAGATCTACCGCTTCCGGCCGGTTCTGTCGCAACGAGCGCCGACCGCCGGCGGTTGTTTCGCACGCGTCGACTTCGCCTTCGTCGACGGCCCGGTGCACGGTGCAGCGCTACAGGTGATCGGCAGCGACGCGGTTTTTTGGGCGAACGCCAGCACGACGCTGGTGGACCCGGACAGCCAGACGCTGTTCAATCCCTCGCGAGTGCGCCTCACCACGCGCGACGGCCGGGTCTTCGAGCTCGACCGCGCGACCGGCGTGACGAAGATCGCCGACCCGAACGGGAATGCGGCAACCTTCAGCGCGAGCGGCATCACGCACACCAGCGGCAGCAGCATCAGCTTCGAAAGAGACGGCCAGGGAAGGATCACCCGCATCGTGGACCCCCAGGGCGCCGATCTCGTCTACGCCTACGACGCGGCAGGGGATCTCACGAGCTTCACCGACCGCACCGACGCCGAGACCACCTACACCTACTCCGGCAATCACTACCTCGAGGAGATCCACGACCCGCTGGGCCGGACGCCGATCCGCAACGAGTACGGCCCTGACGGCCGCCTGACGAAGCACGTCGACGCCTTCGGCCACGAGATCCTCTACGACCATCAGCTCGCCGCGAACCGCGAGATCGTCACCAACCGCCTGGGAGCCTCCCGCCAGCTCGACTACGACGCTCGCGGCAACGTCGTCCACGAGGTGGACGAGTCCGGGGTCGAAACGACCCGGACGTTCGACGGCAACGACCAGCTCTTGACCGAGACCGACGAGCTCGGCAACACGACGACCTACGCCTACGACGCTCAGCGGAATCTGACCTCGACGACCGACCCGCTCGGGAACGTGACGCGCTTCACCTACGACGCCAAGGGCAACGTCCTGACGACGACCGACCCGCGCGGCGGCGTGACGACGAACCTCTACGACGCGAAGTCGAACCTTACCCGCACGACCGACGCCACCGGCGCGGTGACCAACTTCACCTACAACACCAAGGGCGAGCTGCTGAGCGAGCTCGACGCGCTGGGCAACCTCACGAGCTACCAGGTCGACAGTCGCGGCCGGGTGACCCGCGAAACCGACGCGCTCGGCCACTTCACGACCTCGACCTACAACCTCAACGGCGACCGGCTGACCGAGACGCGCACGCGCACTCTGGGCGACGGCACGGTCGCGACGGAGATCACCAGCTTCGCCTACGACAGCGCGAACCGCCCGATCACGACGACCGCTCCGGACGGCAGCATCACCCGGACGGAGTACGACGCGCTCGGGAACGTGAAGGCGACGGTCGACGCGCTGGGCAGAAGAACGGAATTCACTTACGACGAGCTCGGCAGGCAGACCCGAACCGACCACCCCGACGGCACCTTCGATCTCACCGGCTACGACGCTGAGAACCGCAGGGTCAGCTCGACGGACCGTGGCGGGCGAACGACCACTTACGAATACGACCCGGCGGGGCGGTTGAAGAAGACGATTCTCCCGGACGCTTCCGTCACCGAGCAGGTCTACGACGCGGCCGGCCGCCTTCACCAGTCAATCGACGCCCGCGGCCATGCGACGACCTTCGGCTACGACGCCGCCGGCCGAAGGACGACGATCACCGACGCCCTGAATCAGGTCACCCAGACGACCTACGACGCGGCCGGCAACCAGGTGGCGCTCACCGACCCGCGCGGCAACACGACGGCCTTCGTCTACGACTCGGGCAACCGGCTGACGCGAACGATCGCGCCGGACGCGACGTTTCGAACAACGGGCTACGACGCCCTCGGAAGAAGAACCTCGGAAACGGACGAGTCGGGGAGAGTCACGCGCTTCGGCTACGACGCCCTCGGCCGGCTGGTCACGGTGACGGATGCCCTGACCCAGGTCACCTCGTATGCCTACGACGAGGCCGGCAACCGCATCTCGCAAGCCGACGCCAACGGCCACGTCACGCGCTTCGAATTCGACAGCGTGGGGAGGCAGACGAAGCGGATCCTGCCGGACGGAGCGGAGGAGCGCTTCGCCTACGACGCGGCGGGAAACCGCACGAGCCGGACCGACTTCATGGGCCGGACGACACTCTACGAGTACGACCTACAGAGCCGCCTGCTGCGCCGCATTTACCCCGGCAACGTCCAGGTGAGCTTCACCTACTCGCCGACGGGGCGGAGACTGACGGCGACGGATGCGCGTGGCACCACGACCTACGGCTACGACAACCGCGACCGCGTGACGAGCCTGGTCTACCCCGATGGCCGGAGCCTCGAGTACGCCTACGACGCTGTAGGGAACCGCACTGAGCTGACCGCGAACGTCGGTGGCCGGACGCTGACGACGAGCTACACCTACGACGACCTGAACCGCCTCGACACGGTCACGGACCCGATCGGCGGCGTCTACGACCACAACTACGACGCCAACGGCAACCGCGAGAGCCTGCTCTTCCCGAACGGCGTCGCGACGACGTACGCCTACAACGCGAAGAATCAGCTGCTCAACATCTCGACGGTCAACAACGCCGGCACCACGCTGGTGAGCTTCGCCTACACCCTCACGCCGACGGGCAACCGCACCAAGATCATCGAACACGACGGCGTGACCCGCAACTACGCCTACGACAACCTCTACCGCCTGACCGACGAGCATGTGAAGCAGGGAACGGCGCCCGATGCGCCGACGGCGTGGCGGAACGGCTTCACCTATGACCGCGTTGGCAATCGGCTGAGGCAAGACCGCATCGAGACCACCGGAGCGAGCTCCATCGTCGCCTACGACTACGACGAGCGCGACCGCCTGCTCAGCGAATCGAGCCTCGACTCCACCACCTACGGCTGGGACGAGAACGGGAACCAGATCAGCAAGTTGGGCCCAGCCGGCGGCACCTACTCTTGGGACCTCGACAACCGGCTTACTAAGGTCACCCTCGCCAACGGATCCACCGTCGCCCACGAGTACGACGCCGACGGAACCAGGGTCAGGACCACGAACACGCAATCCGGACAACCTGCGGAAGTCGTTGACTATCTCGTCGACCCGGATCACAAGACGAGTATCCGAAGCACGATTTCGCTTTCTCAGGTGATTGTGGAGTCATCGGGTGGCCAACTGGTTGGGTTTCACGTTCGAGGCGACAACCTGCTTGGTTCGCTGGCTCCGGAAGCCCCAACGGCACCTCCTCAAGGACAGGCCTGGCGAGCAAGTTACGTTCATTCAGAGGGCATCGGTTCCGTTCGGGCGCTTTCTGATGCGTCGGGAGCTGTTTCCGATCGATACACCTTTGAAGCCTACGGCTCGCTGCTGGATCGAGCAGGAACGACTGAGAACCAGTACCTCTTTGCCGGCGAAGCGCTGGAGCCTCTGAGCGGTTGGTACGTCAACCGCGCTCGGTGGCTGGAAACCAGCCGAGGCGCATTCACGTCATCCGATCCTCTGGCTTCCAGCGTGGATGCCGCAATTTTGAGTATCTATCGGTACGCCGATGGCGACCCGGTTCTCAGAATCGACCCAAGAGGAGAGTTCTCGCTCCCCGAAGGTCTCATCACGAATCTGATTCATGGATTCTTGAGCGCTCTCCCGTCGGCGATCGTCTCGCGATCCCTCGAGACGGTGCAGAGAGTGCGCGCAGGTGCGGACCTTGGAACAGCCGTGCTCGAAGGAGCGATCGGCGTGCTGCAGGACGCGCTCCTCGATGCCGCTACTCCAGGAATCGTCGACTACGCCACACGCTTCGTGAAGTTCTCGCGGGTTGGACAGCCGTTCGTCCGTGCGGCGAATTCGGTCTGGAACAAGGGGTGGGCAGAACGCGGGAGAGAGATCGAGCGTCGGATCTTCAAGAGCGCCCGCTATCCTCCGATCCCCAATGAAGCGGTGATCGACCATTACAGGAACGGCGTCGCCGTGTCACTCAAGAGCATCGATCTGACTGCTCCGACCTATGCCTCACCGGCCGACCTTGCATCGCGCCTGCGAGGCTACGCGGCGAAGCTCTCTACCTACCAGGGGAATGGCGGAGGGGCGTGGCCCGTTCCCCTACCCGGCGAAACGATCCAACGACGTGTGCTCGCAGTCGCCTTCGAGCCGGGCGCTGGCACTCCGGCGCAGGGCGTCATAATGCAGCAGTTGAGGCGAGATCTTGAGTCGCAATATGGAATCCTCGTGAAGTTCTGCCCAATCAAGGACTGAGGCTCCGATGAAGCCAGCTTGTTTCGTTCACATGACCGACAAGTACATTTTCGTTTGGACTGTCTCGCGAACGAAGGCGGGATTTGGCGAAAAGTCGAACCCGTTCATTCGGCTCGATTCCGATGCTCCAGATCGACTCATCGGAGCGGCAGCTCTCCTCGCGATGGCAGGATCGAGAGACGGTGTTCCGGGGCCGAGTGACGACTGGAAGGACAAACAAAAGGACTACCTTCGCATGCAGGGATTCACTTCGATGAATGCCTTCATCTCGTCGGCGCGGTTTTCAGCCGTGTGGCTGGCGGAAGAAGGCGCCCGAGTCGAGCTGAAGGCGCGAGGTGAAGGAGACGCAATTGTCCCGAGAGGTCTTCCAGATCTGCAGGTCCCTGCTGAGGACGAACCGCTCGGCCACGCCATTCGTCAAGCGCTCGAGAGCTTCGCGCCAGTCGCTTAGAAGGCTGATGACAAGGAGCTGTTGATGACGGTCGTCATTGAAGGCTGTCCTGAATAGGTGCCGACTAGGTGCCAGCCGATGTCCCGTCGGCACGTCCGGCGGTCCTTCCGGGTCGAGAACCGAGGGCGAATCGGTCCGAAACTCCTGACAGCAGCGCGCTGAAAGCTACGGTACGAGCGGATTTCTTCGAGAATGCACCTCCAATTCGTCGCAGGAGAGCGCTGGCCGGCGAAGTGGGCGCACCCCGCCTGCGGACGGGTCCTCGATTTTCTTCTTGCAGTTCCTCGGAACGATCTTCACGTCGAAAACAAGAAGCCAGAAAGCCGACCATTCCAGAGCGAGACGTAGCGAGGTTCTCCTTTCGGGGTCATCGTGAAGTCGTGTGGGTCATTTCGGGCGGATTCACAGTGCTGGCAGCATGCAGGTCAGGATCTTGAGACGCTGAAGAGGTGCCACTCATGGTCATGTCCAGTCAAGTGGTGTACGAGGGCCAGGGATTGTCACTTGGCAGATCTCAGGCTGCGGGTAAGAGCTGAGGCTGCCGGTCATCGACGGGCAGCTTGAGCTCGGGGTTAAGTTGCGCCATG
>JBPOHI010000308.1:0-6597 GCA_052035735.1 Acidobacteriota bacterium
GGTGCCGACATCGTCGAGACCAACTCGTTCGGCTCGACGCCGCTGGTGTTGGGCGAGTACGGACTCTCCGACAAGGCCTTCGAGATCAGCCGCCTGGCGGCGTCGCTGGCGCGCGAGGCCGCCGCCGAGTTCGACACTCCGGGGCGGATGCGCTTCGTCTGCGGTGCGATGGGCCCGACGACGCGGGCGATCTCCGTCACCGGCGGCATCACCTTCGACGAGCTGATCGAGAACTTCCGCGTCCAGGCGCTGGGCCTCATGGCCGGCGGCGCCGACTACCTGCTGATCGAGACCTGCCAGGACACGCGCAACATCAAGGCCGCGCTCATCGGTATCGAGCAGGCCTTCGACGCTTGCGCCTGGCGCATCCCGGTGGCCGTCTCGGTGACCATCGAAGCCACTGGCACGATGCTCGCCGGCCAGGATGCCGAGGCGCTGGCGGTGTCGCTGCTGCACGCCGATCTGCTCTACGTCGGCCTCAACTGCGCCACCGGTCCGGCGCTCATGGCCGATCACCTGCGCACCCTCTCGACGATCTGTCGTACCCGCGTTGCTTGCGTGCCGAACGCTGGCCTGCCGGACGAGGACGGCAAGTACCGCGAAGGCCCCGAGGTCTTTCGTGAAGTGTTCGGGCGCTTTCTGGCGGAGGGTTGGCTGAACCTCGTCGGCGGCTGCTGCGGCACCACCGACAAACACGTCGCGGTGCTCGCCGAGGTCGCCGCCGAGCATCGCCCGCGGCCGATTCCGCACCACCAGCGCGCGCTGGTCTCGGGGATCGAGGCGGTCGAGCTCGAAGAGAGCAACCGGCCGCTGCTGGTCGGCGAGCGCACCAACGTCCTGGGCTCGCGCGCCTTCAAGCAGATCGTCGCCGGCGGCGACTTCGAGGCTGCCGCCGAAGTGGGGCGGGCGCAGTTGCGCGCCGGCGCCCAGGTGCTCGACGTCTGCCTGCAGGATCCCGATCGCGACGAGCTTGCCGACGTCGAGCTCCTCCTCGACAAGCTCGTGCGGGTGGTCAAAGCGCCGCTGATGATCGACACCACCGACGCGCGGGTCATGGAGCGCGCCCTCGCCTGGTGCCAGGGCAAGTCGATCCTCAACTCGATCAACCTCGAGGACGGGCTCGGCCGCTTCGAGAAGGTGGTGGCGCTCGGCCGCCGTTACGGCGCCGCCTATGTCGTCGGCCTGATCGACGAGCAGGGGATGGCGGTCACCGTCGCCCGCAAGCTCGAGGTCGCTCGCCGCAGCTACCGGATTCTCACCGAGGAGATGGGTGTCGCCCCGGAGGACATCTGGTGGGATCCGCTGGTCTTCCCCTGCGGCACGGGCGACGAGGCCTACTTGGGCAGCGCCTCGGCGACGATCGAAGGTGTGCGCGCGGTGAAGGCGGAGTTTCCGCTCACCAAGACCATCCTCGGCGTCTCGAACGTCAGCTTCGGTCTGCCGCCGTCGGGCCGCGAGGTGCTGAACTCGGTGTTCCTCTATCGCGCGACGCTCGCCGGGCTCGACGCGGCGATCGTGAACACCGAGCGCCTGGCGCGCTTCGCGGAGATTCCCGACGAGGACCGGCGACTCGCCGAGGCGCTGGTTGCCCTCGAGCTCGGCGACAAGGGGGCCGGCGAGGCGGCCGTGGCCGCTTTCACCGCCCACTTCCGTGAGCGCAGCGGGCAGAAGGGCAGCGCCGGCGCCGAGGCCCGTGCCGCGCTGCCCCTCGCCGAGCGCTTGGCGCGGGCGATCGTCGAGGGGAGCAAGACCGGGCTCGAAGCCGACCTCCAGGCGGCGCTCGGCGAGGAGTCCTACCGCGATCCGCTGGCGATCATCAACGGACCGCTGATGGCCGGCATGAGCGAGGTCGGCCGGCTGTTCAACGACAACAAGCTGATCGTCGCCGAGGTCCTGCAGTCGGCCGAGGTGATGAAGGCGGCGGTGAACTTCCTCGAGCCGCATATGGCGAAAACCGAGTCGTCGTCGCGCGGCAAGGTGCTGCTCGCGACGGTGAAGGGCGACGTGCACGACATCGGCAAGAACCTGGTCGATATCGTGCTGTCGAACAACGGCTTTGAGGTGGTAAACCTCGGGATCAAGGTGCCGTCGGAGCAGTTGATCCAGGCGGTCGAGCAGCACCGGCCCGACGTCATCGGACTTTCCGGACTGCTGGTCAAGAGCGCGCAGCAGATGGTGGTGACGGCCGGAGACCTCTCGGCGGTCGGCATCGACACGCCGCTCCTGGTGGGCGGAGCGGCGCTCACGCGGCGATTCACGCACAGGAAGATCGCCGCTGCCTACGGCGGGGTTTGCACCTACGCCAAAGACGCCATGCACGGGCTGAAGCTCGTCGAGCGGCTGATGGACCCGGCGAGCCGGCCGGCGCTCGAACAGGAGATCGGCGCGCTGCTCGAGCAGGACAGCGTCGACGCTCCGGTGGCGACGGGGTCGGCGAGCGAGGAGAGTGCCGCGCCGCGCCGTTCCGCCGTGCGCCGTGATCTCCCGGTACCGCCACCGCCCGATCTCGAGCGGCATGCGGTGACCCTCGATCTCGACCAGGTCTGGGCGGAGCTCAATCCGCAGATGCTCTTCGGCAAACATCTCGGCCTGCGCGGAGTGGTGCGGAAGCTCGCCGAGGAGGGCGATCCGAAGTACCTGAAGCTGCGGGCTGTCGTCGAAGAGCTCCAGGAGATCGCCCGCCAGGGCGGCATGCAGGCAAAGGCGGTCTGGCAGTTCTTTCCGGCGCGCGCCGAGGGCAACCGGCTGACGCTCCTCGACCCGAAGTCGGGCGCCGTCGCCGCCTCCTGGGAGCTGCCGCGTCAGGAGGGGACCGACGGCCTGGCGATCTCCGACTACGTGCTCGACTCCGACCACGTGGCGCTCTTCGTCACCACCGCCGGCGCCGGAGTCCGCGAGCGCGTCGAGCGGTTCAAGCAGGCCGGCGACTATCTGAAGAGCCACACCTTCGCGGCGCTCGCGCTCGAGACCGCCGAAGCCGCGGCCGAGTGGCTGCACCGGAAGCTCCGCGCCGAATGGGGATTCCCCGACCCGGCAGAGACCACGGCGCAGGATCGTTTCTCGGCGCGCTACCGCGGCAAACGCTACAGCTTCGGCTACCCCGCGTGCCCCGATCTCTCCGGCCAGCAGCAGCTCTTCGCCGCTTTGCGGCCCGAGGAGATCGGCGTCGAGCTCACCGAGGGCGACATGATGGACCCGGAAGCGAGCGTCTCCGCTCTCGTCTTCCACCATCCCGACGCGCGCTACTTCGGCGTCTGAAGAACGGACGCCGTCTCGTCTCAGGTCGTTCGAGGGCAGGCATCCGGTGGCCAGGGTCATGAGGGAGACCGGCAGCGGCAGATTTCGACCAAGGGGCAAGATAGCCGCGGCAGATTTTGACTCGGGGTGAAATCTGCCGTAGCGTTCGTGCGTGAGCTCGCGCAAGAGGTACCTCACGAAGCAGATCGCAGCCGATCTCCAGCGCAAGATGGTCTTTCTCGCCGGCCCGCGACAGGTGGGCAAGACCACGCTGGCGAAGACCCTGCCAATGGCGCACAAGGGCTATCTCAACTGGGACATCGCTCCGGATCGGGAGCGAATCCTGCTACGGGAGTTGCCCGTTGGCCCCATCTGGATCTTCGACGAGATCCACAAGTGGCGCGCTTGGCGCGGATTCCTGAAGGGCCTTTTCGACGGCCGGCCACCGGGTCAGCAGATTCTGGTCACCGGCAGCGGCAGGCTCGACTTTTATCGGCACGGTGGCGATTCGCTGCAGGGCCGCTACCACCTCCTTCGCCTGCATCCGTTCTCGCTCGCGGAGCTCGGCAAGGGAAAGACGGCCCTGTCCGACCTGTTCCACTACGGTGGCTTTCCCGAGCCTCTTCTGGGTCGCTCCGAAGTCGAGGCGCGACGCTGGTCGCGGGAGTACCGCGCGCGGTTGATCCGCGAAGACGTCGCATCGCTCGAGCGTGTGCAGGACCTCGGAAGTCTCGAGCTGCTCGCGCTGCGACTTCCCGAGCTCGTCGGCTCGCCACTGTCGGTGAATGCACTGCGCGAGGACCTGCAGGTCTCTCACAAAACCGTCGAGAGCTGGATCGCGATTCTGGAACGGCTCTTTGCGGTCTTTCGCCTGCCACCGTTTGGTCCGCCGAAGATGCGGGCGGTGCGGCAGGCGCGCAAGCACTATCAGTTTGATTGGACTCTGGTGAAGGAGCCGCCGCAGCGATTCGAGAATCTCGTCGCGGCCCACCTGCTCAAGTGGGTGCACTTCCGGCAGGATGCGGAGGGAGTCGATCTGGAGCTGCGGTATTTCCGGGATCGCGATGGCAACGAGGTGGACTTCGTTGTGCTCGAAGGGCGCCGGCCTGCGCTCCTGGTCGAAGCGAAGTGGGCCGACGAGCCTCCCGACCGCGGCCTTCGCCTTCTTCATGCCCGCTACCCGGAAGCGCCTGCCTGGCAGGTCAGCTTCGCGGGCCAGAAGGACTACCAGACCCCCGACGGAATCCGCGTCGCCCCGGCAGGAAAGCTCCTCGGCGGGTTGGTGTGACCGAAGAGGGCTCGCGTGCGTGACGTCGAACCCAGGCGCCCGCCGTCCCGGGTTGAGGTCGACCAGCTGGCAGGGCACGGGGCTCCAGAGGCTACCCGTTGGAGCGGCCCTCCCGGCGCTTTGGGAGTGCTAGGTTTCGCCCACTTCCGAAAGCGAGGGTCTGGCGATGAGCGACGCTGTGTCCGGCGATTCCGTACCCGATCTGGAGCTGAGCGAGACGCAGCGCGCGGCCATCGCCAAGCTGGCGAAGGACGAGAATGTCGTGAAGCCGCCGCTCAAGCTCGCGCGCGGCGCGCACCTGGTCAACGACGACATCGAGCGCGCGGCCGCGGCCGACGACCCCGAGGTTTTCTGGGCGGAGCGCTCGGAGCTCATCGACTGGATCGAGCCGTTCCACACCGTGCGGAAGTTCGACCCGCCGCATCACGAGTGGTTTCTCGGCGGGAAGTTGAACGCCACCGCCAACTGCATCGACCGCCACGTGCACTCCGACCGGCGCAACAAGGCGGCGCTCATCTGGGTCGGCGAGGACGGCGAGGAGGTTACCTACACCTACAACCGTCTCTATCGTGAGGTGAACCGCTTCGCCAACGCGCTGCGCCGGCTCGGCGTGATCAAGGGCGACCGGGTGATCATCTACATGCCACTCGTCCCCGAGGGCATCGTCACCATCCTCGCCTGCGCCCGCATCGGCGCCATTCACTCGGTGGTCTTCGCCGGCATGGGAACGCAGGCCCTGCGCTCCCGCATCGTCGACTCCGGGGCGAAGGTCATCGTCGCCACCGACTTCACGTTCCGCCGCGGCAAGAAGATCTCGCTCAAGCCGACGGTCGACGAGGCGGTGCGCGACCTCACCTTCGTCGAGCACGTCGTCGTCCACCGGCGCGGCTCGCGGCCAGGCGACGCGCCGTATGCCTTCGAGAGCGTGCGCGAAGTCGACTTCTACGACATCCAGCAGGCGCGCGAGATTCACTGCCACCCGGAGCCGATGGACTCCGAGGATCCCCTGTTCATCCTCTACACCTCCGGCACCACCGGCCAGCCAAAGGGCGTCGTCCACACCACCGGCGGCTACATGGTCGGCGTCACTTACCTGTCGCGCGCCTTCTACCAGATCGGCGAGCGCGACATCTACTGGAGCACCTCGGACATCGGCTGGATCGTCGGCCACTCGTTCATCGTCTACGGGCCGCTGTCGGTCGGCGCGACGGTCTTCTGTCGCGAGGGTGTGCCCGACTATCCGACCCCCGAGGTCACCTGGGAGCTCGTCGAACGCTTCGGCGTCAACCTCATGTTCACCGCGCCGACGGCGCTCCGCATGTGGATGAGCCACGGCGAGGCGGCGCCGAAGAAGTACGACCTGTCGCGGCTGCGGCTGCTCGCCTGCGCCGGCGAACCGCTCAATCCCGAAGCGCACCTCTGGGCACAGACCCATCTCGTCGGCCAGGGGGGCGGCATGGTGGTCGACAACTGGTGGCAGACGGAGATCGCCGGCCCGGTGCTCGGGACGCTGCCGACCTTCGAGGCGCGGCCGAGCAAGGTCGGCAAGCCCATGCCCGGCGCCGTGGTCGACGTCGTCGATCGCGACGGCAAGTCGCTGCCGGACGGCCAGGGCGGGCTGCTCGTCCTGCGCGAACCTTTGCCCTACATGCTGCGCACCGTCTGGGGCGACGACGAGCGCTACCGCCAGTACTGGCGGCAGGTCCCGGGCTGCTACGCCGCGGGCGACATCGCCGTGCGCGATCGCGACGGTTACTTCGCCGTGCTCGGGCGGGCGGACGACGTGATGAACGTGGCCGGTCACCGCATCGGCACGGCCGAGGTCGAGAGCTCGCTGCTTCGCCACCCGTCGGTCGCCGAGAGCGCCGTCATCGGCCTGCCGGACGACGTCAAGGGGGAGCGCATCAAGGCCTTCGTCGTGCTCAAACCCGGAGAGGCTCCCGGACCGGGCCTCATCGGCAGTCTGAAGGACCACGTGCGCCAGGACCTCGGCCCGATTGCGCAGCCGTCCGATATCGAGATCCGCACCGTCCTCCCGAAGACCCGCTCGGGCAAGATCGTGCGCCGCTTCC
>JBPOHI010000264.1:0-29954 GCA_052035735.1 Acidobacteriota bacterium
TGCTCCTCGCCACCTTCGGCCTGAAGAGCTATCGCGATCTCGCCGCCGTGCGCGGTCGCGAGCGCCTGCTGACCGCGGAGATCGCCGGCACCGAGGAGCGCATCGCGCGCCTCAAGCGGCGCATCGAAAGCCTCAAGAACGACCCGGTAACCCTCGACCGCGAAGCCCGCGCGAGTCTCGGCCTGGTGCGGCCGGAAGATGTCGTCATCGTCCTGCCGCCGCCGCGGAGCGCTTCCGTCGCCGCGGCGCCCGTCGCCCCACTGCCAGCCACCCCCTGAAGTGCCGCCTATTCGTCCGGCGAAAGCCGGCGTTCGACGGCGTCGGCGACCTCGTCGACGCCGAGGCCGCGCATGCAGCCGTGATGGAGGAGCGGGCAGCGGCGGCGGAAGCAGGGGGAGCACCAGAGGTCACGCGACAGGACGACGTGCCCGGCGGCCTCGCCGCCGGCCGGGGCGGTGCGCCGCCGGTCGGTCGGCCCGAAGAGGGCGACGCACGGCACCCCCACCGCCGCCGCGAGATGCATCGGCCCGGAGTCGTTGGTGACCAGCAGGTCGAGATGCGACAGCACCGCGGCGAGGCCGGCCAGGTCGAGGTCCGGACCGAGCACGGGATGGAGCTTGCCGCTCTCCTCGTGAATCCGCACGCCGAGCCAGATCTCCTTCGGCCCGGCGAAGATCGCCTCCCGCACCCCCGGCAGGCGGCGGCGCAGCGCCAGAGCGAGATCGGCCCAGTAGCGCATCGGCCAGCGTTTCGAGCCCCCCCACTCGGCGCCCGGCTGAAGACCGACGAGCGCGCCGTCGCCGTCGAGAAGGCGGGCACGGCCGAGGCGCTCGCGCCCGCGCTCGACCAGCTCGGGAGGGAGGTCGAGGCGAGGAATCCAGTCGGGCGGCGGGGCCACCGCCATGGCGGCCAACAGCTCGCGATAGTCCTCGATCTGCGGCCGGACGACTCTGAAGCCGTCGCGCGGGCGCGGGATGGCCGGCGCGAGCAGCGGACCGCGAAAGTCCGCCCGGTAGCCGAAGCGGCGCGGCACGCCGGCGCGCGACAGCATCCAGGCCGCCCGGAACGAGTTCGGCAGCAGGATCGCTTCGTCGAAGCCGCCGCTGGCGATCTCCGCGACCGTGGCGTCGTCGCGCCGGTTGTCGATCGCCTCGACCACCCCCGGAAACAGCCCGAGCAGCCCGTGCAACGGGCGCTTGGCGAGCGCGACGAGCTCCCGCCCGCTGGCCGAAAGGGCGCGGAAGACCGGCTCGGCCATGACGCAGTCACCGACCCAGTTCGGGGCGACGACGAGGGTGCGCGGCGCGGCGGTGTGGAGCCTCATCGTGCGGGCCGCTTCCAGCGGTCGTGCAGCCAGAGCCAGAGCTCCGGGCGCTCGCCGGCGCGCTCTTCGAGCAGCGCGAGATAGCGCCGCGAGAGCGTGACGTCGTCGTCGCCGGGCTCGGCGAGGATCGGCGCGAGCGCCTCGACGCGGTACCGTCCGCCGGGCAGCTCCTCGCCGAAGACAGGGACGACAGGAGCGCCGGTGCGGCGCGAAAGGCGGGCGACGATCGGGCTGGTCAGGGCCGGCCGGCCAAAGAAGGGCACGTCGATGGCCTCCTCGGCGCGCACCCGCTGGTCGATCAACAGCCCCAGGCGCCCGCCGCGCTCGAGCAGCCGGAACATCTCGCGCACTGCGCCACGTTTGTCGAGCGCCAGGTTGCCGTAGCGTGTGCGCAGGCGCTGAATGACGCGGTCGAAGTGCGGGTTGTCCGCCCGCCGGCCGACCGAGCTCATCGGGCCGAGGGTGAGCGCAATGGCGGCGGGAACCACCTCCCAGTTGCCGAAGTGCGAACCGAGGACGATCGTCCCTTTGCCCCCGGCGCGCCGGCCGAGCTCCTCGGCGCGCGCGAAGTTCTCCCAGCCGGCGAGCTCGAGGCGTCCGAGGAGCTCGGGGCCGGCGAAGCGCAGGCTCGACAGGGCATCGCAGAACGAGCCGCCGAAGTGGCGGAAACAGGCACGGGTGATCCGGTCGCGCTCTGCCTCGCTGAGCCGCGGAAAGGCGGCGGCGAGATTCCGGTCAGCGGTGCGCCGGCGCCGGCGGTCGAGCCGGCCGGCGAGCGCCCCCAGGGCGCCGCCGAGCGAACGGCTCGCGGGATGCGGCAGGACCCGCACGAGGCCCTGGAAGAGCGCGAAGGCGGCGAACTCGACGGCATGGCGGACGGGGGCGTTCTTCATTGGCGGAGTCTCAGCCCCGCACCGCGGCGAGCCGCCGGTCGAACCACTCCCAGAAGCCGGGCTCGGGCCGGGCGACGACCGGCAGCACGGCGGCCGCCGGCTCGAGTCGTCCGTGGAGCTTGAGCGCGTCCTTCGCCGTCGTCAGCAGGGCGGCGGCACGATGGCGGCGAAAGGCCCCCTCGATGCGCGCGACACTCTCGTCGGGATAGGCATGATGGTCGGGAAACGCCAGCCGCGCCGCGAGCTCGAGGCCCTGCCCTTCGGCGTCGCGGAAGAACGCCTCCGGCCGCGCGATGCCGGCGAAGGCGACGACCCTGGTCCCCGTGGCGAGTGCGGCGCCACTTGCGGCACGCGGCGGGCCGCTGGCGCTCACGCTCGCGAACCCCGGTCCGCTGAAGCCGTGCGGGCCCAGGGCCTGGGCGAGCTCGCGACCGGCGGTCGCCATCCCAGCCGGGGGGGCGCCGGTGAGGATCACCGCGTCGGCATGGCGCGCGGCCGAGAGCGGCTCGCGCAGCCGGCCAGCGGGTGCAAGCCGGGAGCCGGCGAACGGGTCGGCCGCGGGAAAGAGCAACAGCTCGATGTCGCGCGCCAGGGCGACGTGCGAGAAGCCGTCGTCGAGCAGAAAGAGGTCGGGAGTGTGGGCGAGCTCGCGCAGCAGGAGACGCGCCGCCTCGACGCGGCGCTCGCCCACCGCGATCGCCACTCCGGGCAGCGACTGGGCGAGCAGGTACGGCTCGTCGCCAGCGGCCTGCCACGGGATCTGCGGCCCGTCGCCGAGCGAGACGATGTGCGCGCCGCGGCTCGTCCGCCGGTAGCCGCGCGAGACGATCGCCACGGCGAGGCCGCGCGCGGTGAGATCGGCCGCGATCGCGGCGGTGAATGGGGTCTTGCCGCCCCCGCCCCAATGCAGGTTGCCGAGACTCACCACCGGCGCCGGCAGTCGCTCGGCGTGAACCGCGGCGCGACGGCGCCGCCGCGCGAGCAGCGCGCCGTAGATCCGCTGCCAGGGCGAGCGGGCTGGAGCGCCGGCGGCGAGGCTCGTCATCCTCGTGCCTGCCCGGCGCCTGGCGCCTGCGACCGCGCCGCAGCGACGAGGGGAGCGAGCAGGTCGAGCGTCCGGTCGAGGGCGCCGGCGTTCGCCGTCACCAGCGCCCGCCCGCGCTCCCCGACGGCTCTGGCCGCTGCCGGCTCGGCCAGCCAGGAATCCCACAGCCGTCCCAGCTCTTCACCCGAGGCGACCCGAGCCCAGGCGGCCTGGCGATCGAACGTCTCGGCGATCTCGCGAAAGTTGGTCATCGAAGGCCCGACCGCTACCGGCACGCCGAAGCGCGCCGCTTCGATCGGATTGTGACCGCCGGTGGGGCGGAGTGTCCCGCCGATGAACGCGGCGCTCGCCAGGCGATAGGTCGAGGCGAGCTCACCGATCGAATCGAGCAGAAAGATCGCCGGCCGCTCGCGGTCGCCGCCGCTTCTGCGGACGAGGTCCGGATCGGCGGCGGCGAGCCGTTCGGCGACCGCCGCGAAGCGTTCGGGATGGCGGGGCGCGACGATCAGCAGCGCCCGTTCACCCGCTGCCTGCCCGGAGCCGGCGAGCCGTTGGAAAGCGGCGAGCACCTGCTCCTCTTCGCCGGGCATGGTCGAGCCGGCGACGAGCAGCGGCCGGCCGGCGGCGAGCCTCTCGAGCCGTGCGGCGAGCTCGGGCAGCAGCGGCGGCGCGGGCGAGTCGAACTTCAGGTTGCCGGTCACGGTGACACGCTCGGGCTCGACGCCCAGCGCGATGAGGCGCTCGGCATCGACCGCCGTTTGCACCCCGAAGCGCTCGACCGGAGCGAAGAAGAGCGGCATCGCGAGGAGCCGGAAGCGGCGCAGGCGCGGGAAGCTCCGGTCGCTCACCCGGCCGTTGATGACTGCCGTCGGCAGGCCGCGGCGACGCACGGCGCGTAGCAGCAGCGGCCAGTAGTCACCTTCGACCAGCACCAGCGCGGCGGGCGCGAAGCGGCGAAAGAAGCGGGCGATGGCGAAGTCGACCTCGAACGGCAGGTAGGCCGCGTCGGCACGCTCGCCGAGGCGGGAGGCGATGGCGCCAGCCTGCCGCTGCCCGGTCGGAGTGATCGTGGTCAGCAGGAGACGGAGATCGTCCGGGAGCCTTGCCGCGAGGGTGCCCGCGAGCACGGATTCGCCCACCGAGACGGCGTGGATCCAGAGCCCGGCCGGACGGGGTCCGCCGGGGGCCGGCCGCGTCCCACCGCCGAGGCGTCCGCGCAGGGTCGGCAGGTAGTGCCGCCTCCGGGCGAGCAGCAGCCACGGGCCGGCGGTGAGCAGGGCCACGGCGGCCAGAATTTGATAGATCCACCACATCGCGACCAGGGCAGTATAATCAAGCGCTTCAGTGTTTTGCCCGAGCGTCGGGCGTTCGCGGCCTGCCCTTCCGTCAGCTTGGACGGCGCCGCCTCGCCGTCCGTAGAAACGAATTGGAACCGGTCATGCCAGAGTTGGTCTACTCCCAGAACCGCGAACGACTGAAGCTCGCCGAGCAGAGCGATCGGGAGCTGCTCTGTCTGCTTCAGGCCGACGACGAGCTCGCGCTCGCCGAGCTCGTGGCGCGCAAGACCCGGGCCCTGCTCCAGGTCACCGCGCGCATCGTGCGCGACGAGGAGGAGGCGCGGGACGTCGTACAGGTCGCGTTCCTCAAGATCTGGGAGAGTCGCGCCAAGTACGACACGCGTTGGAGCCCCAACACCTGGATCTACCGCATCGCGACCAACCTGGCGATCGACCACTGGCGCTCCCGGCGCTCGCGCGACCAGGCGTCCGAACCGGTGCGCTTTCATCTGCTGCGTACGGCGGAGAGTCACCCGGTCGGCGCCATGGCGGAGCTCAAGGAGGCCGAGGTCGAGCGCATCTTCGTCGAGCTCGCCGCCGAGCTGACCGAGAAGCAGCGCCTGATCTTCCTGCTGCGCGAGACCGAAGGCCTGGCCTCCTCGGAGGTGGCAGCGATCGCCGGCTGCGAGGAGTCGACGGTGCGCAATCATCTGTTCAACGCCCGCAAGATCCTGCGTCAGAAGCTCGTCGAGCGCTATCCCGAATATGCCCGCCATGCGCCCGGCGCGAGCGACTCCGCCGCGGAGGCCGAGCGATGAGCTGCCCCGACTGGCGCGCCCTGTCCGCTGCCCGCGAGGCCGATCCGGCGGCCGAGCTGCCGGCCTGGGAGGAGGCGCGGCGCCACGCCGCTCATTGCGCCCGCTGCCGGCAGACGGCGCTTGCCGCCGAGCCGCTGCTGCTGTTCGCGCGGCTGCCCGAGCGTCGCGTCTCCGCCGGCGAGATCGGCGAGATGCAGACCGCGGTGGCGGCGCTGGTGCGCGCCGGCCGGGTCGCCCAGGGCAGCAGCAGCGCGCCGACCAGGCACCGCTCCGTCGGGCGTCTTTCCGTCACCCGGGCGGCCGCGGCGCTGGTCGTCTGCTCGCTCGTCGCTCTCTCCGGTGCCCCCCGCTCCCGTCCGTCCGGCGGTGCTCTGCTCGCTGGCGGCGACTTCGGCCCGGCGCCGGGGGGGCTCCCGCCTGTCGGTTCCGTCGTCGAAGAGCTCGATCGTCCGGGGGCCCGCATCTACGAGCTGCCGCAGGCCGACATGGCGGTCGTGATGATCGTCGACGCGAGTCTGGATGTCTGAAACCCGCCC
Source organism: Acidobacteriota bacterium (assembly GCA_052035735.1). GTDB lineage: Bacteria > Acidobacteriota > Thermoanaerobaculia > Multivoradales > JAGPDF01 > JAGPDF01. The sequence continues at coordinate 5,894 of JBPOHI010000264.1, forward strand.
CTTCAAAGCCACCGCGCACGCCTGGATCGGTCTCGTGACGCTCGTCCTCGCGTCCGGCGGCGCCTTGGCGCAGTCGCCTGCGGCCGCCAGGCCAGTGGCGGGCGCAGCGGCGGAGGTTCCCCGGCTGCGCTCCAAGCCCGCCGTTCCCGCGCCAGCGGCTCCCGCTGAGGCCGGCGCGGTGCGGCTGATGGTGTTCAGTCTCGAACGGCAATCGGTCTTCGAGGCCCTCACCGCAGTCCGGCCGCTGCTCTCGGTGCAGGGCTCGGTCGAGCTCGATCCCACCCACAACACGATCTCGGTGCGCGACAATCTCGCGGCGCTCTCTCGGGTGGCCACGGCCATCCGCGCCTTCGACCGCGAGAGCCAGCCGGTGAAGATCGGGGTCTCGCTGATCCTCGCCCAGGTGGCGAAGATCTCGCCGGTGCCGCCCGATGTCGGCATCGAGCCCGGTCTGCTGACCCGTCTGCGCCAGTTGATGCGCTTCAACACTTTCACGCTGCTCGCGCACGGCGAGATCAGCAGCCGCGAAGGCGAGGCGGTGAGCTACGAGATGGCGCAGGGCTACCGTCTGAGCTTCGCGCTCGGAACGGTGGGAGACGGCAAGCGGATCCGGCTCGCCGACTTCCGCATGGTCCGCGCGCTGCCGGGACACCCCGAGAGCGAGCTCGTCCGGTCGGTGGTCAATCTCGGCCTCGACCAGCCGCTCATCCTCGGGCTGACCCGCGGCGAGGCCGCGGATCGTGCATTGATGCTGGTGCTGCGCTTCCAGAACGCCGCGCTTCCGATGACCGCTGCGGCGGAGCGCTGAGGCATGGAGTTCGTCTGTCACCTGGGGACGCCCGAAGGGCGGGTGGTGCGCGAGACGCGTGCGGCCGCGAGCGAGTCGGTGCTGCGCGCCGAGCTCGAGCGCCAGGGCCTGCGGATCTTCACCATCGAGCGCCGGGTCGGACTCTCTTCCGCGACCGAGCTCTGGTCCCGCCTGCGCGGCCAGCGCAAGATCCCCTTCAAGACGCTGCTCGTCTTCAATCAGGAGCTCGCCGCCCTGCTCAAGGCCGGGTTGCCGCTGCTGCAGGGGCTCAACCTGATGCTCGAGCGCATGCGCGAGCCGAACTTCCGCGAGATCCTGATCCAGGTCCGCGACCGGGTGCGCAGCGGCGAAGAGCTCTCCGACGCCTTCGGCTCCTTCGGCGCGGTCTTTCCGCCGCTCTATGCGGCGACCCTCAAGGCGGGTGAACGCACCGGCGAGCTCGAACAGGTCCTGCGCCGTTTCATCCGCTACCTCAAGCTGGTCATCGAGGCGAGGAAGCGCGTCGTCTCGGCGCTCGTCTATCCGGCGGTGCTCGTCGGCCTGTCGGTCGCGATGCTCTTCGTCATGGCGATCTTCGTCATGCCCCGCTTCACCGTCTTCTACGACTCGATGGAGATGGAGCTGCCGCTGCTGACGCGGATCACGCTCGGGGTCTCGGTCTTCCTGCGCGACAACATCCTGCTTATCCTCGCCGGCGCCGTCGCCGCCGCGGTCGCCTTCAAGCGCTGGGCGCGCACCGAAGCCGGAGCCGTGAGGCTCGACCGCTGGCGGCTGCGCGTGCCGTTGCTGGGGCCGGTGCTGCACCTCTTCTCGCTCGCCGAGTACTGCCGCTCGCTCGCGACCCTCCTCGCCGGCGGCATGCCGCTGGTGCCGTCGATGGAGATCTCGGGGCGAGCGGTGTCGAATCTCCACGTGCGCGCCAAGATTGCGCCCACGGTGCAGCAGGTCCGCGAAGGCAAGGCGCTGCACGAGGCGCTCGATGGCACCGGTATCGTCACCGATCTGGCGATTGACATGGTCAAGGTCGGCGAGGCCACGGGCTCGCTCGACGTGATGCTCACCAACATCGCCGACTTCTTCGACGAGGAGGTCGAGCTCCGGATGCAGCGCATCCTGGCGCTCGTCGAACCGCTCATGCTGGTGATCATGGGTGGCCTCGTGGCGGCGCTCCTGGTTTCGGTCTACATGCCGATGTTCAACGCCATGGGAGGCATCAATTGAGCTCCGTCACGCCGCCCCTGTCGCCGGGCGACAACCTCCTGGCGACCGACGGCGCCCTGCGCGCCGCCGACGAGCGCCGCGCCGTCGAGGCCCTCGCCACGAGGCACGGGCTCGAGTTCGTCGACCTCGAGCACTTCCGGATCGACAACGATCTGTTCCACACCATTCCCTTCGACCTCATGCTGCGCTACGGCTTCATCCCGCAGGCGCAGCTCGCCGGCCGCATCGCCCTGGTGATGAAGGACCCGAAGGACGTCGGGCGCCTCGACGAGCTGGAGCTCCTCCTCGGCCAGCCGGTCGAGGTGCGCGTCGGCGTGCCTTCGGCGATCGAGGAGATCCTGCAGAAGTCGGAGTCGACCCAGCGCGTGCTGGAGGAGGCGACGGAGGATTTCCGCATCCAGCTGGTGCAGGAAGACGACCAGGGCGAGGAGATCCTGTCGATCGACAGCATCACCGCCGACTCCTCGCCGGTCATCAAGCTGGTCGACTCGACGGTCTTCAACGCCATCCAGCGCCGCGCTTCGGACATCCACATCGAGTCGCGCGACAACGAGGTGGTCATCAAGTACCGCATCGACGGCGTCCTCTACCAGGCGATGGAGCCGATCGACAAGCGCCACCATCAGACGATCATCAGCCGCATCAAGGTCATGTCGGAGCTCGACATCGCCGAGAAGCGCGTGCCGCAGGACGGGCGCTTCAAGCTGCGGTTGAAGGGGCGGACGATCGACTTCCGCGTCTCGATCATGCCGTCGGTGCACGGCGAGGATTGCGTCATTCGTATTCTCGACAAAGAGTCGATGTCGGCCGAGTTCTCGAATCTCCGCCTCGACATCCTGGGCTTCGACGAAGACACCATGCGCAAGGTGCGCAAGTCGATCCGCGAGCCCTACGGCATGGTGCTGGTCACCGGACCCACCGGCTCCGGCAAGACGACGACGCTCTATGCCTGCCTGTCGGAGATCCAGTCGCCGGAAGACAAGATCATCACCATCGAGGATCCGGTCGAGTACCAGCTCAAGGGAATCACCCAGATTCCGGTCAACGAGAAGAAGGGCCTCACCTTCTCGCGCGGCCTGCGGTCGATCCTGCGCCACGATCCCGACAAGGTGATGATCGGCGAGATCCGCGACGAGGACACCGCCTCGATCGCCATCCAGTCGGCGCTCACCGGCCATCTGGTGTTCACCACCGTGCACGCCAACAACGTGGTCGACGTACTGGGGCGCTTCCTCAACATGAAGGTCGACCTCTACAATTTCGTCTCGGCGTTGAACTGTGTGCTCGCCCAGCGGCTGGTGCGGCGGATCTGCCCGCACTGCCGGCGCGAGGCCGCTGTCTCGGCGCAGCTGCTCGAAGATTCGGGACTCTCGCCAGCGGTCTACGGCGATCACCCGTTCTTCGAGGGCGCCGGCTGTCTCGAATGCAACGGCACCGGGTTTCTCGGCCGCCTGGCGGTTTCGGAGTTGCTCGACCTCTCGGACCGGATCCGTGAGCTGATTCTGGAGAAGCGGCCGGGCTCGGAGATCAAGCGCGCGGCCAAAGAAGAGGGCATGCGCTTCCTGCGCGAATCGGCGCTCGAGAAGGCTCTGCAAGGATTGACGACGCTACGTGAGATCAATCGGTTTACCTTCGTGGATTGAGCGCGCGCTCGGGCTGACGCCCAGGCCGGTGCCGCCGAGCGTTTTCGCGGTGCGGCGGCGAGAGCTGCGTTTCGCCGCCTTCCTGCGCCCGGACGAGGGCAGCGCTGCTCTCGAGCTCGGCGAGTTCCACTCCCTGCCGCTCGCCGAGGGGCTGTTCGGCAGCGGACCGCTCGGCGTGCCGGTGGGCGACGGCGAGGCCCTGGCCGCGAGTCTGCGGCTGCTGGTTGGCCGGTCGGCGCGCCCCGTGCGCGAGGCTTCGGTGGTCCTGCCCGACGCCTGGGCCCGTTCGATGGTGCTCGAGTTGGGCGATCTGCCAGAGGAGCCTTCGGCGCGCCTCGAAGTGCTGCGCTTCCGCGTCCGGCGTCTGGTGCCGTATCGCGTCGAAGACCTGCGCATCGACGCGGTGCCGATCGGGCCGGCTGCAGAGTCGAGCGCCGCGGCTCCCGACGGCTCGGCCCAGTGCCTCGTCACGCTCGCCAACGCCGCGCTCTGCACGGCGATCGAGGACGCCTTCGCGCGCTGCGGCATTCGCCTCGGGCAGCTCTCCGGGGCGACTTTGTCGACGCTCCAGGGCCTGCTGCGCGGTGCCTCGGCGGGCGCTCTCTTCGGGTTGGCGCTGGTCGATGCCGACGGATTCAGCCTGGTGCTGGTGCGCGAGGGAGTTCCCGTCGTCTGGCGGCAGAAGGGCTTCACCGAGGGCCTGTCGGACGCCGACCGGGCACGCCTCCTGACCTCCGAGCTGCGCCTGACGCGCACGCACCTGCTGGAGCGTTACCCGGGAGAAGAGCTCGCGGCGATCTACCTCGCGGCGCCGCGCGCCGTCGAACCGTTCTGGCTGCAGGTGCTCGCCCAGGGCCTGGATTGCGAACCGCTGCGCCTGCGCGCCGAGCACCTGGGACTCTCCGCCTCCGGCGTCGGCGACGCCTTCGTCGAGCTCGCGCCTCTCTCCGGCGCCGCGACCCGGGAGATCGCATGAGCCGGATACACTGGCAGGAGCCGAACCTGGCGCGCGCGCCGTTCGTCAACGAGCGCCCGGTACGGCGCCTCGCGGCGACACTCTGGGTGCTGTTCGCCATCGTCGGCGGGCTCGCGGCGTGGCAGTCGGTCGCCAGTCGCCAGTCGACCGGCGACCGGCTGGCCGAGCTCCTGCGGCTCAACACCGAGACCGCCGCTGCGCGCGAGCGCAGCATCGCGCTCGACCGTGAGCTGCGCGCGTCCGATCTTCCGGCACAGAACGAGCGCACCGCATTCCTCAATCGCCGTCTGGCCGAACGGGCCTTCTCGTGGAGCCGCTTGCTCGAGCGGGTGACCGAAGTGATGCCACGCGGAGTGCGTCTCGTGCGACTGTCGCCGGAAGGATTCGCCAGCGAAAAGCGGCGTGCCGGAACTCCCGCGCGCACCGCCGCGACGACACGCGTCGAGCTCCGGGTCAGCGGCGAGGCCGAAGAGACCGAGGCGCTGCTCGAGTTCGTCGATCGCCTCTTCCAGCACCCGGCCTTCGATCAGCCGAATCTGTCGCGTGAGTCCGAGCTCAAGGATACGAGGATCCAGTTCGAGCTCGCCGTGGCCTACCTGCCCGAGGCCGGCACCGAGGCTCCTGCCGCGGCCGCAAGCGTCGTGACGACCGGCATGCCATCGGCGCCGGCCGCGGCCGGTTCGGCGAGTCAGACGAACGCCGCCTCCGGCGCGGTTCCGCCGACGGCGGGAGCAGCGCCGGCGCGGGCGGGCCAGGCGCCGGCGGCCGTCGCAACCGGAGACCGCCCTGCCCCGTCCGGCAAGCCCCTCGCCGGCTCGCCCGCCGTCCGCACCGTCCCGACCGCGCGGACCGGCGCAGCGCCCTCCGCCTGGGGCGGCGGAGCGAACGTCGCGCAGGACGAACCGGCGACGGACTCCGAGGACCCGAGAGCGAGCGCCTCCTCCGGCGCGGGTGGCCGGTCGGCAGGTGCTCCGTCAGGGGCCGTGCCAGCGCGGAACGGGAGCGTCCGGCCGGGAGGGCCGGATCCGCAGAGCCCGGCCACGGGCAGCGGAGCCCGCTTCCCCGCCAACGTCATGCCGACGCCTCTCCGGCCCTACGCCTCGACGACGGGAGGCGGACGATGAGCGCGGCGTTCGGACTCTGGCGCCGCCGCCTCTGGATCTGGCTGCCGCCGGCCGTAGCCCTGGCCGCGGCGACCGTCTACCTCGTCTCGTTGGAGCGCGGCGTGCGCTCGCAGGGGTCGGCGCTGACGACCCGCCTCGAGACGGCCCGGCGCGAGCACGGCCAGGCTTCGGCAGCGCTCGCGAAACTGGAGCAGCTCGATGCCTCGGCCCGCACCGCACGCGAGCAGATGGCACGGCTCATGGAGGAGAAGTTCGCCACCGAGAGCGGCCGCTTCACCAGTCTGGTGCGCGAAATCAAACAGCTCGCCGAGCACGCCGGTCTCGATCCGAAGGAGATCGGCTATCCCGAAGAGGCCTACGCCGACCTCGGGCTCGTTCGCCGCTCTTTCGTCTTCAGCGTCGAAGGCAGCTACGTCAACCTGCGCGCCTTCCTCTACCTGCTCGAGCTGTCGCCGTCCTACGTCACGGTCGACTCGATCGAGGTGCGCGAGCTCACCGGGGCCAGGGGGCTGGGGGTCGCTCTGCGTCTCTCCACCTTCTTCGCCGCGCCGCCGTCCACTTCTGCCGCACCCGCGCCACGGGGAGGCCGCTCGTGAAGCTCGCGCCGCGCGAACGCAAACTCCTCCTCGCGCTCGCCGCTCTGGGTGGGCTCGTGGTCCTGCGTTTCCTCTGGCTCCAGGTCGCTCCGGCGCCGCTCCCTCCGGCGCCGAAGCCGGTAGTGGCAGCGCGCAGCGCGGCTCCCGGCAGCGCGACGAGCGCGAGCTTCGGAAAAGGCTCGCGCCGGGGGCAGGTCGAGCTGCCGCAGGAGATCGTCGAGCTGCAGATCGCGGATCTCGAGAGCCAGCCGCGCGCGCTCACGGTCGGGCGCGACCCGTTCCGCTTCGGGCCGGTACCGCCGCCCCCCCCGCCGCCGCCGCCGACTCGGGCGGAGCTCGAGGAGTTGGCGCGCCAGGAGCAGTTGCGGCGCGAGGCGGCGGAGCGAGCCGCGCGCGAAGCGCTGATTCCGCGGCCGCCGCCGATCACCGTCGTCTACCTGGGCAGCTTCGGCCCGGAGCGGCGCCGCATCGCGGTGTTCGCCGATGGCGCCGGAGAGAATCTCTACAATGTGCGCGTCGGCGAAGTCGTCGAGGGCAAATTCATCGTCGACCGGATCGGTTACGAGTCGGTCGACATCAAGTTCGTCGGTTTTCCCGACGAGCCGGCGAAGCGCTTGCCGATCGGGGGCTAGTTTGGTTCGAGAACAGATCATGAGTCGGGGAGTCCGGGCGGCGGCAACGCTGCTCTTCGTGGCGCTCTGGGCGACGACGACCGGCTGCGCGACCTATCGCCTCGCGCACCAGGCGTCGCTCGCCGAGGAGAACGCCGACTGGGATGCCGCCGTCGAGCACTATCTCGAGCTCGTCGAGCGCCAACCCTCGAACGTGCGCTTCAAGACCGCGCTGCTGCGCGCCCGCCTCAAGGCGTCGCAGGAGCACTTCAGCAAGGGTCAGCGCTTCGAATCCGCTGGCGTACTCGAGCGCGCGCTGGTCGAGTACCAGGAGGCCGTGCAGCTCGATTCGACCAACCAGTACGCGCAGGTCGAGCTCGACCAGCTGCGCGGCGAGATGGCGAAGGCCGAGCGCAGCGGCAACCAGCTGTCTCTCGAGGAGCTCAAGAAGAAGACCCGCGACCAGCCGGCGCAGCCGCCGGTCCTCTCGCCGCGCTCGAAGGAGGCAATCTCGCTCGACTTCCCGAAACCGGTGTCGATCTTCGACATCTACCGCGCGCTCGGCAAGGCCTTCGGAATCAACGTCCTGTTCGATCCGGCGCTCAAGGATCAGGATCTCGCGATCGAGCTGCGCGACGTCACGGCGCAGAACGCGCTCGAGACGCTGATGCGGGCGGCGGGCCATTTCTACAAGGTGGTCGACGAACACTCGATCATCATCGCCGCCGACAACCCGCAGAATCGCAAGAACTACGAGGACCTCGTCATCCAGACGTTCTTCCTCTCGAACGCCGAGACCAAGGACGTGCTGACCCTGCTGCGGAGCCTCATCGGCGCGAAGAACATCGCGACCAACGAGGAGTTGAACGCCATCACCATCCGCGACACCGCCGACAAGGTGAAGGTCGCGCAGCGGATGATCGAAGGGATCGACAAGTCGCGCTCCGAAGTCATCGTCGACGTCGAGCTGATCGAGGTCGACACCAACCGGGTGCGCGAGATCGGCGTCAGCCTGTCGCAGAACCAGATCACCCAGACGCTGGACCTCGGCGAGGATGCCAAGGTCCACCTCTCCGACCTCAAGTACCTCAACCAGAGCAGCTGGATCCTGACGATCCCGTCGATCATCTACGACTTCGTCAAGACCAACGCCGACGCGCAGCTCCTCGCCAAGCCGCAGATCCGCATCAGCGAGGGCGAGAAGGGCAAGGTGCACATCGGCGACCGCGTGCCGATCCCGGTGACCAGCTTCAACTCGGCGCAGACCTCGGGCGGCAACATCATTCCGATCACCTCCTTCCAGTACCAGGATGTCGGCATCAAGATCGACATCGAGCCGCGCGTCCACCACAACAAGGAGGTGACGCTCAAGCTGCAGATCGAGGTCAGCCAGATCACCGGCTATCAGGACGGCGGAGGCGGACAGAAGCAGCCGATCATCGGCACGCGCACGATCGAATCGACGATCCGGCTGAAGGACGGCGAGACCAATTTTCTTGCCGGCCTGATCCGCACCGACGAGGTGCAGGGCGAGACCGGCATTCCCGGACTCTCCGATATCCCGATCATCGGCCGGCTCTTCGGCAAGTCGTCGAGCAACATCAAGCGCAGTGACGTGATGCTGACGCTGACGCCGCACATCATCCGCACGCCCGAGATCACCGAGGGCGACCTGATGCCGATCTGGGTCGGCACCGAGTCGAACATCTCGTTCCGCGGCGGGACACCGCGGGTCGAGTCCGAGGCCGAGGGACCGTTCGACGACGGCCAGTCGTCGGCCGAGGCGGAGGAGAAGATCCGTGAACAGGTTCAGCGCCTGCCGCGCGGCCTGCGCTCCGAAGGCGCCAACGCCCCAGCCGCGGAGCCGTTCCAGGGAATGAACCTCGCGCCCGGTGGCGCTCCGTCGAACCCGTTCGCCAACCCGCAGAAAAAGGCGGAGCCGGTGGAAGAGGAGAATCCGGACAACGGCTCGGCGAGCCTCGACTCGAGTCTGCAGGGCGGTACGCCGCTCGACCTCATCGCCACCACGGCGGCGGGGTCGGTCGGGTCGGGCAGTGCCCGGCTGAGGATGCTGCCCAGGTCGGTCGAGATCCAGCCTGGCTCGAGCTTCGAGATGTCGATCGAGATCGCGACCACTGCGCCGGTCGCGCACGTGCCGATGACGCTGTCCTGGGATCCCGCCCTGCTGACGCTCGAGCGGGTGGTGGCGGGCGATTTCCTCGGCAGCGGCAAGAACGCCGGTTTCGTGAGCGATACCTCCACTCCGGGTGAGCTGGTGCTTTCGGCCGACCGGGTGGCGGGCGCATCGGGCGTCGCCGGCCGCGGCGCCCTCGCCCGGGTCGTCTTCCGGGCCCTGAGCGAGGGCGTGGGTCAGGTCACCGTCGCCGCCGCGCGGGTCGAAGATGCCGAGCGCTACGAGCTCGCCGCGGTCGCGGCCGCGCCGAGCGATGTCGTCGTCCGCGCGCCGGACCTCTCCGGCCTCTCGGTGCTCGAAACCGTCGAGCCGGTGGATGCCGACCCGTCGAACGACCCGGCGCCCGTTCCGGGTGGGGGTTCATGAAGTCGAGTCGCGGTTTCACCCTGACCGAGCTTCTGGTCGTCTGCGCCGTGCTGTCGATCCTCGCCGGGGTGACGTTTCCGACCGTCAAGTACACGCGAAAGCGGATGAAGGAGATCGAATTGCACGCGGAGTTGCGCGAGATGCGGGCGGCGATCGACGAGTTCAAGCGGTACAGCGACGCCGGTTTCCTGCCGATCGAGTTCGGCACCGACGGCTACCCCAAGGACCTCGAGACGCTGGTCGAGGGCGTGGACGTCATCGGCCAGATCGACAAGAAGGCGCGCTTCCTGCGCCGCATCGGAATCGATCCGATGACCGGTGACGACGAGTGGGGCCTGCGCAGCTATCAGGATGAACCCGACTCGTCGAGCTGGGGCGGGGAGAACGTCTACGACGTCTATTCGCTCTCCGCCGGCACGGGACTGAACGGGATCCCGTACTCGCAATGGTGACCGCGAAGCGGCAGCGCGGCTTCACCCTGCTCGAGCTGATCATCGTCATCGCGATCATCGGCATCCTGGCGACGATCGCCATGCCGGCGCTCAAGGACATGCCGCGGCGGGCGAACGAAGCGGTGCTCAAGACCAATCTGCGCACCATCCGTGACCTCATCGACCAGTATTACGGCGACCAGGGGCACTATCCGGCGAGCCTCGAGGTCCTGGTCGAGAAGGGCTACGCCCGCCAGGTGCCGTACGACCCGCTGACCAAGAGCTTCGAGACGTGGCAGCTCGTTTTCGATGAGCCCGACCCGCTGGCCGAGCCGGCGGAGACCGACCTGCCCGAAGGCGGCGAGCCGGGGATCATCGACGTGCACTCGGGCTCGCCGCTGATCGCGCTCGACGGCACCGCCTATGCCGACTGGTAGGCGGCCGGAAGGGTCCGCCGGCGGCTCCGCGAGCGGCTACAGCCTGGTCATGGTGGTCATGCTGATCACCGTGATGAACATCGTCGTCGCCATCGCCCTGCCGGCGTGGAGCGGCATGATCCAGCGCGACAAGGAGGAGGAGTTGATCGCGCGCGGTCTGCAGTACGCCGAGGCGATCCGCGTCTTCCAGCGCCGCTTCGGGCGCCTGCCCGTGCAGCTCGACGAGCTGGTCAAGGTCGAGCCGCGGTCGATCCGCCGCCTGTGGGAGGACCCGATGACCGGCAAGGCCGACTGGATCGTGATCCTCGAAGGCGCGCCGCCGGGCGGGGGATCGACCATCGACGCCGCCACCGGCAAGCCGCTGCCGCAGCCAGGGTTGCCCGATCCGGAGAATCCCCCCGGTGGCGTGGACGGCGAGCCGCCGCCGCAGCCGATCGGTCCGATCCGTGGAGTCCGCAGCCGGGCGACCGGCGAGGCGTTCCATATCTTCCTCGATCAGGCGGAGATCGGCAGCTGGGAGTTTCGCTCGGACCTCTTCAACCGCTTCCGCACCGCACCGTCCGAGAACGGCATTGCGCGCGTTTCGGCACTCACCCTCGGCCGGCCGTTCCGCTATCCCCCGCCCGGTGGAGGGGCGCAGGGCTCGACCGGCCTGCCCATGACGCCTCCGGGGGTGCCAGGCTCTCCGCCGGTGGGCAAGCCGAAGCTGCGATCGCAGGGCGACCCTCCGCCGCCGGGGAAAGAGTAGACATGGCGGAGGCTCCCCCTGTCGTGCGGGTGCGACGCTGGCCGCACGCCGCCGAGCTGCCGCTGCCGGCGCCGGCGACCGAGGGCAGCGCGGGCGCCGACCTGCGCGCGGCGGTGGGCGACGAGGTGGTCCTCGCTCCCGGCGAGCGCGCCGTGGTGCCGACCGGCGTGAGCCTCGAAATTCCCGCCGGCTGGGAGGGTCAGGTGCGCCCGCGCAGCGGTCTGGCCGCCCGCTTCGGGGTCACCCTGCTCAACTCCCCGGGGACGATCGACAGCGACTATCGCGGGGAGGTTCAGGTGGTCCTGATCAACCTCGGCGCCGAACCGTTCGTCGTGCGCCGCGGCGAGCGCATCGCGCAGCTGGTCGTCGCACCTTCGCCGCGGGTGGCGTTCGTCGAGGCCGACGAGCTGCCGGCGAGCGCCCGCGGCGCAGGCGGCTTCGGCTCTACCGGACAGAGCTGAACGCTCCGCCCGGCGGTGCCGTCAGCGCGCCGGCGGTTCGGAATCGGGCTTCGCGACCAGTCCGAGCAGCAGGTCCTGCACCAACGTACGCAGCTCGAGCGTGTATTCGGTGACGTCGCGCAGCCGGTCCTCGAGCTGCTCGAGGCTCGCGCGGCCCGACCCGGCGTGGCGCCCCCGCAGGCGATAGGAGAGTCGATCGTCGAGCGATTCCAGGCGGTCGTGCACGTCCTTGAGCCGCTTCGGGTCCATCGGTCACCTCGCTTCAGAGCGGGCTTCGAGCTCGAGCACGTAGTCGACCAGCAGGTCGACGTCGCCGCGCTCGAGCTTGTGGGAGAAGGCCGGCATCGAGCCGTACCCCTGGGTGATGCGCAGGTAGATCGGGCCGCGCGCCCGGCGCGCCACGAGCGCCGAGCGCGACAGGTCGACCTTGGGGCTGAGAGCGGAGATCCGCACGTCGCCGCGGCCGTCGTCGCCGTGGCAGCGGGCGCAATGCTCGCCATAGAGCTCGGCGGCGCTCTTGCCTGAAGTCGGGGCACCGCAGCCGCCGGCGGCCAAGGCGAGCACGGCGAGGAGGCCGCGTATCCGCAGCCAGCTCGCGGGCGTCGTCCTGGTCGCGCGGCGCGCTCGCTCCGGGCTCAATCGTTGGTCTCTCCGCGCAGTTTTCGCAGGTAGCCGAGCAGCGCTTTCATCTCCTCGCGGGAGAGCTCGTTGCGCGCCGGCATCTGGCCGAAGATCCCCTCGCGGATGGTGGTCTCGATCGAGCCGTCGTCGCCGTAGGTCTTCCAGCTGCCGTCGGTGAGGTCGGCCCAGTCGTTGCTCATGTAGCGCACGGTGTTGCCGCGTCCGTCGACGCCGTGGCAGGAGGCGCATTGGCGTCGATAGATGCGCTCGCCGGGATCCTTGGGCTCGACCAGGCCGCAGCCGGAAATCGCGAGCCCGAAAGCGCCGAGAAGGGCTACCCCGGCTCCATGCCGAAAACACCGGGCAAGAGAGATTCTCATCGCGTCACTCCGTGGGCCGCCGGTGGACGAGCATGGTGGACGCCTGGTCGCGCGGCCGGATGACGATCTCGTCGATGTCGACGTGCGAGGGGCGGGTGGCCACCCAGCGCACCGCCTCGGCGATGTCCTCGGCCGTGAGCGGGGTCATCCCTTCGTAGACCTTCTTCGCGCGCTCGCGGTCGCCCTCGAAGCGCACCAGCGCGAACTCGGTCTCGGCGAGGCCGGGCAGGATCTCGGTGACGCGCACCGGCTGGCCGAGGAGCTCGAGACGCAGGGTCTTGGTGAGAGCGTGGACGGCGAACTTGGACGCGGCGTAGCCGCCCCCGCCCGGGTAAGCCTCGACGCCGGCGATCGAACCGAGGTTGACGACCAGGCCGTCGCCCGAGGCGACGAGCTTCGGCAGGAGCGTACGCGTCATGCGCAACATGCCGAGCACGTTGAGCTCGAACATCGCCCGCCACTTGTCGTCGATCGAAGCGGCGAGACTCTCGGCGCCGAAAGCGTTGCCGGCGTTGTTGACCAGCACGTCGACCCGATCGAGCGTGGCGCAGAACGCCGCGACGCTCGCGTCGTCGGTGACGTCGAGCGCGTGGTAGCGCGCCCCCAGCGGCTCGGCGACCGCCGCCAGCCGCTCCACCCGCCGCGCTCCGAGGACGACCGCGAAGCCTTCGCGCGCGAGCGCCCGCGCCGAAGCCGCCCCGAATCCGGAGCTCGCCCCCGTCACCACCGCCACGCGCCCGCGATTGTCGCCGCTCATCGGGCGCGAAGTGTACTCGAAGGCCGGCACCATCGCGGTGAACCGCTTCGCTCTAGACCTGAGCCGAAGGGCAGAGATCGGCGAGGAAGCAGCTGGCGCACAGCGGCTTCCTGGCGTTGCAGATCTTCCTGCCGTGGTCGATGAGGAGGTGAGAGAGGAGAGTCCAGTCCTCGCGCGGGAAGAGCGGCATCAGGTCCTGTTCGATCTTCACCGGGTCGGTCGCCCGCGTGAAGCCGAGACGGCCGGAGAGGCGGCCGACGTGGGTGTCGACGACGACGCCTTCGTTCAGCCCGAAGGCGTTGCCGAGAACGACGTTGGCGGTCTTCCGGCCGACGCCGGGGAGCTTCACCAGCTCAGCCATCGTGCGCGGCACCTCGCCGCCGTGGCGCTCGACGAGCGCCCGGCCCAGGCCCTGGAGAGACTTCGCCTTGTTGCGGAAGAAACCGGTGGACTGGATCAATGCCTCGAGATTCGCGAGCGGGAGCTCAGCGTAGTGGGCCGCGGTGGGGCAGGTCGCGAAGAGCGCCGGAGTGACCAGGTTGACGCGCACGTCGGTGCACTGCGCCGAGAGCACCGTCGCGACCACGAGCTCGAGCGCGTTGCGATGGTCGAGGGCGCAGTGCGCGTCCGGGTAGGCGGACTTGAGGCGCGCCAGGATCCTGGCGGCGCGCGCCGCCAGCTCCGCCGCCGACTCCCGACGGCGTCTCGGTCGCGAGCCGGCCCCCTTCTGCGCCGTGGGAGCCAGGGCTACTCCTTGTCGAACAGCGCCCGCAGAAGGATGTTGAAAGCGGCGAGGAAGAGGCCCCCGGCCATCGCCCAGAGGAAGCTGTCGACCCGGAATCCGGTGAGCAGGTAGTCGACCAGCCAGACCATCAGGCCGTTGATGACGATGAAAAACAGGCCGAGCGTCAGCACGACGAAGGGTAGCGAGAGGATGGTGACGATCGGCTTGACGAGAAGATTCACCGCGCCGAGCACGAACCCGGCGAGCAACAGGTAGAGGAGTCCTCCTTCGTAGTGGATTCCGGGCAGGAACTTCGCCGCCGCCCAAAGTCCGAGGCCGTTCAGAGCGATGCGCACCAGCAATTTCATGTTTCGTCTCCAGAAAGAGCCGCGCCGACCTGCCGCTCGCGCGCGATGCGCCAGGCCTGTTCGGCGACCCTGCGGTCGTTGGCGTGCGAGAGCTTGGCGATCGCCTCGCGCCACGGGAACCAACGCGCCGTGACCACTTCGCGGGGTTCGAAGTTGGCCTCGCTGCCGCTCTCGTAGGCGAGCAGGAAGTAGTCGACGTGCTTTCGGATCCGGTGGCGGCCGCGTTCGAGGAAGGTGTAGTCGACGCCGGAAAGCGGTGCCACGATCGAACCGGTGACCCCGGTCTCCTCGCGCACCTCGCGCACGGCCGCCTCGGCCGGCAACTCGCCCGCCTCGAGATGGCCCTTGGGCAGCTGCCAGCGCCGCCCGCCGGCGGTGGCGATCAGCAGCACCTCTTCGCCGCGCACCACCAGGCCGCCGGCGGAGTGCTGCTCGGATGCGACCGGCGAGCCGGACGGCGGCTTCACGGGCTCAACCGTTCGCAGCGCCAGGCGCCGCCTTCGAGAGTGAACCGGCGCCGCTCGTGCAGGCGGCTCTGCTTGCCCTGCCAGAACTCGATCGCCTGGGGACGCAGCAGGTAGCCGCCCCAGTGCGGCGGCCGCGGAATCGCCCGGCCGAGGAAGCGCGCTTCGGTCGCGACGACGCGCCGCAGCAGGGCGAAGCGCGAGTCGAGCGGCTGGCTCTGGAAGGAGGCCCAGGCACCGAGCTGCGATCCGCGCGGGCGGGTGGCGAAGTAGGCGTCGGACTCTTCGGCGCCGAGGCGCTCGATCGTCCCTTCGGCGCGCACCTGCACCTCGAGCCAGGCCCAATGCCAGCAGAGCGCCGCGCGCGGGTTCTCCGTCAGCTCGCGCCCCTTGCGGCTCTCGTAGTTGGTGAAGAACTGGAAGCCGCGCGCGTCGACCCCTTTGAGCAGCACCATGCGCGCGGAGGGGGCACCGGTCGCGTCGGCGGTGGCGAGCGCCATCGCCGTCGGGTCGGTCGGCGCGTCCTGCGACACGCGGGAGAAGAGCGTCTGGAACTCGGCGAGCGGATCGAGCGCTGCCATCAGTTCGCCGGGCTCTCCGGTTCGCTCGCCGTCCAGGTGGGGAGGGTCGTCGGATCGACGCCGACCGACGACACCGCCGCCTCCCAGACTGCCTCGGTGGTGCCACCGAAGATCAGGTCCGGGTCGACCGGGGCAAGCAGCCAGTCGTTGCGCAGGATCTCGCTCACCAGCTGCCCCTCGCCCCAACCGGCATAGCCCAGGAAGAGGCGAAAACGGTGCGGCGGCCGGCCGGCCAGGGTGGCGAGCTCGCCCAGGTGCTGGGTCAGATGGACACCGGGGAAGATCTCGGTAGCCGCTTCGAGCGGCGGCAGCTCGTCCCCCGCCCCGGAATAGAGCACCGTGCCGACCTGCGGCTGCACCGGCCCGCCGAACTGGGCGAGGTCACCCTCGTCGCCGCCCCACGGGAGCTTCAGGTCGGTGAGGATCTCCGCCACCTTGAGCTCGGTTCGCCGGTTGACGATGAAGCCAAAGCTCCCCTCCTCCTCGTGGGCGAGGAGGAGAACCACGCTCTTGCGGAAGTACGGATCGGCCACCTGCGGCATGGCGAGCAGCAGCAGCGGCGGAGCGAGTGCGGACGGAGAAGCCACCCGGAGATTCTATCCGCTCCGGCAGGGCGGCTGGGGGCGAAAGAGGCTCAGTGCCGGCGGCCGACCGCCTCGAAGACCACTTCCACCAGGTCGCCGAGCAGCTCGAACCAGCGCGCTTCGGCCGGCGGCTCCGCCGCCACCTCGCGGATCTCCTGCTTGGCCATCGCCTGCCGGCGGGCCGCCTCCTTGCGCTCCTCGGCGAGGCGCTCCTCGACGCGGGAGAGGCCCCCGGCCCGGATCCAGGCCAGGGTGGCTTCGAGCTCGGCGGCATCGAACCACAGCCCGTGGGTGCCGCAGACGTCGAGAATCACCCCGGAGCTGCCGGCGAAGGCGCGCCGCACCATGAGCTTGCGGCAGACCGGGCAGGGCCGGTAGGTCACGTTCTGCGGCGCCTTCGGCCGCATCGAGGCCGGACGCGCGGCGCCCGCGAGCGGCTCCGGCGCGACCTCGCGCCGGGCGCGCTCCTGCAGCGCGTCGAAGGTCGGGTGGCCGAGCCAGACGCCGGCGCAGCTGCCGCACTCGAGCATCCCGAGCGCGGTCGCCGCGTCCGGAATGCGCCGGCTCGACAGACGCCGCTCCGGCCGGCAGGTCGGACAGGAGTAGTCGGTGCGCCCGCCGGCGACAGCCTCCGGCGCGATCCGCGTGCCGCAGCTGTGGCAGAAGCGTTGACGGTCGCCGATGCGCGAGGCGCAAACCGGGCAGAGCGTATTGCGATCGCTCTCGCCGAGGACGAACGGCGCGGCGCAGAAGGTGCAGTCGGCCGCTCCGGCGGCGCGCGGCGCGCCGCACGAGGCGCAGCGCACCACCGGCGCCTCCTGGGCCGCGCCGCGCGGCACGGCGAGCAGGGCGCCGCAAAGGCAGCGGAAACGCTCTCCGGCGGCGAGATCGCCGGCGTCGAACTGCTTGTAGCAGCTCTCGCAACGCACCAGGCGGCGGAAGTGAGGCGGGGCCTGCGCCGGAGACGATCGAAATTCGGACATGAGCGCCCTCCGCAGAAGTCTATCCGCGCCCGTGCGATATCGTTCGGGTGCCACTTTTCGCCTCGATCCGCTTCGGGAAGGGAGCCCGCCCCATGAAAGACAGCTTCGGCAGCCACGGTACCCTCGCCGTCTCCGGCGAGAACCTGAAAATCGCCCGCCTGGCCGCGCTCGAGAAGCGCGGCTACGACCTCGCCCGCCTGCCCTACGCCTTGAAGATCCTGCTCGAGAATCTCCTGCGTCGTGAAGACGGCAAAGTCGTCTCGTCGGAAGAGATCGACTTTCTCTGCCGGTGGGATCCCGCAGCGGCGCCGTCGCGCGAGATCGCCTTCATGCCGGCGCGGGTGCTGCTGCAGGACTTCACTGGTGTTCCGGCGGTGGTCGATCTCGCGGCGATGCGCGACGCGATGGCGGCGATGGGCGGCGATCCCAACCGGATCAACCCGCTGCAGCCGGTCGAGCTGGTCATCGACCACTCGGTTCAGGTCGACGAGTACGGCTCGGAGGCGGCGCTGCTGCTCAACAGTCAGAAGGAGTTCGAGCGCAACCACGAGCGCTACCTCTTCCTGCGCTGGGGCCAGAAGGCGTTCCGCAACTTCCGCGTCGTGCCGCCGGCGACCGGCATCGTGCACCAGGTGAACCTCGAGTATCTGGCGCGGGTGGTGATGCAGGAGGAGGGCTGGGCCTATCCCGATACGCTCGTCGGCACCGATTCGCACACCACGATGATCAACGGCCTGGGCGTTCTCGGATGGGGCGTCGGCGGCATCGAAGCCGAGGCCGCCATGCTCGGCCAGCCGGTATCGATGCTCATCCCGCAGGTGGTCGGCTTCCGTCTCACCGGCAGTCTGCCGGAGGGCGCGACGGCGACCGATCTCGTGCTCACCGTGACCCAGATGCTGCGCAAGAAGGGCGTGGTCGGCAAGTTCGTCGAGTTCTTCGGCCCGGGTTTGGCGAACCTCCGCCTCGCCGATCGTGCGACGATCGCCAACATGGCGCCCGAGTATGGCGCCACCTGCGGCCTCTTCCCGGTCGACGCCGTGGCCCTCGACTACCTGCGCTTCACCGGCCGGTCGGAGAAGAGCGTCGCGATCGCTGAGGGCTACATGAAGGAGCAGGGGCTCTTCCACACCGCGGCGACGCCGGAGGCGGTCTACTCGGACACCCTTTCGCTCGATCTCGCGACCGTCGAGCCGTCGCTCGCCGGGCCGCGGCGGCCGCAGGACCGCGTCGCCCTGCGCGGCGTCAAGGCGAGCTTCCTCAAGGAGCTGCCGGCGCTCGCGCCGAAGAAGGAGGCCCCGCTCACCACGGCGGTCGCCACCGAGCTGGGTGGCGAGGCGTTCGAGCTGCGCCACGGGTCGGTCGTGATCGCCGCGATCACTTCGTGCACCAATACCTCGAATCCTTCGGTGATGCTCGCCGCCGGCCTGGTGGCGAAGAAGGCGGTCGAGAAGGGGCTGCGCACGCAGCCGTGGGTGAAGTCGAGCCTCGCTCCCGGATCGAAGGTCGTCACCGACTACCTGCGCGAGGCCGGCCTCGATGTCTACCTCGACCGCCTCAAGTTCAACACCGTGGGCTACGGCTGCACGACCTGCATCGGCAACAGCGGCCCGCTGCCGGCAACGGTCTCGCAGGCGATCCAGGAGAACGATCTCGTCGCCGTGTCGGTGCTGTCGGGCAATCGCAACTTCGAAGGCCGGATCAGCCCCGACGTGCGCGCCAACTACCTCGCCTCGCCGCCTCTCGTGGTGGCGTACGCGATCGCCGGCCGGATCGACCTCGATCTCGCGACCGAGCCGCTCGGCACCGGCAACGACGGCGCGCCGGTCTACCTGCGCGACATCTGGCCGACGCAGGCGGAGATCGAGCACGCCGTCGCGACGGCGGTCAAGTCGGAGATGTTCCACAAGGAGTATGCCGATGTCTTCGCGGGCGATCTCGCCTGGAGCTCGCTCGCGGTGCCGGAGGGCGAGACCTTCGCCTGGCAGAGCGACTCGACCTACGTCCGCAAGCCGCCCTACTTCGACGGCATGACGCTCGCGCCCAAGCCGCTCACCGACATCGCCGGCGCCCGCTGCCTCGCGGTGCTCGGCGACTCGATCACCACCGATCACATCTCGCCGGCGGGCTCGATCAAGAAGTCGAGCCCGGCCGGAAAGTACCTCGAGTCCCACGGCTGCGCTGCGGCCGACTTCAACTCGTACGGTTCACGGCGTGGCAATCACGAGGTCATGGTGCGTGGCACCTTCGCCAACGTGCGGATCCGCAACCGGATGACGCCGGAGATCGAGGGCGGCGCGACGGTGCATCTGCCGGAGCGCACGCCGATGTCGATCTACGACGCGGCCGAGAAGTACGCCGCCGAAGGCGTGCCGCTCGTCGTCCTCGCCGGCAAGGAGTACGGCTCGGGATCGTCGCGTGACTGGGCCGCGAAGGGGCCGGCGCTCCAGGGCGTGCGCGCCGTCGTCGCCGAGTCCTACGAGCGCATCCACCGCTCGAACCTCATCGGCATGGGCATCGTGCCGCTCGAGTTCCCGGCGGGCGAGAACGCCGCTTCGCTCGGGCTCACCGGCTTCGAGACCTTCGCCATTCGCGGCCTCGCCGCGGCGCTCGAGCGCGGCTTCACCGCCGGCCTCGAGGTCGAAGTCGAGGCGCAGCGCGGGGAAGAGGGCGCCGTGAGATTCGCCGCCCGTGTCCGTCTCGACACGCCGCAGGAGGTCGAGTACTACCGCCACGGCGGCATCCTCCAGTACGTCCTCCGCCAGCTCCTCGCGAGCTGACGGCGGCGCGCCGAAGAGCGACGCGATGCGCCTCTACCTGACCGGAGCCACCGGCTACATCGGCAAGGCGCTCTGCCTGCGCCTGCGCGCCGAAGGGCACGAGGTGCGCGCGTTGGTGCGCTCGACGAGCGCGCCGAGCTCGCTCGAGCTCCTGCGCGAGATCGGCGTCGCAACCTTCGTCGGCGACCTCCGCGATCGCTACTCGCTGCGCGAGGGCATGTCGGGGGCCGACTGGGTGATCCACGCCGCCGCCGAGCTCGACCTCGCCGCCGCCGACGAGACGATGGCGGCGGCGAACGTCGAGGGTTCGGAGAACGTCGCTTCGCTCGCCATGAAGCTCGGTGTGCCGCGCTTCCTCTCGATCTCGTCGATGGCGGCCTGGGGCGGCAGCCCCGCCGACGGTACGCCAGCGACGGAGGACTCCGCTCCGCAGCTGCCGCTGCCGACGCGCTACTGCGCCACCAAGGCGGCCGGCGAGGAGCGCGTGCAGCAGTGGGCGCAGAAAGGGCTCCAGGTCAACACGGTCTTCCCGTCGCTGGTCTACGGTCCGCCGGGCAAGAAGCAGGGGGCGAACACGCTGCTGCGCGCCCTGATGCTCGGGCGCTTCCCGGCGCTCATCGGCCCCGACAAGAAGACCAGCTGGATCTTTCTCGACGATCTCGTCGAAGGCATCGTGCGGGTGATCGAGAGCGCCCCGCCCGGCCGCGGGTATCTCATGACCGGCGAAGCGTGGACGGTGCGCGAGCTCGCCCATCGCGTCGCGGCCTTCGGCGGAACGAGACCGCCGAAGCGCGAGTTCTCGGTCGGCACCGCGCGCCTCCTCTTCCGGCTCGCCGGCCCGCTCCTCAAGGTTGCCGGCCGGCCGCTGCCGATCCCGCTCGAACAGCTCGAATCGCTCGGCCGTCACTGGAACTTCGCCGACACCCGTGCCCGCACCGAGCTCGCCTGGCAACCTCGCGGCCTCGAAGAGGGTCTCGCCATCACCCTCGACTACCTGCGTAAACAGGAGGCGGCGAGAGCGACTGCGAGTTGACAGGTCGAGTATTCTTGGCGCCGCTCGATACGCCAGGGAGATTCGATGAGAGCTCTACCGGGAAGACGTCGCGGTCGCTGTCTGTTCGTCGGACTCTTGTTGGCAGCTGCCGCTGCGCTGCCGGCTGCCGCAGGAACGGCGTCGGGTAGCTACACGGACCTTCTCACCCTCTTCGCCGACTGGCGGGCGTTCGAGGCTCCGCCGCTCTTGGACGGGGCGCCGGACTACACAGCGGTGACGGTGGCGCGGCGGCAGGGGGAGCTCGTGGCCTATCGCGCGCGGCTCGCGGCCTTCGACGTCTCGGCGTGGCCGGTCGAGCAGAGGGTCGATCTCGAGCTGGTGCGGGCGGAGATGAACGGCTTCGAGTTCGATGCCCGGGTGCTGCAGCCCTGGGTGCGCGATCCGGCGTTCTACGCCACGCTGTGGGCCGAGCAGAGCGACACGCCGTCGCACGAGGGGCCGGTGCCGGCCGGCGTCTGTGAGCTCTGGACCTATCGCTTCCCACTCTCGCCGGCTGACGAGGCCAGGCTCGCCGGCGAGCTCCGCCCGATCCCGGCCTTCCTCGTTCAGGCGCGCACGAATCTCACCGGCAATGCGCGCGATCTCTGGACGACCGGCATCGGCACGGTGCAGCAGCAGGCGGCCGACCTCGCCGACCTCGAGCGACGGGTGGCCGCGAACGGGCCGGAGCTCCGCGCGGCGGTGGCCGCGGCCCGCCAGGCAACGGAGGGCTTTGTCCGCTGGCTCGAAGCCGAGGCGCCGGCGAAGAGCGGGCCCTCCGGCATCGGCAGGGAGGCCTACACCTGGAATCTCCGCAACGTCCATCTCGTGCCGATGAGCTGGGAGGAAGAGGTCACCCTGTTGCAGCGTGAGCTGGCGCGCGCCCACGCCGCGTTGAAGCTCGAGGAGGAGAGGAACCGCGCGCTGCCGCCGCTCGCCGCCGCACCCGACGAGGCCGAATATCGGCGGCGAGCCGACTTCGCGGTGACGAAGCTCATCGCCTTCGTGCGCGACCGCGACCTCTATCCGATGCGCGACTACCTCGAGCCGGCTTTGCGCGCCCACCTGGGCTCCTACGTCCCCCTCGCGAGGCGCAACTTCTTCGCCATCGCGATGCACTACGATCCGCTCACCCTCTACACTCACGCCACGCACTGGTGGGACACCGCGCGCATGCGCGAAGAGCCCCACCCGAGCCCGGTGCGGCGCGGTGCGCTGCGTTCCAACATCTGGGACACGCGCTCCGAGGGGATGGCGACGGCGATGGAGGAGCTCCTCCTGCACGCCGGTCTCTACGATGAGACGCCGCGCGTGCGCGAGATCGTCTGGGTGATGCTCGCCCAGCGCGCCGCCCGCGGCCTGGCGTCGCTCTACCTCCAGGACAACCAGATGGACATCGCCCAGGCGAAGGCGTTCCAGGTCGAGTGGACGCCGCGCGGCTGGATGCGCCCCGACCTCGACCTCCTCGGCTTCGAACAGCAGCTCTACCTGCGTCAGCCCGGCTATGGCACGAGCTACGTCACCGGCAAGCACCTCGTCGACGACCTCCTCCGCTCGCGCGCGCACCAGTTGGGCGAGGCCTTCACGCTCAAGACCTTCTTTGCCGAGCTGAACGCCGCCGGCATGATCCCGTTGTCGCTCATCCGCTGGCAGATGACCGGAGAGGGCGGACCTCTCCCGGCGGCGCCTGTCCTTCGCGGCGGGCCGATTGCGCCTGTAGGAGAGTGAAGGAGAAACGTCCATGACGCGAGCTCGCGTTGCCGGCCTCGTTGCCGCGCTCCTCGCCGCTGCCGCCACGGCGCGCGCCGACTGGCCGCTGATCTGGGATTTCGACGGGCGTGGGGACGAACCGGTCGCGGCTCGTCGCGGCGAGAACGGCGAAGCGGAAGGCGACCTTTGGATCCTTCTGTCCGCCTATGCCCAGGGTCAGCCGTCGGCCCAAGCCGTGCTGCTGCGCATCGCGCCGGACGGCGCGATCGTGTGGACGGGTGAGGATCCGGATCTTCACACGCCGCAGGCGATGGCGCTGCGCGACGACGGGACGACGCTCGTCGTCGGGCGGGAGGGCACGGGGATCCGGGTGAGCGCCTTCGACGCCGCAGGGACGCTCGCCTGGTCGCGGAGCCGGAGCGGCGTTGCGGCGGATATCGCGATCAACGGCCCGCAGGCCTCCCCGATCTGGGACGAGAGCGCTGCCGGCGGCGGAGCGTGGCGGATTCCATGCGGTGTCGGCGGCGACTTCGCCGTCCTCTCGTTCACCGCCGCCGGCGATCCGCTCCCCGACGTCGTCTGGCCGCTGCCGGCGGGAGAGGGCCGCGCGACTTCGGTGCTGCCGCGGCCCGGCGGCGGTCTCATGGTGGCAGGTCTGATGGACACCGTCGCGCCGCCGGGCTGGTGGACGGTCGCTCTCGACAGTGCCGGCAAGGAGATCTGGAGCACGTTCGAAAATGGCGGCACGGTCGCCGGGATCTTCACCGGCGCCTTCCTGCTCTCCGCCGATCCGGTGCGCCTGTGGGCGGACGACGAGACCCACTGCGGGCTCTTCTCGTTGCGCCTCTGGGCCTTGGAGCCCGGCACCGGCGCGCCGCTCTGGGGCGCCACCTGGCCACCCAGCGGCGTGCCCAACTGCGACAGCTTCATCCCCGATTCGGTGGTGCTCGCGGGCGACCGGATTCTGGCCGCGGGTGTCGGCAACGTCGCCGGGGTCGGTGCGAGCTTCGATCCGATCGCGGTCAGCTTCGATGCCGCGAACGGCGCGCATGAGTGGGCCCAGACCTCTGCCGGTGCCACCACCGGCATCCGCGCCGAAGTGACGGCGACAGGTAGCGGCGCGCTGGTCGCCAGCACGCTCTTCCCGAACCCCAATCCCGGGCCGACGCCGCTCTGGGCCACCGCCTGGGACCACGACGGAGCAAGCTGCGGCGCACCCCGCGAGCTGATGCCGGCGCGCGTCAACGTCGCACTGCCGGTGCCCGCGGCGGGCGGCACTGCCGCCGCGCTCCTCGTCGGCTACGGTTTCAACGTCATCGGTTCCTCCCTGGAGGATCTCGTCGTGCAGCGCCTCGAAGATCCTTGCGCCGGCCTCTTCCTCGATGGCTTCGAGAGCGGCGGCACCGGGCAGTGGTCGGCGGTCGAGCCCTGAAGGGACGCTCGCCTTTCCGGATTTGCCCGCA
>JBPOHI010000170.1:0-1610 GCA_052035735.1 Acidobacteriota bacterium
TACTTCCACGACGGCGAAGCCGAGACTTTGGACGAAGCGGTCGCGGTCATGGGCCGGCTGCAGCTCGGCCGGACCTTCACACCGGAAGAGCGCGCGAAGATCGTCGAGTTCCTGAGGACACTCACCGGCGACCAGCCGCGCTTCGAGCTGCCTCTCCTCCCGCCGTCGACCCCCGAGACACCCAGGCCGGTGCCGTTCGGCTAGACGGAGGAGGACAGATCGATTCGGCGCGGCGAACCGGTCTGTCCCGCTCCTTTGCCGGACTACGTATCCTCTGACGATGGGGGGGCCATGCTGAAACGAACCTTGGGCTGGATTCTGGGCGGACTCGGACTCGCGAGCTCGTCGGCAGAGGCAGGTGGACGAGCGGTGACGGTCTATCCGCCCTATGTCGAGGGCCTCGCCGCGATCCGGCTCGAGCTCCGGATCGACGACGTTGTCGTCGCGAAGCTCGAGGCCAAGGTCTCCGACTCCGCGCCCGAACCGACGATGAAGGTGCCTCTCGCGGCGGGCTTCCATCGCTATGCCGTCTCCGGCGAGGCGCGACTGACCGACGGTCGCAGGCTCCAGCTGGGCGGGCGCGGCTTCGTCGCGCAGTCGGAGTTTCTGACGGCCCGACTCGAGGCGAAGGAGGCCCAGCGTGAGCCGCTCGCGGTCGTGGAGGCGCTGCTCCGCGAGCTTCGTGCGCTGCCGGAGGCGCCAGCGCTGCCGCGCCTCGAGCGCAGCGCCCGCGTCCCGATCGTGCCGGCCCTGGAAGCGGTCGAGAGAGCGCACGGGATCGCGCTGCCGTCGACCTGCGCGGCGCTCCTCGAGCGTTTCGGTCCGTTCGTCTACGTCAGTCGCGGCGACGACGGAGAGGAACCGCGTGCTGCGCTGTATGCACCGGATCGCTGGCTGTCGGTCCCCGAGTGGCGGCGCCAGATCCGGCGCGCTCCGGTCGAGCCCGGCGATACCCCGAAGGCGCGCAAGCGGATGGCGGAAGTGGCCAGCGACATCGTGCTCGGGCATACGTTCGACACCGTCTGGACCTTGCGCGCCGGCACTCATCCGCGCTGTCCTGATGGCAGCGCCAGCCTCTCTGGCGAATTTCTCTATGAGAACGATCCCGCCGAGGACCTCTGGGTCGAAGGCACCGACACGCACGCCGGCTACTTCGGCGACCGCGAGGCGCGCTGCGGCGACCGCACGCAGTTGCTGGTCGACAACTACTCCGCCGCCTTCGTCGCCGGCTTCGGCGATGTCCTCGCCCTGAGTCAGGACGGAACCCTTCGTCTGCAGCAGGACTTCGAGCGCACGACGGCCGGCATGCTGGCGCTCAGCTTCGGCGAATGAGCGCGCCCGGGAGCGCTCCGTAAGCGGGCGGTCCGGACGCTTGCAGCCGGGGGCCAGTTGCTGCAGCATGTCGGCTTCCGACGAAAGGTCTCCGATGCCCTTCACCGCCGCCGACTGCCAGCAGGCCCGAACGCTGTTCCCCGCTCTCGCCCGCCGCCGGGGAGAACATCCGATCGCCTTTCTCGATGGCCCGGCGGGGTCGCAGATGCCGGCACCGGTGATCGACGCCATCGCCGGCTACTACCGCGAGGCGAATGCCAACACTCACGGACAGTTCG
>JBPOHI010000044.1:0-2462 GCA_052035735.1 Acidobacteriota bacterium
GCAAGACGATGATGGGCTTCCACATGCTGCGCCGGAAGATGGGCGACGACCGCTTCCGCGCCTGGGCGGCGAGCTTCTATCGCGAGCAGCGCGGCCGGCAGGCTTCGTTCGCCGACGTGCGGCGCTCGATGGAGAAGGAGATGGGCAAGGACAGCGGCCCGGACCTCGCGCGATTCTTCCGTGACTGGACCGAAAGGGCGGGCGCCGCGGCGCTCGCCGTCGAGGTCAGCGGCGTCGTGGCTCTGCCCGGAGTCGGCGGCGGCTTCGAGGTCCGCGGCACGCTGCGTCAGACCCAGCCGGGCGAGCCGTTCGCGCTCGATGTGCCGGTCGCCCTGCAGGGGGAGGGTGTCGGCGAAGAGGCGGTCGTCCACGACCTCCGGCTCGAGGCGGGCGCGGCGCCGTTCGTGCTGCGATCTGCGTCGCGCCCCGTGCTGCTCCAGATCGATCCCTCCTTCGACCTCTTCCGGCGGCTCGACCCGCGCGAGATTCCGGCCTCGATCGGGCAGATCTTCGGTGAGCCGCGTCTCCTGGCGGTGCTGCCCGCGCAAGCGTCGCTGGAGGAGGTGACGGCCTGGCGAACGCTCCTGGAATCGTGGCGCAGCCAGGCGCACGACATCGAGATCGCCAGCGACGCCGAAGTTGCCGAGTTGCCGGCGGATCGTGCGGTCTGGCTGGTCGGGCGCACGAACCGCCTCGCGCCGCGCTTCTTCGGCAGCGCGCAGGCCGCGGTCGTGCCCGGCCTCGCTGTCGGCGCCGATGGCATCGCAGCCGACGGCCAGCCGGTTCCGTTTGCCGGTCACACCACCGTCGTAGTTGCGCGCCATCCGGCGAGCGCCGAGCGGGCGATCGGCTGGATCACCGTCGATCCAGCGCTGCTCACTGCGCTTCCCGGCCTGGGTCGGAAGCTCCCGCACTACGGCAAGTACAGCTACCTTGGCTTCGAGGGCGGCGAGCCGACCAACAGGGTCAAGGGGCAGTGGGCGGCGTCGGATTCTCCGCTGCGCGTCGATCTGCGGCGTGAGGGCGAGCGTGGCCAACCGCTGTCTGCCCTCGTGCTCGAGCCGCGCCGGGCTCTTGCCGACCTGCCCGCAGCACCGCTCACCACATTGCCGGGCGCGCTTCCGACCTCTCCCGTGCCGTCGCCGGCGCGGCCGTAGCTCAGTCGAGCCGCACGCGAACGGCGGGGCGGAGGTCGCCGGCGAGCACGCGGATCTCGAGCAGATGCGGCTCGCTCGTCGCCTCGACCGGCACGCGCACCGAGGCAGCCCCGGCAGCGACCGGAAGCGGCGGCAGGGCGCGGCCGTCCCACATCGGTGCGAGAAGGACCTCGCCGCGGGCGGGTTCGGGCAGCTCGAGCCAGACCGCCGCGGCGGAGCGCGACGGCAGAAGATCGAGACGCGAGGCGCCATGATCGAACCACCAGTCGGAGGCCTCCCAGCGCTCGCGTGCGAGCGCTGGCCCAGGGATCACGCCGACCGCGGCCACGCGCTCGGCGAGCGACCGCCAGGCGAGGCGGACGCGAAAAGCGCGATGCACGGTGAGCAGCGTCTCGCGCGCGGCGGGAAACTCCTTGCGCGCCGCCTGCTGCCTGGCCTTGAAGGTCAGGTAAGGCGCCCAGGGCTCGCTCCACAGCTCCTCCGAGCGGCGCTCGAGCAGGTCGGAGCGGGTGCGATCGCCGGCGGCGAGCGCGGCGAACGCCGCATGTCCGCCGGCGATCGTCGAGCCGGCGAGCGAAGCCAGTCGTCCCATCGCCGCCTCAGCGAAAGGGCATTCGCGAATCAGACAGAGCGGCAGCGCCCAGGTGAGCCAGGCTTCGGCGGCGCGGACCTGCGACTCGCTCGCCGTGCCGGGAGGAAGAAGGCCCACGGCGGTCTCGACGTAAGGTGCGAACTCGGCATCGACCGGCGCGGCGGCGAGCACGGCGCTGTACTGGCTGCGCCGCCGCTGAAGAACGGCGAGGTCGACTCGACCGCTGGTGTCGGCGCCGGCGCGCGCGAGGTCGCGCTCGAGGCCGGCGCGGAGACTGGCGCGGTGGCGGGCGGAGAGGGCCGCGTACTCGGCCCTCGCCTTGCGCTCGAGCGCCGGGGCGGCGCGGCGCTTCCAGGTGAGCGGCTGGTCGGGCAGGAGCGTCGCGGCGCGCTCGAGCGAGCCGGCGATCTGCACCCATGGCGCGTAGAGGCGCTCGAACGTGTTCGGCTCGAGAAAAGCGTCGCGCAGCAGCACCTCGACCTTGGCGCGCTTCTCCGGCGTCAACGCAGGCCAAACTTCGAGGTAGGCCGCGGCGAGCAGGCGGCGCGGCTGCTTCTCGGCGGGCGCGAGCTCGCCGGCGACGGTGAGCGGGCGCTCCCAGTCCTTGGCCAGGGAGTAGATCCGGGGATCGCGCGAACGGGCGCGTTCGAGGCTTACGGCCGCGCCGAGGAGCATCGCCGCCTGCCAGCTCGCGGGCTCGGCGCGCAGCGCTT
>JBPOHI010000193.1:0-1741 GCA_052035735.1 Acidobacteriota bacterium
CGCCTTCGCGGCGCGCGACCGGCGTCGGAAACCGCCCGAGCAGGGTGTCGAAGCGCAGGAGATACTCGAGCGTCGCCGGATCGGTCCGGTCGACGATCGCTGCGAGCTCGATCCCGGAGGACCGGCCCAGCGAGGAGCCTGCGAGTATGCGTACCAGGTTGCGGCCGATGCGCCCGCAACCGACGATCCCCACCGAAATCGCGCCCATGAGTGGATGTTCCTCGAGAGTTCGGAGAAGGTCCCGGTTCCGTGGACTCCGGTTCGATTCCCCGCCTAGAATCCGGATTATGGCAAAACTCACTCCATTCCGCGCGCTGCGACCGACGGGTGAAGGCGCACCGCGGGTCTCCTCCGTTCCCTACGACGTCGTCAGCACGGCGGAAGCCCGGGCTCTCGCGGCCGGGAATCCGCTCTCCTTCCTCCATGTGACGCGCTCCGAGATCGACCTGCCCGCCAGCACCGACCCCCATTCCGACGAGGTCTACGCCCTGGCGCGTCAGAACCTCGAAACGCTGCGCCGAGCCGCCCCGCTCGAAGTCGAAGCCGAGCCGGCGCTCTACGTCTATCGGCTGAAGATGGGCGACCACACCCAAACGGGGATCGCCGGCACCTGGAGTGTCGACGAATACGAGCGGGACCTGATCAAGAAGCACGAGAAGACCCGCAGGGACAAAGAGGACGACCGCACGCATCACATGTGCGAGCTGCGCGCCCAGACGGGGAAGGTCTTCCTTACCTACAGAGCTTCAGCAAAGGTAGATGCCATCGCAAGGCGGGTGGCTGAAGAAGCACCTCTCTTCGACTTCACCGCCGCCGATGGGGTGGCGCACACGGTCTGGCGCGCCGAGGCAGCGGATCGGGACGCTCTGGTCGCCGCCTTCGCCGAGGTTCCCGAGCTCTACATCGCTGATGGCCACCATCGTGCAGCCTCGGCCTGGCGCACCCGCACCGAGATCGCCGCGGGCCACTCGCCGCACGCTGCCCGTCCGAACGCCGGCAGCTCCGAGAACTTTCTGGCGGTGGCCTTCCCTGACGACCAGGTGCAGGTCCTCCCCTACCACCGGTTGGTGAAGGACCTTCACGGCAAGACCGCGGCCCAACTTCTCGCCGAGCTCCAGGCGAATTTCGAGTTCGTCGGAGGCCCGCCGCAGCCCGTCCAAAAGGGCCACGTCGGCCTGTACCTTTCGGGGAGCTGGAAGACGTTTGTCCTTCCTTCCTCTACCGGAGCTTCTCCGCTCGAGAACCTGGACTGCAACATCCTGCAGGAGAAGGTCCTGACGCCGCTCCTGGGCATCGGCGACCCGCGCACCGACCAACGGATCGACTTCGTCGGCGGCATTCGCGGCACCAGGGAGCTCGAGAAGCGGGTCGACGCCGGCGAAGCCGCCGTCGCCTTCGCCATGTTCCCGGTCTCGGTCGCCGACCTCTTCGCGGTTTCCGACGCCGGCGAGATCATGCCGCCGAAGTCCACCTGGTTCGAGCCCAAGCTCCGCGACGGGCTGCTGATCCACGAGATCTGAGCCGGTCCCGAGCGCGCCCACCGTGCCCCAACTGACCGTCCTCGCGGGCGTCTGCGAGGTTCTTCGTTTCGGCGACCCAGCCGGGTCCGCCGGTCTCCTCATCGAGCTGCCGCACGGCGCGACGGAGCGGGCGCAGTACGACGCCCTCGCGGCGCGGCTCTCGAGCCCGCTGCCAGCGAGGCTCGAGCAGTTTTTCCACGTCAACACCGATTTCGGCGTTC
>JBPOHI010000152.1:0-1867 GCA_052035735.1 Acidobacteriota bacterium
GGCAACCGGTTCCGGGTCACCGCGACCTACCACGACCACCTCGGTCGCGACGGCGTCGGCTACGCCTCGCCGCTCACCAGCGAAAGCGGCACCTTCTGGTTCTTCTCACCCGAAAGCGTCGAGCTGATTCTCAAGGTCGTTGACGCCTGCGCGCATCCCGACTTCGGCAACTTCTGGGTCTTCGCGTCGGGCCTGACCGACGTCCAGGTCCATCTCGAAGTCGTCGACACCTGGACCGGCGAAACCTGGGAGCGCGACGCGTCGCTCGGTGAGCCGTTCCCGCCCGCCCTCGACACCGCCGCGTTCGACACCTGCGCCGCAACGCCGGCGCGAGTCACTCCATGACGCGGTCAAAGCTCGGCTCTCCGGCACCAGCTCCGGGGCAGAATGGTCACTCTCGAATGTGCGTCCAACCGCTGCCTGCACTCCGAAAGGAGCACTAGGATGAGTCCCGTCCGGATGCGTCAGGGCTTCGCAGTTCTTGTCCGGGTTGCTTGCGCGACGCTCCTGTTGGGGGCGTCGGCCGGTTCGGCCGACGTGCACCACCTGGTCGCAGCCGAGGGAGTCGGCGAGATCGCTGTCGCTTCGCATGCCGACGGAAGCTCTTCGGTTGCCTGGCTCCTGCAGGAGGCGAGTCTCGAGAACCGCGTCTACCTTCAACGCTTCGACGCCTCCGGTTCGCCCGTCACTGCGCGGGCGCTGGTTTACCAGGACCTGTTTCCGGCCAGCAACCTCCAGGTCGCAACGGACTCCGCCGGCAACGATCTGGTTGCCTTCCGGCTCTATGTCGGCATGACGAACGCGATCGACGAGCATCAGGCTACGGCCTACTCCAGCACGGGGGAACTCCTCTGGGGGCCGCTGGGCATCACGCCGCTCTCGGCCCTCTATCGGGGCTTTGTTTCGTCGATGAAGATCACCGCCAGGCCTGGCGGAGGATGGCTCTCGACATGGAGCCAGGTCGGCTATGAATTCCCGTTCCCGACCGTTCGCGCCAGCCGGATCGATCCGGCGACCGGCGTCCTGGCACCGGTCGATCTCTCTGACCCGACATCCGAGCCGGGGGTCGAGACTTTTGCCCTGGCCAGCAACGCCACCCGGGTGCTCGTCGCCTGGACGGTGAAGACTCTCGACAGCGAAGGCGACGCTGATACTTACGAAGTCGTGGGGCGGCTTCTCGACGCAGAAGGATTGCCGACGACACCGATCCACACCCTCGGTATCGCCGGAGTCGGCCCCTGGGCGATCTACGATCTGGCGGCCGCAGGTTTCGGCCAGGATCGCTTCTTCCTGGCGTGGAATTCACAGATCGCTGCCGGATCGCCGCGGACGATTGGCGGGAGGCAGTTCGTCGGGGACGCTCCCGCCTCTGCGGCCTTCGTCATTCGGACGACCGAAACCTCGGCGTCCGGCTGGAGTCCGCTATCGGTCGCGGTCGATAGCGGTGGACGCGCCATCCTGGGCTGGAGCGAACCCGAGTCCACCGGCACCACGACTCCCGCGAAGAGCTTCATGTATCGATTCCGCGCCAGCGGAGGGCCGCTCTCGAGCCTCGAGGAGCTGAGCGCGCTCCCAGGCTACCGGCAGGGTTCCATTCCGGCGGTGAGCATCAGTCCAACTTCGAACTGGATCGCGGCGTGGCCGCGAGTCGCAGACGGTTCGGCGCCGGCCGGTATCGACGGGCGAATGGGCGCCATCGTCAACGGCTGCGCTCCCGAGCCGAACGCGCTCTGTCTCACGGGCAACCGGTTCCGGGTCACCGCGACCTACCACGACCACCTCGGTCGCGACGGCGTCGGCTACGCCTCGCCGCTCACCAGCGAAAGCGGCACCTTCTGGTTCTTCTCACCCGAAAGCGTCGAGCTGA
>JBPOHI010000032.1:0-9747 GCA_052035735.1 Acidobacteriota bacterium
GACCCGCGGGAAGGCGTCCGTCGTCGCGCAGCCGCGCCATCATCGCGTCGAAGCGCCGGTGCAGGTCCTTGCCGTCACCCAGACATCCGATGCCGACGTTCAGGAAGTCGCCCTTGGTGAAGTACCAGCCGTAGCCGCGGAAGTCCGTCTCGGCGAACAGCTCCGGCGTGCCGCTGCGCTTCGTGAGCTCGCGCAGCAGGCTCGTGCCGACGCGCGTCTCGCTCTCGCGCGTCACGACCACCGCCTCGCCGTCCGCGATCTCGCCGAGCGCGCGCGCCACCGGACAGTGGTGTCCGCCGGCGCCGACGACGACCGGCGCGACGAAGCTCTCGCCGTCCGCCTCGACACGGACGCCGCCGGCGTCGCGCGCGACGCCGGTCACCCGGGCGCCTTCGCGCACCGTGGCGCCGCTCTGCTCGGCGCGGCGCAGCAGGTGCTCGTCGAACTCGCGGCGGATGATCCCGTAGCTGACGATGCGGTCCCAGCTGGTCTCGAGGACCTCGCCGTCGAGCTCGATGGTCGCCTCGGAGAAGGGCTGGATCGTGCGCGGGTCGCGCGCGGGGTCGATCCCGAGCGTGCGCCACACCGACGGCGTCACCCAGCCGGCGCAGAGCTTCGGCCGTGGGAAGCGTGCCGCGTCGAGCACCAGCACGCGCGCGCCGCCGCGCGCCAGACGCCACGCCGCGGTGGATCCGCCGGGACCACCGCCGACGACGATCGCGTCCCACGCGCCGGCCGCCGTCATACGCCGCGCAGCTCCATGTACAGCTGGATCCTGTCGAGCCAGCCCAGCTTCAGATCCTCGAGCTGGTTCGCGACGCGGAGTGCTGCGAAGAGGTCGCCGTCGCAGTCGATGCGGTCGTCGGCGAAGGCTTCCGCCATGACCTTGGTGTCGTTGCTGCCGAAGGTCTCGCGGAACGTCTCGCGGTCGCGGATCACCAGCGTGAACGAGCCGTCGGGCGTGCCGACCGATCCTTCGCTGCCGTCCCACAGGCGGTAGCGCAGCCCGGGCTCGACGTGCCCGAAGATGCGCTCGAGCACCGTGCGCGCGTGACGCCGGGAGCGCGCGTCCCCCATCTCGGACGTTCCTGCCATGCGGAGGTCCTCCGGATTCCCTGCTCGACGTCTGCAACGTCCGGGGCGCCGAGGCAAGAGGATGCAGACGGCGCGTGCCCCGCCGGGCGGCGTCCGTTAACGACACCGCCGTGGCACAGACCTTCATCTTCACGATGCGCGAGCTGCGCAAGGTCTACGGACCCGACCGCGTAGTCCTCGATAACGTCTTCCTGTCCTTCTATCACGGCGCGAAGATCGGCGTCCTCGGCCTGAACGGCACCGGCAAGAGCACGCTGATGCGGATCATGGCCGGTATCGACAAGGAGTACTCCGGCGAAGCCCGGCTGAACCCGGGCTTCAGCGTCGGCTACCTGCCGCAGGAGCCGCAGCTCGACCCGACCAAGACCGTCCGCGAGGTGGTCGACGAGGGCGTCGCGGAGACCCGCGCCCTGCTGACGCGCTTCGAGGAGATCTCGAACGCCTTCTCCGAGCCCATGTCGGACGAGGCCATGGAGAAGCTGCTCGCCGAGCAGGCGACCCTGCAGGACAAGATCGACGCCGCCAATGCCTGGGAGCTCGACCGCACCGTCGAGATCGCCATGGACGCGCTGCGCTGCCCGCCGCCGGACGCCGGCACGCAGAACCTCTCGGGTGGCGAGCGCCGCCGCGTCGCGCTCTGCCGCCTGCTCCTGCAGGCGCCGGACCTGCTGCTGCTCGACGAGCCGACCAACCACCTCGACGCCGAGTCCGTCGCGTGGCTCGAGCATTTCCTCGCCGAGTACAAGGGCACCGTGGTCGCGGTCACCCACGACCGCTACTTCCTCGACAACGTCGCCGGCTGGATCCTCGAGCTCGACCGCGGCGCCGGCATCCCATGGGAGGGCAACTACTCGTCCTGGCTGGCGCAGAAGGACGCGCGCATCGCGCAGGAGGAGAAGGAGTCCTCCACTCGCCGGCGGACGCTGCAGCACGAGCTCGAGTGGATCCAGCTCTCTCCTCGCGCGCGCCATGCCAAAGGCAAGGCGCGCATCAACGACTACGAGAAGCTCCTCGCCGAGGAACAGGCACAGGAGTCGCGCCGCGATCCGAACGAGATCCACATTCCGCCCGGTCCACGGCTCGGCGACCTGGTCGTCGAAGCCAAAGGGCTGTCGAAGGCCTATGGCGACAACGTCCTCATGGACAAGCTGTCCTTCATCCTGCCGCGCGGCGGCATCGTCGGCGTCATCGGCCCGAACGGCGCCGGCAAGACGACGCTCTTCCGGATGATCGTCGGCCAGGAGAAGCCCGATTCGGGCGAGCTCAGGATCGGCGAAACGGTGGCGCTCGCCTACGTCGATCAGAGCCGCGAGACACTTGCCGGCACCAACACGCTTTGGGAGGAGCTCTCCGACGGCGGCAAGGACCTGATCCTCATCGGCAAGAAGGAGGTCAACTCGCGCGCCTACTGCGCGGCGTTCAACTTCCGTGGCGCCGATCAGCAGAAGAAGGTCAAGGACCTCTCGGGCGGCGAGAGGAACCGCCTGCACCTCGCCAAGATCCTGAAGAGCGGCGGGAACCTCCTGCTGCTCGACGAGCCGACCAACGACCTCGACGTCGACACCCTGCGCGCCCTCGAGGAGGCGCTGCTCGAATTCGCCGGCTGCGCGGTCGTGATCAGCCACGACCGCTGGTTCCTCGACCGCATCGCGACCCACATCCTGGCGTTCGAGGGCGACTCGGAAGTCGTCTGGTTCGAAGGCAACTACCAGGACTACGAAGCCGACAGGAAGCGCCGGCTCGGCACCGACGCCGACCAGCCGCACCGCATCAAGTACCGCAAGCTGGTGCACTAAGCCGGCGCCTTCGGACCCGCCGCCGGCCGGCGAGCGCCGGCTGGCGGCAATCGGCTAGGATGGAGCGCATCCGATGATCGTCGCCGTCATCAGCCGCAAGGGGGGAGTGGGCAAGACGACCAGCGTCGTGAGCCTCGCGGGAGCGCTCGCCCAGCTGGGCAAGAAGGTGCTGGTCGTCGACCTAGACTCCCAGGCTTCGGCGTCGGTGAGCCTTGGCATCGCGCGCGGCGACCTTGCCCCGTCGGTCCACGACGTGCTCTTTCGCTCGGTGCCGGCGGCCCGGGCGATCCGGCCGACCGCCACCGAGCGCGTCGACCTGATCACGGCCTCCGCCGACCTGATGCACGCCGACGTCGAGCTCGCGCCGCTGCGCAATCGGGAGGCGAAGCTCCGCGACGCCCTGCAACCGGTCGCCGGCGGCTACGACTGGGTGCTGCTCGACTGTCCGCCGTCGTTCAACACCCTGGCTCAGAGCGCGCTCATCGCCAGCGATCAGTTCATCGTCCCGGCCATTCCGCACTTCCTCGCCTTCGACGGCATCCTGCCCCTGCTCGAAGCTTCGCAGCGCCTCGCCGGCCGCTACGGGCGCGCGAGCGGCTTTCTCGGCGTGCTGCTCACCATGGTCGACAACCGGACCAAGTCGGCGCGCGCCCAGGCCACGCAACTGCGCGAAAAGCTCGGCGACAAGGTCTTCGATTGCGAAATTCCGGTGAACGTCCGGCTCGCCGAGGCGCCCGAGAGCGGGCAGACGATCTTCCATTGGTTTCCGCAGGCCGCCGGAGCGCACGCTTATCGCCTCGCCGCCGTCGAGCTCCTGCACCGGACGGGCTGCGAGCCGGCCGACGCGGACTCGCCGGCAGCCGCGGTCGTACTGCCGGCGATCGCTCCAGCCGAAGCACCCTCGGCGCCAGCACCCGCTAGCGTTGCAGCCCGGACGGCGACGCCGATCCCGGCGCTCGCCGCCGAGGCCGAAGGGCCGGCGGCGCTCGACGAGGACGGATCCGCGACCGCGCACGTCAACTGACGCGCCCGGCAGCAGACCCCCGAATCAGTCGAGCTCTTCCGCTTCGATCGCCTGCTTGAGCAGCACGCGCGGCAGGTTCATCGCGCGAACTTCGCGCTCGAGCTCGGCCAGCTCCCCCCCTTTGAGCTCCGCCAGCAGCCCCTCGATCTCCGCGAGCTTCGCCGCGAGCTCTGCCGAGACTTCACGCATTCCCTGAGTGGGAGCGCCTTCGCCCCAGGTGGCGGAGATGTAGAGGAAGGTGAGATTCGAGTGCAGCTGGGTGCCGCCGCGCTGCGCGAGAATGTCGTAGACGATCTCCGCCTTGGGGTTGTGCAGCCGCGCCTCGAGCGCCGACGCCGAGGCCGAGATGCGCTGGGCCGCGGCGACCAGACCGGAGGCTCGTCCGTTGCCGGCCAGACGCAGCGCCAGGTCGTCCGCCTGCGCCTGAATCGCCCGCACTTCCTCGACGTCCGCCACCAAGCGGTCGATCCGGTCCCGCAGCTCGAGCGCGAAGGCGAGTTGAGCGGTGCGATCGGCCGCGCTCACCCGCGAGCGCGGGTCGGCGACGACGTTGAGGACGGTCTCCTCCGTCCGACCGCCGGCCGTGAGGCGGAGATGGTAAGTGCCGGGACTCGCCAGCGGCCCGACGGTCGGATCTCCCAGATCGACCTTGGCGTTGTCGAGCCGCCGAGCGCCTTCCCAGCGCAGGTCCCAGACCGCCCGATGGAGACCTTCGACCGTCGAAAGCGCCGCTTCCGGCTGCTTCATCGGCTCGTCCGGGTCGTCCTCCGGATAGATCTGCGGCTCCGGAATGCTCGAGAGCTTGCGCACCCGGCGCCCTTCGCCATCGAAGACCTCCAGGATCACCTCACCCTCTACCTTCGCTGCCAGCGAATAGTGGACGATCGCCCCGCGTGGCGGGTTCTCGCCGGCGGCTTCCGCGCTCCACCCGTTCTGAATCTGCAGCCGCTCGGCCGGTCGGGTCGGGAAGAGGTGCAGCGGCTTGGCGGCGGTTTCGCTGCTCCAGGCGCGCACAGGGGAGAGATCGTCGAGGATCCACAACGAGCGCCCGCTGGTGGCGACGACCAGGTCGCCGTTCTTCACCTCGAGGTCGGTCACGACCACCGGCGGCAGGTTGAGCTTCAACGCCTCCCAGTGATCGCCGGCGTCGCGCGACAAGAAGAGCCCGACGCGCGTCCCGGCATAGAGCAGACCGGGCACCACCGGATCCTCGCGCACGGCGAGGACGTAGGCCTCGGCCGGCAGGCCCTGCACGACGTTCTCCCAGGTCATTCCCCCGTCGCGAGTGCGATAGAGATAGGGCCGGAGATCGTCGAGGCGATGGGCGTCGACAGCGACCCAGGCTGTCCCCGCGGCGCTGTGCGAGAGGGCGATCGACTCGACAGTGGCCCACTCCGGAGCTCCCGCTGGCGTCACATTCGTCCAGGTGGCGCCGCCATCGCGGGTCACGTGCAGCAGGCCGTCGTCGGTGCCGGCCCAGAGCTCGCCGGCGGCGAGCATCGACTCGGCGAGCGAGAAGATCGTGTCGTAGATCTCGACTCCGGTGTTGTCGCCGGTGATCGGGCCGCCGGACCACTGCTGCTTCTCCTTGTCGTTGCGGGTGAGATCGGGCGAAACCTGTTTCCAGGTCTGCCCTCCGTCTTCCGTACGCAGCAGGACGTTCGAGCCGTGGTAGAGGACCCCAGGCTCGCGGCGCGAGGCGAGCAGCGGCGCCGTCCACTGGAAGCGGACGCGGAGGTCTTCGGCGCCATGCCCGGAGGGGTTCGTCGGATAGTAAGAGATGTTGCGCTCGTTGCCCGAGGCCTCTTCCCATCGCGTCATGATGCCGCCGTACTCGCCGGCGTACACGACGCCCGCCGTGCCGCGATCGAAGACGAAGTCGCCCGCCTCGCCGCCGCCCGCAGTCTGCCAGTCGCCCAGCACGATGCCTTCTGCGCGCAGGCTGTCGGACGGACCGGTCGCGGTGCCTTCATCCTGCACCGTGCCACCGACACGATAGGGCCAGCGATCGTCGGCATCGACGTTGTAGAACTGCGACCACGGCTGCGGCGGCGCGAACCAGTGCCGGCCGCCATCGATCGACAGGTCGACGCCGCCGTCGTTGCCGATGATCAGGCGCTCGCGCGCCCTGGGGTCGATCCACAGGTCGTGCACGTCGCCGTGGTGAATGCCGTCCACCGAGTGGATCGTCCGGCCGCCATCGATGGTGCGCAGCAACGACACCTGCGGGAACCAGACGATGTCGGCGTTCGACGGGTCGACGGTGAGCGTCGAGTAGTACCAGGCCCGCTGGCGCAGGGCGTGATGCCCGTTGGCGAGCCGCCAGGTCGTGCCGCCGTCGTCGGAGCGGAAGAGTCCGCCCTGCTCGGCCTCGATGAGCGCGTAGACCCGCTGCCCGTCGCTCGGCGCCACCGCCACGCCGACCTTGCCCCAGATCCCCTCCGGCAACCCGTGGCCGGAGAGGCGGCTCCAGGTCTCGCCGCCATCGGAGGATCGATACAGACCGCTGCCCGGGCCCCCGCTGGTCATTCCCCAGGGATAGCGCCGGGCCTGCCAGAGCCCGGCGAACAGGATGCGCGGATTGCCGGGATCGAAGGCGACGTCGGAGGCGCCGGTGTCGGCGTCGACCGCGAGCACGCGAGACCAGCTGCGACCGCCATCGAGCGTGCGATAGACGCCGCGCTCCGGATTCGCACCGAAGGCGTGGCCGAGGAGAGCCGCGAAAGCGATCTCCGGATCGGTCGGATGGACGATGACGGTGCCGATCTGCCCGGCCTGGTCGAGCACATGCTTCCAGGTCCGGCCGGCGTCGGTGGACCGGTAGATGCCGTTGCCTGGTTGGACGTTGCCGCGGATGTTGGCCTCGCCCGTGCCGACATACAGGACATTCGGATCCGAGGGCGCCACGGCGATCGCGCCGGTCGAGAGCAGCGGCTGGTCGTCGAAGATCGGCTTCCATGCGTGACCACCGTCGACCGACTTCCACACGCCGCTCTGCGCCGTGGCGGCGTAGAAGGTGAGCGGATCGCCCGGAACGCCGGCCACGCGTGCGACCCGGCCGCCGATCGCCGGACCGATCGAGCGCATCTTCAGCAGATCGAACGTCCCCGCAGCGTGTGCGGAGGCGGTCAGCAGCAGCCCTGCAGCCACCGTCCAACGTGCTCGCCAAGGGCGGGCGCAGCCGCCACCGCTTCGAATGTCGCTCATGCTCGGAATCCCCCGGGAAGTGCCTTCGAGCCACGATACGACGCCACGTGGAAGACGGTCAAACCCGTGCGCGGTTTTGATAGCCTTGCCCTTCCGTGGAGAGCCAACGCCCAACGCAGCCGTCCGGGATCGCCGAGCTCGTGCAGCAGCTCGATCGCGCGGTCGAGCTCGGCGACGTCTATCGCACGACGGCAGCCGTGAAGCGCGCGCTCTCCGATCTCATCCGCGCCGGTCGCATCGAGCTGCCGGAGCGCTACTTCGCCCCCCTGCCGCACACCTACGCCCGAAGGCTCCTGCATCGCGACGACGCGCGCGGCTACAACGCGATCGTCATGACCTGGGGACCGGGACAGGGTACGCCGCTCCACGACCACGGCGGGATCTGGTGCGTCGAGGGGGTCGTTTCGGGCGAGATGTCCGTCGTCCAATACGAGCTCGTCGATCCGGAGGAGGCCGAACCGAAGGCTGCCCGGGGCGGGCTCTGCCGGTTCGTTCAGCGAGGCCGTGTTCATGCCTTGAAAGGGGCGTCCGGGGCGCTGATTCCGCCGTTCGAATACCACACACTGTGCAACGCTCTTCCCGATCATGTTTCTGTAACACTGCACGTCTATGGTGGCGAGATGCAACGCTGCCGCGTTTTCGAACCCACTACAGACGGCGCCTTCCGTCAAGTCGAGAAGCACCTCGTTCTGAACGACTGAACCGATGACACGACGCACCTCGCCCGCGAGATTTCGGCGCGGGGTCCGCTCCCCCTCATGAACCGCCTGCTCGTCGGCCTCACCCTGACCGGAATCCTCTCCGGCGCCGCCGCCTGGGCGCTCGGTTTCGCCGTCGCTTCCGACATGCTCTGGGCGGCGACGACAGCGGTGATGCTCGTTCCGCTCACCGTTTCGGTCATCCGCGATCTGCGTCGCGGCAAACCGGGCGTCGATGTCATCGCCCTCCTTGCCATGGCGGCGGCGCTCGTCGTCGGCCAGTACGCGGCGGG
The DNA here is from genome assembly GCA_052035735.1 of Acidobacteriota bacterium. Classification (GTDB taxonomy): domain Bacteria; phylum Acidobacteriota; class Thermoanaerobaculia; order Multivoradales; family JAGPDF01; genus JAGPDF01. The sequence continues at coordinate 8,114 of JBPOHI010000032.1, forward strand.
CGCCATCATCGCACTCATGCTCTCGGGCGGCCTCGCCCTCGAGGCGTTCGCCGATGCCCGCGCCCGCCGCGAGCTCGACGCCCTGCTCGCCCACGCGCCGCGCATCGTCCATCGTTACGCAGGCGGTGCCCTCACGACGCCCGAGATCCAGGACGTCCGTCCCGGCGACCTCCTCCTCGTCAAGACCGGCGAGATCGTGCCGGTCGACGGCTTCGTGGTCAACGGACCGGCGGTGCTCGACGAATCGACCCTCACCGGCGAGGCGCGCCCGGTGACTCGCGCCGACGGCGACCCGGTGCGCAGCGGTGTGGTCAACGCCGGCGGGCCTTTCGACCTGCGGGCCGTCGCGAGCGCCGACGAGAGCACCTACGCCGGCATCGTCCGCCTGGTGCAGGAGGCGCAGTCCTCGAAGGCGCCGTTCGTCCGCCTGGCCGACCGTTACGCGCTGATCTTCCTGCCGTTGGCCCTGGCGCTCGCGGCAGCTGCCTGGTGGTGGAGCGGCGACCCGGTCCGCGCGCTCGCCGTGCTCGTCGTCGCGACACCCTGCCCGCTGATCCTCGCCGCGCCGGTGGCGATCGTCGCCGGCCTCTCGCGCTGCGCAGCGCGCGGCATCATCGTCAAGGGTGGAGCGCCGCTCGAGGCCCTCGGCCGGGCGACCGTCCTGCTGCTCGACAAGACCGGCACGCTCACCACCGGTCGGCCGGCGCTGCGCGAGGTGCACGTCTTCGGCGCCACCCCCGCCGACGAAGTCCTGCGCCTCGCCGCTTCGCTCGACCTGGTTTCGCCACACGTCTTCGCCGCGCCATTGGTCGGCGCGGCGCGCCAGAAAGGCCTGCAACTGTCCTTCCCCACCGCCGTCCTCGAGCATCACGGCGAGGGGATCGAAGGCGCGGTGGACGGCCTGCAGGTCGCGCTCGGCAAGCTCGCCTGGGTCAACAAGGACCAGCCGCTCTCGGCGGCGATGCGCCAGGTACGGCGCAGTACTGCGCTCGAGGGGACGTCGAGCGTCTGGGTCGCGATCGGCGGTGCAACCGCCGCGACCATCGTCTTGCACGACCCGATACGCAGCGACGCGCGGAGCACGATCCGCGCCCTGCGGCGCTCCGGCATCCAGCGGGTCGTGATGATCACCGGCGATCACCCGGAAGTGGCGGAGACGGTCGGTTTCGGTATCGGCGCCGACCTGGTCTTGGCCGAGCGTTCGCCGGCGGAAAAGGTCGAAGCGGTGCGCAACGAGTCGCAGCGCGGCATCTCCGTCATGGTCGGCGACGGCTTGAACGATGCGCCGGCGCTCGCCGCCGCCGACGTCGGGGTGGCCATGGGCGCCCGCGGCGCGACCGCCTCGGCGCAGGCCGCCGACGTCGTGTTGACCGTCGACCATCTGGGGCGCCTCGCCGAGGCGATGGAGATCGCCCGCCGCGCGCGCTCGATCGCCCTGCAGAGCGTCGTCGTCGGCATGGGCCTGTCGCTCGCGGCGATGATCTTCGCCGCCGCCGGCAGGCTGACTCCGGTCGCCGGCGCCCTGTTGCAGGAGGCGATCGACGTCGCCGTGATCCTCAACGCGCTCCGGGCCCTCTCCGGCGGGCGCCGGCCGCGGACCGTTCCCGACGGCAGCAGCGACGTCGGCGAGCGCT
>JBPOHI010000043.1:0-4804 GCA_052035735.1 Acidobacteriota bacterium
TCGCCGCCGCCCTGCTCTCCAAAGGCCTCGCGGTGGTCCTGCCGGGGGCGCTCCTCGCGCTCGATCTCGGGCCGCTGCGGCGCCTCGATCCCGATCCGCGCCGCTGGCGACTCGCTGCCTGGCGTCCGCTGCTGCTCGAGAAGGTGCCGTTCCTCCTCCTGTCGGCGCTCGTCGCGGCGGTCACCCTGTGGGCGATCGCGCCCGTCATGTCGGAGTCGAAGATCGCGGGTCCCGAGCACCGGCTCCTGGCGGCCGGTTTCGGGCTCTCCTTCTATCTCGAGAAGACCTTCGCGCCGCTGTCCATACCGTTTCAGATCCCGACCACCGACCTGCTCACCTTCGCGGCGAATCCAGCGGTTGCGGCGCGGGGAGCGGGCTTCTTCGCCGTGCTCGGGCTGGCGGTCTTCGCCTGGTGGCGGTGGCGCCGTCCCGAAGCCGCTCTGGCGCTCGCCGTCTTCACCCTCTTCGTGCTGCCGGTGAGCGGACTCTTTCAGGCCGGGCCGCAGCTCGCGGCGCATCGCTACACCTACCTCGCCTGCCTGTCACTCGCCCTGCTGGTCGGCGGCCTCGTGCTGCGCGGCAGCCGCTTCCGATCGCTGGCGGCGCAGGTCGTTGTGGCCCTCGCCGTCGCGGCGGCAGCCGGTTCGCTGACGATGGCTACGCGCTCCCAAGTGGCTCTTTGGCAAGACGAAGTGACCTTCTGCCGCGCCGCCGTCGAGGCCGCGCCGCGAGCCTGGGCGCCGGTCGGCGCTCTCGCTCGGGCCCTTCTCCTGCGCGGGGAGGATGCGGAGGCGCTCGCCGTGCTTCGAGCCGGCAGGCAGCGGCTCCCGAGCGCGATGCTGCTGCCGTACCTCGAAGCGATGATCCTGGCGACGAGCGGGTCGCGCGACGTGCGCGACGGCGTGCAGGCGCTCGCGCTCGCGGAGCGGATCGCGCGCGCCACGAGCTTTCAGGATCCCGCGGCGCTCCTGGCGTTGGCCTCCGCCGCGGCGGAGACCGGTGACGATCCGGCAGCGCGGCGCCTCCTCGAATCGGCTGTGGTCCTCGCCCGGGAGGGCCGCAAGCCCGAGCTGCTGCCGGCCCTGGCGGAGGCGAAGCGACAGCTCGCGAGCCAGGCGCATGTGCGGTTCTCGGCCGCAGACTGGGACCGCTATCGTCTTTGAGCGCAACCGTGGCCCACGGACCCCGTGGCCGACTCCTCGTCCCGCTATAATCGCCGCGCTTCTTTTCCTGGAGTCCCTGAATGAAACGGAATGTCTCCTTGGTTGGTCTGCTGTCGGCGACCCTCGCCCTGCCGGTGGGTTGCAGCAAGGCTCCCGAATCCCGGCCCGCTCGAGAGCTCGATCCGGCGGCGGTCGTCGCCCGCTTCTCGGCAGGGGAGATCCTCCGATCGGAGATTCAGGCGGCGGTGGCGAACCGGCTGGCGTCGGTGCCGAAACCGGTGGCCGCAGAGACCCGCCAGCTCATGGTGAGGAAGGTCGTCGAACGGCGGGTACGGCTCGCGATGCTCGTCGCCGAAGCGAAGGCCAAGGGCTACGAATCGCGGCCGGAGGTGCAGTACCAGGCGGCGGCGGCCGGCGAGCGGATCCTCGCCACCGATTTCGTGACGACCGCGGTCGCCGGAGTGCATGCCGCTGACAGCCTCGTCGCCGCGGCGGTCGAGAGCCGGCTGCAGAGCGTCCATCCCGAGGAGGCGAGGAAGTTCAGTCACATCTTTCTTCGCGCCGCGGAATCCGACGCGGCGGCGCGGTCGGCAGCCGAAGCGAAGATGCAGGGCATTCTCGCGGAGCTCGAGAGCGGCAAGGGCTTCAATGAGCTTGCAGAGCTCCATTCGGATTCGGTGGACGCCCGGGCTGGCGGCCGCATCGAGTGGACGATGCGCAAGAGCCTGCAGCGCGCCGCGGGGGACGCGATCTTTGCCCTGCAGGAGGGCGGACTCTCGCCGGTCGTCGCTGCGAAGGATGGCTTGCATCTGTTTCGCCTCGACGGCATCCGTTCGGGCAGCCCGCTCGACGTCGAGGGGATCCGCCGCGCCGTGCGCAACGAGCTCGACGGCGAAGCGCGCACGCTCGCCGAACGTGCCCTGCGCCAGCAGGAGCTCGACGCGGCCGGTGTCGAGCTCGCGGCAGCCCGCAGTGTGATGTCGGCGGAAGGGGCAGGCGATCGCTGGGTGGCGCGCTGGAAGGGCGGCGAGGTGAGCGCGGCGGAGTTTCGCGCCGTGCTGCCTCCGGCCGTCGTCGAGCCGGAGCGCGCCAGCGCTTTCCTCCGCGAGTTGGTGGAGAACCGTCTTCTCGCAGCACGTCGCCTCGCGCAGGGGCTCACCCCGGCGCTCGAGGCAGAGATCGCCGCGGCGACCCGGCAGGCCCTGGTCGATACGTATCGCGCCGCGTTGATCGCCGAGATTCCGGTCGAACCCACCGAAGAGGAGGTCGCCCGCTACTACCGCGAGAACGGCGAGAGCTCCCTCTTCCTCCGCGACTACCGCCTGGATGTGTTGTTCTTTCCACAGTCCGGCGAAAGCGTCGCCCAGGTCTATGCCGCGGGCGAGAAGGTGGTGGGCGAGCTGAGGGCGGGAAAGCCCTTCGATCAGCTGCTCGACCCGCCGGTCAAGTCCGACGCGCGAATCTGCCGGGACGCCCACGCCATCGATCTGCAGAAGCTGGGCCAGCAGTCGATCCGGATGCGCAAGGCCGTCCTGAATCTGGCCGCCGGAGAGGTGACCCCGGCCCTCTATCTCGACGGGCCGCTCGTCGCGCTGGGCTCGACCGACTGCCGGCTCGAGGGCCGTGGCGTCGCTTTCGTCCGCCTGCGCGAGATCCGCACGTTGCCGCTGGAAAGCGCCCGTCCGTTGATCCAGATGGCGCTTCGGAAAGAGAAAGAAGCGGCCGGAATCGAGGTCATCCAGGCTCGCCTCGTCGCCGATTCGGGTCTGGTGATCCTCCTCCCCGAGGGTTGAGCGCGCGCGCTCGGCGATGATCGCTCTGCCGCCGCTCGCGGTCGCGGCTCTGTCGACGACCGCACTCGTGCTGCTGCTCGCTCACCGCCGCGCGAACCTGGGTGGTGCTGCCACGGCGATCTTCGTGGTCGCCGCCGCGGCCTACGGCTGGCTGCGCTCGACCGCGATCGGCCAGTTGAGCGCGGCGGCGCACACCGACACCCCCTATCGCATCGTGACGCCGCTGGTCGCCGTCGGAGGCGTGCCGCTGCAGGAGCTCGTCGGCTGGGTCTCTGCCGTGGCGCTCGCGGGTTACGTCGCGGATCGCCTTCTGCGACGCTTCGGCCGCCCGGCAGACGCCTGGAGCACCGCTCTCGTGGCCGGGTTTGCGATGGCGGCGATCTGCCTCGCGGTCGAGTCGGCGGCGGTGACGGCAGGCTGGTGGTCGTGGAGTCTCGGGCACTCGACCACGGGGCTGCTGCGGTTCCCCGCCATCGCGCTGCTCGACTGGGGCTTCGTCGCCTTCGACTTCCTGCTCCCGTTCGAGCTCTGGCGGCGCCGCGCGCCGCTCGGCGAGTGCATCGCAGGTCTGCTGTTCTTTCCGCTCCACCTGGCGGGGCATGCGTGGACGGCGCCGGTGTCGATGAAGGTGCCGCTCGCCGGTTTCGATCTGGTTCATGTCGGGCTGATCGCGGCGGTCGCCGCGCTGGCCTTCGCGCCTGGCGGCCGAAGAGAGGAGAGCCCGTGGCCGGCGTCGGCGGGCGAGCGCTGGCGGGCCGGGGTGCTCGTCGGCGGCGGCCTGATCGTGCTGACGACGGCGACCCAGCTCGGGATGCTGCGCGAGTGGCGCCAGTTGTGGACCGGCCTGCCGCTTGCCGGAGCGATTCTCGGCGCGGTGACCGCGAGGATTCCGGCCGCGGTGGGCTGCGCCGAGAGGCGGCGCTATCTGCCCGCGGCCTGGATCTTCCTCGCGCTCTTTGCGGGCGGCCTGTTCCTGCGCCTGCCGGAGGCGTTGCGCGCGCGCGACTTCGAGCGGCTCGTCGGCCGCGGCGTCAGGGAGCTCGCGGCGGGAGACCTTGCGGGGGCGCGGACAGAGCTCTCCGCCGCGCTCACCCGCCGCCCCGGGCATGCGGACGTCCAGTGGCTCCTCGGTTGGGCGGAGCTCCAGAGCGGCGACCGTGCCGCGGCGCAAGAGCACCTCGAAGCCGCCGTCGCCGCCCGCCCAGCGTCCGTCGAAGCGACGCGCTATCTCGCGCTGCTCGACCTGCTGGAAGGCCGGAGCGAAGACGCGGCAGCGCTCCTCGGGCAGCGCCGCCAGCGGTACCCGGAAACCGCGGAGCTCGCCTACCTCCTTTGGGTGGCAAGTGTGTCGCAGCCGGACCGCCAGGGGACGCCTGCGCCGATCGTCGCTATGGCCGGTGCGGGCGAGCTCCGGGAGATCTTCGCGCTGGCGAGCGCGTTGGGGGATCGGCCCACGATGCAGGCCTGCTTCGAGCGCGAACGCGCCGAAGTCGGGGCGAAGAGCCCCTGAGCTCAGGGAGCGGAGGGCAACGCCTCGCGCAGCGCCCGCGCCGTGGCGACCAGATCTTCGGGATGTCCCTCATCGGCGAGGATGCGATCGAGCTCCCCCTCTGCCTCGCGCGGCCGTCGCTCGGCGGCAAGGTAGCGCGCCCAGGAGAGTCGCAGCCAGCCGGCGTTGGGAGACGCGCCGAGGCCTCGTTGCCACTCGGCCTCCGCCTCCACCCGCTTGCCGTTTTGAACCAGGACTTCGGCGAGCAGGCGGCTCGCGCTGGCCGAGTGCGGTGCCATTCGGGCGAGTCTCTGCGAGCGCTCGAGCGCTGAACCGAGATCGCCGCGCTCGCGCGCCAG
>JBPOHI010000011.1:0-1574 GCA_052035735.1 Acidobacteriota bacterium
CCGTACTTCCACGACGGCGAAGCCGAGACGCTCGACGAGGCCGTGGCGGTCATGGGCAGGCTCCAGCTGGGGCGGACGTTCACCGCGGAGGAGCGGGCCAGGATCGTGGCCTTTCTCAAGACCCTCACGGGAGAGCAGCCGAGCTTCGTGCTGCCGCTCCTGCCGCCGTCGACGCCCGAGACCCCGCGACCCGTGCCGTTCGGCTGACCGGGACCGGAGGCGGGCTCCCCGCTGGTGCGGGCGCTGGCCCGTCCGGAGCGATCTCTGCGCACCTGATCTCGAGGAGGAGAGATGCTCAAGCGGACATGGAGCTGGATCCTGGGTGGTCTCGTGCTGGTGGTGGCTCCCGCGAAGGCCGGCAGCCGGACGGTGGTCGTCTACCCACCTTATTTCTACGACCTGACCGCGCTCCGGCTGGAGGTACGGATCGACGGCGTCGTCGCCGGCACGCTGCAAGGCAAGGTCTCCGATTCCGGACCCGAGCCGACGATCCGACTGACGCTCGCCGACGGCTTTCATCGCTACGCCGTGACCGGCGAGGCGACGCTCGCGGGCGGGCGGCGGATGGCGGTGGAGGGCCAGGGCTTCCTCGCTCAGACCGAGTACCTCGCGGGCCGGCTGGAACGCAAGGAGGCGCAGAAGGATCCGCTCGCGGCCCTCGAGGCGCTCCTGCAGGAGCTCCGGGCGATGCCGGGCGCTCCCGCCCTGCCGCGCCTCGAGCGGGGCCCGCGGGCGGGTACGGCTGCAGCGCTCGCCCAGCAGGCGAAAGCGCACGGGCTCTCGTTGCCGGCCACCTGCGCGGCGGTGCTCGAGCGCTTCGGCCCGTTCGTTTACGTCAGTCTCGGGGACGAAGGAGAGGAGCCGCGCGCGGCGCTCTATTCTCCGGATCGACTTCGCTCGGTCCCGGACTGGCGGCGCGAAGTGCGGCGCGCGCCCCTCGAGGCCGGCGACACGCCGAAGGCCCGCAAGCGGATGGCAGAGCTCGCCAGCGACTTCGTCCTGGGGCACGCCTTCGACACCGTCTGGACGCTCCGGGGAGGCACGCATCCGCGCTGTCCCGACGGGACGGTGAGCCTCTCCGGCGAGTTCCTCTACGAGAACGATCCGGCCGAGGATCTATGGAACGAGGGCACCGACAGCCACGAGAGCTACTTCGGTGATCGCGAACCGCGCTGCGGCGACCGAACGCAGCTCTTGATCGACAACTACCTCGCCGCTTTCGTCGATGGCTTCGAAGACGTCGTGGGGCTGAGCCGCGAGGGCGAGATTCGCTTGCAGCAGGACCCGTCGGAGACGACGCCGGATCGCCTGGCCGTGACTTTCGGAGACTGACCGCTTGCCGGCAGGGCCCGGGATGCTGCAGCATCGTCCCTTCGACGAAAGGTCTCCGATGCCCTTCACCGCCGCCGACTGCCAGCAGGCCCGAACGCTGTTCCCCGCTCTCTCTCGCCGCCGGGGAGAACATCCGATCGCCTTTCTCGATGGCCCGGCGGGGTCGCAGATGCCGGCACCGGTGATCGACGCCATCGCCGGCTACTACCGCGAGGCGAATGCCAACACTCACGGACAGTTCG
>JBPOHI010000222.1:0-10704 GCA_052035735.1 Acidobacteriota bacterium
TTCGGCCACACCGGTTTCACCGGTACCTCGATCTGGATCGACCCTGCGCGCGAGCTGTTCGTCGTGCTGCTCACCAATCGGGTTCACCCGACGCGCGAGAATCGGCAGATCCTCGCCGCGCGGCCAGCGATCCATGACGCGGTGGTGCGCGCTCTCGCCGACCCACCGCCGGTCGTCCGCGTCGGTCTCGACCGGATCGCGGACGGCGATGTCGCCGCTCTCGCGGCCGTCGCAGGCAAGCGGCTGGGACTGATTTCGCACGCCGCTTCGGTGACCCTCGATGGCCGGACGGCGCTCGAGGTCCTGCGCGACCGGGGCGTCCGAGTCGTCCGGCTGTTTTCGCCCGAACACGGCCTCGCCGGTCAGGGAGCCGCCGGCGAAGCGATTCCGGATACCGTCGACGCGGCGAGCGGCCTGCCGGTCGTCAGCCTCTACGGAGCCCGGCGCAAGCCGCTGCCCGAGGACCTCGCGGGCCTCGATGCGCTGGTCTTCGACCTCCAGGACGCCGGAGTGCGCTTCTATACCTACGCCAGCTCGCTGCTGCTCTGTCTGGAGGCGGCGGCCGAGGCCGGGATCGAGCTCGTCGTTCTCGACCGACCGAATCCGCTCGGCGGCGTGCGCATCGCCGGACCCGAGCGGGCTGCGGCGGCCGCGGTGCCCTCGAGCCTGCTGTCGATGGCCCCGGGACCGCTCGTCCACGGCCTCACGCTGGGAGAGATGGCGCGCTGGGCCAACGCCAGGCGGGCGCAGCCGGCGCGACTCACCGTCGTCGAAATGGCGGGATGGAGGCGCACGATGACCTGGCGCGACACCGGCCGGCGTTTCCTCCCGCCGTCGCCGAACCTGCGCAGCGCCGCGGCAGCGCTCGCCTACCCGGGCGTGGCTCTGCTCGAAGCGACGAATGTCTCGGAAGGCCGCGGCACCGACTCCCCATTCCTCCTCTTCGGAGCCCCGTGGCTCGATCCGGCGCGAGTCCGGGTCGATGTCCCCGGCTTCCGTCTGCGGCCGACCCGATTCACGCCCCAGAGCTCGCCCGCTGCGCCCGACCCGAAGTACCGCGGCCTCGAGTGCCGCGGATTCCGCGTCGAAGTCACGGATGCGGCTGTGGCCGACCCGTGGCGACTGGGGGTCGAGCTCCTCGCCGCACTCGCGCAGCAGACGGACTTCACCTGGTTGCGCGACGGGCAGGCGCTCACGGCGCTGCTCGGTACGCCGGCGCTAGTCGACGGGCAGTTGCGTTCCGAAGTCGTCGCGCCGTCCGCCGGCGAAGCCTGGCTCGAGTCGCGTCGCCCTGCGCTGCTCTACGACTGAAGCGGGAGCTCGGCAGGCTCGCGCGGCCAGACGTGGCTCGCTGTCCAGCCGGCGCCGAAGGTAAGCGCCGAGCCGGCGAGGGCGTACCACGGCCAGGCGAGAGGGGTCGCGAAGTAGATGGCGCTCATCGCCGCCAGGCCGAAGACCAGGCCGGCCAGGGCGGCGCGTTGTCCGACCCGGGCCGTGAACATGCCGAGGAAGCAGACGCCTAGAACGATGCCGGTGGTGAAGGCTGCGATGCCGAGGACGCTCGCGACCACCGACGAGCGCAGCCATTGCGCGGCGATACCGACTGCGATCTGCGCTGCGCCGAAGGCGAAGGTCAGCCAGCGGGTCAGCCGCAGCTCGCCCGCCGGCAGCAGGGTGTCGGCCGTCGTCGGCCGACGGATATCGCGGACGGCCGCGGTCGCGCAGGCGTTGAGCGAGCTCGACATCGCGGCAGCGAAGATCGCGCCGAGCAGCAGGCCGACGACGCCGGTCGGCAGCTCTTCGAGGATGAAGCGGGCGAAGATCCGGTCGTTGCCGGCGACGGCGCCGGCGTCGCCCGCCAGGGCGAGCGGCTGCGCCTGGTAGAAGGCCCAGAGCGCCGTGCCGAGGAGGAGAAAGAAGGCGAACTGGACGAGCACCACGAGACCGCCGACCACCACCGCCTTGCGGGCGTCGGTCAGGTTCCGGGCACAGAAGTAGCGTTGGACCATGAGCTGATCGACGCCGTGCGACCCGAAAGTGACGAAAATGCCCCCGAGCAGGCCGGCCCAGAGCGAGTAGGGCTCGCTCGGGTCGAACGTGAGATCGAAGACGCGCAGCTTGCCGGCGGCGCCGGCGTCGGCGAGCGCTCCCGGGAGGCCGCCGGGAAGGCGGTCGAGGAGGAGCCCGAAGGCGAGGAGCGCTCCTCCGACGTAGATGCCGAACTGTGCGAACTCGGTCCAGACCACTGCCTTGACGCCGCCGACGCAGGTGTAGACGATCATGACGAGGCCGACGCCGGCGACCGCCCACGGAATCGGCAGGCCCGTCATCTCGTGCAATACCAATGCGGTCAGGAAGAGACGGATCCCGTCGGCGAGGGTGCGGGTGACGATGAACAGCAGCGATGCGGCCTGCTGCGTCGAGCCTCCGAAGCGCCGCGCGAGAACTTCATAGGAAGTCAGGAAGTTGCCGCGGAAGTACTGCGGCAGCATCCAGAGCGCGACGAGGCAGCGCCCGGCTGCGAAGCCGAGAGCAATCTGCAGCCAGGTGAGGTCTCTGCCGAAAGCGAAGCCGGGGATGGAGAGGAAGGTCACGGTGCTGGTTTCGGTGGCGACGATCGAGATCATTACCACCCACCAGGGGAGATCCCTCCCGGCGGCGGAGTAGTCGGCCAGGGTGCGCGCGCCACGGCCGGCCCAGAGCCCGAAGAGGGTGACGGCAGCGACATAGGCGATCACGATCGCCAGGTCGAGAGCTCCGATCTTCATGTCAATTCCTTCGTCGGAACTTTCACCCCGGCAGGCCCGGGCCCGCCGACCGGTTCCGACGCCGCCTCGACGGTGAGAACCACGTCGATGTTCGGATGGTCACAGAGCATCGAACACGGCCAGCGTTCGTCGATCGGCCCATCGACGAGATGCCGCACCGCGATCGCCTTGTCGGCGCCGGTGGCGAGCACGATGACGCGGCGGGCCTTCCACAACGGCGCGAAGCCGAGGGTGATCGCGCGCAGCGGGCGCAGCGCGTGAGGCACCGCGAGGCCGTTCGCCACGGCGTCGGAGAGCTCCACCACGTGCGTCCCGGCGACCGGGCTGCCGGGCAGGTTGTAAGCAACGTGACCGTCAGCTCCGAGGCCGAGGAGGGCGAGATCGAGCGTGCCGCCGTCGAGGGCGCCAGCCAGCGCCGCGTCGTAGCGGGCGCATTCGGCGACCGGATCGGCATCCGACCGCGGAATGTCCGAGCGCGCGGCGGCGAGGCCGGTCCGGCCGTAGGCATGACGTTGCATGTAGGCACGGAAGGTCGCGGGGTGCCCTGCCGGAAGCAGCAGCTCGTCGAGGTTGAAGGCCCGAACCCGGGACAGGGTGCGGTCGCCGGCGGCATGGCGCAGTGCCAGCTCGTCGTAGAGCGGCACCATCGTGCGGCCGGTCGGAAGAGCGACGACGGGAGGGGCTGGCGCCCCCGAGTCGCTGCCTGCGGAGAGCGCGTCCAGGACGAGCTCGGCCGCGGTCGCCACGGCCGACTCGACGCCGGAGAGGATGAACGTCCTCATCTCGTCGCGAAGGGAATCAGCACGAGACCTTCGGCGTGCAGCGCGGCACGCGCCGCCGGCTCGCAGAGCACGCGCAGCTCGCTCTCGCGCTCGTCAGCGTAGCCGCTCTCGCGGCGAAGGTCGTCGTCGGCGTGCCCCGGGTGGCACATGATCTCGGTGGTGCCGGTGGGTGCCTCGCGCAGGACGGCGAGCAGGACCTCGAGCGTTGCCTCGGCACCGAAGAAGCGCTCGGTGAAGTGGTCGGTTGTGGGCACCCCGGCATGGTCCAGCCGCTCACCGATCTCTGCCGACGAGCGGCGAACCGGCAGGCCGTGCTCCCGGGCGATCTCGATCACCGCCGCGAGCACGACCGGATGGCGGTGCGAGTGGTGGTGACTGTCGAGGTGGGTCGGCAAGCGGCCGGCGAGCTCGCGGAAGATCCGCAGCTGGCTGCGCACCTCCGCCGCGACCTCCTCCGGGCGGAAGTCGTGGATCTGTTCGGGCTTGCGCGGCAGGTTGCCCGCGGCGTCCACCAGACTCGCGACCCGCTCCGCGGGCAGTGTCGGCCGGCCGCCGGTGAGCGTGAGGTGAAGTCCGACCCCGAGCCGCGGGTATCGCGGGAGGCGCTCGGCCGCGTCACGCGCGGCGCGCTCGCCGACCATGAGCGTCGCGCTGCTCACGATGCCGTGCTCGTGCGCGGCGAAGATCCCGTCGTTGATGCCGGTGCTTCGGCCGAGGTCATCGGCGTTGACGATCACCCGGCGTGGCCCGGGCTGCGGCTCTCTCCCTCTCGCCGCCGCAGTCACTCGCCGCCCCAGCGCGACCGTTCGCCGGCCGCCGTGTCGTCGACCGCGGGCGAACCGCCTTCCGGCTGGTCGAGCATCGCGAGGGCGAGACGCACGGCGCCGCTCGCCGGCGCGGCATCGAGCCGGAGCACGCGGGCCAGAGGCAGGTGCAGCCGCGCCTCGATTCGCGGCACCAGGCTCGGACAGGCGCGGAACGCGCCGCCCGAAAGCACGAGCGGGAAGGGTTGTGGAAAGGCGAGCGTCTGCGCCACGGCGCGCGCCGCGCGCGCCAGGTGGCCGGCAGCCTGATCGAGCAGCTCCTCGGCCGCGAGATCGCCGTCGTTCGCAGCCTCTTCGACGATGCGCGCCAGCTCCGCGACCCGGGTGCGGGAGAGCTCCTGGTCGTAAAACCAGTCGACGAGGTCGGGGGTCCCGCGCACGCCGAGACGGTTGCAGATGAGCTCGTAGAGGGTCGTCGCGGCACCGCGGCCGTCAGCGGCACGGATGCCCTGGCGCACCGCGGCATGCCCCAGCCAGAAGGCCGAGCCCTCGTCGCCGAGCAGGTAGCCCCAGCCGCCGGAGCGTGCCGTCTGGCCGCTGGCGTTCACACCCCAGGCGATCGAGCCGGTGCCGGAGATGAGGACGATGCCGAGACCCTCGGGGGCCCCGGCCACCAGGGCGACGACGGCGTCGTTGACGATCCTCACGGCTCGGCGGATGCCGAGGCGGCAGAGCAGGTCGCGCACGATGCCGCGCTCGGTGTCGCCCGCGACGCCGGCGATGCCGAGGCAGAGGGCGTCGACGGGACCCGGCGGGCTCAGTGCTTCGATGACCTGGTAGAGCGATTTCTCGACGCCGAGCTCGCCCTGAACTCGCAGGTTGGCTCCGCCGGCGCGCGCTTCGCGCAACTCTCTGCCGGTCTCGTCGGCGAGGATCCCCGTGGTCTTCGTTCCCCCTGCGTCGATGCCGATGACGTAGCGCATGGTCCTTGCTTGGCGACTCTAGCTCAGCCTCGCCTCGTCGTCCTTGAGCATCTTCGCGACGAGCCCCGAGAGCCCGAGGACGCCGATGATGTTCGGGAAGATCTGCAGGCCGTTCATCAGGTCGCCCCAGGACCAGACGAGCTCGACGCTCGTCGTCGCGCCGACCAGGACGAGGGCGCAATAGGTCAGCCGGTAGGGCAGGACGATTCTCGGCCCGGCGAGATAGCCGAGGAACTGCTCGCCGTAGTAGCCCCAGCCGATCAATGTCGAGCAACCGAACAGCAGGGCGCAAAGCAGGACGAGATAGTTACCCGACGGGATGACCGAGCCGAACGCCGCCGCGACGACCGCCGTACTCTTGGCTCCGGACTGCCATGCGCCGGAAAGCAGGATGGTGAGCGCGGAAACGCTCGATGTCACGAACGACACGATGACCACCTCGACCATGGCGTTGAGACCCTGCTGCGCCGGCCGGTCCGAGGCTGCGCTGCCGTAGGCGACCGCGGCCGTGCCGTAGCCCGCTTCGTTGGCGTAGATTCCGCGGGCGATGCCGTAGCGCATGGCGACCATCACTCCGACGCCGGTGGCTCCGCCGGCCGCGGCGCCGAGCGAGAACGCCTCGCCGAACACTGCGGCGAGCACCTCCGGCAGACGGGAAGCGTAAGCGAAGATCACGACCAGTCCGCCGAGGAGATAGAGCGTCACCATGGTCGGCGCGAGCCTCGAGGCCACGCGGCCGATCGACTTCACGCCACCGATCACCACCGTGAAGACGAGGATCATCATCGCCGCGCCGGTCGCCCAGGGCGGAATGCCGAGCTCGCTCTCGAAGACCACCGCCACCGAATTGGGTTGCGTGAAAGGAGTGGTGGTCAGCGCGGCGACGCCGGCAACGGCAGCGTAGACACGCGCCAGGCGGCGCGAGCCCAGGCCGGTGGCGAGGTAGGTCATCGGTCCGATCAACAGCCGTTCGCCGGAGGTCGTCCGGAAGCGCACGGCAAGCATCGCCTCGGTGAGCTTGATGACGGTGGCGAAGAAGCCGTAGCACCAGATCCAGAAGAGCGCTCCCGGCCCGCCGGTAACGATGGCGGTCGCCACGCCCGCGATGTTGCCGGTGCCGGTCGACGCGCCGAGGCCGGTCATGAAAGCCTGGAACGGAGAGAGTGTGCCGCGGGCGCCGGCCTCTCCCGCAGGGTGCAGATTGCGCAGCGCCTCGGGGAACCGCCGGAGCTGCACGAAGCGGTACCGCACGGTGAGGAAGACGCCGGTGCCGAGGAGGAGGGCGATCGTCCACGGCCCCCAGACGAGATTGCTCGCCCAGGTGATACCTCGCGTCACCGTCTCGATCATGTATCCTCCGCGGAGTTCGCTGCTGGGGCGCAATCCTAGCCCGTGACCGCCGGCCGAGGCTGGAAACGAGGACGATTCGATGAACGCGCGGTGGGAAGAGCTGCCGACCGAGGCCCGACACCCCGAGAGTGCGGATCTCGACCTCCTGGCGAGCGAGCGCATCGTCGAGTTGCTGGTCGAAGAGGATCGACGCGGCCTCGAGCTCGTCCGCCAGCATGCGCGCGAGCTCGCCGCCGTCGCCGACGAGATGGCTGAGATTTTCGCTTGCGGCGGCGACGTCGTCTTCGCGGGAGCCGGCACGAGCGGCCGGCTGGGCGTGCTCGAGGCCGCGGAGTGCCCGCCGACGTTCGGCTCGGAGCCGGCGCGGATTCGCGCCGTCATGGCCGGCGGCGAGGGCGCGATGTTTCGCGCCGTGGAGGGGGCGGAAGATCGCGCGGAAGACGGCCGTGCCGCGGTCGCGACGCTTTCGCGGAGCGACCTGCTGATCGCGATCTCGGCTTCGTCGGTGACGCCGTTCGCTCTTGGAGCTCTTGCCGGCGCGCGCGAGCGCGGCGCGCGCACCGTGCTGCTGACCTGCGCCGCGCGCCACGGCCTCGAGAGCGTCGCCGACACGGTCATCGCACTCGCCACCGGCGCGGAAATTCTCTCCGGTTCGACCCGCCTCAAGGCGGGCTCGGCCACCAAGGCGGCGCTCAACGCCCTCACGACGGCGGCCATGGTGCGCGCGGGCAAGGTCTTCGGCAATCTCATGGTCGACCTGCGGCCCGGGTCGCAGAAGCTCGCGGATCGCGCGATTCGGATCGTCGCCGCAGCCACCGGCACGAGCCGTGCCGAAGCGGAAGATCTGCTCGGTCAGGCCGGCGGCGAGGTGAAGACCGCGATCGTCATGGGGCGTGCGGGCGTCGGATCCGCGGCGGCGCGTGAGAAGCTCGCCAAAGGCCGGGGAGATGTCCGCCGGGCGCTCACCTGTGGCGATCCTCCGTGTTAAGGTAACGAGAATTTCGCACTCGTGACACACGGATGACTTGACTCGTCTCGCCCGGCTTTCGGACTGGGGGGGACCAACCACGGAGGGTCCGATGAAGAAGTGGCTCGTGCAGGGATTTGCCCTTCTACTCCTGAGCGCTACGTCGGCGCTGGCGCAGCAGACAGGAACGATTAACGGCCGGGTGACCTCTTCGGACGGCGAGGCGCTTCCCGGCGTCGCCATTCAGGCGACGTCCAGCGTGCTGCCGCAGGCGCGGCAGGTCGTGTCGGGCGCCGATGGCGGCTACCAGCTGCCACTTCTCCCCCCGGGGACCTACGAAGTGAGCTTCACCCTCGAAGGCATGGCGGTGGCCAAGAAAAGCGTGCGCGTCGCCTTGCAGCAGACGGCAACGGTCGATGCGACCCTTTCGATCGACGCCGTCGCCGAGGAGATCGTGGTCGTCGGCACCTCGTCGCTGGTCAATACGGAATCGGCGGAGCTCAGTGCTGCCGTGGGACAGGAGACGATCGAGGCCCTTCCGGTCGGCCAGGAGTACCGCGACCTCGTGAAGCTCATTCCGGGTGTCCAGTACACCGAAGACAACGTGCGTGGCCCGAGCGCGGGCGGCAGCGGCCAGGACAACACCTATCTCTTCGACGGCGTGAACGTCACCTTGCCGCTCTTCGGCACGCTCTCGGCCGAACCGTCCTCGCACGACATCGACCAGATCGCCGTCGTCAAGGGCGGGGCCAACGCGATCGACTTCAATCGCTCTGCCGGATTCCTGATGAACTCGATCAGCCGCTCCGGAACCAACGAATTCCACGCTTCGGTCACCTATCAGGCGCAGCCGGAAAGCCTGACCGCGGATCGCGACAACGCCGGTGCCCTGTTCGAAGAAGACAAGGAGTGGTTGATCGGCAACGTCGGCGGTCCGATCCTGCGCGACCGGCTGTATTTCTATGCCTCCTACTTCGCGCCCAACTCGACTCGCGAGAGCCGCTCGAACCTCTACGGCGAGGTGCCGGACTTCGAAAGTGACCGCGACGAGCTCTTCGGCAAGCTGACCTTCGCGCCGACCGACTCGATCCTCCTGCATGCCAGCTATCGCACCTCGGATCGCACCGAGACGGGAACCAGTGTCTCGACTGCGGCGGCGGCCGGCTCGACCAGCCAGGGGAGCGAGGCGACGCTGGACATCGGGATCGTCGAGGGCACCTGGATCATCGACGAGAAGAGCTATGCCAGCTTCCGGTTCACCGACTTCGAGAACCAGACCACCGGGCGGCCCGACAACCTCTTCGGTTTCGAGCCGCGCCTCGATGGCAGCGTCGACCTGAACATCGCGAACCTCGACACCCAGGGGTTCATCGTCGTCCCGGGCAGCAGCGGCGCCAATGCCTTCCAACAGAGCTACATCAATCGCTACGGGTATCTGGCCAACGGCACACGCGTCGGCGGCGGACGGGTCGGCGGCGGAGCGCAGCTCGACAACAACGACTTCTATCGCCAGAGCCTTCAGGGCGGCTACGACCGGGTCTTCGGCAAGAAGGTCACCCACGACCTCCACATCGGCTACCAGTGGACGAGGGACGAAGAGGACCTGCTGCGCACCTCGAACGGTTGGGGGACGGTCTCCATCCCCGGCGGCACCACCACCTGCCCGGCGAACTCGAGCTGCGCGGGTCAGAAGATCTACTTCCAGGCCGGAGTCCTGCAACAGGGAATCACTCTTCCCAACGGCGTTCAGGTGCCGGTCATCCACTCCGAGTACAAGTCGCAGAACCTCGAGATCAACGACACCATTCACTGGGACAACTTCACGCTCAGTGTCGGGCTCCTGGTGAGCAACGACAAGCTCTACGGCCAGGGCCTGAAGCCGAACTCGAACAACGTCTCGGGCTTCGAGGTCGCCCGCGGCCACAAGTACGAGATGTACGAGATCGACTTCGCGGATACGCTGCAGCCGCGGCTCGGCGGCGTCTGGGCCTACGACCAGGCGAACACGGTGTTCGCGAATTACGCGCGCTACGTCCCGGCCGCGAGCTCCCTGCCCCGAGCGGCCTCCTGGGCCCGCAACTCCGCGGGTCAGGTCAATGCGTACTTCGATCAGAACGGCAATTTCATCGGCTCGTCGCCCGAGGCGGCATCGTCGGGCAAGTTCTTCGCCGACGACCTCGATCCGCGAACTTCGGATGAGTTCATGATCGGAACGACGCGGGAGCTGGGCCGCGGCTGGTCGGCGCGCGCTCATGCCCGCTATCGCTACAGCTTCAACTTCTGGGAGGACACGGAGAACGACTCGCGTCTGCGCTACAACCCGCCGCCGGGAGTCGCGCGCGAGCTCTACATCGAGAACCTCGCACAGGTGCGCGGCGAGATCGGCGGATCGAGCTACGTCATCGCCGAGCTCGACAACTCGTTCACCAAGTACTGGGAGGCGGGTTTCGAGACCGAATGGCGCGGCGAGCGGGCCTTCGTCAGCGGCTCGTACGTCTGGAGCCACTACTACGGCAACATGGACCAGGACAACAGCGCCGGCACCAGTCTCGCGAACGACAGCAACATCTTCATCGGCTCGTCGAACATCGCCGACGGCGGCGGGCGCCAGCTCTGGGACCACAAGTACGGCGACCTGCGCGGTGACCGCCGGCACAAGCTGAAGGTCTACGGGTACTACACGTTGCCCTGGAAGGCGAGCGTCGGCGCGTTCGCCATCTACCAGTCGGGGCAGCCGTGGGAAGAGCACAACTACCGCTTCTACCCGACCTCGATCCGTGGAACCAGCACGAGCGACACCAACCGCTACGCCGAGCCCGCCGGTTCGAACACCACCGAGGCGCACCACCAGCTCGACCTGAACTACACGCAGAACATCCCGATCGGAGACCGGTTCAATCTGGAGGCCAGGTTGGACGTCTACAACGTCTACGACAATCAGACGGGTTACAACATCCAGGACAACTTCAACAGCGCGAACTTCGGCCTGCCGCAGACGTTCTACGATCCGCGGCGGTTCCAGATCTCGCTGCGCTTCGAGTTCTAGCAGCCGAGCATCGTCAGTTCCCGGGCCCGCGGTCCCTGCAAAGG
>JBPOHI010000298.1:0-7488 GCA_052035735.1 Acidobacteriota bacterium
CCGGTGGCGTCCTTCGCCGGCACCGCCGAGAAGACCGTCACGCTCAAGATGGGCGAGTGGGTGGATCTCGCCGCCACCGACGGTCCGGTGACGTTGCACCGTATCCGGCTGGTGCGCGAGGGCGGGATCACCAAGTCGTCCTTCATGCGTCCCGGCAACAGCCAGTACCTCGCCGACGTGCAGATCCAGCTCGAGTTCACCAACGATTCGACCAACGACTGGGAAGCGAAGTTCGACGTCGAATGGCTGGATGCCGCCGGCGTCGCGATCGACGGCTACCGCGGTGAAGAGGGGTTGGACAGCGAGAAGCGCCACGACGAGCAGACGGTGACGCTGTCGACCTTGAAGTACGGCCTCGACAAGGCGAAGAAGCTCAGCATCCGCATCGACTTCGATCCCGACTGAGATCGCGCCGCTGCCGACCATCCACTTTCCGAAGCCGGCCTTCACGCTCGCCGACGCGGCCCGGATCGCCTCCGAACGATTCGGCGTAGCGGGCGAAGTGACGCCGCTCCCGGGCGAGCGCGACCTCAACTTCCGGATCGGCGCCGCGGGTGCCGGCTTCGTGCTCAAGATCGCCAACGTCCGTGAGGCGAAGGAGCAGCTCGAGCTGCAGCACGCGGCGCTCGCCGAGCTCGCGCGGCACGAGCCCGGCCTCGCTCTCCCGCGCGTCGTGCCGTCGGCCGCCGGCCCCGATCTGATCGCCGTCGAGAGCGCTGACGGCACCCGTCATTGGGCCCGTCTGCTGACCTACCTGCCTGGCCGGCTGTGGTCGGAGGTCTGTGCCCGCCGCCGGCCGACGGCGACGCTTCTCGAGAGCCTCGGCGCCACTCTGGGAGGTCTCGACCGCGGTCTGGCCGGGTTCGACGCCCCCGCCGCCCATCGCAGCCTGAAGTGGGATCTCCGCCAGGCGGGCTGGATTCGCGACTATTTGGGCTACCTCGACGGCGACCTGGTGAGTCAGGCGGGCGCCGCGCCGCGCCGGGCGCTGATCGAGCGCTGGCTCGCCGACTTCGACGCCCGCGTGCGTCCGGCGCTCGACGGGCTGCGCCAGGGCGTGATCTACAACGACGCCAACGACCACAACATCGTCATCGACGGGACCGGCGAGGCGGCGACCGTCGCCGGCGTCATCGACTTCGGCGACCTCTGCTGGTCGAATCTCGTCTGCGAGCCGGCGATCGCCGCCGCCTATGCGGCCATGGGCCTCCGCGATCCGGTGGCCGGCATCGGCCGCCTGCTCGCCGGCTATCACGCGGCTCATCCGCTGCAAGAGGCCGAGCTCGAGCTCCTGCAGGCGCTGGTCTGCCTGCGGCTGTGCGTCAGCGTCACCAACTCGGCCTACCAGCGCGCGGTCGAGCCCGGCAACGACTACCTCACGGTGAGCGAGCGGCCGGCCTGGGAGCTGCTCGCGGCGCTCTCCGCGGCGCACCCGCGGCAGACGCTCTACGCCTGGCGGGCGGCATGCGGTTACCCGGCGCATCCCGGCACCGCGCGCGTCGTCGCCTGGCTCGAGCGCCACCGGACGGAGCTCGCTCCGCTCTTCGATCCCGACCTCGCCGCCGGGCAGGCGGTGGCGCCGCTCGTCTACGCCGACTGGAGCGCCGGCAGCACGGAGCTCGGCACGCCCGCCGAACGCGCCGACGTCGCCGCCTGGAGCGCGCGCGTTGCGGCTCGCATCCGGGAGGCCGGGGCGGTCGCTGCGATCGGCGGCTACGACGAGGCGCGGCCGGTCTACGCCAGCGAGGCCTACCGCCACCGCGGCGACGAGCGCGACGAGTGGCGGACGGTCCACCTCGGCCTCGACATCTTCCTGCCCGCCGGGGCGCCTGTCTTCGCGCCGCTCGAAGGTCGCGTGCACAGTTTCGCCGACAACGCCGCGCCGTTCGACTACGGTCCGTGCATCGTGCTCGAGCACCGGGTGGAGGACGAGCGCGGGCCGCTCTGCTTCCACACGCTCTACGGCCATCTTTCGCGCGAGTCGCTCGCCGGCCTCGAAGCGGGCACCGTCGTCCGCCAAGGGGCGGAGCTCGCAACCCTCGGCGACGTCGAGGTGAACGGCAACTGGCCGCCGCACCTGCATCTCCAGATCGTCCTCGACATGCTCGACGGGCAGGGCGACTTCATCGGCTCCTGCCGGCCCTCCGAGCGGCCGCTCTGGCTCTCCCTGTGTCCGCATCCCAATCTCGTCGCGCGGCTGCCGGGGGAGCTGTTCCCGCCGCAGCGCCCCGGGCGCGAGGAGCTCCTGGCCAGCCGTCGCGAGCTCCTCGGCGCGAATCTCAGCCTGTCGTATCGCGAACCGCTCGCCATCGTCCGCGGCTTCGGTACCTCCCTGTGGGACATCGACGGGCAGCGCTTCCTCGACGCCTACAACAACGTGCCGCACGTCGGCCACAGCCACCCGAAAGTGGTGCAGGCGGTCGCGGCCCAACTCGCGCTGCTCAACACCAACACGCGCTACCTGCATCCGGCGCTCCTCGAGTACGCCCGCAGATTGACGGCCAAGTTCCCGGCGCCGCTCTCCGTCGCCTACTTCACCGCCAGCGGCAGCGAGGCGAACGAGCTCGCGCTGCGCCTGGCGCGTGCCGCGACCGGCGGGCGGGACATGGTGGTGATGGCCGGTGCCTACCACGGTCACACCAGCTCGCTCATCGACCTCAGCCCCTACAAGCACGACGGTCCGGGGGGAAGCGGGGCGCCCGACTGGGTGCACGTCTCGCCGGTTCCCGACGGCTATCGCGGCGAGTTCCGCTCGGGCGACGGCGACCTCGGAGCGCTCTACGCCGCGCGGGTCGCCGAGACGATCGCCGCGATCGGCGCGCGCGGACGCTCGTTCGCCGGCTACCTCGCCGAGACCTTCCCCTCGGTGGGCGGGCAGATCGTGCCGCCTCCCGGCTTCTACCCGGCGGTCTACGCCGCGGTGCGCTCCGCCGGAGGGCTAGCAATCGCCGATGAGGTGCAGACCGGCTTCGGCCGCACGGGCCGGCAGTTCTGGGCCTTCGAGCGCTACGGCGTGGTGCCGGATATCGTCGTCCTCGGCAAGCCGATCGCCAACGGCTATCCGATGGGGGCGGTCGTCACCACGCCGGCGATCGCCGCGGCGTTCGCGAACGGGATGGAGTTCTTCAGCACCTTCGGAGGCTCGACCGCCGCCTGTGCGGCGGCGCTCGCCACTCTCGAGGTGGTCGAGGAGGAGCAACTGCAGGCGAACGCCGCGGCGGTCGGCGAGCAGCTGCTCGCGGGCCTCCGCGCGCTCGCGCCGCGTCATCCGCTGATCGGCGACGTGCGCGGGGAGGGTCTCTTCCTCGGTGTCGAGCTGGTGGGCGACCGCGCGACGCGCGAGCCGGCCGGGGCGGAAGCCGCGGAGGTCGCCGAGCGGATGCGCCGGCGCGGCGTGCTGCTGGGCACCGACGGGCCGCATCACAACGTGCTCAAGATCCGCCCGCCGCTCTGCTTCAGCGCGGCGGACGCCGAGCTCCTTCTCGCTACCCTCGAGACCGCCCTGGGAGAGGTGGCGGCCGGCTGAGGCCCCCCGCCACCACGACCAGGGTCGCGCCGGTCAGGCGAGGTCGAAGCGATCGAGCCGCATGACCTTGTCCCAGGCGGCGACGAAGTCGCGCACGAACTTCGGCTGCGCGTCGTCGCTGGCGTAGACCTCCGCCAGTGCGCGCAGCTGGGAGTTCGAGCCGAACACCAGGTCGGCGCGGCTCGCCGTCCACTTGCGCTCGCCGCTGGTGCGGTCGAAGCCGGCGAACTCCGTCTCCGCCTCGGACGTCGCCTGCCAGCGGATCTGCGGGTCGAGGAGGTGGACGAAGAAGTCGTTCGTCAACGCTCCCGGCCGGGCGGTCAGCACGCCGAGCGCCGAATGCTCGAAGTTGGCGTCGAGGGCGCGCAGGCCGCCGACCAGGACGGTCATCTCCGGCGCGGAGAGCGTCAGGCGCCGCGCCCGCTCGACGAGCAGCGCCTCCGCGGGAACGGTCGGCTGCTTGCCGGGGTAGTTGCGGAAACCGTCGGCGAACGGCTCGAGCACCGCGAACGACTCGACGTCGGTCTGCTCCGCGGAAGCGTCGGTGCGCCCGGGTGCGAACGGCACCGCGACCTCGCAGCCGGCGTCCTTCGCCGCCTTCTCGACAGCCGCGCAGCCGCCGAGGACGATCAGGTCGGCGAGGGACACCTGCGGGCCGCCGCCATGCGCGGCGTTCCATTCGCCCTGGATCGACTCGAGCGCGGCGAGGGCCTTGGCTAGCTCGGCGGGCTCGTTGGCCTCCCAGCTCTTCTGCGGCGCGAGGCGAATGCGGGCGCCGTTGGCGCCACCGCGCTTGTCGGTGCCGCGGAAGGTCGAAGCGGAGGCCCAGGCCGTCGCGACCAGCCGGGAGAGCGACAGGCCCGAGGAGAGGATCCGGCTCTTCAGCGCAGCGATCTCCGGCGCGCCGATCAGCGGAAGCGTCACCGCCGGCACCGGGTCCTGCCAGAGCTGCGGCTCGGCCGGCACCAGCGGGCCGAGATAGCGCGCGATCGGTCCCATGTCGCGATGGGTGAGCTTGAACCAGGCGCGGGCGAAGGCGTCGGCGAACTCCTCCGGGTGGGCGAGGAAGCGGCGCGAGATCGGCTCGTAAACCGGATCCATGCGCAGCGCGAGGTCGGTGGTCAGCATCACCGGCGCGTGGCGCTTGGCAGGATCGTGGGCATCCGGCACGGCGGTCGCCGCGGCCGGATCGGTCGGCACCCACTGGAAGGCTCCGGCCGGGCTCTTGGTGAGATCCCACTCGTAGCCGAACAGGGTCTCGAAGAAGCTGTTGTCCCAGGTCTTCGGCGTCGGCGTCCAGGCGCCTTCGAGACCGCTGGTGATGGTGTCGCCGCCTTTGCCGCAGCCGAAGCTGCTCGTCCAGCCGAGGCCCATCTCCGCGATCGCTGCCGCCTCGGGCTCCGGTCCGACATGCCCCACCGGCACGGCCGCGCCGTGCGTCTTGCCGAAGGTGTGCCCGCCGGCGATCAGGGCCACCGTCTCCTCGTCGTTCATGGCCATCCTGCCGAAGGTGTCGCGGATGTCTTTCGCCGCCGTCAATGGGTCGGGTTTGCCGTTGGGTCCCTCGGGATTCACGTAGATCAGACCCATCTGCACGGCGGCCAGGGGACGCTGCAATTCGCGGTTGCCGTGGTAGCGCTGGTCACCCATGAACTTATGTTCGGGGCCCCAGTACGTGGAGTCCGCTTCCCAGTCATCCACGCGTCCGCCAGCAAAGCCAAAGGTCTTCAAGCCCATTGATTCCAGCGCGACGTTCCCGGTGAGTACCATCAAGTCGCCCCACGAGATACTGCGCCCGTACTTCTGTTTGATGGGCCACAGCAGTCGACGTGCCTTATCCAAGCTGACGTTGTCTGGCCAACTGTTCAGTGGCTCGAAGCGTTGTTGACTGCCATCCGCGCCGCCGCGGCCATCAAAGATGCGGTAGGTGCCAGCGCTGTGCCAGGCCATGCGGATGAAGAACGGGCCGTAGTGGCCGTA
Organism: Acidobacteriota bacterium; assembly: GCA_052035735.1. Taxonomy (GTDB): domain Bacteria; phylum Acidobacteriota; class Thermoanaerobaculia; order Multivoradales; family JAGPDF01; genus JAGPDF01. Next base: position 5,507 of record JBPOHI010000298.1, read on the forward strand.
GTCCGCGGGCCACCAGTCTTGTGAGGTCGTCATGACCTCACGGATGTCTTGCTTCAGTGCCTCCAGATCCAGCTTCTCGAACGCCTCGGCGTAGTTGAATCCATCGCCGTAAGGGTTGGATTCCGCGCCATGCAGGCGGAGCGGACTCAGGTCCAGGCGTTCCGGCCACCAGTCCTGATTCTCCATCGGGCGTGGATCGGCGGGTGCGTCGGCGGCGAAAGCCGGTGGACACATGGCGACCAGCAGCGCCATCAGCAATGCATTTTTCCTGATCATTTGAATACCCTCCTCAGAGTTTGGGGTGACGCGGGAGGAAGGCTAGATCGGATGAATGGATATTAAAAATCGATTGAAAACATCGAATCGATAGAATATGGTTATCACTGTTCACCCGCCATTGCGCCGTTGCAGCACGGGTTTGCGCGCGCCTTGCTGCGGTTCGTGATGGCGATCGCGGGGTTGCATCTCCGTCAAACAGGGGGGGCTGCGAAGAGGCCGCCTGTCGCTCGCTGCGGGCTCAATTACTTCGCTCAGATGTCCTGCTCAACAATCAGCTGGTTCAAGTGCTCGACCAGACTGTCCTTCATCTGACGTAGATTCTCCAGACCGAGTAGCGCGCGATCGCGGTTGCCTTGCTCTGCATGCGATTTCAGCGTGGCGGCAAACTCGTGCAGGCTGTGGTGCAGTTCTTCCAACTGCGGCAACAAGGGACTGCCGCGGTGACGGAAATGTGCCTTGTAGGTCAGCCAGTTGCCGAACGGGCATTGCTCTGCGTTCATTTCCGGGGGATTGCCTTCGCCTTGCAGATGAGACTCGAACTGGTTGAACCAGGCGCGGTGCTCAACGATGGCGTACAGCACCGGCGTGTCGTCGCGAAACATCGGCTGGGTTGCTGACCAGGCGGCAGGAGGTTGCCAACGATCGACCCATTCGATGAGTTGCTCTGGCGGCATCGGGCGTGCAATTCCGAAACCTTGCGCCAGTTCGCAGCCCAGACGCAGCAGCATTTCGCCGTGTTCGATGCTCTCTACACCCTCAGCAACAGCGGTCCGACGAAATGCACCAGCCAAACTCAAGGTCGCGTCAAGAATCGCCAGGTCTTCCGGATCGTCCAGCATGCCGCGCACAAAGCTCTGGTCGATTTTCAGGAAGTGAGCGGGGAGCTTTTTCAGATAGGCCAAAGACGAGTAGCCCGTCCCGAAGTCGTCAAGCGCGACCTTGATACCCTCGGACTGGCAGTGGCGAATGACCTCGGATGCCTTGGCGATGTCATCCAATGCATTGGTCTCCAGGACCTCAAGCTCGATGTCGTCGGTGCTGACGCCGGGCTGCAAGGCCACGCGCTCCAGCAGTCGCGACACAAACTGGCGTTGTTGCAGCTGAAGTGCACCAATATTGATGCTGACGGGAAGATGGAGGTCGGCGGCTTTCCAGTTGCTGATCTGCCGCAGGGCGGTTTCCAACACCCAATCGCCGACTTCGAGCGCCAGCGGATGATCCTCGATCAGGGGCAGAAAGCTGGACGGAGGCTTGATGCCGAGTTCCGGGTCAATCCAGCGAATCAGCGCTTCCACACCGATAATCTCGCCGGTTCGCATGTTGACCTTGGGCTGATAGAACAACTGGAACTCGCCACGGTGCAGGGCATCGCGGATTTGTCGAATGTGCTCGTGACGGTGTCGGGCCGCAGCATCCTGTGCCGAATCGAACAACTGATACCGATTCTTGCCTGCCAACTTGGCCTGATACATGGCCTGATCTGCCTGGCGCAGCACCTGGTCGGCATCCACTTCCTCGGTTTGCGGGTACAGGGTTACACCCAGACTACCCGAGACGGCCAAGCGTTCTCCTTCAAGATCGAACTCATCACTGATTTGCTCCAGCAGATGCTGGAGTACTGGCATCAGTGAGCGAAGCGGACCGGTGTCCGGCATCAGGATGACAAATTCGTCACCACCCAGTCTTGCCAGCGTGTCTTGCTC
>JBPOHI010000116.1:0-8644 GCA_052035735.1 Acidobacteriota bacterium
GAACGACCGAGCGGGAGCTTGGATCGTCCGCATATCCCTGACGTGTGCCTCGCGATCAAGACACCGCACCTGAACCTGCTAGACCTGATTCGGAAAGAAGGATGGAAATTTACTAGCGCTTAGTACCTAGATCGACCCGGGCGGCAGGTTTGTCCAGCCAGAGTGAGCAGCAGGAGACTTCGCAATGACCAAACTCCAAGACCCCACAGACGCCTCTGAAGCGCCCTGCCCAACCTGCGAGTCGAAATTGGCGAGGGTTTCGGGCAAGGGCCCGGAGTTCTGGCGGTGCGAGGGTGATGGGCACCACGAATGGGTAGCTCTTTGGCAGCCTCGTTCCGGGAGTCTGGTGAAGGGACCCCCCGGCCTCTATCTGCTGGAAAGGGACCCGGCGACCGGCGGTCCAAAGAAGCGCGCTGCAGACCCGACCACCCAGCCTTAGCCTACCGCCTGCCAAACCAACCCGTGAGTCCGCCCGTGGCGGGCGCCGCTTTTCACTAAGTTGTTGATTCTAATTGGTACGCCCAACGGGATTCGAACCCGTGTTATCGCCTTGAAAGGGCGGTGTCCTGACCAGGCTAGACGATGGGCGCTGCACTGCGCTGCGAGGTGCTGCGGGTGGTGCGCCTGCGGTGCTGCTTGCTGCTGCGGCCGCTCGCGCGGCCGCGGGTTCGATTTGGTAGGCCCTGAGGGAATCGAACCCCCGACCATCTGGTTAAAAGCCAGTTGCTCTACCGACTGAGCTAAGGGCCCTCCGGTCGGGGCATTCTATCGGACCCGGTGCGGCTTGTCGAAAGAGTCAGGCTCCCCGTTGTTCGCCCCAGGGGAGCCGTCAGGCTCCCCGTTGTTCAATCACCTGTGCCAGCCGCCCGCCCGTCCAGCGCTCGAGCAGGTCGCACGGCTTGAGGATCGTCTCCTCGCGGCGCGGGCCGGTCGAGATGAGCGCCGCCTCGGCGCCGATCTCCTTCTCCAGAAAGGCGATGTAGTCGCGGGCCGCCTGCGGGAGCTTCGCGTAGTCGAGAATGCCGACCGTGTTCTCCTTCCAGCCGGGCAGAACCTGGTAGACCGGCTCGGCGCGCTCCAGGTGATCGAGGCGCGACGGCAGCTCGTGCGTCACCTTGCCGTCGATGCGATAGCCGACGCAGACCGGAATTTCGTCGAGCTCGTCGAGCACGTCGAGCTTGGTCAGCGCGACCAGCTTCGCGCCGTTCAGCCGCTGGGCGTAGCGCACTGCCACCGTGTCGAACCAGCCGCAGCGCCGCGGCCGGCCGGTCACCGTGCCGAACTCGTTGCCGCGCTTGCGCAGATATTCGCCCTGGGCGTCGAGCAGCTCGCCCGGGAACGGACCGCCGCCGACCCGCGTCGTGTAGGCCTTGACGATGCCGAGGACGCCGTCGAACGCCGTCGGCGGAACACCGGTGCCGGTCGAAGCGCCGCCCGCCGTGGGGCTCGAGCTGGTGACGAACGGATAGGTGCCGTGGTCGACGTCGAGGAGCGACCCTTGCGCCCCTTCGAAAAGCAGGCTCTGGCCTTCCTCGAGCCAGCGATGCAGGAGGTGCTCGGTGTCGCACAGGAACGGCTCCAGCCGCCGCGCCCAGCCGCGGCAGTCGTCCTCGACGCGCGGCGGATGCGGCAGCGTTGCCGTGCCTCCGAGCGCCCGAAGCTCGGGTTCGATGCGCGCCAGCTGCAGGCGCAGCCGGTCGGCGACGCCCGAGGCCGCGAGCTCTCCCAAACGCACGCCGGTGCGCGCCACCTTCATCTCGTAGGCGGGACCGATGCCGCGCCCGGTCGTGCCGACCTTGCCCTCGCCCAGCGACTGCTCGCGCGCCTGGTCGAGCACCGCGTGGTGCGGCAGGAGCGCCTGGGCGCGATTCGACAGGAAGAGGCGGCCTTCGAGATCGACTCCCGCCGCCTTCAGCTGTTCGATCTCCTCGAAGAACGCGTCCGGCGAGACCACCATGCCGTTGCCCATCACGCAGCGCATGGTGGGATGGAGGATCCCCGACGGGATCAGGCGAAGCGCGAAGTGGCGATCGCCGAACTTCACCGTGTGACCGGCGTTGTGCCCGCCCTGGTAGCGCACGACGGCGTCGAACGCCGGGCAGAGAAGATCGACGATCTTCCCCTTGCCTTCATCCCCCCACTGCATGCCGACCACGACGACGTTCGCCATACCGCTGCTTCTCCTTGCTCCGACACTCCGGATCGCTGCCCTGCCGAGCCCTCGGATGCTAGCATGCGACCCATTGCACGCCGGCTCTCAAAGGCCGACCGGAACACCCTCGAGGAGCGCCTCTTGAGCCCGACTCTCCGTCTGATCTCCGCACTCTGCGGCTTCGCCACGCTCGCCTCCGCCGCGCTTGGCGCGGCCTCGCCGCCGCCCGCCGATCTCGTCGTTCGCCACGCCCGGATCTGGACCGGCCAGCCGCCGTCTCCTTCCGGCGAAAACGCGACGGCTGCCCCGACGGCGCTCGCCGTCGTCGGGGAAGGCCTCGTCGCGGTGGGCTCCGAGGCCGACATCGCGCCCTACATCGGACCCGCGACCCGGGTCCTGGACGCCGGCGGCAGGCGCCTCCTGCCCGGGTTCATCGACAGCCATACCCACTTCCTCTCGGGTGGCGAGAGCCTCCTCGGTGCCGACCTGCGTCTCGCCGCGAGCCGCGAAGAGTTCGTCGCCAAGCTCGCCGAGTACATCCGCAAGATCCCCGCCGGCCGCTGGATCACCAACGTCACATGGGACCACGAGCGCTGGCCGGGGGCCCCCCTGCCCACCCGGGAGTGGATCGACGCCGTCTCCGGCGATCACCCGGTCTTCATCTCGCGGCTCGACGGCCACATGGCGCTCGCCAACTCGCAGGCGCTGGCCGCGGCCGGCATCACGCGCGCGACCGCCAATCCCGACGGGGGCGAGATCGTGCGCGATCCGGCAACCGGCGAGCCGACAGGAATCCTCAAGGAAGACGGCGCGATGAACCTGGTCTTCCAGGTCCTTCCCGAACGCTCGCCTGCCGAGCTCGACGAGTTCCTCGCCGCCGCCCTGGGCGAAGCGGCCCGCCTCGGTATCACCTCGGTCGTCGACTTCGGCAGCTGGACGGATTGGCCCGCCTACGAGCGGGCCCACGCCGCCGGCAAGCTCACCGTGCGCGTCTCGTTCCGCACGCCGCTCGCAACCTGGGAGCGACAGCGCGACCTCGTCGCCCAACGGGCTGCCGCAGGCAGCGACCCGGGACGCGGCGATACCTGGCTGTCGCTGGGCGGGTTCAAGGCCTATGTCGACGGCTCCCTGGGATCGTCGACAGCGCTCTTCTTCGAACCTTACGCCGATGCGCCCGAGACCTCGGGCATCTTCGCTGCCGACATGTTTCCCGAGGGCGCGCTCGAGCGCCGGGTCGCGGCCGCCGACGCCGCCGGCTTTCAGACTTCGATTCACGCCATCGGCGAACGCGGCAACGCGACCATTCTCGACGTCTATGCCCGGGTCGCCCAGGCGAACGGTGCGCGCGACCGCAGGCTGCGCATCGAGCATGCCCAGCACCTGCGACCGGGCGATGTCCGGCGATTCGCCGAGCTCGGCGTGGTCGCTTCGATGCAGCCGGTGCACCTCGCCGACGACGGTCGCTGGGCCGAGAAGCGCCTCGGCGCCGAGCGCTCGCACGACTCCTACGTCTTCCGCTCGCTGCTCGATGCCGGCGCCCACCTGGCCTTCGGCACCGACTGGCCGGTCGCGCCGCTCGACCCGATGCAGGGCATCGCCGCGGCGGTCACCCGCCGCACGCTCGACGGCAAGCATCCGGGAGGCTGGCATCCCGAGCAGAAGATCAGCGTCGCCGAGGCGCTCGCGGCCTACACCTCCGGCTCGGCCTACGCCGCTTTCGCCGAGGCCGGGCGCGGCACGCTCGCCCCCGGCAAGCTGGCCGATTTCGTCCTGCTGTCCGACGATCCGTTCGCGGTCGCGCCCGAGACCCTCGAATCGCTGCACGCCGTTCTGACGGTGGTCGGCGGCCGGATCGTCTTCGACCTCGCGGCCCCGCGCGGAAGCCGCTAAGCTCAGCACCCGCAGCAGCGCAAACGGAGGAGTCGCATGTTCCTGAAGATCCCCTCGCTCATCCTGAAGCAGCTCTACACCTTCGGCAGCCTCGCCAATACCCCCGAGGGCGTGCGCCTGACCCTCAAGAACCGGCTGAGCGACGCCACCGTCACCGCCATCCGGAGCATCCGGATCGACGGCATGGAGGCTCCGCACGCCGGCATCGAGATCGACCTCGGCGAGGACGAGCGTCTGCGCGCCGCGGCGATCTCGAAGTCCGCCGCGCTCGATTTTCCGCTCAAGAAGTCGGTCGTCGTGCACCTCGTCGGCTTCGGCCCGCTCGCCACCGGCAACCACGAGGTCGTGGTCCAGTTCGAGGCCACGCCGTTCGGCGAGCTCGACCTCAAGGTCACCGACGCGATCGCCGAAGAGACGCCCAAGCGCGTCCAGATCCCGTACGACAAGGAGGAGGACCACAACCAGCGCATGGCCGAGGTGCGCCAGGGCTTCCTCGCCGACTACGCCGGCCGCAAGCTCGAGCACGTCAGCCACTACTCGTTCGACCCGGCGACGACGCGCGGCAACATCGAGAATTTCGTCGGCGTCGCCCAGATCCCGATCGGCCTCGCCGGGCCGCTCCTGGTCAACGGCGAGCACGCTCAGGGCGAGTTCCTGATTCCACTCGCCACCACCGAGGGCACGCTCGTCGCCTCGTACAGCCGCGGGATGAAAGTCATCAACCAGGCGGGCGGTGTGACCGCGACGGTGGTCCAGGACGCCATGCAGCGCGCGCCCGTTTTCGTTTTCGACAACGCCCGCGACGCGCGCGACTTCGCCCAGTGGATCGACCACAACCTGATCGCGATCCGCGAGCACGCCGAGTCCACCTCGTCGGTAGCGAAGCTCCTCAACATCGAGAGCTTCCTGGCGTCGAAGTTCACCTACCTGCGCTTCAACTACTCGACCGGCGACGCCGCCGGCCAGAACATGGTCGGGCGCGCCACCTTCGCCGCCTGTTCGTGGATCCTCGAGCAGCCGTTCCTCAAGGAGCGCTGCCGCAAGTTCTACCTCGAGTCGAATCTCGCGACCGACAAGAAGGCCTCGCACGTGAACGTCATGCGCACACGCGGCAAGCGCGTCACCGCCGAGGTGACGATCCCGCGCGAGGTCCTGATCCAGAACATGCGGGTCGAGCCCGAGCAGCTGCACTACCACGCCCAGGTGGCGAACGTCGGCGCCTTCCTCTCCGGTGCCAACAACAACGGCGCCCACTCCCCCAACGGCATCACCGCGATGTTCATCGCCACCGGGCAGGACGTCGCCAACGTCTCGGAGTCCTCGGCCGGCATCGCCTACACCGAGATCACCCCGGAGGGGGCGCTCTACATCTCGATCACTATCCCGTCGCTGATCGTCGCCACGCACGGCGGCGGCACCGGGCTCGCCACGCAGCGCGAGTGCCTCGAGCTCCTGGGCTGCACCGGCCGCGGCAAGGTACGCAAGTTCGCCGAGATCGTCGCCGGCGTGGTGCTCGCCGGCGAGATCTCGCTCGCCTCGGCGATCTCGTCGCTCGACTGGGTTTCGAGCCACGAGAAGTACGGGCGCAATCGTTAGGATGGCGCGAGATTCCGCCGGCGACCGGGTCGGCGATTTTCCGCTGCTCGTCGAGACCCCGCCGCCGGGGCTCATCGGCCGCTATTTCGGCACCCAGAAGCACGTCCTCGGCCTGATCGGCGGCGGGATCAACGCCTGGGTACGCAGCCGCAACCCGCCGTATCCGCGCGGCTACGGCCTCGCCCGTTTCGCCGCCTTCTGCGCCCGCCCCTTTCTCGACAAGGAACTGCTGGCCCTGCCCTTCCCGGTGCAGCTGCGCAAGCGCCTCGAGATCCTCGGGCCGACCTACATCAAGCTCGGTCAGGTGCTGTCGCTGCGTGAGGACATCCTGCCCGCCGAGATCACCGACGAGCTCAAGAACCTCCTCGATCGCCTCCCGGCCGTGCCGCTCGACCGGCTGAAGGAGATCATCGAGAAGGACTTGAAGCGCCCCGTGGTCGCGATGTTCTCGTGGATCGATCCCAACCCGTTGGGCTCGGCGTCGATCGGCCAGGTCCACAAGGCGCGGCTCCTCGACGGCCGCGAGGTGATCGTCAAAGTCGTGAAGCCCGGCAACCGCGAGCTGCTGAAGCGCGACACCATCCTGCTCAATCTCCTGGGGCGCTTCCTGCAGACCTTCCTCGAGCGCCTGCAGCCGCGCAAGGTGTTCAAGGAGTTCTCCGAGTACACCCTGCGCGAGCTCGACCTCACCCGCGAGGCCGATAACGCCGAGACCTTCTCCGCCAACTTCCGCGACATGCCGGACGTCGTCTTCCCGAAGATCTTCCGCGAGTTTTCCGGCCGCGACGTCCTGTGCATGGAGTTTCTCGACGGCTACAAGCCGACCGCGGCGGCGACGCAGGAGCTCGACCAGGACCAGCGCGACCATCTCCTCGACCTCGGCGCGGCGTCGATCATTCGGATGCTCTACCGCGACGGCTTCTTCCACGCCGACCTGCATCCCGGGAACCTGATGATCCTGCCCGGGCCGAAGGTCGGCTTCATCGACCTCGGCATGGTCGGGCGCTTCACCGAAGAGCTCAAGCGCTCGCTGATGTACTACTACTACTGTCTGGTGATGGGCGACTCGGAGAACGCGGCGCGCTACCTCTCGATGGTCGCGCAGCCCGGCCGCCGCGGCGACGTCGTCGGCTTCCGCAAGGAGGTCGAAGAGATCTGCCGCCGCTGGGCGAAGACCTCGAACTTCAAGGAGTACCCGCTCGCCCACCTCATCCTGCGCTCGGTGGCGCAGGGGGCGCGCTACGACATGTACTTCCCGGTCGAGACCGTGCTGATGGTCAAGGCCCTGGTGACCTTCGAAGGGGTCGGGCAGATCCTGAACCCCGGCTTCGACGTCAAAGAGGTCTCGCAGAAGCACGTCAACGCGATCTTCCTCGACCAGTTCTCCCCCTTCCGCCTGGCGAAGGAGGGCCTGCGCGGCGCGCCGGAGCTCATCGAGGCGCTGTCGAAGGCGCCGATGCTCATCACCGAAGGCCTGCGCCTCCTCGAGTCGGCCCAGCACCAGCCGCGCGAAAACCCCTTCGCCGGCCTGAAGACCACCCTCCTCGCCGGCGCCTGCATCATCGGCGCGGCGATCCTCATCTCCTTCGGGAGACCCTGGTACTACTTCGTCCCCCTGCTCACCTTAGGCCTCACCCTCGCCCTCTGGCGCCGGCGATGAAAGCCATCCAGCTGCCGACCGTGCCTCGCGCCGGATACCTCGATCCGCCGGCGCCGCCCCGTCTTCCGGTTCCGACCCCCGAGCATCCGATTCTCCTGAGCTCGAGTCTCGGTCGCACCGCGTTCGCGGAGCATCCCGCTCTCTACGTCACCTCGGTTGTGGCCCTGCTATCTCTCTGGCTCGTCGCTCTCTTCGATCAAGGGATCGTCATGGCGTCCGTCCTTCTTCTCGCGAACGCGATGGGCACGGTGCTCTTCGCGAGGAACTGGCAGCGCCAGTTCGTCCGCGCCGAAGCGACCACGGACGGCCTGCGCATCGAAGGTCACGGCTATTCCGTGGTCATTCCGTATGCCAACCTGCTCTGGGTTCGTGGAGGTCACTTTCGCTTCCAGTTCGTGGACAGATGGGTCGAAGTGGGCTTTCTCGGCCGCAGCGGCCACCCGCAAACCACGCGTTTCTTCCTCGATCCCATCACCCTCGGCGCTGACTCGAAACCGATTCCCATATGGATCTTGGAGGCCAAGCTGCAAGAGTCCAGAGCACAGCTTTCGAGCGCTCAGCCGGATCGCAACGGAACTTCCGCGCGCTCGTAGCGCCCTGCAACCGCGACGGCCGCTCGAGCCCCTCGCGGAGAGCCTCCTCCTGAAAGACGCGAAAAGCGGACGGATCAGACCAGCAGCGGAGGTCGCGACAGAAGAGCTCCAGTAAAGGGATCGGCCACCTGGCGCCCTCGGGTTCTTCGGCTCGACTGGGGACTTCTGGCTCCGTCGCCGTCCGCTTTGAGGGACCGCGCAGCCAGCGTCGCGAGTTTCTTCTTTACCAGCAGCTTGCAGCCGCGCCCTCCACGGACGCCAAGCTGGAGGCAACCAATCGCAGCAAGCCGCAATGGATGCATCACTCCGGTGGACCCTCAGGCGGAGCGCAGCCGCAGGTACCAGATGAGCAGCGCCATCAGTCCTGCAATTTCGAACGCCGCCAACCAAACGTAGGGATGGCGGAGGCTGATGTTCCTGCCGAGCCCCTCGTCGAAGTCTCGATTCGTCCTACTTAAGTAATCAACGCCGATCAGGTTAGCCCCGGTGAGAAAGGCTCCCGCCAGCGCCCCTTGAATCCAGCCGAAGCCGACGATCGCCCCGACAATTGCAAAGGTGAGGGGGAGAAGCGCCAACTTCCACCTCGGGAAGGTCGGCGGCATCACTTTCTCGCAGCGGCCTTGCTCAGCGCTTCGAACTCGGCGTGGAAGCCGTCGATGATGCGCTCGGGGTCGGGGATCAGGCCGGCGTCGGTGCCGACGCCCATGCGCACGCCGCCGCGGTAGGAGAGGATCGAGACACCGAGCCCGAGGT
>JBPOHI010000079.1:0-32573 GCA_052035735.1 Acidobacteriota bacterium
CGAGCGCCAGCACGACCTCGTCTTCGCCCTCCGGCGGCGCCGCGTCGGCGAGTGCCCGCCCGGCGCGCACCTTGGTCTCGAAACCCATGCGGCGCTCACGCTCCGGCTCGACGCCGACGCCGACGAAGGAGACCGAGTCGCCGCCCGGCCGCTGGATCATGCCCATGAGATGCAGGTTCGCCTGCACCGCGACGACGTGCGGCAGCTTCTCGACCGTCGCCCGGACCTCCTGCCAGCCGTCGATCCCCTGGCTCACGGAGCGGTCGAGCGCGGCCTCGCCGCGGCTGGCGACCGCTGCGCTGGTGGCGAGCTCGAGGTGCCCGAGGCCGCCGTGGATCATCGCCTCGCGCAGGCCGTCGAAAGAGAAGCGGATGAAACCGGCGGTGAGCAGCAGGCCGATCGTTCCCGCTGCGACGATGGCGAGCGAGATCGCCGTTCGCCGCCGGCTGCGGGCGAGATTGCGCAGGGCGAAGAGCGCGAATCTCACGCCGGGCCTCCGCCGCGCGCGCTGTCGGAGAGGACGCGGCCGTCCTTGAGCTCGATGCGCCGCGGCGAGCGCGCCATGAGTCCCGGATCATGGGTAGCGAGTACGAAGGTCGTGCCGAGGTCGCGCCGGATCGCCAGCATGAGATCGAAGATCGCCTCGCCGTTGGCCGAATCGAGGTTGCCCGTGGGCTCGTCGGCGAGGACCGCGACCGGTCGGTGGACCAGCGCGCGGGCGATGGCGACGCGCTGGCGCTCGCCGCCGGAGAGCCGGTCCGGACGATGAGCGAGGCGCGGCTCGAGCCCGACCGCGGCGAGCATCGCGCGCGCCCGTTCGCGGCGCTCCGCTGCCGGCACGCCGTCGATCCAGAGTGGGTATTCGACGTTCTCGAGCGCCGAGAGCACCGGCACGAGATGAAACGACTGGAAGACGAAGCCGAGCCGGCGGCGGCGCAGGAGCGTCCGCTCGCTTTCGGAGAGCGTCGCGAGATCGCGGCCCTCGATCGCCACCGACCCCTTGTCGGGCGCGTCGAGGGCGCCCAGGAGGTGGAGCAGGGTCGACTTGCCGCTTCCCGACGGTCCGGCGAGGGCGACGAACTCGCCGGCACCGATGTCGAGGTCGACCCCGGCGAGGGCGGTCACCTGGGTCTCGCCCAGGCGGTAGCTCCTGGTCACGGCCCGGGCGGCAAGCAGCGGAGACGTCATCGGTGGATCCTATGCCGGGCCGGGGGCTGGCGCCTCGATCCGGCGCCTTGCGGCAGGTCCCCGGGGTGCAAGGTTCGGGCGACGGCCGGCTAGACGACGGGCTGCCGCCGAACGTAGACCATCGTCCGAGGGAGTTCCACCGATATGATCGAGGCGATGACGAAGAGTCCGGAGACCCTGACTGAAGTTCATGGGGCGATCACCCCCAAGGTGTTGTTCGAGGAGCTGCGGCGCGGCGTCCTCGGTCAGGACCGTGCCCTTCGTTTCGCCTCGGTCGCCATTCACAAGCACCTGCTCGGGAGAGTCTCGGGCAACATCCTGCTCATCGGATCGTCGGGCACCGGCAAGACGACGATCATGAACAACATCCAGCGGCTCTACGACACCGTGCCCGGGTTCGAGAACTTCCGGGCGGTGACCATCCTCAACGCCAACCTGCTGGTCGATAGCGACCGGACGGAGTTCCGCCCCGACCGCATGTTCTCGGCGATCGAGCAGCGCGCCCGCGTCATCCTCGGCGAACGTCCGTCGCTCGCCGCGCTCAAGGAGACGATGGAACGGGCGACGGTCTGCGTCGACGAAGTCGACAAGATGTCGACCGTCATCGCCGGCAAGCCCAACCCGATCGGCGTCGTGTTGCAGCAGGGGTTGCTGACCCTGATGGAGGGCGAACGCGTGCCCTACCGCCTGCACGCCTTCGACGGCGAGAAGGACCGTGAGCAGACGGTCGAGATCGACACCCGCAAGATGATGTTCGTCTGTGGCGGCGCTTTCGAAGGGCTCTACGACCAGGTCTACAACCGGGTCAGCCGCTCGGGTTCCGGCGAGCGCATCAAGACCGAGGCGGTGAAGACGGCCGACGGCGGCGTGCGGCTCGAGACCCGCTTCTCGCTGGCCGATTTCGTCAAGATCAAGGACCTCTTCGAGTACGGCATGGTGCCGCAGTTCATGGCGCGCTTCGACAAGGTCGTGGTGCTCAACGACCTGAACACCGCCATCCTCAAGGAGATCCTCCTCGGCAGCTACGACTCGCCCCTCGCGCGCACCCAGCGCTACTTCGAAGCGCTCGACATCGTCCTCGAGATCGACGACATGGCGGCGGCGATGATCGCCGAGAAGGCCTCGCAGGAGAACCGCACCGGAGCCCGCGCCCTGCGCGACGTCTTCTCGGAGATCGTCAATCCGATCGAGTTCGACCCCGCTCACGAGGCCCGGGGGGGAGACGCGGGGCCACGGCGCATCCGCATCGACGTCGATCGCGTCAAGCGCAGCTTTCGCTAGTCGCTTTTCTGCCCTGCCCGCTTTCAGCCTGTTCCACCCGCGCCCCGGCCGGAGTGGGGGGCCGCCCGGTGCATGGCGAAGCTCTGCAGGGATCCAGCCGCGACGGCCTCGAGCGTCGGCGCGACGTCCGGCCAGGCGAGACGCTGCGTTTCGCGCGGCAGGCAGGTCGGCGGTCGCTGCGCCTCGCGATCGAGCAGCAGAACCGTCGCGCCGGAGCTCGCCGCCGCCTCCGCCAGGCGGCGGAGGGCCGCGGTGAGCAGCGGCGACCCGGAAGGCCGGTCGACGATGGCGAGCGCGATCTCGCCCTTCGCCAAGGAGCTTTCGAGAGCCTCGAAGGCGAGCGCCGTCTCGAAGGTTCGTGAGGCGTCGGCCAGACGGTCGACCAGCACTTGCGCGAGCTCCGGCTCCGAAACCGCGACGGCGATGCGAAACAGACCGCTGGCGGCTGCGAGCGCAGACTCGATGGCCGCCACGAGCTTCGCGCAGGCGAGCGGCAAACCTTGGGCTGGAGCGAGCTCGAGCGCGGCGGCCGTGGCGCCGACCTCGGGCAGGCCGAAGGTCCCCGCCGAGCCTTTGATCCGGTGGGCGACGGCCCCGAGCCGGGCGTACACCCCGGATCCCGGCTCGGCGAGGTCGGCAGCACAATGCCTCACCTCGGCCAGGAGGAACGGCAGGCGCGCGAGGTAGACCGCCTTCATCTCGGCGGGTGTCATCTCAGCCGCGCTTGTCGGCGTACATCGACGCGTCGGCGTGCTCGAGGAGCGCGCGCCGGGTCTCGGCGTCTTCGGGATAGAGCGCCAGGCCGAAGCTGGCCGGGACCCGCAGGACCTGGGCTCCGCAGATGTAGGGTGTGTCGAGCGCACGGCGCAACTTCGCGAGCACGGCCAGCGCGGCAGCGCGACTGCCGATCTCCGGCAGCACGAGAGCGAACTCGTCGCCCCCCCACCGGGCGACGGTGTCGCCCCGACGAACACCCGCCCGCAGGCGCGCTGCGACCTGGACCAGCACCGAGTCGCCGACGGCATGCCCGAAGCGATCGTTCACCGACTTGAAATCGTCGAGGTCGAGAAAGGCGATCGCCACCGGGCTGAGGTGCCCCTTGGCGCGCTCGCGCACCGCCCACGCCAGCGCCAGTTCGAGGCGGTCCTCGAAGAGGCTGCGGTTGGCGAGGCCGGTGAGGCCGTCGTGGAGTGCTTTCGCGCGCAGCGTCTGCTCGAGACGTATGCGATCGGAGACGTCGATCGCGCTGAGCAGCAGCCAGGCCGGCCTGCCGCCCTGCTCGACCTTCTGACCCTGGACGAGCCAGGTGGCCGGAGGCGTCGGCGTGTTCTCGATGCGAGCCTCCAGCGGAGGCTCCCGCGTGCCCCCTCTGCGCCAGGCATCGAGCAACCGGGACAGCGCCGGCCGGTCCTCTTCGGTCACGAAGTCGAGAAAGGGCCGGCCCGCAAATCCGGCGGGCTCGCCGCCCAGGGCGCGCGCGGCCGACGGGTTGCACGACAGCACCCGGCCGTCGAGCTCGAGCAGCAGCATGTAGCCCAGGCTGCGCTCGAACACGCTGCGAAACCTCTCCTCACTGAGGCGGAGCTCCTCCTCGGCGCGGCGGCGGCGGGAGATGTCGCGGATCGCGGCGGTGACCAGGACGCCCTCGTCGGTCTGCACCGGGCTGAGGCTGATCTCGACGGGAATCTCGCTGCCGTCGCGCCGCCGGGCGAAGAGCTCCTCCCCGGAGGTTCCCATCGGACGCGACATCGGGTCGCCGCGGGGCGAGCGCGGCTCGAGGAATCCGCTGCGCTCCCGCGCGTGCAGATCGCGCAGTCGCTCCGGCACCAGGAGCTCGATCGGCTGGCCGACGAGCTCCTCGCGGCGATAGCCGAGGAGGCGCTCGGCCTGCGCGTTGAGCAGTTCAATGAGGCCCTTTTGATCGACGATGACCATCGCGTCGGGGGCCGACTCGAGCAGGTCGCGGTAGCGCCTCTTGCCGGCCGCGAGGCGCCGTTCCGCGAGGTCGGCGAGGTCGAGCAGCTGACGGTTGTCGGTGCCGATCACCGCCATCGGCCAGAGCACGACCGCAAGCAGCGCGACGAGCAGCGTTGCGCTGGTGGCCCAGTCGCCGCCGGCGAGGTCGGGCGGCTGGCTGCCCGTCGCGGCGAGCAGGGCGCGCACGCCGAGGGCCAGCCCGATGGGGACCGGTCCCGCCAGCGCGAGCAGGACGCCCGCCTGCGGTCGCATCGACCTGCCGGCGGCGAGCGCGATCCCCGACACCCGCAGGAAGAGCAGCGAGGCAACCGAGTTGGTCAGGGCGATACGAGCGGAGACGCCGGATCCGCGGAGCTCGAACCAGGCGACTCCGGCTGCCGTCAGGATGCTCGCCGCCACGGTCAGGAGACGATCGGGGGACCGACCGTGGAAGAGCTGGGCGCCCTCGAGCAGGAGAGCGATGCCGAGCACGAAGCCGAAATTGGCCAGGACGATTCCTGGCGTCGCCAGGCCAGCCCCCTGCTGCGCGAGCGTAGCGAGGCTCGCAGCGAGCACGACATAGCTCAGGGACAGGCGCCGCAGCCCCGCTGTCGAGAGCGTGCGGCGCTCGAAGAGCGCGAGGCCCGCGCCCAGAGCGAGCAACGCGGCGGCGAGACAGAGCAGCAGGGACCTGGGGTCCAGGAGAAGGGGCATCGGGATTCGCGCGATTCTGTGCGGCGAGTGTTACACCGGAGATGAAGGCGGACGGTGGCCCTCGAGGGGCGCCGCCTCCCGCCGGAGTTCTCAGGCCGGGTGCCACTCCCGTCGAAGCGTGGCGAGCGCCCGGAGGCGTTCCTCGGCGAGGGCTGCAAGCTCGGACTCGGCCGGCAGCCGCTCCGCCTGGCGCGCGCGCGACTCGAGCGCGGCGGCAGAGGCGGCGAGGAGAAGGGCACCGACGTTGCTGGCGCTTCCCTTCAGCGAGTGCGCCGCTGCCACGGCGCTCGCGAGGTCGGACGACGCCGAGGCTCGGCGCAGCGCTTCGAGCTGCCGTGCGCTCGATGTCTCGAAAACCGCCAGCAGCTCGCGGCGGAAGCGGAAGTCGCCCGGGCCGTCGAGGTTTGCCAGCTCGGCGAGTCGGGCGCGATCGAGAGTTTCGGTCTGCGCCGCAGCTCCGAGGCCGACTCCGCTGGTCAAGGCCCCCGGTCCGGTCAGCGTTCCGCCCCCAGCCGGTAGCCGCGGCCGCGGTCGGTCTGCAGCAGGGCCGGCCTCTCGGGGTCGACCTCGAGCTTCTTGCGCAGGCGGTGCACGTGGACGCGCAGGGTGTCCTCGAAGACCTCCTCGCTTGGCCATACCCGGCGCAGGAGGGCGCTCGTCTCGACCGTGCGGCCGAGATTGCGCCAGAGTATGTAGAGGATTCTCGCCTCGGTCGGGGTGATCTCCGATTCGACACCGGCGATCCGCAGCCGGCGTCCGGGGAAGTCGACTTCGAGGCGGGCGTCGATCACGTTCCACAGGCCGGTACCGCGCGCCGCAGGCGGAATCCGCATCAGCACCCGGCGGACCCGGGCGACCAGTTCGCTGGGCCGGAACGGCTTGACGATGTAGTCCTCCGCCACCTGCTCGATGGCGCGCACGGTCGTCGGTTCGTCCGAGACCGAAGTGAGCAGCACCACGGGAAGATCGCAGAAAGAGTGCAGCTCACGGCAGAGCCAGAAGCCGTCGTGTTCTGGCATGACCAGATCGACGATCGCCAGATCGGGAAGCCCTTCGCTGCGGATCCGCGCCAGCGCCTCGCTCGCCGACTCGACGGAGGTGACCGCGAAACCGGCGAGCTCGAGCGTCCTCGCGACGACGAGGCGCACGTCGCGCTCGTCGTCGACGCACAGGATCCGCTCCGTGCCGCCCTGGACGGTGGTCATCGAGATCGATGATAGTCGACTTTTTCGCTCGGCGAGGGGGCTTTGCGGACCGGCCGTGATCCCACCTGCCGGGCGGCGGCCGCGGGTGGCTCGCCCGGGGCTGCGCCGGGATTCGCAGCGCTCGGTAATCCTTGGCGTAATTCGCGGCGCGTATGTTGGCAATGTCTCCGGAACCGGGAGGTCGAGACGCCCATGACGAGCCAGCCAGACAGCGCCGTTTCTGCCGAGCCGAGGGCGGTCCGTCTGCGCTTCTTCCACGGCGGAGAGAAGACGGTCCTGGTCCGCGACGATGAGATCGTCGTACCGACCGGCCGGCTGATCGTCTCGCGAACCGACCGGGAAGGCAACATCACCCAGGTCAACGACTCCTTCTGCGAGATTGCAGGCTACTCGCGCGACGAGCTGATCGGACAGCCCCACAGCATTCTCCGGCACCCCGACATGCCGCGCGCCGCCTTCCGCGAATTGTGGCAGACCGTGACCCGCGGCGAGCTGTGGAACGGCTACGTCAAGAACCTCTGCAAGGACGGCCGGTACTACTGGGTCTACGCCACCGTCATCCCCAATCGCCGGCAGGGGGAGATCGTCGGCTATACCTCCGTCCGGAGAGAGCCTTCGCGCGCCGCCGTGATGCAGGCCGCAGAGCTCTATCGCACGCTCGAATGAGCCCGCACCGTTCCAGCACCTCTTCAGGCGGAGGCGAAGCGCCGTTCCAGTTCACCGTCAGCCCGGATTTCAGCCCGCGGCTGGCCCCTGGCTGGTACGTCTTCAATACCTGGCTGCAGCGGGTGATCGGCGAAGCGATGCACCTCGAGCTCTACCCGAGCTTCGAGGCGCAGCGGGCGGCGATTCGCGCCGACGGCGTCGATCTCATCTACGCCAATCCGTTCGACGCCTCGATGATCCTGCGCGAGCACGGCTTTCGCGCCCTCGCTGCGCCTGCGGAGAGGCCGGACGAGGCTCTCATCGTCGCCCGGAGCAGCCATCCCGCCGCGACAGTGAAGGACCTCGGTCCAGGGCTCCGGGTCACGCAGACCGCGGATCCCGACGTCAACACCATCTGCGCCATTCTGCTCGAGCCGGCGGACATCGTCGCCGCCGAGCTGCCGACGCGTACCGTCGACAGCTACGTCCTGGTCGCGCGCGATCTGCTCGAAGGGCGCGCCGATATCGGCTTCTTCCTCGAGGAGGCCTACCACCAGCTCTCCAAGGTCGCGACCGGCGACCTGCGTCCAATCGGGCGCAGTCAGATTCACGTCGTCCGGCATGCTCTCCTGGCCGGTCCGCGACTCGAGCCGTTCGCTCTTCGACTCACCGCGGCGCTCACTGCGATGCACGAGGAAGAGCGTGGCCGTTCGATCGCCGAGGGCATCGGCGTGCGGCGCTTCGAGGCGCTCGACGAAGAGGAGATCGAGTTCATGATCGATCTCGTCGACACCCTGATCGCACGACCGGCATGAGTCGGGAACAGCCCGAGGAGAGTCTGATGGCCGTGAGAGCAGAGCAGATTCAACAGACGCTGAAGACGCTGGTCACCAACACCCCGGACGTCGAAGGGGCCGCTGTCGTCAGTGTCGACGGGCTGGTGCTGTCGTCGGTGCTGCCCGCGGGGACCGACGAGGATCGCGTGTCGGCGATGGCGGCGGCGTTGCTCTCCCTGGGTGAACGCAGCTCGGACGAGCTCGGACGGGGCCTGCTCGAGCAGGTCTACGTCCGCGGCAGGAGCGGCTACATCATCCTGATGCCCTCGGGTGGCGAGGCGGTGCTCGAAGTGATTGCCGGGCCGGGCGCGAAGCTGGGCATGGTCCTGCTGGACATGAAGCGCGCTGCGCAAGAGCTGACGAAACTGGTATGACGGGATCGGCTGTCGCCGCGGCGCTCGCGGGCGCGGTGCGGGCTGCAAGCTCGCGGGTCCTCGTCGTCGATGACGATCCGGACATCCTTCTGATCCTGCGACTGGCGTTCGAGTCCGCGGGGCATGGTGTCGCCACGGCCTCCGGCTATCCGGCCTTCCTGCAGAGCCTCGCGACCGGCGCGTTCGACGCCGTGGTGCTCGACGTGATGATGCCGGAGCGCAGTGGCTGGGAGATCCTGAGCGACCTGCGCCGCGACGCCCGGACCGCGTCCCTGCCGGTGATGATGCTGTCTTCGGCCGGGGACACGGTCAACCGCGTCAAAGGGCTGCGCCTCGGCGCCGACGACTTCCTCGCCAAGCCGTTCGACGCAGAGGAGGTCGTGGTGCGCGTCGAGGGGTTGATCGCACGGCGGGCGGCGGCCTCCCGCAATCTCGAAGGGTCGCTTGCGGCGCTCTCGGCAAGCGACCTCGCGCAGACCATCCGCCAGAATCGTCAGTCGGGCCGTCTGGAGCTCCAGGGGACGGAGTCCTCGGGCTGGCTCGAGTTCAGCGACGGACTCCTCGTCGGAGCGCGGCTGGGCAATCTGGCTCCGGAGGAGGCCGCGATCGATCAGTTGCGCTGGAGCCGGGGCCGCTTTCACTTCGCGCCTGCCGCTCGCCCGAAGTCGGTAGACGGATCGCTCGGCCCCGCCCTGCGCAGTGTCGAGGAGCTGCTGCTCGAAGCGGCGTGGATCGAGGACGAGCTCGCGGCGCGGCGTCGCTTTCTGCCGGCGGACGACGAGCCTCTCGCCGCCGACCCGGACCGCCGCCTGGAGTCGCCGGCCGATCTGCCGTCCCTGCCCGTGAACGCGGTGCTCGCGACGGTGCGGCAGCGCAATGGGGTCTGTTTGGCCGACCTCCTGTCGAGCGAGCTCGCGGCTCCCGGGAGGACGCGGCTCGCTGTGGCGGTGCTCGTCGAAGTGGGCGGTCTGCGCCGCCAGAGCGGCGAGCAGGAGGCCCCTCGAGCGGTGAACCGGCCTGCTGCAGAGCGTCGGGGAGGGCGGATCGCGGAGGCGATCGGGACGGCGAGCTGGAGCGGTGCGGACGACTTCCGCGTCGTCGACGAGGAGGTCGCCTTTCCCGAAGGCAGACTGATCGTGTCGCGGTCGGATCCGGCCGGGACGATCACCTATGTGAACGACGCGTTCTGCGAGATCTCCGGGTATGACCGCGCCGAGGTCCTCGGCAAGCCGCACTCCATCCTGCGTCACCCCGACATGCCGAACGCGCTCTTTCGCGGACTCTGGGAGACGCTCGGCCGACGCGAGATCTGGCACGGCTACGTCAAGAACCGATGCAAGGACGGGCGCTACTACTGGGTCTACGCGACGATCATCCCCAACCAGCGTGGCGGCCGAGTGGTCGGCTATACCTCGGTACGGCGCGAGCCGTCGCGCGCCAGGGTGGAGGAGATCGAAGCGGAATACCGGGCTTCCTCGTCCCGCCGGGCCGAGGGCTGACCCGCGATGAAGCTCGACGCTCCGACGCTCTTCTTTTCCGTCAGCCTCTACGCGCTCCTCGGCGCGATCGTGATCGCCTTTCTGCGCCGCCGCCTGACCGCCGGGTTTCCCGGCCTGCGGCGGACCGCGGCGGCACTGGGCGCGCTCGCCGTATGCAATCTGCCGGTCACCCTCTCGCTCATGGGAGGCCGGGACCAGGGGCGCCTGAACGCCGGCCTGACGGTCTTCACCTGGATGGCGACCGCGATGCTGATGGACGGCCTGCTGGGCTTTCACCATGCGCACCGCAGCCGGCGGCGCTTCTGGATGGGGGCCGGAACCGTCGCACTCGCCTTCGCCGGATTGGCCGCCGCCGCGTTGGAGTTGCGCTGGCGCGTGGCGCTCTTTTCGTCAGCGACGGCCTCGCTGGCCGGATACGTGGCCTGGAGGATCCTGCGCACGACGCGCCGGTCGCCGAATCTCGGGCGGAATCTCCTGCTCTGGACGCTGATGCTGCTGGCGCCGTTCGGCGCCGCCCGGGCGACCTACGCGATGCTCGTGCCCGGCTTCGACGCCAAGAGCCCGAGCCCCTTCAACCTTGCCGGGCTGCTCGTCTTCGACCTGTTTCTGGTCGGCATCGTCTTCAGCTGCATCTTGATGGTCAGCGATCTGCTCGTCGTCCGCGAGCGGGCGACGAATGCGGCGCTCGTCACCGAGCGCGAGAGGCTCGCGACCACGGTGCAGCTGATCGAAGAGGCGCGCGTCGCGGCACTCGCAGCAAGCCGCGAGAAGACACGCTTCCTCGCCATGACCAGCCACGAGATCCGGACGCCGCTCTACGGCGTTCTCGGACTCGCCGACTTGCTCGCGGATACCCCGCTCGATGCGATCCAGGCCGACTACCTTCGGCGGATGAAGCTCACCGGTGAGCACCTCCTGTCGCTGATCACCAGCGTCCTCGATCTGGCGCGGATCGAGGAGGGGAGGGTGGACGTCGGCTCGACCGCCCTCGACCCCCGGGCCCTCGCCGGACAGGTGCACGACAGCCTGCGTGCCCTGGCGGAATCCAAGGGCCTGGCGCTGTCCTGGCGGGTCGCTGCGGGTGTGCCGGAGTGGGTGATGGGCGATCGCGTCAAGATCGGCCAGGTCCTGACCAACCTGGTCGGCAACGCGATCAAGTTCACCGCGCGCGGCTCGGTGCGCACCTCGATCGAGAGCTCGGGGCACAACGGAGACCGCATCCTCTTCCGCGTCGTGGATACCGGACCGGGGCTGTCGAGCGACGAGAAGCAGCGCCTGTTCCTGCCGTTCGGGCGGCGCCCCGCGGAGGAGGTAACCCCGACGCCGCCAGGGATCGGACTGGGCCTCGCCATCTCGCGTGCGCTGGTCGAGGCCATGGGCGGAGAGATCGGCGTCGAGCAGGGTGACGGACCGGGCGCGGTCTTCTGGTTCACCCTGCCGCTGCCACGAGCCGGAACGCCGCGCGAGCCGTTCGTACCCCTGCAGGGCGCACCGGTCGCTCATCGTTTGGCGGGCGACCGGGTCCTGGTCGTCGAGGACGACGAGACGTCGGCGTTGATCCTGCGTCATTGGCTGACGTCGCTCGCGCTGTCGGTGACGGTCTGCGGCGACGGCGCCACCGGCCTCGAGCTCGCCAGGAGCGGGGACTTCCTCCTCGTGGTGCTCGACCGCCAATTGCCGACGCTCGACGGCATCGAAGTCGGCCGCCGGCTCAGGGCGCACGAGCGCGCGACCGGAGCGCGACGAGCCGTTCTGATCCTCTGTACCGCGCATGCCTTGCGCGAAGTCGCCGAGGAGGCCCGGACGGCCGGTTTCGACGAAGTCATCACCAAACCGTTCGATCGCAGCGTGTTCGAGAACCTGCTCGAAGAGCTGCAGACCGAGCCGGTCGGAGCAGGCTAGGGAGCTCCGCCCGCGGCGGCAACGCGCGGCGCGACCGGCGCGTCGCCCTCCGGGACGGCGAGGCCGTATCCGCTGCCGCGCACCAACTCATCCGCCGACTGAAAGTAAGCGATCGCATCGCCCACCAGGTTCGCCTCTGGCTCGGAGCGACCGTCCTGCTGGCGGAACTCTCCGCTGGCGCGATCGACGTCGAACACCCGGGTCTGCTGACGCAGGCCGAGAATCGCGATCCGGCCGCTGCGCATCAGCGCGATGTCGCCGTTGTGGACGAGCAGGGCGCGCCCGTCCTCCGGCGCGGTGTGCAGGAGGTCGTGGCCGAAGAATCGCGAGCTGTAGGCGAGCCCGAGGATGGAGAGAATCGTCGGCGGCACGTCGAGCGAGGAGGCCAAGGTGTCCACGCGAACGCCGGCCGGCAGGACTCCCGGAGCGATCATCAGGATCGGCACCTGGTAGCTCGCCAGCGGAATCGTGGCGGCGCCGTAGACCCTCGCGCCATGGTCGCCCATCACCACGAAGAGCGTGTGATCGAAGAACGACTTCTCGCGGGCGGCGCGGAAGAAGCGCCCGATCGCCCAGTCGGCATAGCGCACGACGTTCTGGCGGCGTTTGAGCCCGGGCAACGGCTCGATGGTGCCCGGCGGATAGGCGTAAGGACGGTGGTTCGAGACCGACAGAATCATGGTGAAGAACGGCTTGCCCGTGGCCTCCATGTTCTCCATCTCGACCAGCGAACGGGCGAGGATCGCCTGGTCGGAAACCCCCCAGGCAGTCGAGAACTCGCCCTTCGGGAAGTCGGACTGTTCGACGATGCGCTGCATGCCGTTGGCGGCGAGGTAGGGGCCCATGCCGTCGAACAGCGCGCGGCCACCGTAGACGAAGAGAGTCTGATAGCCCTCTGCGCCGAGCACTCCCGGCAGCGTGAACAGATCCTTGGCGCCTCGCCGCTGGACCACCGGCGCTCCGGGAAGCGGCGGCAGCGAGGAGGTCGTCGCTTCGATCGCCCGGATGGTGCGGTTGCCGGTGGCGAAGGCCTGGGTGAAGAGCACGCCCTGGGATGCGAGGGCGTCGAACTCGGGCGTCAGTCCTTCGTCCTGTCCGGGATGGAGAGCGCCGACGAACTCCGAGCCGAAGCTCTCCTCGAGCAGCAGCACGACGTTCCAGCGTCGCTCGGGGGAGAGTGCGCGGACGGCGCGCGCGGAGGAACCTGGGCCGAGCACGACCGGTGCGGAGGCCGGTTCGCCGAGCAGCCCTTCGAGCCGGCGATGGTTCTCGCTCGCGCTCTGGGTGGCGTAGAGGCCGGCGTAGGGGGCGTCGAGGCCGAGCAGCGCCTCGCCGAAGGCATAGGTGCCGTTGGAGGTGAGCTCGCGGACCAGCCGGTCGGGCGAATGATCGATCAGGGTGCGCGGCGAACACGCAACCGCGAGCCCTGCGAGCAGTGTGCCGTGGGCGACGAGCACCGCAAGGCGGCTGGTGAGCGGCGTCGGGCGCTCCCAGGCGCACCGGAAGCGGGCGCGCAGGCCGAGCAGCAGCGTCACGACGACGGCCGCGATGGCGACCAGGATCTTCCCCGTCGGATAGCTCTGCCAGATATTGGTGACGACTTCGGTCGGATAGAGCAGGTAGTCGACGGCGACGAAGTTGAACCGGCTGTCGAACTCCTCGAAGAAGAACCACTCCGCGGCGGCGGCGAACAGCGCACCGAAGAGAACCGCCGCGAGACCGGCTCCGAGCACCGCCTTCTGCCAGCGGGCCTGCCAGAATCTCTCCGGGAGCAGCGCCAGGTAGACCACCCAGGGCAGGACGCACCAGGCGGCGACCCAGAGGTCGAGAACGCTGCCAGCGGCGAAGACGCGCAGCCACTCGCCAGCGGATCGGCTGGACTCGGCAGCGCCGGCGACGACCAGGGCGAGCCGGGTGAGGCTGCCCAGCGCGACCAGAAATAGCGCGAGAGCGAGGGCCAGTCGAAACCTGGAGCGGAGCAGCCTCGCGGCCACTCCCGAGACGGTTGCAGTGGAGTCGGGGGCAGAAGACGGCATCACCCGTGACGATGACTGCCGGGGATGAACCGCGAATGAACGGTGCCTTCGCCTCGCGGTGGGGCTTCAGGGTGCCTTGAGTCGGAGCGTCAGGACGCCCGTTTCGCCGGAGAGAAGGACCCGGTCACGCTCGATCCGATCGATGCGCCGGCCTTCGACGAACTCTCCCACGCCGACCAGGCGCCCGTTAAGGAAGGCAAAGGGCGACGTTTCGGAGTAGACGATGCCGCCGAGCTCGAGCCTCGAGCCGTCGGGAAGATCCGCCCGCAGCAGATAGTCGCCAGGGCCGAAGCTCCGGGCGGCGGTTGGAGCGGTGGCCACGGTCGCTCCGGGCACCGCAGCCGCAGCCTGCGGCCTCGCGGGCGCGGGCGAGCTCTCGCCCGGCGGCGGTGCCGTGGCGCGCGGCAGCGGCGCGGGGGGCTGCAGCGCCGCGACCGCCTCGCGGGTGACCGGCTCTGCCGGCGACTGCGCTGTCTGGAATTGCGCGGCGGGAGGCGCCGCGGCGCCGGGAAGTGGCGGCGCCGGCCGGTTCTCCAGCTCTGCCGCCGGGCTCGCACTCGTCGCCCCTGGCAACGCAGCAGCGGCGGGACGCGGCGGACCCTCCGGGAGCGCTGGCCGAGCCTCCACATGTCGCGCGCCCGCCCACCAGACCGCGGCCAGGGCGACGATCAGGGCACCGCCGGCGAGCGCCGCGAGAGCCGGGTGGAGCGCCCGCCGGGTGCGCGGCGATCGATAGGGTTGGAGGGGCGCTTCGAACGGCGCGGGCTGGCCCTTGTCGCGCGCGTCGCGCGCGGCGGCTTCGCGTTCGGCCTTCTTGAGCGCCTCGCTGACAAGACTCACGACGGCCTGCCTTCGAGCTCGCGAATGGCGCGGCCGATCAGACGGCCGGAGAGGTGGTCGACGCCGGCGACATAGCCGGCGAGCAGCGACGTGTCGCAGACCGCGTTGATCAGCCGCGGTACGCCCTTCGAGTAGCGGTGGATCTTCGACATCGCCCAGCGGCTGAACGTCGGGCGGCCGTTGCCGCCCGCAACCTGCAGACGGTAGTAGACGTAGAGCTCGGTCTCTGCCCGCGACAGGGGATCGAGGTGGTAGCGCACCGTGATCCGCTGGCGCAGCTGACGCAGGCGGTTGTCGTCGAGCATGGTCCGGAGCTCGGGCTGCCCGATGAGGACGATCTGCAGCAGCTTCTGGCGGTCGGTCTCGAGGTTGGACAGCAGCCGCACCTGCTCGAGAAGCTCGGGCGAGAGATCCTGGGCCTCGTCGATGATCAGCACGACGTCGTCGCCTCGCGGCACCTGGGCGAGCAGGAACTCGTTGAGCATCTCGAGGTAGGCGACGCGATCGGTCCGGCCCGGCACCTTGAGACCGAGCTCGACCAGGATGGTTCGCAGCAGCTGGGTCGAGGACATCACCGGATTGAGGATCAGCGCGGTGCGGAACGAGGGGCCCAGCCGTTCGAGCGCCGCCCGGCAGAGCGTGGTCTTGCCGGCGCCGACCTCGCCGGTGATCTGGACGAAGCCTTTGCGCTCGCGGATGCCGTAGAGCAGGTGCTCGAGCGCCTCGCGGTGGCGGGCGGAGAAGTAGAGAAAGCGAGGATCGGGAGTGATGTTGAAGGGGGCCTCGCGGAAACCGTAGTGCTCCAGATACATGCCGGCGCGAAGTTACCATGGACCTCGGGTACGATCTGGCCTGCTGGCGCGTCGCGCGCCGGCGGAGAGGAGTGGCAGGTATGGAGCGCTCGGCCGCCTGGGGGATCGTCACCGAACACGTCGCTGCAGCGGGGCTGCGCCGACACATGCTGGCCGTCGAGGCGGCGATGCGGTCTTACGCCGGCAGGCTCGGCGAGGACCCCGACCTCTGGGGCCTGGCAGGGCTGCTGCACGACTACGACTGGGAGATCCACCCCACCCTCGAGGCTCATCCGAAAGAGGGCATTGCGCTGCTCGCCGCGGCCGGGGTGCCGGAAGCGGTTCTGCAGGCGATTCTGGCGCACAACGAAGAGGCCACCGGTGTGGCGCGCCAGGCGCCGATCGACTTCGCCCTGCTCGCCTGTGACGAGGTCACCGGTCTGGTGATCGCGGCGGCGCTCGTGCGCCCGTCGAAGGACGTCCGCGACGTCGAGCTCAAGTCCATCCAGAAGCGCTGGAAGGAAAAATCGTTCGCCGCCGGGGTCGACCGCCCCCACGTCGAGCGCGCGACCGCCGATTTCAGCGCCGCCTGCTTTGCCGGCGCGCTCGACCTCTGGCAGCACGTCGGAAACGTGCTCGTGGCCATGCAGGGTGAGGCGGCGGGCCTCGATCTAGACGGACGGATGGCGAGCTCCGGTTGAGCCGGCCGACCGCGAAGACGGCTGCGCTGGCCCTCTGCCTTGCTCTGGGCGGCGGCCTGGCGGGCTACCTGGCCAGCGCGTCGGCGGCGCGCGCCGGAGCAGCGCGCGCTCGCCAGAGCCTGCCGGTTGCGAGCCTCGCGGCTGCGGGGCGAGATGGCGCCCGCGCGACGCTGCCGGTGCTCGCCGAGGTGCCGGTGCGGAACGTCGTGCTGCTCGTCGGCGACGGCCTGGGCCTGGCGCAGTTCGCCGCCGCCCGGATCGCCGCTTACGGCCCGGAGGGCCGGCTCGAGCTCGAACGCTTCCCGACCGTCGGGCTGGTGACGACGCACGCGGCCGGCGCGCTGATCACCAAGTCGGACGCCGCCGCCACGGCACTCGCGACCGGTCACAAGACGCGGCTCGGACGAGTGGGGAGCGATGCCCTGGGGCGGCCGATGCGGACGCTGCTCGAGACGCTGCGCGACGCCGGCTGGGCGACCGGGCTCGCGACGACATCGCGGATCACCGACGCCACGCCGGCTGCGTTCGCGGCGCACGTCGCGGAGCGCCGCGACGAGGCGGGTATCGCAGCCGATCTCAGCGACGCCAGGGTCGATCTGCTGGCCGGCGGCGGGCGCAAGTTCTTCCTTCCGAAGAGCGCGCCGGAGGGCGCGCGTGCCGACGGGCGAGATCTCACCGCCGAGATGCGCGCCCGTGGCGTAGAGGTCGTCGCCGACGCCGCCGGTCTTGCTGCCGCGAAACGCCTGCCGGTCGCCGCGCTCTTCGGCGTCGAGCCGCAGAAGAGCGATCCGCGTTCGCCGACTCTCGGAGCGATAGCCGAAAAGTCGTTGGGACTACTTGCCGCGTCGGGCCGGCCGTTCTTCCTGCTGCTCGAGGAGGAAGAGATCGACAGCGCGGCGCATGCGCGCGATGCCGCCAGAATGATGGCTGCGGTGCTGCGGTTCGACGCCGCTGTGTCGGCGGCGGTCGACTTCGCCATCCGCGACGGCGCGACGTTGGTGCTGGTGCTCGGCGACCACGCGACCGGCGGCCTGTCGATCGACGAACAGTCGAGCGGCACCGAGCTGGTGCTCCACTGGGCGAGCGCCCAGCACAGCGGCGAACCGGTCCCGGTCTTCGCTTACGGCCCGCCGTCGGCAGCCGGCCGATTCGCCGGCCTGTTCGACAACACAGAAATTCCGCACCGGGTGGCGGCGGCGCTGGGCGTCGAGTTTCCCCTCCCGGCGGCAGAATGAGCGGCGCCCTGCGCCGCTCGGAGAGGAGCTCGTCGTGACCCGTTTCGGCCGGTCGATGTTGCAGCACTTCGCCCTCGATCCTTCGATCACCTATCTCAACCACGGAACGGTGGGTGCGCCGCCGCGGCGCGTTCTCCTCGCGCAGCAGGCGATCCGCGACGAGATCGAGCTTCAGCCGTCGCGCTACCTGCTGCGCGAGCTCTCCGAGATCCGGGTCGGCGCGCCGCGCAGCGAGCCGCCGCGCCTGCGCACCGCGGCGACCGAGGTCGCGGCCTTCTTCGGTGCGCGCGGCGAGGATCTGGTCTTCGTCGACAATGCGACGACCGGCGCGAACGCCGTTCTGCGCTCCCTCGAGTTTGCGCCCGGCGACGAGATCCTGATCACCTCCCTGGGCTACGGCGCGATCGCGAACGTGGCACGCTACGTCGCCCGGCGGCAGGGCGCCATCGTGCGCGAGGTGGCGATTTCGCCCACTTGCGAGGATCCGATGGAGGCCGTCTCGGCGGTCGCCGCTGCACTCGGCGACCGCACGCGTCTCGCGATCGTCGACCACATCGCCTCCGACAGCGCCCTACTCCTGCCGATCGTCGAGATCGCGGCCTGCTGCCGCACCAGAGGGGTGCCGATCTTCGTCGACGGAGCGCATGCGCCGGGCGCGGTCGCTCTCGACCTGCCGGCGGTCGGCGCGGACTGGTACGTCGGGAATCTCCACAAGTGGGCCTGGGCGCCGCGCAGCACGGCCGTGCTGTGGGTCCGACCGGAGCACCAGCAGGGGCTCCATCCGGCGGTCGTCTCGTGGGGGCTCGATCAGGGCTTCACGACCGAGTTCGATCTCGTCGGAACGCGCGATCCCTCGCCTTGGCTCGCCGCACCTGCGGCCCTCGAGCTGCTCGCCGAGTTTGGGGCCGAGGAAGTCAGGCGCTACAACCACGATCTCGCCTTCCTCGCCGGCGAGCGGCTGGCGGAGCGCTGGGGAACGCAGTTCCGCACTCCGCGCTCCATGGTCGCCTCGATGGTCTCGGTGCCGCTGCCGGCGAGCTTCGGCGGAAGCACCGCGGAAGCGGCACGCCTGCGCGACATCCTGCTGTTCGAGGAACGCCTCGAGCTCCACATCGCAGCGCGCGGCGACCGGCTCGCGGCGCGCGTCGCAGTCCAGATCTACAACGACCTCGCCGACATCGACCGGCTCGGCGAGGCGATCGCAAGACGCCAATAGGGGGCCCAGGCCATGCGCCGACTCATGCTGCTGTCAAATTCGACCAACCACGGCGAGCGCTATCTGGCGCACGCCGCCGACGAGTTGCTCGCGGTCCTGGGCTCCGCGTCGCGCATCCTGTTCGTACCCTTCGCGCTGTACGACCGCGCCGCCTATACCGCCAAGTTCCGCGCCCGTCTCGAGGAGCTCGGCCGCGGCGTCGACCAGCTGGCGGCGGACGCCACCGGACGGCGGCAGATCGAGACCGCGGAAGCCGTCTTCGTCGGCGGGGGCAACACCTTCCGCCTGCTCAAGACCCTGCAGGAGGCCGATCTGCTGCAGCCCCTCCGTGCGCGGGCGCTCGCCGGCATGCCCTATCTCGGCGCCTCCGCCGGAATCAACCTCGCGGGTCCGACGATTCGCACGACCAACGACATGCCGATCGTCGAACCGCGCGGGTTCGACGCCCTCGGCCTGGTCCCGTTCCAGATCAATCCGCACTACCTCGACGCCGAGCCCGGTTCGACCCATATGGGTGAGACGCGCGCCGAGCGCATCGCGGAGTTCCACGAGGAGAACACGACACCGGTCGTGGGCCTGCGCGAGCGCGCCTGGATTCGCGTCGAGGGGGCGCGCGCCTGGCTCGGAGGCGAGCGCGGCGCCTGCGTCTTCCGTCGCGGCGCGGCGCCGGAAGAGCGGGGTAGCGGAGCGGAGCTCGACGATCTGATGCTGTGAAGCAGCGAACAGAACGGCGCCGCGACCTCGCATACCTTGTGAGCATCCGCTCCGCGGGGAGGTCGCATGCGCCGAGTCCACTTTGTCCGTTGCAGCCTGCTTTTCGCCGCGCTCGCGCCGGTAGCCGACGCGAGCGCCCAGGCGCCGATCTATCGCGACGACTTCGAGTCCGCCTCGCTGTGCGGCTGGAGCTCGACCGCACCTGGGCCGTGCACGCCGTCGGTGGTCTTCGTTTCGCGGCAGATCCCCGACGAGGGCTCGATCTACTGGTCGGTGCCCAACGACATGCCCGGGGTCGGCGCCCATAGCCGCTTTCGGGTCGCGGCGCCGGGACGGCTCCTCCTGCGCCGCGCCGACGGCGCCCTGATCACCCTGGTCGACGGCTCCGATCCGCAGCCGCCGTTCCATCTCATCGATGTCAACGCCCCCGATGTCTCGTGGGACGGCCATGAGATCGTCTTCGCGGGTCTGCCCGACGGCGCTTACGACCCCGGCCCGGCAAACGACCCGGGGGCCTGGCGGATCTACGCTATCCGCAGCGACGGCAGCGGGCTGCGCGCGCTGACCACGTCGGACGAGAGCGGGCTCGACCTGTCGCAGTTCGGTGCCGCCGCCGGCGGGCTCTTCGCCTACGACGACACCGATCCGGTCTGGCTACCCGACGGCCGCGTGGTCTTCAGCTCGACTCGCTGGCGAGCCCGCGGCCACTACTCGGGGGTGCGGGCCTCGAATCTCTTCGTCGTCAACGCCGACGGCACGAACCGGCATCGCATCACCTCCGAGCGCTCCGGCGCCGACCGTCCGCTCGTCGAGCCTGCGACCGGCCGCATCGTCTATTCGCGCTGGTGGCGCAATCACCGCTTCGGGACCGACAGCTCGGCGACCGTGCCGGACCCGAACGGCGGCTACCAGACCAAAGACGGCCTCACTACCGATCGCGGGAACCACGCCGGCGGCGCCGACAACCTCTGGCGCAACGCCTGGCAGGCGACCGCCATACGCCCCGACGGCACCGGCCTCGCGCTGTGGGCGGGGAGCTTCCGCGACGAAGAGGCGAATCATGTCTACGGCGGCGCGTTCGCTCCCGACGGCACGCTGGTGGCGAACTACTTCCCGATGTACAACATGACCGAGGCCGCCGGATTCGGCGGCCTGCGTCGATACGCGCGCGGCGCGAACGGCTATGCGCCGGTCGCCGGCGTCACGACGCTCTCCGGCGACTACGTGCACTGCCCTTCTCCGGGCGACTGCTCCTACGGCATCTTCAACGGATCCTACGCCGGCGAACCCGACGTGCTGCCCGACGGGCGGCTGGTGTTCTCGTCGGCGCCCGACGTGGCGCAGGACTACGGTCTCGTCCTCGCCCAGGCCTCGGGCAGCGGGCGGACGCCGCTCTTCGATCTGCCGGGGACGACCGAGCTCCGCGCACGCCTCCTGCGGCCGCGCGGGGTGCCGCCGATTCTCGCCGATAGCGTTCCGGCGGCCGCCAATCCGCCACTCCTGCCACCCGGCAGCGCGCCGCCGTACGACCCGGACGGCACCTTTCTCTTCGACGCCCGCAACGTCTACTTCAACGCGCCGGTCGACGTCGACATCGTTTCGGCGCCGGCGATCGGCTCCGCGGCGGCGATCCGTTTCTTCCTCGATCACCAACGCACCAGTCCGGGCTCCTTTCCCAACCTCGACTGGCCGATCCTGCTGGACGAACAGCCGGTGAGCGCGGAGGGAGCGGTCGTGGCTTCCGCTCCGGCGCACGTGCCGCTCTTCGAACAGTTGCGCTCGGCCGTCGCCGGCGGTGGCGCGGTGCCGCTCACCCGCGGTCCGGTCGGCGTCACTGGCGCCGCCCATGTCGCCGGGCTCAACTTCGGCCGGCCCGGCCAGGTCGCCTCTTGTGTAGGCTGCCATGCCGGCCACACCCTGATTCCCCTGCCGGCGACGCCCGAAGCGGCGCGCTGGACGAACCTCGCGCCCGGTGCTGCCGTCATCGTGTCGTCGACCCGCGACGCGGCGCGCAACGGTGGCCTCATCGACCGGCGCGTGCTCAAAGGGGAGATCTGGCGCTACTGGAACTCGGCGAACGGCCAGCAGGACGGCGAGTGGGTGCGCCTGACCTTCCCGGTGCCGGTCACCGTGCGTGCCGTGCGTCTTTACAACCCGCGGTTCGGCGGCGAGGCCAACTCGACGATCCAGGTCGGGCAGGCCACCGTGAATCTCTACGCCGACGCCGCGGGGACCGTGCTCGCCGGGTCGGCGACGGCGAGCGCGATCGCGGTCGCCGGGACCGAAGTTCCCTTCGGCGATCTCGCCGCGCGCGTCGTCGAGGTCCGTCTCGACGATGTCTCCGGGACCTTCTACGGCATGACGCTCGCGGCCTTGGCCGAGATCGAAGTCCTGGCGCGGGGGGGCACCCCCTGAGCGGGCGGGACCTGTCGCGATTCAGTGGCCGCGGGCGACCGCGCGCGCCGCGATACGGTCGATGAGCCCCGGCGCGAAGACCTGCACGAAGCGTCCGAGGCGGCCGCGCAGGGACAGGAGCGCCATCCGCCGTCGGGCCCGGGCGGCAGCGAGGATGAGCCGCGCGCACTCTGCGGCCGGCATGATGCGCTCCTCGCTGAGCGGACTCTGTCCCACCGCCTGACCGTCCGGGCCGAGGGCCCGACGATGGATCTCCGAGCGGACGAAGTCGGGGCAGACGAGGGTTACCGAGATCCCCGTTCCGGCGAGCTCGATGCGCAGCGAATCGAAGAACCCGTGCAGGGCATGCTTCGAGGCCGCATATCCGGTACGGGTGGGCACGCCGGTCAGGCCGGCGAGGCTCGAGACCACGACGATGCGCCCGCGGCTCGACTTGAGGAAGGGAAGGGCCGCGCCGGTCAACCAGGCGGGACCGAGGTAGTTGACGCGCACGATGCGCTCGAGGACGCTGGTGTCCGCGAGCTCGTCGAAGCGCGAGCCCATGTCCTGGCCGGCGTTGAGCAGCAGCATGTCGATGCCGCCGAACTCCGCGGCGGCGCTCTCCACCAGCCGCCGGCAATCGGCCTCGACCGCGACGTCGGTCGGGACGACGAGCACCTCGGCGCCGCGGGAGCGGCAATCGGCTGCGACCTCCTCGAGTTTGGCGCGATCGCGTGCCGCGAGCGCGAGGCGCGGGCCCGGCTGGCCGGAGCCGGCGAGCTGCAAGGCGAGCTCGCGGCCGATGCCGGCGGAGGCGCCGGTGAGAACGACGACGCCATCGGAGGGGCGGGTTGGCGAGTGCATGAAGCGCGATCATAACCAGCTAAGCTCCGCCAGCGATGTCCGTGCGACGCCGCCTCCCGACCTCCGCTTCCCGGGCTATCGCCCTGGCTTTCGCCGTGCTCGGGTGCGTCGCGTTGGCGTTCGCCTTCGGCCGCGGTCGGGCCTACGATCGATGGACCGAAGACGAGCGCGACTACCTCTTCGCGGCGGCGAACCTGGTGCGCACCGGGACGCTCTCGTTCGCGCCTCCGGGCAGCGGCCGTCCTGCCCCGAATGCCTATCGCGAACCGCTCTTCCCGGTGCTGATCGCCGCGAGCTGGAAAGGTCTGGGCCTCACCCCGCCGGCCTCCGTGGAGCAGGTCGAGGCACTCTTCGCGCGGCCGTCGCTCTATCGGGCGATCCGCGGTCTGCAGCTTCTCTTTCTGGCCGCTGCGGCTGCCGCTAGTGCCTGGTCGGCATGGTGGCTCGGCGGACTCCGGGCCGGCGCCGCAGCCTTCCTGTGCGTGGCCGCGAGCCCGGCGCTCCAGGAGAGCGGCGTGCTGGTGATGACCGAGGTCCTGGCCGCGGCCTGGCTGGCCTTGCTGGCGGCGGCGCTCGTCGCGGCTGCCTCGGGCCGGGTCTCCGGCGCGGTCGCGACGACCGCTCTCGTCGGGCTCCTGCCGCTCGTGCGCGCCGAGGCGGTCCTGCTGCTGCCGCTGTCGAGTCTCGCCTGGTGGTGGGCGGTAGAAGATGCGCCGAGCGACGGTCGGTGGGCACGGCGGCGGCGCCTGGTCACCGCCGCGGTCGCGCTGCTGCTTGCGGCCCTGCCTGCCCTGGGCTGGATGGCGCGCAACCAGGAACGGCTCGGCATGCTCTGGCTTTCCGATCGCTCCGGCCTGGCTCTCGCCGTCCGCGCCAACCTCGACGAGGAGATCGTTCGCGTCGGAGCAGTCTCCGCGCTGCTGGCCTGGACGCCTCTCGACGCCGCCCAGACGAAATCACGGCAGCTGGCGCCGAGCTCGTCCCTCACCATCTACCGCTGGACCGGCTCCGGGAACTTCTTCAGTCGGACGCTCCTCGCGTGGCGTCGGGAGCGCGCGGCGCCGGGAGCCAACCCGCTGGCAGTCGACGCGCAGTTCCGCCGCGAGGCGCTGCAGCGATTCCTGTCGCATCCGGGCGACCATCTCCTGGCCACGATGCCTGTCGCCTGGCGCGGGATCTTCGCGGAGCGCTCGCCCTCGCAGCTCCAGCCTTTCGACCTCCGCCTGGCGCTCGGTCTCGTGCAGCTCGCGGCGGTCGGTCTTTTTGCCGCGCTGGCGGCGGTGCGCCGTGAAACGCCGCGGCTCGCTTTCCTGCTGCCGTTCGCCGTGCTTTTCGCTTTTCACGCCCTCGCCACCGAGTTCCTGCCGCGCTACGGCGTACCCTTGCTGCCCGGGGCCTGGGTCGCCGTGGCCGTACTGATCTTCGGTGACAGAGCGTGCGAATCTGTCCGGGGGGCCGGGTAGATTGACCGCGGAAGAGTTCGGTGCTTTAATCCGGATTTACGGATGGAACTCTCGCCTCGTCGTCCCGCCACCGAGCCGGCTGCCGGCCCCCAGGTCTCGACCCACCTGGCCCGGCTCGATTCGCTCGCCGATCCGGCCCGTCTGCGCCTGCTCGCGCTGCTCGACGGCGAGGAGCTCGGTGTCGGCGAGTTGGCGGAGATCGTTCAGTTGCCGCAGTCGAGCGTCTCTCGGCACCTGAAGGTGTTGCTCGACCAGGGCTGGATCGTCTCGCGCAGCGAGCGCACCGCGAACTTCTACAGCATGGCGAACGACGAGCTGCCGGCGCCGGCACGCGCGCTCTGGGCCGTGACCCAGGGCGAGCTCGAAGGATGGCCAGCTCTGGAGCACGACCGCCTGCGGCTCGATCGCCGGCTGGCGGAACGGGCCGAGGGCGGGCGGGGGTTCTTCGCCGGTGTGGCGGAAGAGTGGCAGACGCTGCGCGGCGAGCTCTACGGAGGGCTTTTCAGCGAAGCAGCGATCACGGCGCTCCTGCCCCGTACCTGGGTCGTCGCCGATCTCGCCTGCGGTGCCGGCGACCTTACGCTTCGCCTGGCGCCGCGCGTCGCCCGGGTCTTGGCCGTCGACGCCTCGCCGGAGATGCTCGCCGCGGCCGGCCGCCGGACCCGCGCCTTCGCCAACGTCGAGCTCCATCGCGCCGACCTGGCGGCTCTGCCGCTGGCCGACGCGAGTTGCGACGCAGCCCTGCTGCTGCTCGCTCTGACCCACGTCGCAGCGCCCGCGGCGGCAGTTGCCGAGATGTCCCGCATCCTCAAGCCGGGCGGCCGCGCCGTGATCGTGGACCTGCTTCGGCACGACCGCGACGACTTCCGCCGCAAGATGGGCCAGTTGCGCAACGGCTTCGGCGCCGATGAGCTGACGCGGCTCCTCGCCAGCGCCGGCTTCGCCGCCGCGGAGTGTGCGCCGCTCGCTCCGGAGGCCGAGGCCAAGGGCCCGGCACTCCTCCTCGCCGCGGGAACGCGATGACTCCCCTGTTCGACCCGAGATCTTCCTCGACCATCAACCGCAGAGAAAGGACTTCGAGATGACGACCGCCACCGCCACCAAGCTGGACTTCTTCGTCAAAGACCTGACGCTCGCCGACTGGGGGCGCAACGAGATTCGCCTCGCCGAACAGGAGATGCCGGGCCTGATGGCGGTGCGCAAGGAGTACGCCGCCAGCCGGCCGCTCGCCGGCCAGCGCATCATGGGCTCGCTTCACATGACGATCCAGACGGCCGTTCTCGCCGAGACGCTGCACGCACTCGGCGCCGAGGTGCGCTGGGTGTCGTGCAACATCTTCTCGACCCAGGATCACGCCGCGGCGGCTCTCGCCGTCGGCACGAACGGAACGCCGGAGAATCCGCGCGGCATCCCGGTCTTCGCCTACAAGGGCGAGTCGCTCGAGGAGTACTGGGACTTCACCGCCCGTGCCCTCGACTTCGGGCAGGGTCGCGGACCGACGCTGATCGTCGACGATGGCGGCGACGCGACGCTGCTGATTCACAAGGGCGTCGAGTTCGAGAAGGCAGGTGCGGTTCCTGCCGCGACTGCGGCAGACAGTGAAGAGTACGCCTTCGTCCTGGCGCTGCTGGCGAAGATCCAGAAGGAGGATCCGCAGCGCTGGAACCGCATCGCGCCGGCGATCCTCGGCGTCTCCGAAGAGACGACGACCGGCGTCCACCGCCTCTACGAGATGGAGAAGACCGGGACGCTCCTCTTCCCGGCGATCAACGTCAACGACTCGGTCACCAAGTCGAAGTTCGACAACCTCTACGGCTGCCGCCACTCGCTCACCGACGGCATCCTGCGCGCTTCGGACGTCATGCTCGCCGGCAAGGTAGCGGTGGTCTGCGGCTACGGCGAGGTCGGCAAAGGTTGCGCCCAGGCGTTGAAGGGCCAGGGCGCCCGCGTCATCGTCACCGAGATCGACCCGATCTGCGCCCTGCAGGCGGCGATGGAGGGCTACGAAGTGACGACGCTCGAGGCGACGCTCGCCACCGCCGACATCTTCATCACCGCCACCGGCAACTTCGACATCATCACCGTCGAGCACATGGCGAAAATGAAGGACAAGGCGATCGTCGGCAACATCGGCCACTTCGACAACGAGATCGACATGGCGGGCCTGAAGAACTTTCCTGGCATCGAGCGCGAGAACATCAAGCCGCAGTACGACGAGTGGCGCTTCCCGGACGGCCACGCGGTGATGATCCTCGCCGAGGGCCGGCTGCTGAATCTGGGCTGCGCCACCGGCCATCCGTCGTTCGTCATGTCGTGCAGCTTCACCAACCAGGTGATGGCGCAGGTCGATCTGGCGAAGAACGCCGGCAAGTACGAGAACAAGGTCTTCCTGCTGCCCAAGAAGCTCGACGAGAAGGTGGCGCGCCTCCACCTCGAGAAGCTCGGTGTGAAGCTGACCGAGCTCACGCCGAAGCAGGCCGCCTACATCGGCGTCGATGTCGACGGGCCGTTCAAGCCCGAGCGCTACCGCTACTGAGGCGCGGCTTTTCGCGGAAAATCCAAGGGCCCGGCGAGCAACCGCCGGGCCCTTTTCTCGTCGCTGCGGCGCGGACCGCCTCGCGGCCGTTCGCTCAATTCGGCTTGGGAACGGGCGTGGTCGTGCCGGGCGTGAAGATCTTCGCCGCGTCGGCCAGGTTCAGCAGCTCGAGCTCGAAGATGAGAGCGCCGGTCGGGGCTCCGGGGAAGCCCTCGTTGCCGGCGGCGGAGATCCAGCAGCGACGCAGCTCGCCGACGGTCATCCCTTCGACGCAGGCGGCGAACGCCGGCATGACGCGATCGAGCGGAAAGAGCGTCGGCCGGCCCTCGAGCGCCGAGGTCGAAAGGGTGTGGCCGACGTCGTTCCAGACGGTGAAATTGAGCAGCGCGGCGTCCTGTCGCGTCGCCTTCGGACCGCCCTTGCCGGCCTTCATCGTCAGCGTCCAGGAGCTGAGGCCGACCTGCGTCGCTTTGGGATCGGGGGCCCGGAGCGAGCTCGGCGGATCGGCCATCTTGAGAACCGCCACCAACTCTAGATCGAACACCAGCGCCTCCTGGGCGCCAGTCTTCGGATTCTTCGGAGCGAGCTCGGCGGGGAACCAGAAACGCCTTTGCTCTCCGGCAACCATCGCCGTGAAGGCCGACTGCCACGCCGGGATGAGCCGGCTCATCTGCATGCGGATCGGATCGGGCGAAGCGAAGGTGTTCTGCACCACTGTACCGTCCGCCCGCCGTCCGACGGCGAAAAAGGCGATCCAGTCCTGCGGCCGCGGCGAGACCTTGCCCGTGCCGGAGCGCAGTTGGAGGGTGGACATTCCCGAGGGCAACCGGGTCGCGGTCGCCGGAGGCGCTGCGAGCTCCGCGGCGCTCGGGGCAGCGGGGGCCGGAGTCAGCGGCTTGGGCGGCGCCGCCGGCGGCTTGGCCGCTGGGGGGGTCTGGGCGGAGAGCGAAGCGAAGCTGCCGGCGGCGGCGAGAAGAAGAGCCGCGACGCCGGCACGGCGCAGCGACGGTCCGGATAGTAGGATGCGGGCGACGGGCTCGGAGCGTTCCATGCGGCCGAACCTTACCATCGCCCGGCCGGCCCGCCGAACTCTCGCTGGCACGCAAACCTTTCCATCCGCACTCTCGTAAAGTCTCCAGGAGCTCCCTGAGCGCACATGATCCGTCTGCGAAATCTGCACAAGAGCTACACCGTCGGCCGCAACCGGCTGCACGTCCTCAAGGGTCTCGACCTCGAAATCGGGGCGCGCGAGCTGGTCGCCGTGATGGGGGCTTCGGGCTCCGGCAAGTCGACGCTGATGAACATTTTGGGCCTGCTCGACCGCTATGACGAGGGCGAGTACACCCTCGACGGCGTCGCCATGGGAGCGCTCTCCGAGACCCGGGCGGCGCAGTACCGGAGCCAGTACATAGGCTTCGTCTTCCAGTCGTTCCACCTGATTCCCTTCAAGAATGCCGCCGAGAACGTCGCGCTGCCGCTCTATTACCAGGGTGTGCCGCGCAAGGAGAGAAACGAGCGCGCCGCCGTCTATCTCGAGAAGGTCGGACTGGCCGATCGCGCCGAGCATCTGCCTTCGGAGCTCTCCGGCGGCCAGCAGCAGCGCGTCGCGATCGCCCGGGCGCTGGTGGCCCAACCGAAGCTGCTGCTCGCCGACGAACCGACCGGAGCGCTCGATTCGGCGACCTCGCGCGACGTGATGAAAGTCCTCCAGGCGGTTCAGGACGACGGCGTTTCGGTGGTCATCATCACCCACGAGCGCGATATCGCCCACATGACCGACCGGCTGATCCATCTGGTCGATGGCCGCATCGCCGGCGACAGCAAGCAGCGGCGGCTGAATCCCGACGATGTCGTCGTCGACGTCGAAGCGCTCGAGGCGGTGCCGGCCCCCGGTGGCGCCCCGGAAGCGCCCCGGGCTTGCGCGCCGGAGGCTGTGGCCGGATGATCCGTCTCGACGCCTGGCAGGAGATCTTCGACACCGTGCGGCACAACAAGCTGCGTACGGCACTCACCGGCTTCGCCGTCGCCTGGGGGATCTTCATGCTCGTCGTGCTGCTCGGCTCGGGCAAGGGGCTCGAGCACGGCGTCGACTACCAGTTTCGCGACGACGCGGTGAACAGCATCTGGATCTCTTCGGGCCAGACGAGCGTCGCCTACAAGGGGATGCAGCCCGGTCGCGACGTGCAGTTCGACAACCAGGACTACGACGAGGTGACGACGCGCGTCCCCGGCGTCGAGTATGCCAGCGCCCGCTTCTGGATCTTCGGCAGCCAGCAGGTCAACTACAAGAACGAGAACGGCAGCTACACCATCCGCGCCGTTCATCCCGGCCACCAGGTGCTCGAGCGAACCAAGGTGATTCGCGGCCGCTATCTCAACGAGCTCGACCTTCGCCAGTTCCGCAAGAGCGCCGTTCTGGGAACCCTGGTCGCCTCCGCGCTCTTCCGCGACGAAGACCCGATCGGCAAGGAGATCCGCATCGGCGGCATCTCGTTCAAGGTCGTCGGCGTGTTCGACGACGAGGGCAGCGAGCGCGAGCGCGAGTTCATCTATCTGCCGATTTCGACCGCGCAGCGCACCTTCAACGGCGGCAACCGGCTGAGTCAGATCCTCTACACCACCGGCGACGCGAGCCTCGCCGAGAGCGAGAAGATGGCCGGCTTCTCGCGCCGGATCCTGTCGGTCAACCACACCTTCGATCCGGACGACGAACGTGCGATCTACGTCAACAACAACGTCGAGAACTACCAGAAGATTCTGGCGCTCACCGGCGCCATCCGGCTCTTCGTCTGGGTCGTCGGCATCGGGACGCTCCTCGCCGGCGTCGTCGGCGTTTCGAACATCATGCTCGTGGCCGTGCGCGAGCGTACGCGCGAGATCGGCATTCGCAAGGCGCTGGGTGCGACGCCGGCCTCGATCGTGGGGCTCGTGCTGCAGGAGTCGGTGCTCATCACCACCGTCGCCGGCTACGCCGGTCTGGTTCTGGGCGTCTTCGTGCTCGAGGGCCTCGCGCGCGCCATCCCCAACGCCGACTTCTTTCGCAATCCCCAGGTCGACCTGCGCGTCGCTCTGTCGGCGACCGTCCTGCTCGTCGTCGCCGGGACCGTCGCCGGCTTCTTCCCGGCCCGACGCGCGGCGGCCATCCGCCCGATCGAAGCGCTGAGGGACGAGTAGTGTTCGATCTCGACCATCTGCAGGAGATCTGGACGGCCCTGGCGAAGAACCGCCTGCGGACCTTCCTCACCGCCTTCGGCGTCTTCTGGGGCATCTTCCTGCTCATGCTCCTCCTGGGCTCGGGCAACGGCCTCAAGAACGGCATCGATGCCGGCTTCTCGGGTGCGGCGACCAACAGCTTCTTCGTCTGGGGCATGCGCACCAGCAAGCCGTTCGCGGGCCTGCTCGCCGGCCGTTCGATCGAGTTCACCAACGCCGACGTCGAAGAGCTCCGCCGCCAGGTGCCGGAGGCCAAGGTCATCGCGCCGCGCCTCCAGCTCGGCGGCTTCCGTGGCGGCGCCACGGCGACGCGCGGCATCCACACCGGCGCCTACACCATCATGGGCGACATGCCGGAGATCGCGACGATTCAGTCGCTCGCGGTCTCGCGCGGCCGTTTCCTCAACCGGCTCGATGTCGAAGAAAAGCGCAAGGTGGCGGTCATCGGCACGCGGGTGCTCGAGGTGCTGTTCGACGAGCACGAGGACCCGCTCGGCCAGGGTATCCGCATCAACGGCGTGGAGTTCCAGGTGATCGGCGTCTTTCGCTCGCGCCAGAGCGGCAACGACGGCCGCCAGGATGCCGAGACGATCTTCGTGCCGTTCTCGACCTACCAGCAGGCTTTCAACGCGATGAACGAGGTGCAATGGATGGCGGTGACCTCGGTCGACGGCGTTCCCGCCTCGGTGGTCGAGGCGAAGGTGCTCGACATCCTGCGCGCCCGCCACAAGGTCTCGCCCCAGGACAATCGCGGCATCGGCCACTTCAACCTCGAAGAGGAGTACTCGAAGATCCAGGGCCTCTTCGTCGGCATCAAGTTCCTCATGTGGATCGTCGGCGTCGGCACGCTTGCCGCCGGCGCCATCGGCGTGTCGAACATCATGCTGATCATCGTGCGCGAGCGCACCAAGGAGTTGGGCCTGCGGCGGGCGATCGGCGCCACGCCGTGGAAGGTGCAGGGTCAGATCATCCTCGAAGCGGTGATCCTCACCCTCGGGTCGGGCCTCCTGGGCCTCTCCGCGGGGGTCGGCGTCCTCGAGCTGGTGAATCGCCTGCTGCCTGGCGCGGGCGGCGGCGAACCGCAGATGTTCCAGAATCCCGGCGTCACGCTCGAGGTGGCCGTGCAGGCCCTGGCCGTGCTGGTGGTCTCCGGCGTTCTCGCCGGTTTCGCGCCGGCCCGGCGGGCAGTGGCGATCACGCCGATGGCGGCGTTGCGCAGCGACTAGAAACCCGAAATCGCGGCCGGCGAAGCGCCGGCTTGCGTTCATGCTCTGTCTGTCGGAGAACAGGTAATGAAGAAGCTCCTCGGTATTCTCGCGGCACTGTTGTTCGCGGCGGTCGTCATCGCGACCGGCGTCTTTCTGTTCAACAAGTCGCAGACCAAACCGGTCGTCTACCAGACGGCCTCGCCATCGACGCGCGACATCGTGCGCAAGACGGTCGCGACCGGCGCGGTGGTGCCGCGCAAAGAGGTGCAGATCAAGCCGCTCATCTCGGGCATCATCGAGGAGCTCTACGTCGAGCCCGGCGAGGTCGTGAAGCAGGGGGATCTCGTCGCCAAGGTCCGGGTGATTCCCAACATGGTCTCGCTCTCCTCCGCCGAGTCGCGGGTCAACAAGGCGAAGATCGCCCTGGGCGACGCCGAGCGCGACTACCAGCGCAACAAGAACCTCGTCGAGGACGGGACGATCTCGGCCGCCGATTTCCAGCGCTCCGAGATCGCCTGGGAGCAGGCGAAGGAGGACTTGAAGGGGGCACAGGACAACCTCGACATCGTGCGCAAGGGGACGAGCGCGCGCATGGCCTCGGCCTCGACGACGGTCGTCAAGGCGACGATCGGCGGCACGGTGCTCGAGGTCCCGCTCGAAGTCGGCAACTCGGTCATCGAGTCGAACAACTTCAACGACGGCACGACGATCGCTTCGATCGCCGACCTCGACGACCTGATCTTCAAGGGCAAGGTCGACGAGTCCGAGGTCGGGAAGATCCGCCCGGGAATGGACCTCGAGCTCACCATCGGCGCCCTGCCGGAGAACAAGGTCCGCGCCACGCTCGAGCGCATCGCCCCCAAAGGAGTGGAGGAGAACGGCGCCATCCAGTTCGAGATCCGCGCCGCCTTGGCCCCGCACAAGGACCTGCTGATTCGCGCCAACTACAGCGCTTCGGCCGACATCGTGCTCGAG
Organism: Acidobacteriota bacterium; assembly: GCA_052035735.1. Taxonomy (GTDB): domain Bacteria; phylum Acidobacteriota; class Thermoanaerobaculia; order Multivoradales; family JAGPDF01; genus JAGPDF01. The sequence goes on from JBPOHI010000079.1 coordinate 31,787, forward strand.
AAGCGCGAACAGGTCCTGGCGCTCGACGAAGGGCTGCTGCAGTTCGAAGGCGAGAAAGCGTACGTCGAGGTCGAGACTGCGCCGCAGAAGTTCGAGCGGCGCGACATCGCGACCGGCATCTCCGACGGCATCCAGATCGAGATCGTCTCCGGTCTCGAGGCGACCGACAAGGTCAAGAACCCGAACACCGACCTCGCCCCGCCGAAGGCGAAGTAGGCGCGCCGGGTGGAGCCGCCGGAGGGCTAGCTCCGGCGGAGGTGGCGAGCGCTGCGGGCGAGCGGCGCGAGCAGGGCGAGGAAGGCGACCGAGAGCACGGTCGCGACGGCGAACAGAGTGGCGTACGACGCCCGGGCGGCGATGAAGCCGGAGAGCCAGGCGGCCGGGAGCTTTCCCCAGACCTCGACGGCGGCGAGCAGGGTGTAGTGGGTGGCACCGATCCGCCGGTCGACGCGGCTCATCATGTAGGCGAACATCGCCGTGGTGAGCGCACCGCCGAACAGGTGCTCGAAGCAGGTCACGGCGAGAATCCGGTGCGGCGTCGGATCGACCTGGGTCAGCCACCACTCGCCCGCCACCGGAAGTGCGCGCGCGACGGCGCACCAGCCCACTGCGGTGAGCAGCGGCATGCGGCGCGCGAGCAGGCCGCCGCCGACCGAACCGGCGATCGAGCACAGCATTCCCCAGGTGCCGACCCACAGCCCGATCTGCGCCTCGCGGTAACCGGCGTCGACGAGGAACGGCTTGAACATCGTGTCGGCCATCGACTCGCCGAGCTTGTAGGTGCCGA
>JBPOHI010000124.1:0-4620 GCA_052035735.1 Acidobacteriota bacterium
GACGAGTCGGGCGCCGCAGTTCCCGGTGCCAGCGTGGAAGTCTCGAGCCCAGCTTTGATCGGCGGCGCCCGCGTCGCGACGTCCGACGAAGGCGGTCGCTTCCGCTTCCCCGAGGTGGCGCCCGGAATCTACACCGCGGTCGTGACCCTCGACGGCTTCCAGACGGTGCGCCTCGAAGGCATCACCCTGGTGACCGGATCCACTCAGGACATCGAGATCAAGCTGAACGTCGGCACCTTTACCGATGCGATCATCATCACCGGGGACGCTGCCGCGGTCGACACGGCGAGCTCCGCGACCAACATCAACCTCGACAACGACTACCTGCAGAACCTGCCCACCGGCCGCTTTCAGCCCGACGTCCTCAACCTCGCGCCCGGCATCAACAACGACGTCGCTTTCGGCTCGGCCGGCTCCGGTCTCGCCTACCAGCTCGACGGCGTCGATACCTCGGATCCCGAGGGCGGCACGGCCTGGTCGTTCGTCAACTACAACATCGTCGAAGAGGTCCAGCTCGTCGGTCTCGGCGCTCCCGCCGAGTACGGCAGCTTCACCGGCGTGGTGTTCAACAGCGTCACCAAGTCGGGCGGCAACGAGTTCAAGGGCCTGGTCGACGCCTACTACTCGAACAGCAGCCTCTCCGACAGCTTCTCCGGCGAAGAGTTCGAGGGCCTCAATCCGACCAACGAGCTGTTCATGGACATGACGGCGCAGTTGGGCGGCCCGATCGCCCAGGACAAGCTCTGGTTCTTCGCCTCCGGGCAGTACTTCAAGGAGGAGAGCTCCGACGGCGGCCCGATCCGCACCGAAGAGTCGCCGCGCCTGTTCGGCAAGCTCTCCTGGCAGCTCAACGAGCAGAACAACATCGAAGGCTGGCTCGAGTGGGACCGCTACGACATCATCGGTCGCGGCGGTGACTCCGTGACGCCACTCGAAGCGACCGTGACCGAGGACGCCCCGGAGTACGTCGGCAACGTCTCGTGGCGCTCGATCCTCTCCGAGAACACCATCCTCAACGTCGCCTTCGGCGGCTACGACGGCTACTACTACCTCGATCCCAATCAGGGCTACGACGTCGCCGGCCGCTACGACGGCGCCACCGGAACGTACAACACCAACTCGAACTACTTCTACCTCGCCGACCGCACGCGCAATCAGGTCGTCGCGTCGGTCTCGCACTTCGCCGACAACTTCATCAAGGGCGACCACGACTTCAAGTTCGGCATGGAGCTCGAGCGCTCGACGGTGCGCAGCCGCTACGGCGCGCCCACCGGCGTCTGGTTCTACGACAACTACGGTTACTACGACGATCCGGGCACCGAAGAGTACGACTACGTTCCCTACACCCAGGGCTACTACAACTACAGCTACGACCTGAAGGGGACGATCGACCGTGCCAGCCTCTTCGCCCAGGACAGCTGGCGCATCACGCCGACCTTTACGGTCAACGCCGGCGTTCGCGCCGAGTTCAACCAGGGCAGCGTCCCGGGCCAGGACAAGATCTTCGACAACACCGCCGTGGCGCCGCGGCTCGGCTTCGCCTGGGACGTCACCAGCGACGGCAAGACCGTGCTCAAGGGCCACTACGGCCGGTTCTTCGAGAAGTTCGTCGCCACCGAGTTCTACTACGCCAGGGAAGGCGCCTACACGCCGCTCGAGATCCGCAACATCTATCCCAGCGGCTACATCGAGGATCTCGGCCAGGTGACCGCCGACACCGTCGTGCTCGACAAGGATCTCAATCAACCGTACATGGACCAGTACACGCTCGGCATCGACCGTGAGCTGGGCGGCGGCATCACGGCCTCGTTCACCTACATTCACCGCGAGAAGAAGGACTTCATCGAGACGGTGAGCCGCGACGGCGTCTTCGTGCCGATCCAGGGAACCGTCCGGGAGACCGGCAGACCCACCACGGTCTACGACTATCTGAACCCGGAAGACGACGTCCTCGCCTACCGCAACGTCCCTGAACTGCACCGCAAGTACGAAGGCTACATGTTCGTGCTCAACCGGCGGTTGCGCGACAACTGGCAGATGATGCTGTCGTACGTCTATTCCGAGGCGACCGGCAACATCGACAACCTGAGCGCCAGCGGCACCTACGGCGGCGACAACGCCAGCAGCTTCCTCAACACCCCGAACTCGCTGGTCTTCGCCGAAGGCAAGCTCACCAACGACCCGACCCACGCGGTCAAGCTGCAGGGGTCGTACGCCATCCCGAAGTTGAATCTGCTGTTCTCCGGCAATTACACGTTCAACACCGGCGACACCTACAACCTCCGTTCCAACTGCCTCCTGGTGGATGGTGAGTGCTACGACTTCAACCAGGGCACGGTACGGTTCCACGGCGAGCCGCGCGGTTCCCGCCGGCTCGAGGACAAGAGCGAGCTCGACCTGCGAGCCGAGTGGTACATGGACATCGGCAAGGCGGACGGCCGGATCGGCATCTTCCTGGATGTCTTCAACGTGACCAACCAGGCCCGATTCACGCTCGTCGAGGATCGCGCCGGCAGCGCCTTTGAGACCGGACGATCGACGAACTCGCCGCGCACCTACCGGTTCGGAGCCAAGTACACCTTCTGATCCGCGCCGCAAGGCAGTCGTAACCAGGACGAGGGGCCGGCGAGCGATCGCCGGCCCTTTTTCTTTTTCTCCGCCAGCGGGAGCGCAGGGAGTTCATCTGCCCGCCCTCTCCGCCGCGTAGAGCGATCGGAGGAAAAGTGAACATGGCCACGCACCCCACCCTGTCTCTGCTCGCTCCGGCGGCCGCCTTGGCGGTGCCGGCGTTCGATCGTCCGCGCCTCGAAAGGGCGGTGCGCGAGATGCTGCTCGCCATTGGCGAGGATCCCTCTCGCGACGGCCTCGCCGAAACGCCAGCGCGGGTGGCGCGCGCCTGGCAGGAGCTCTTCGCCGGTCTCGCCGAAGACCCCTGTGTGCACCTGGCTCGCACCTTCGAGCAGGAATCGGAGGACCTCGTGACGCTCGCGGACATCGAGTTCACCAGCTTCTGCGAGCACCACCTCTTGCCGGTCTTCGGCCGCGCCCACGTCGCCTACCTACCTTCGCGGCGCCGCGTCGTCGGCCTTTCGAAGCTCGCTCGCACGGTCGAGGTCTTCGCCCGGCGGCCGCAACTGCAGGAGCGCATGACGGCGCAGATCGCCGACGCGCTGATGGAGCACCTCGAGCCGGAAGGCGCGCTGGTGGTCGTCGAGGCCGAGCACATGTGCATGAAAATGCGCGGCGTGCGCAAACAACAACCCAGGATGAAGACCCTGGCCGCGCGCGGGCGGCTGCGCGACGATGCCCGCCTGCGCCAGGAGACACTCCTCCTGTTGCTCGGGGGCGAGGCGGCCTCCTGCCCGGCGCCGGAGGATCGGCCCGGAGATCTTCCGGCAGCCTGACCGGCGGTTTCAGACCAGGGAGGTCGCGCGGGCCGGACCGCGCAGGGCGACCCAGGCGACCGAGAGCGCGGCGACCACCGCCAAGCCGAGCGCGAGCCCCCACCAGATCCCGGCCAGGCCCAGCCGCTCCGGGCGCCCGAGCCACGCGGCGAGCGGCAGCCCCAGCGCGTAGTAGCCGACCAGATTGAACAGCGCCGCCGGTCGCGTGCGCCCCATGCCGCGCAGCACGCCGCTGCCCACGACCTGCAGGCCGTCGAAGAGCTCGAACGCGGCGACGATCGGCAGCAGCGTCGCAGCCAGCGCGACGACGCTCGCTTCGCGCGTGAAGGCGAGGGGAATCACCGACCGCCCGGCGACGAAGAGCAGCGCGAAGCCGGCCATCACGCCGCCGCCGAGGGCGAAGGCGACCCAGGCGGCGCGCTGCGCCCCGCGCGGATCGCCGGCGCCGATGAGATGCCCGACCCGGGCCGACGCACCGAGACCGATCCCCAGCGGCACCATGTAGGTCATCGAGGCCAGGTTGAGGGCGATCGAATGCGCCGCCAGATCCACCGGCCCCAGCTGCCCCGCCCAGAGGGAGGAGATCGCGAAGGCCCAGTATTCGAGTGCCAGCATCACCGCGACCGGGAAGCCGAGGCGGAGGATCTCGGCCAGACCCTTCACCCGGAGCCGCATGAGATCGACGACCGTTGTTGCTCCGCGCTGCAGGCGGTAGAAGCGGATCGCTGCCAACATCGCCGCGAGCATCATCACCTCGGTCACCGCCGTGGCGACTCCGGCGCCGACCGCGCCCATGCGCGGCAGCCCCCCATGGCCGAAAATCAGCAGCCAGTTGAGCCCGGCGTTCACGCCGCAGGCGGCGAAACTGATCCACATGGCCGGCCGTACGATGCCGCGCGCCTGCAGGTACTGCTTGAGCGCCACGAACAGCAGGATGCAGGGCAGACTGGGAATCTGCACGACGACGAAACGATGCGCGAGCGCCGCCGTCGCCGGATCCTGGCCGAAGGCGAGGAGGAGCCGTTCGGTGCCCAGCCAGAGGGCGCCGAGCGGCACGCTGACCGCGACAGCCAGGGCCGCCGCATGCAGCAAGACGTCGCCCAGCCGGTCGCGGTCGCGTGCGCCGTGCGCCTGCGAGGCGATGGCATCGAGACCGAAGATCAGACCCATGGCGCAGACGGAGGTTCCCATCACCCAGATGCGGCCGAGGGAGACC
>JBPOHI010000137.1:0-2071 GCA_052035735.1 Acidobacteriota bacterium
GCGATCGGGTGGGCCCGGCGCGTAGCGAAACCGCTCGAAGCCAGCAGGGCCAGCTTGAAGGAGGACCTCGAATGGATGAAGAACCGACTGGCGTAGGACCGGAGCGCGCCGCTGCGAAGGTCGAGGAGACGCCTGCCGTTCAGGTCAGCCGCCTGCGGACCGAGATCGACGCGACGCGCGACGAGCTGGGCACGTACATCTCGGAGCTCGATCGGCGCCGGCACGAAGCTCTCGATCTGAAGCTCCAGGCGAAGAGGCACCCGGCGCTGGCCCTCGGGGCCGGGGTCGCGATCCTCGGAGCGGTGGCCGGAGGCCTCGCGATGGCCATTCGCGCCCGGAGGCACGAAGCAGCCGGCCGGGAGCTGCGACGGAAGGCGAGGCGAGGCGCCTCTCCCGCGCCCGCCGCGCGCGCGGATCCGGGCTGGATGTTCCGGATCTTTCTGAAGGCGGCCGTGCCGATCGGAATCGCGGTGGTGACGAGGCTCCTGAGCCATCGTGCGAAGCCGCGGCGGCCCGCCGCCGGAAGGGCGGATGGTCTCCGGGACTTCCCGGACCCTCCTCGCTACGGCGTTCGTCCCGCTCCTCTTGCGCACAGGTGAGAAGGCGGGTGAGATGAAGGACTTCGGTCTGTCGGTAGCGACCAACTTCGACGACGGACTCCTCGACGCGCTTTCCGGGTATCCGGTCACGGAGATCTTCGGCAAGCTCGCGTCCGATGCCGTCGGCGGAGGCCGGGCATCCTTCACGCTCCCGCCGCTGCCGCGCAGGCGATTCGAGCGCCACGTCGCGAAGGCGAAAGCGAAGGGAATCGGCTTCAACTACCTGCTGAATCCCGCGTGCATGGACAACCGCGAGTTCACGAGGCAGGGCCAGCGCGAGATCGAGGCGCTGCTGGCCTATGTCGAGAGCGCCGGGGTCAGCGCGGTGACGATCTCGCTTCCGTCCCTCCTTCCGGTGATCAAGAAGCGCCACCCCGGGCTCAAGGTCCGGGTGGGCGTGTACGCCAGGGTCGATGGGGTCACGAAGGCGAGGTACTGGGAGGACGAGGGCGCGGACTGCATCACGCTCGAATCGCTCAGCGTCAATCGCGACTTTCGCCTCCTCGCCGCTCTCCGAAAGGCGCTGAAGATCGAGCTGCAGCTGATCGTGAACGCCAACTGCCAGCTCTTCTGCCCGCTCTCCGGCCAGCACATGGTGAACCTCTCCCACGCGTCGCAGAAGGGGCATGCGTCGCGTGGCTTCCTGCTCGACTGGTGCGTGATGAAGTGCTCGTACGACAAGCTGAAGGACCCGGCTCAGTACCTGCGCTCCGAGTTCATCCGGCCGGAAGACCTCGGGCTCTACCGGGACCTCGGCTACGACTCCTTCAAGGTGCTGGAGCGGGGCGCCCCGACCCCGGTCCTCGCGAAGAGGGTCAAGGCCTATAGCGAGGGACGCTACGAGGGGAACCTGCTCGACCTCATACAGCCGTTCGGGTACAGGGAAAAGCGCGACGTCTCGCCACTGGCAGACCTGGCCGGCAAGCTGAAGTACTTCTTTCGGCCGCAGTCGGTCCGGCTGTCGAAGCTCCTGAAGCTGAAGGAGGTCGCCTCGCGGCGAGGGATGCTCGAGCCGCTGGCGGGCGAGCCAGTCTGCATAGACAACAGGCAGCTGACGGGCTTCCTGCAGGGATTCCAGGGCCGGGACTGCCGCTCCGCGGACTGCTCCGCCTGTGGATGGTGCGCCTCGTACGCCAGGAAGGCGGTACGGGTCGACGAGGTCTACCGGGCCGAGCTGATGAAGCTCTACGAGGAGGTGTTCGCCGACATGACTTCGGGTGCGATGTGGGGAATTCGAGGAACGGCTTCGGAAACAGGAAAGGGGACTGGGAAATGATGCGAAATCGAATCGGGTTCTTCGTCGTCGCTGGTGCGGGAGCCCTGGCGATCGCCTTCGCCGTTCACGGCGAATCCACGAAGGTCGTCTCGAGCTACGGACCCGTCAACCAGGACGTGAACTTCCGCCAGATCAAGGCGGACCGCCTCGCCGTGAAGGCCGAGCGGGCCAAGGCTCATGCGGCGCTGCTCGCCTC
>JBPOHI010000057.1:0-3164 GCA_052035735.1 Acidobacteriota bacterium
ACCCGGACGGCACCGGGCTCGAGACCCTGAACCACATCGGGCGCCACGAGCTGCACACCTACTTCAATCGCAGCTTCAACAACGACGGCAACCTCGACGAGTTCCTCTGCGGCGACAACTCGTGCGGCCGCTTCAACGACAACGACATCGTCAACATGCTCGAGATCCGCGAAAGTGCCATGGTTCCCGGGCTCTACTTTGCGGTCGACGCGCCGGAGTTCTACACCCATGCCGCCGGCATGCTCTTCTCGCTCAACGGCGCGCCCACCGACCCGGCCGACGAGATGGCGGTCACCTGGCTGACCCATCCCGACACCGGCAGTTTCACCGACACGCCAGGCGCCTGCCACTCGGGCTTCTACCGCAATCCGCTGCCGCTCTCGGCGGCGAGCGGTCCGGGGACGCTGATTGCGGTCCACGCCGGTGAACGCAGTGCCGGCGTGCCCGAGACCCGGCAGGCGGGCAACGACGGCTCGACCGCCGCGCCGAACGTGCGCTACAAGTTCCGCCTGCGCAACCTGGTCGCGGCGACCGCGTCCTGCACCGGCTACCAGAAGTACGGCGCGACGCTGACCACCGGCATCACCAAGACGCTCTTCTACTGGAACCCCGACGTGCTGGTGAGCTACACCAACGTCACGATGTGGGAGCTCGATCCGGTCGAGGTGCGACCGCGCACCCCGCCGGTGCCGCCGGCGCCAGCACTCGAAACGCCCGAAGCGTCGGTGTTCAGCGACGAGCAGGTCGACGTCGCCGCGTTCCGCGACTTCCTCGAGAGCCAGAAGCTGGCGCTGATCGTGAGCCGCGACGTCACTACCCGCGACCGGGCCGACCGGCAGCAGCCGTTCAACCTGCGGGTGCCGGGAGGGGTGCAGACCCTCGGCGCCTCGGGCACGATTTACGACGTCTCGCACCTGCAGCTCTTCCAGGCCGATCTGATCCGCAGCCTCGGCGGGACCTCGACGCCGCGCGCCGGACGGCGAGTGCTGGCGCAGAAGCTCCACGATCCGCGGGCGATCAATCCGCCGCTCGCCCCCGGTGCGCCGGCTTCGAGTGTCGAGCTCGGCCTCGACGGCTCGATGGCGGCGCTGGTGCCGGCGGAGCGGGCACTCACCTGGCATCTCACCAATGGCGCTGCCACGCCGGTCGTCCGCGAGCGCTACTGGCTCACCTTCCAGCCCGGCGAGATCCGCGTCTGCACCTCGTGCCACGGTCTCAACAGTCTCGACCAGTCGAACCCCGGCAGCACCGCGCCGCAGAATCCGCCGGAGGCGCTGCGCAGCCTCCTGCAGTGGTGGAAGAGCCAGATCTTCGTCGCACACTTCGAGGACGGCAACACCGCCGAGTGGTCGATCGCCGCGCCGTAACGCGCGCGCCACCATGAACCGCCGGAACGCGACGTTCGCCGTCGGTCTGGCCGCGCTGATTGCCGCAATGCTCGGCGGCGGCGCGGTCGCGCCGGCAGATGCGCAGACCGCGGCGACGCTCGTCGGGGTCTCGGGCTACGGCAATTTCCACGCCGCCGGCATCGTCGCCACGATCGCTGGCGACACCAACCAGAATGCGACCTTGGCGCTCGAATGGAGAAGGGCCAGCGCGGCAAGCTTTCGCATCGCCCAGCCGCTGATCCGCATCTCCACGACCACCTTTACCGGAAGCCTTTTTTCTCTCTCCCCCGGCGGCACCTGGGAAGCCAGAGTCACCCTGACCGACCCTGACGGAACAACCGGTACGGCGACGCAGACGACGAACTTCGCGACCCGCTCGGCGATTCTCGCCGAGCCGACGGTGCAAACCTTCTACGTCGCCCCCGGCGGCGACGACGGCGGGCCGGGCACCGCGGGCCAGCCGCTGGCGACGATCCAGGAGGGAGCGAATCGCGCCACGCCCGGCACGCTGATCTCGATCGCCCCGGGGATCTATCGCGAGCGCGTCGAACTCGCGGTGTCAGGCACGGAGGCGCAGCCGATCGTCTTCCGCGGCAGCGCGCCCGGGGCGATCCTCGACGGCGCCGATGCCGCCGTCGCGCAGGGGGTGGCCTGGACTGCACAGGGGGGCGGCGTCTACGCCCGCACGCTCGGATTCCTGACCGGCCACGTCGTCAGCGAGCTCGGCCGGCTCTTCCGCTACGACACGCTGGCCGACCTCCAGGCGCTGCCCACCGGCGCCCCCGGCGGTTTCTTCTTCGACGGCACGACGCTGCGCGTCCGTTTCAGCGACAACTCCTCGCCGGCGGCGCACACGATGCACGTCGGCCGGCTCGAGGAGGGCTTCGTCCTCGACGGCCGGAGCTTCGTGCGGATCGAGAACCTCGAGCTCCGCCACTACGGCGCCGGCGACTACGGCAAGGGGGTCTACCTGCGCTACAGCTCGGATTGCACCGTGCGGTACTGCCGCATCCACGAAGTGGGCGCGGCCGGCGTCTGGATGAAAGGCGGCGAACGGAATCTCATCGAGCGCAACGAGATCTGGGACACGTCGATCTTCGCCTGGCCGTGGGACTGGACCAAGGGGAGCTCGGCCGAGAACAACGGCGTCCTCTTCACCGATGAGATCGGGCGCGGCAACGTCGTGCGCCGGAACCTCATCCACGACACCTTCAACGGCGTCGGCCCCTGCGGTGGAAGTGCCCCGCCGGCCGGGATCACCAACGAGACCGATCTCTACGAAAACGTCCTTTATCGCCACACCGACGACGCCTTCGAGCCCGAAGGCTATTGCGCGAACGTCCGCCTGTGGGCGAACGCCATCGAGGACGTCCACATGGCGTTCGCGGTCGCGCCGGCCTCGCCCGGGCCGACCTGGATCGTGCGCAACATCGCCTACGACTTCGGCAACACGCGCACCAGTCAGGTGGACGGCTACCTCGCGAGCGCGCTCAAGATCAACAGCGGCTATCCCGATCCGGTGGGGCCGGTGCTGCTGCTGCACAACACCTTCGTGACGACCGCGCCGGCAACCGCCGCGCTCACCCTGCTCAATCCGGGGGAGAGCACCTATTTGCGCGCCCGCAACAATCTCTTCGCGGCGACGGCCGAGGCGATCTACAAGGTCAATCCGGTGCCGCTCGACTTCGACCGCGACGATCTCTACCGCTCGACCGCCGGGCGGCTCGCCTACTGGATGGGGGCGTCGTACGCCGATCTCGCCGCGCTGCAGGGCTC
>JBPOHI010000278.1:0-3382 GCA_052035735.1 Acidobacteriota bacterium
AGATCGGACCGCGCGGGCAGGTGCCCGGGCTGCCCTTCGCCGGCGGCGACGGGGCGCACAGCGCGGCGATCGTCTCGAGCGGTTCCCGATAGAGAATGCGCGGCCGCTCGTAGGCTGCGGCCGTCGCCTTTGCGACCTCCGCCTGCGGCTGTCCGGCGCTGTTTCCGACTCGCTGCGTCATTCCCGATCTCCATTTCCAGGCGCCCGCTCGAGCGGCGCCGCGAGTGTCTTCATCCAGTCCATCTGCTGTCGCGCCTGCACCTGCCACTCCGCCGGCTTCGCCAGCGGGCCAGGGTTCTCTTCGGTCACTCGCCCGACGGCACGCCCGGCACGGTCGGCGCCGGCGTCGGCGGACGCATCCGCAGGGCCGGGTCTCCGAGCAGGTTGTAGATGCGCAACAGCTCGGTGTTGCCACCGGCGCCGGCGTAGGACCGCTGCGCCGCGACCAGGGCATCGCCGAGGCGCGGCGTCTCCGGGCGGAAGAGCTCTGCCGCCAGGCGGGTGGCGAACTCGCGCGCCGCGCCGTGCTGGCCGAGGCCCGAAGGCGCGAAGACCGCCGTCGCGCCGCCCGTGGCGCTGCGCACCAGCTCTTCGCCCAGCGCCGGATAGTCCGGCAGCTCGAAGCGGTTGACGGCGCAGGTCAGCGCCGCCACCACCGGCGCCCGGCCGCCGTTGGCGAGGCCCGGGACATCGGCGTTGGTGAGCACCGATTCGTCGGCAAGGCGATCGAGACCGCCGTGGCCGACGTACTGAACATAGTTGGTGCCGCCCTGGATCGCCGCCACAACGGCGTCGTGCGCCGCCGCCGGCGTCTGCGCATCGAGGTAGACCTTCGCGACCGTGAAGTCGTGGGGCAGATTCGCCTGCAGCTGGTCGCTTTCGGCGGCGAAGTTCGAGCTGCCGTCGACGTTGTCGGCGACGAACAGCGCCTGATCCACCCACGACCCGCCGAGCGATTCGTAGGCCTGGATCTTGGCCACCACACCGGCGAGCTCCGCCGGCGACAACACCGGCAGGCGCCCGATCGCCATCTCCGGAACGCCGTCGTCGTCGACGTCGCCGTAGGCCGCGTCGGACGAGAAGAGTCCTTCCGGCGTCGCGACCATCAGCGCCGGGATCTTGTTGCCGCCGAGGCCGCCGAGGTTGCGGTAGTCGTACGTACCCTCGCCGGCGAAAGTGACATAGCGCGGCGGCGTCGGCCACTCGTTCCAGGCATAGGCCAGGAAGTCACGCAGCGCCAGCGGACCGCCCATGCCGAAGCCGAATTCGTCGTAGACGTCCTGCTGGCGCACGACGAGCGTGGACAGCCCCTGACCGGCGCGGTAGCTCGCGAGGGCCGCAGCCTCGGCCGCAAGCTCGTCGTCGGTAATGACGATGTACTGCGCCCCGGTGCTGCCGCGCAGATTCGAGGGGGCGTCGAGCACCATCGACGCCGGCCGGCGCACCGCCGCGAGGCTCTCGGCGAGGTAGCGCCGCTGCGCACCCGCCGGGTGGAAGGTGACACCGAAGCCATCAGTCGTGCGCGCGATCCGGCCGCCGGAGGTCCACCTCGGCGCCGCCGGATTCGTGATGTCGACCAGCGCGATGTCGCCGCCGCGGAAACCCGAGACCTGCAGCGCCGCGGTCGTGCCGGCGTCGAACTCGAGCCGGGCGTTGGCGGTGCGCAGGAGCCGCGGCGAGGCGAGCGCGAAACCGTCGACGTAGTAGACGCTGTAGGGCGCCCCGGGGCCGGTCGTCGCCGCGACCTCGATCGAATTGCTGCCCGCGAGCAGAACCGACGCCGGGAAGGAGAAGGTCGCCTCGTGGGCGGCGATCCCCTGCCAGGAGGTCTGACCGACGACGGTGCCGTTGACCCGGACCTCTGACTGGTGCTCTTCGGCGACGCCGCTCGCGGTGGCGCCGAAGAGTCGCATCGTCAGCGCGGCGTCACCCACCGCAACGGGATCGACCAGCTGCAGGTCGAACGAACGTTGGCCCTCTTTGGCGCTGTCGCCCACGAGGTAGTTCCAGAACCAGTAGTCCGAAGCGGGATCGGTGGCGACGACGGTCGCCGCGAAGGCGTCGACCTCGACGTCTTTGCGGTCGACGAAGCTCTGCCCGCCGGCAGCGTCGCCGGCGACCGCAGTGGTCGCCATCGTCGCACCGCTCGCCACGCTCAGCCAGTAGACGTTGGTGGCGGTGTAGATGCTGTCGGGCGCCTGGGCGTAGAAGTAGACCGAGCCGGCGTCGCTGCGCACGCGGAAGGTCGGCACGACCTGGCCGCGGTTCTCGAGCCGCAGCTGGCCGCTCGCCATCCATTGCGCTGCGGTCCCGACCGGCACGCCGAAGCGGCTGGCGATATCGGTCGTGGTCAGGCGATAGAGGCCGGCCTCCTGAATGCCGATGCGCAGACGGCCGGACAGGCTGGGCGGACGCACGAAGCCGGCGAGCTCTTCGAGCCCAGCAGCCTCGACGCTGGCGGCAGCGCGGTCACGCGCCGCCGACAGCCGGGCGAGCTCGCGCGACGCCGGCGGCGCCGGCACGCGTTCCGCCATGCTGTCGCCGGCGAAAACCGACGCCTTGCCGTCGGCGCCCTCGGGGACGACGGTGAACGTACCCGCGGGCCGCACCGATCCCTTGCCCTCGACCTCCATCAGGGCATAGATCGACTCGACGCCCAGCGGCGCCCCCGGATCGAGCACCCGGTAGCGTCCGCCCTGGACGCTGTCAGGGGCCGCCATCACGAGATCGCTGTTGACCAGAGCCCAGTCGCTCTTCGCCGCGTTCCAGCGATAGAGATCGAAGCCGGCCGTGCCGTCTTCCGTCGTCGTCGTCCACTCGACCGCCACCTGCCCGCGATCCTCGACCGCACGGAACTCGGTGACAAGGGCCTTGGTCAAGACCCCCTGGGTGAGCGCCAGCTCGCACAGCGGACCCTGGGTGTAGGTCGCCCGAGCCTGAGTGACATTGGCCGTTTCGTCGAGGTAGGTCCCCCGGGTGCCGTTGCCGGACGCGGGCGTCGCCGTGACCGGAATGCGCTGCCCGGCCGAGGTCGGCTGGACCCGCACGAGGTAGGTGAGGAGCTCGATCTCAGCGGTGTCGATCGTCGCATCGCCGTTGCCGGCGGCGACCGTGCCGGGGTTCCAGGTGATGTTGCCAGTGCCGCCGATCGCGGGCTGCGTGAGAACCGTTCCCTGCGAAACCTGCGGCGAGCCGCCGTAGGTCGCTCCGGCGCCGGGGATGTTCGCGGTGATGACGTTCGTCGCGGAGAAGGTGATCGCCGAGAGCGTCGGGTTGACCACCCGGATGGTGACCGCGGCGATCGTCTGCACGCCGACCGCCGGCGGATTCGGCCCGCTCACGTACGTCACCAGCTGCTCGATGTACGGCTTCACCGGCATGG
>JBPOHI010000255.1:0-14159 GCA_052035735.1 Acidobacteriota bacterium
TTCGAGATCGCACTTGCCGTGCTCGACGTCGCTGGCGCCCGCGGATCGGCGCGTCGCGAGATCGCGCGCCGCCGCCGCGAGCTCCGTCGCGTCGCGGCCGAGGAGGAAGAGCTGGTCGCCGCGCTCAGCGAAGCGCCGCGCGAGGGCGCGGCCCATCCCCTTCGTGGCTCCGAGCAGGACGACCTTCATCGCGCGGGTCTCATGAGACTTGCGATCCTCTCGCGCCCGGCGAAAAAAGGCGATCGGACAGTGCACTGCCGAGACGGCCCTGCGGATCCCAGCGCGCGCGCTCGGCGAGGAAGGCCGCCAGCCGCGGCTCGAGGCGGGCGAAATCGGCCGCCGTAGAAAGCGCATCCTTGGCGAGGTAGATCCGCCCCCCCTCGTCGGCGACGAGCGCGTTCAGGCGCGCGACGAGAGCCGCCGTACCGGCGCGGATAGGCAGGTCGACGGCGACCGTCACTCCGGGGCGCGGGAAGCTCAGCATCCCCTCGCCTTCGGCGCCCATGTCCTTGAGCACCGAGAGAAAAGAGGCGCCGCCAAAGGCGATCATCCGCTCGAGAAAACGCCGCGTCGCCCCGGGTCGCTCGCTCTCGGGCAGCACGCACTGGTACTGCGTGAAGCCGCGCCGGCCGTACATCCGGTTCCAATCCTCGATGACGTCGAGCGGATAGAAGAACTGCTCGGGCGAGAGCAGACGGCGCTTCGCCCGTGCCGGAGCGGAGCCGAAGAGCAGCGCATTGAACGCCCTCACCGCGAAAGGCGACAAGCACCATTCCGGCAGGTCGAGCGGAAACCGACGCCGGTTCCGCGGCGGCGGCGGAAAGAGCGGCGCCTCTCCGGCTTCGGCCCAGCGGCCGGCGAAGAGGATGCCGCGGCCGAGCGCCTTGCCGGCGCTCAGGGTGTCGATCCAGGCGACGGTGTAGGGCCAGTCGGCGGCGGCGGCGCGTAGCGCCGCGAGCAGTTCGTCGAGGCCCTCGTAGCGCCTGCGCTCCTCCACGATCCAGGCCGACGGAACGCGCTGCAGGGTGACCTCGACTTCGAGGATGTGACCGGTCAGCCCCATGCCGCCGAGGGTGGCCCGGAAGAGCCCGGGATGGCTCTCACGGTCGCAGTCGACGATGCGTCCATCGGCAAGCAGGAGACGCAGCGAACGCACGTGCCTGCCGAAGCTGCCGTCGCGGTGGTGACTCTTGCCGTGCACATCGGCGGCCACCATGCCGCCGAGGGTGACGAACGCCGTGCCCGGGCTCGACGGCGGCCAGAAGCCGCGGGGGAGAAACAGACGCAGGATCTCGCGCAGCGAGAGCCCGGCCTCGGCGCGCAGCACGCCGGTCTCCGGGTCGAAGGAGAGCAGGCGATCGGCGAGCGCCGAGCCGGCGACCTCCAGAGTTCCGGTCGGCGGCAGCGAGGCATCGCCGTAAGAGCGCCCCAGGCCGCGGGTGAGCGGCCGGTCGCGCGCCACGCCCCCGAGATCCTCCGAGCGGATCTCGCGCCCCGGCAGCTGCAGACGCCCCCATCCGGAGAGTTGCGGGGGTTTCTCAGGCATCGATCGGATCGAACGCAGGGAGTCCAGGGATGCCCTTGAATCGCCGGTCGTGCGTCCAGATCTCCGTCGCCCCCGCGTCGAGCGCGGTGAGCCCGATCTGCAGGTCGAAGATCCCGTTGCCGACCACACCCAGGTCCTGCGCGAGGCGCAGCAGGCGGTCGCCAAACGAGGGGCGCGGCTGGAGTAGCACCATCCCGGCCTCGGCGAGCGCGGCGAGATAGTCGCGTACCTCTTGAGGTCGGCTCGGGCGCGGTGCGGCCGCGGGATGGGTGACGATCGACCAGAACTCGGCGAGGCAAGGCAGCGGGATGCCCCAGCCCGCGCTGCGGTGGGCAGCCTCCTCGATCGCCCGGCGCGCCGCCCGGTGCTCAGCGAGGCCTTCGCGATGGGCGTACACCAGCAGATTGGTGTCGATCGCGATCACTTCGCGCGCCGCTCCATCGAGCTCAAATCGTAGATCGATCCGCGATCGGCGAGATCGATGCCGGGGGGTACGCCGCCGGGGACGGTGACCCACCGGATGCGAGGGCGCTTTCCCGCAGTCGGGCTTCCCGGGCGACCCGCCGCGAGCTCACGGCGCAAGCCACTCTCCACCAGCACTTTCAAGGTGACGCGCCGCTCGGCGGCCTCTTTCTTGGCGGCGACGAAAAGTTCCTCGGGCAACTCGATCGTCGTCTTCATATGGGAATCCATATTAGCCTATTTACGGGCAGGTCTCCCGCCCGGTCCGAGCCGGGTAAACTCTGCCGGCAATGCCACGACACCGTGCGACCGCTCTCGCCGCTTTGCTACTCGTCGCATTCTCTCGCCAGGAAGTCACCGCCGCTGCCTCCATGTCGGTTCGCCCGGGCGCGATCGTCCGCTGGCCGGGCGCTGGCGTCATCGAATGCCGAATGGACGAGCGACGATTCGCGCCGCTCGGGGACGTCTGCTACTTCCCCATCGACCTCCTGGCGATCGGCAAGATCGCGGTCGAGCGCCGGACTACCCAGGGGACCGAGCGACGCACGCTCGCAATCGCGAGCTACCCCTACCCGACCGAGTCGCTCACCGGCGTCGAGGAGAAGTACGTCTCACCACCGGCCGCCGAGTTGCAGCGGATCGAGCGCGAGCAGCGCGAGACGGCCGCTGTTTTCGCTCGCGCGACCCCACGGCGATTCGAGCTGCCGCTCGGCGCGCCGCTCGCCGTGCTGCCCGAGGGCGGGCGCTTCGGCTCACGCCGGATCTTCAACGGCCAGGCGCGCAGCCCGCACGGCGGAACCGACTTCAAGGCGGCCCCCGGCACGGTCGTCTTCGCTCCCGCCGACGGTGTGGTGGCGCTCGCCGCAGGGCAGTATTTCGCCGGCAACGCGGTCTATCTCGATCACGGCGACGGGCTGGTCACCATGAGCTTCCATCTCTCCGCGCTGCTGGTGAAGAACGGCGAAACGGTGCAGCGCGGGCAGCCGATCGGCAAGGTCGGCGCCACCGGGCGTGTCACCGGCCCGCATTTGCATTTCGGAGCGCGCTGGCGCGGCGCGAAGATCGACCCGCAGCTGTTGCTCGCCGATCCCTCCACCTGGCCGGCGATCGCCGACTAGCCAGGAACTCAGGGCGGGCAGCCCGCGCCGCCGACGACGGCCGACCAGGTACACGGATCGCCCGATCCGAACCCGTCGATGAAGACCGTCAGGCTGAGAAACGACGCGATGACCGCCCGGTCGGCATCGAGCGCCGGCAGGCAGGTGCCCGCGCCGGAGCAGTCCCCGGACCAACCGACGAAGATCGAGCCCGGCGATGGCGTCGCAGTGAGGGTGACGGGGGTGCCGTCCGGGTAGGCCTGCGAACAGTCGCCCGGGCAGGAGATTCCCGCAGGGACGCTGGCGACGTTGCCGGCACCGCCCTCGACGCTGGCGACGGTAACCGCGAGCGTACGCAGCAGCCCGAAGGTCGCCGTGACCGCACGGTTTGCCGATAGCGCGAGATTGCAGCCCGCGTTGCCCGTGCAGTCGCCGCTCCAGCCGGCGAAGTAGGAGCCCGGAGCGGGCGTCGCCTGAAGCGCCACCGCAGTGCCGTTGGCATACTCCTCGGTACAGTCGCCCGGACAGGAGATGCCGGCCGGGCTGCTCGCGACCGAGCCTCCGCCCAGGCCGGCGACCGCCACGTCGAGCGTGCGCAACAGACCGAAGGTCGCGGTCACCGCGCGGTCGGTCGCCATGGTGAAGTTGCAGGCGCCGCTGCCGGTGCAGGCGCCGCTCCAGCCGCTGAAATACGAGCCGGGGGCGGGCGTCGCGCTGAGTTGCACGTTCTGGGTCAGGACCCAGGACTCGGTGCAGTCGCCGGGACAGGCGATCCCTGCGGGGACGCTGCTCACGTCGCCGCTGCCGGCGCCGGCGACGGTCACGGTGAGGAGATGTTCGATCGGCGGCGCCGCTGCGGCCTCGAAAGCGCCGACATCGCAGATGGCTGTCGCATCGCCGTCGCCGTCCACCGGTCGCGGCTCGCCGCGCTGATCGACGACCAGCGGCTCGTCTTGCGCCAACACCGGATTCCAGCTCGCGCAGCCCAGCGCATCACCATGGTCGATCGCCGGGCTGCCCGCGCCCAGAGCGCGGGTGTCGGTCGGCCCGCCGTTCGCCGCCAGAGCACCGAGCAACGGTTCGAGCGGTGTGGCGCTCGTCCCCTCCTGGTCGGTGCCGGTGAACGAGGCGGCGCATCCGTCGTTGACGCGGATCAGGTTGTAGCCCTCGGAGACGATGCTCGCGGCGGAATTGGTCGTGCAGTCATGATTGCTGGTCGCTCCGGTGTTGCCGGCAAAGAGCGAGTTGCGCATGCGCACGGTACCTGCAAAACGCGCCATGCCGCCGCCGGTGCTGTTGGCGGTGTTGCCGGCGACGGTGACGTTGCGCAGGCGCGTCGTGCCGCCGGAGACGAAGAGACCACCGCCCTGAGCCGGTTCGCCCACGGCCGACGTCCCGACGGCGTTGCCCGAAAGCGTCACGTTGTTGAGCGTGCAATCGGCCTGGCAGAGGAGGCCGCCACCGCGTCCGTCGCTTCCGGAGATCGCCATGAAAGTCGCGCCGTCGCCGCTGCGATTGCCGGTGAGCGTCGAGGCTTCGAGCCGCAGGACGCCGCCGGTGAGATTCGCGATGCCGCCGCCCCCGCCACCGGGGCCATTGGGTCCGCCGCCTCCGCCGGCGGTGCAACCGCTCACCGTCGTCTGGGTGAGCGTCGCGCTGCCGGCGTTCGCGAGCCCGCCGCCAAAACCGCCGGCAAAGACCGTCGGCGGTGCGACCGCCCCGCCACCGACACCGGCGACATCGCCGCTGAACACGAGCAGAGAGCCGGTGAAGACGCCTCCTACCTCGACGTAGACGCCGCCGCCATGGCCGCCGGACGTGTTCGAGCTCGTCCCGCCGTTCCAGGCCTGGCAGTTCTCGAAGCGGCTGGCGCTGACGTTCGCCGTGCCGAGCACCTTGAGACAGCCGCCGTGCTTGTCGCCGCTCGACTTCGCCTCGCCGTTGCGCAGCGTGAGGCCGGAGATCGTGACGGTCGCTCCCACCTGGACCGTCATCACGCGGACGAGATTGCCGCCCGAGATCGCGAGCTGCGTCGCGCCGGGGCCGGTCAGAGTGATGTCCTGGGTGAGCGAGAGCTGCCCCAGCGCACCGGTCAGGGTGATCGTCCAGGGGGAGCCTCCGGGCAGCGCGAACAGAACCGAGTCACCGTCGCCGGCGGCGGCGATCGCCTCGCGCAGCGAGCAGTCGCCGGGGGCGCAAACGCCGTCGTTTTCGTCGGCGGTGATGTCGACGGTCCAGTCGAGACCACGAATCGGACCGCTGGCTGTGAGGGCTAGAAAAAGACCGGTAAAGGAAAGAAGCGAGACTCTTCGGGGAGCCATTGGGACCTCCGCAATGCCGGCAAGATGTGCTTCGAGGGTAGCACGACATCAACCCGGCACCGGCATGACTCCGCCGCAATGCTCGGCGCTGCTGGCGCGATCGCGCTCGCGCCCCGGCGGCGTGCGGTCGGGTCAGTAGGGCCAGGCGCGGCCGTCGCGGGCGCGCACGCGAGGGAGGCTCGGAGATCCGGAGAGGGTCGACAGGTACCAGCACCAGCCCTCGTCATCGAGCCGGATGAGGTAGCCCTGGAAGAACGGCACGGCCGGAAAGCCCTTCCGCTTGCCGAGCGCCGGCAGGATCTGGGTGAGCGGAAGGCTCTTCGGCCAGGTGAGGGCGGCGATCTCCCGGGCGTCGTCGTCGCTCGCCATCTGCGAGAGGGTCTGGAGCTCGTAGGCGTAGACCCTGCCGCTTTGGATCTCGACCCAGAACTCCTGATCGCCGCGCGGGTTCTTCTCGAGATTCATTTTCTCGCGCAGAGCTTCGAAACGCGACGGCGAGACGAAACGGTAGGTGACTTCGGCTTCCGGATCGTCCTGCACGTTCAGGGTGCCGTCCGGCCGCAGGCGTTCGACGTCGACGCGCTCGATTTTCGCATCGCGGCTCCAGACCTGGGCGATAGCGAGCGCCCAGGGAAGACTCGCGACCGGCTCGAAGGCGCCGAAGCCCGTCGGCGGCGGGGTCGCCGCGAGCAGATGCTTGCCGGCGAAGGCCGGCTCAGCGAGCCGCGCCACCGGCAGCGGCGCCTCTTCTCGCCGCGAGGGGGTCGAAGTCGGCAGGGTGCGCGTCACCGAAGCGACCGACTGCCGCACCGAGCGCTCGATGCCGCGCGCCCGCACAAACACGAAGGCGCCGCTTCCCACGATGAGCGCCGCCACTGCGACCGCGCAGCCGAGCAACTTCGCCGGCTTCGCCCGCCGTCGCGCGGAAAGATCGAGGACCGCGACCCGCGGCGGCTGGCGAACGGTGCGGATCTGCTGCGTCGGCGCCACCGTCGCGCCGCAGAACGCACAGGCGAAGTAGGCGCTACCCTCCTCGACTTCGAGGGGGGCTCCGCACGAAGGGCAGGTGAGCGATTTCATTCCCTGGAGAATACGCTGCCGACGGCCGGAGGGGGCCAGGTCGCCGCGCTCAGGGGACGAAGCGCAGCACTCTCCCGCCCGACAGGTCGCAGAGGTAGAGCTCGCCCGCTTCGTCCTCGCCGAACGAGCTCACGGAGGCGTCGCTGCGCAACAACGTGTTCACCGCCGGCCTGCCGCGCTCGTCGCGCATCAGCGACCAGACGACGCCGGTGCAGTAGTCGGAAAAGAGGTACCGGCCCACGAGCGCCGGAATCGCCTTGCCGCGATAGACGTAGCCGCCGGTTACCGAACAGCCGACGTCGTGGCCGTATTCGTAGAGCGGCAACTCGAGGCCTTTGGCGTCACAACCCTGGCGCGGGTCGTAGCAGTGGAAGCCCTCCATCGTCCGCCACCCGAAGTGCAGAGGGGCCGCACGCCGCGAGTCGGCGACGTCGATCTCCTCCCAGGCGTTCTGTCCGACGTCGCCGATCCAGATCTCCCCCGTGGCGCGATCGAAGCTGAACCGCCACGGATTGCGCAGCCCGAGCCCCCAGACTTCGACCGGCGCGGGACTCCCGGCAGCCTGGGGCGCGACGTCGATGCGCAACATCTTGCCCAGCAGGGAGGCCGGGTTGCGCGCGTTGTCCCACGGATCGCCGCCGCTGCCGCCGTCACCGGTGCCGGCCCAAAGCCGGCCGTCGGGACCGAAGGCCAGCATGCCGCCGTTGTGGTTCCCTGCCGGATCGGCCATCTCCAGGACGACGCTCTCCGACGCCACGTCGGCGCGATCGGAGGGCGACGGCTCGGCGAAATAGCGCGCGATGCGGACCACCGGTCCGGAAGCCGTCGCGGCCGTGTGAGCGACGAAGAACCGGCGCGAAGTCGCGAAGTCGGGGGCGAAGGCGAGACCCAGAAGACCGCGCTCGCCGGAGCTCGAATCGAGACGCTTCGAGAGATCGAGAAACGGCGCAGCGAGGATCTTGCCGTCCCGCACGATGCGGATCCTGCCCCCCTGTTCGACGACGAAGAGGCGCCCGCTGCCGTCGCCGGCATGGGTGACGAAGAGCGGCCGGTCGAAGCCACTGGCGAACGTCTCGAGGCGGACCAGGCCTTGCGGCGCTTTCCCGGCGTTCCCCGTCGTCGCGGCGGCCTCCTCGGCGCCCGCCGCGACTGCCGCCGGCCCGGCCGCCAGATCGAGCGCGAGGCGGCGGCCGTTGCGCGACAGGAGGACGACGGCAGCCAGCGACAGGACGACGGCCAGAGCGACCTTCAGCGTTCGGGTAAGCATAGGCAATGGTAGTCTGGGACGCCGCGCCGACAAACCTCAAGCTGCTCTCGAGGCTCAGCCTGACTGCGTATCCCCCACCAGCCGGCGCAGCTGCAAGAGCAGCCGGGGAATCTCATGGTGCGAAACATCCCAAACCAGATCGAAGTCGACACTCAGATAGTCGTGCACGATCTTGTGCCACATGCCGATGATCTCGGACCAGGGGATCTCCGGATGGGCCACTTGATAGCCAGCCGAGACGCGCCTGGCGGCTTCCCCCAGCGTTTGGATCCGGTGGGTAAGTGCCAAGCGGACATCTTCGTCCGCGTCGAAACCGGCGCGGTCGAGTGCCCGGGCACGGTCGTCGATCTTGCGTCCGAGGTCGAACATCTGGCCGACGTAGACGCTGTCGTCATGCTGCATACTGAGTCTGGGCCTCGGCGAGGATGCGTTGCCGCAGACGTGGATGCAGGAACTTCCGCGGTACCAGATCGATCCGCCTTCCGCCGAAAAGGTGCGAGAGTTCTCGCTCCAGCTCGAAGACTCTGAATCCAAGAATCGTTCCCGGTTCGAAATCGACCAGCAGATCAACGTCGCTATCGGGCCCGAAATCTTCCCGCAAAGCCGAACCGAAGAGCGCGAGCTCGCGAATCCCCCAGCGCCGGCAGACTTCCGCCAGGCGCTCGGCATCGACGTTCAGTCCCAAACCACTCATCGCTTCGCCCACGAGAAAAGTGTAACGCAGATGCCCGACCCAGGCTTCTGATTCCCCTTGTGATCGAAAAACGGCAGCGGCGGCTACCGTCCATTCACCGGCAGCGGATAGCCGAGCTGAGCCAACACGCGCACTCCATCCACCGCCGGCACCACCATCCGCCCGTTGCGGTCCAGGAAGATCATCGAGGCATCGTTCTCCGAGCTGGGGAAGGTCGCGATGTCGTCCGCCAGCCGGCGCCGTTCCCCAGTCGCCGGATTCCACGAATCCAGGGTCCACCCGAAGACCGGCGCAGGCAACCAGAAAGACCCGTAGTCGGCCCGCCAGGCGATCGCCACCGTGCCGTCGTCGAGCTCGCCGGCGAACCGCGTCAGGCGCACGTTGCCCAGCGACGACGCCGCCGTTTCGCGGCCGTCGGCGTCGTAGGCGGCGAGCCGGGAGTCCCAGTTCGGCATGCTGCCGAGTAGCGAGAGGCGGAGGATCCGGCCATCGCGAAGGGTGTGAACGAAGTCCGACCCGCCCATGCAAGCCTCACATTGCGGGAGTGTCGCCAGTGTCTCGAGTGAATTCGAGTCCAGCAAGGACCACGAGTCCATCCCCCCCACCAGCAGCTGTGCCCCTGCCTGCAGCGATCTTGCCAAGCTCGGCTCGCGCATTCTCCAGGGCTCGCACTTCATCTGCGCCAGATCGCAAGTCGTCGTCCCAAGTTGCGCCGGACCAGGGGGAGCAGAGCAGGCGATGCCATTCCTGGTGTCGCGCTTCCCCTGGCCAGAGGGCTGTCCGAACACCAGCAATCGAACGGAGCTCTCCGTGAGCTCGAGGATACGCGGCGTCATGGGGAGCCCTTCGATGAGGGTGCGAGGTCCTGCCCAACGACTCCACACTCGAACGGCGGCTGACCCTCGAGTCTGTAGCGGCAGGCCGGAGATCGCAGCGGCGGCGAAGGAAGTCGAAAAGGTAGAGACGACAGCAAAGCTCCCCGATGGAGAGACGGCCCAGTCGTAAGGTACGTCGTGGATGCGAATTCCGGAGGGAAGATCGAGCCGAGGCCACCCGTTCAAACGAAATCGGACCTCGAAACTCTCCTCCAGGGGAGGCGCCCGTGGCACGGAAAAGATCCGAACGAAATCCGGCTGAGGCTCGAGCCGGGCTGAGCCAAACCATGTCGGGACGACCTTCTCGATCATCTGGTCGATCGAAGTCCCGATCGGTCGCACGACCTCGAGCCGCGGAGTGCCGGAGGCAACCTGTAAGGAGAACAGTCCGTAGAGATCCGGTCGGCCCTGAAGCGAAGCTGCGAAGATCGTCCCGTTGGCGTCGCCCGAAGTGCCCAGGACGCGGTCGATGTCATCCAGTCTCGGTCGGAGATACGAAGAGGTCCCGAAGTGAAGGAGTGCTCCGGCGAGAAGGAAGCCCGCGACGCATGCGACCATCCGCAGGTCGATTCCACGACCGCCCCTGTTTCCAGGCGACCAGGCAGCGACGCCGATCGTCAGCAGCGCGAGCATCAACGCCTTCTTCTCGAGCATTTCGAGCCCTGCCGAAGTGGGAATCTCGGCGAGCCGCCAAGCACTCACGCCCATCAGGGCCATGAGAACGAGCGCGGACAACCAGACCAGGCCCTGTCCTGCGAGCCTTTCCTCCTTTACCGAACTTTTCAGCCGAGCGATCAGATATGTCGCGCCGAGCAGGCAGCACCCGAGCAGCAGGGCTGCGATCGGGCGTTTCCAGCCGATCGCCGTCTGCGCGAGTGTCGCTAGGGCTTCCGCTTCAGCTGTGGTCATTCCAACAGACAGCGCCGGTAGAAGGAGGGCGGTGACCGTCGCGGCGACCTTGGCGAGCTCGAGGAGATGCGCCTGCGGCGCGAGGGGGCCCCGGCTACCCCACCTGGCGGCGAGGAAGAGGGCAGCAAAGAACGTGATCACCAGCGCGGCGAGACCGCGCAGAGCGCGGTGTTCCGCTGCAGGTTCTTCGAGGAGGGCGGGCAGCGCGGCGGCGAGCGCGCCGACGGCGAGCAGCAAGGTGAGGAGACTCGAACGGCGAACTGCGAGCGCGAGCTCGGCCACGATTCCTGCTTTCGCTCCACTCTATGGCATGTGTTCGACCAGCATCGCAGCGGTCGCCGCTGGGTTGCCGTCGTTGGGGGCGGGGGAGATTCCGATCAGGCGGGCGAGCAGCGGGTAGACATCGACGTTGTCGAGCGGCGGCGTGGTGATTCCCTTCTTGAACGACGGGCCGGCGGCGACGAAGACGCCGTGCATGTCGCGCTCGGCCGGGTCGTAGCCGTGCGCGCCGCGCGCGAAGTCGCGGCGGGCGATCGCCTCGGCGCGCGCCGTGCGCGTCGCATAGATCGTCCAGCCGGCGTCGGCCCAGACGACGATCTCCGGAATCCTCCGATGGGCGCGATAGTGCAAGCGCTCGGGCATGGCGCTCTTGCGCGCGGCGTGCAGATGAGGATGGACGCCGGTGAGCGACCGCAGCATCGCGTCCTCTGTGCCCGGACGAGGCCGCAGGAGGCCGAAGACCGACAGGTCGTCGATGGCGACCGCGGCGATATCGACGTAGTCCTCGAGCACGATCGTCTTTTCGGGACTGACATCCGTCATGCCGTGGTCGGAGACCACGATCCAGTCGACCGCACCTTCGAGACCGCGCGCTGTGACGCCGGCCCGCAGGCGCGCCAGCATGGCATCGACGTGCGCCACCGCCGCCGCGGCCTGGGGCGACGCCGGCCCGGACGCATGACCGGAGCCATCCGGTTCGGCGAAGTAGAGCGTGATCAGGCGTGGCCGCTTGCCGACGGGCATGTCGAGCCAGGCGAGCGCTTGGTCGACCCGCTGCTCGTCCGGGATCGTCGCGTCGTAGCGCCCCCAGTACGTCGGCCGGATACCGCCGATCGCCGCCTCCGAACCCGGCCAGTAGGACGAAGCGGTCACCAGCCCCTGCCTCTCGGCGCCGGCCCAGATCGGCTCCCCCTCCCACCAACGGCCGTCTTCGACCGCCGAACGATCGGCAAGCGAGAACGTCGTCTGCCACTGCGGATCCCACATCGTGTTGGCGACGATGCCGTGATGCTCGGGACGCAGGCCGGTCACCAGCGTGTAGTGATTGGGGTAGGTCTTCGAAGGGAACGACGGCGCGAGCGACTCGGCGCGCACCCCTTCGCGCGCCAGAGCGAGGAGGGTCGGCGCGCCGTGAAGCTCCGGGTAGTCCCAACGGAAACCGTCGAACGAGATCAGGAAGACGATCGGCGAGGCCGCTCCGGCTGCGGCGGTCGGCGCCGGCGGGGCCTCGAGATCCCAATTCTCGCGATGGCCGAACGCGCCGGTCTGCAGCCCGGGTGGCAGATGGCCGACATCGCCGACGGCGAGAATCCGAACGGCACCTTTGGCATCGATGGCAATCGTCGTGAGGCTGGCGTGCCCGATCGACATGCCCAGCCAGGAGGTGACATCGACGCCGAGCGCGCGCGTCACCAGCCAGCGAATGACGTTGCCGTGCGCGACAACCAGCTCGTGCCGGTCGGCACTGCCGGCAGGCAGCGGTGCAAACTGGCGCAGCGCCAGGCGCTCGAGTTGCTCGCTGCAGGCGGACAGGTCCTCGCGCTTCTCTTGCGCCATGATGTCGGCGCGGCGCGTCGGCGGCGTGCACTCGGCGAGGTCCGGATCGAGAGCGAGGCGCGGCGCGTTCTGCCCGACCCCGCCGAGCTCGGCGGCGATGACCTCAGCCGTCTCGCGCGCCCGGGTGAGCGGGCTGGCCGATATCGAGTCGATGGGGTGCGGCAGCCCGCGCAGGCGGTCGCCGGTCACCCGCGCCTGCGCCACTCCGAGCGGCAGCAGCCCCCTCCCCACGGCCTCGTCGCGCGGATCGTCGATGTCGTAAGCGCCGTGGCGAACGAGGTAGAGCGTGCGCACCGCCGGGGGCTTCATCGCAGCCGCAGGCGCAACCGGAACGGACGCCGGAGGTGCCGCTCCCGACGACTGTGCGACGAGCCCCGCGGCGGTTCCGGCCAGCGCCGCCGCCAGGAGGAGTGCCGGTGCCCACCGAGGGGCCAGGGACGGGCCCCTCATGCGGGGCTCCGCAACGTCTCTCGCTGCTTCATGGCGCGACTCCTCCGTTCGCTTCGAGCCGTTCCCGGCTGAGATCCGAGCGTATCAGCGCTCCTCCACCAAGCCCGGGACAGAAAAGCCTCCTGCGGAAGGCCGTCCGTCGTACCGTGTGCGCAAGAGGATCAGGCGCTCGTTGCCGTTGCCGCTGCCCTGTACGGCCAGCAACTCCGCGCCGGGCCGACCGTCGAGCTCGACGGCGCCGAGCGGCAGGGCTTCGGGATCGATGTTCTCGACCTTGGAGCGATCGCCCTCGCCGCCGACTGCGATCGTCACTTTCTTCTCGGCCTTCGCCGCCGCAACAACCGGAAGGGCGGGAATCGGTACCGCGAGCCCGGCGCGCTCGGCGATCGCGCTTTTTCCGGCCGCCGAAAACGCCCGCAACTCCATCCTGCCGTTGCCGACCAGGAGTAGCCCCGGTTCGGGCGCGGCGACGAGCGCCCAGCCGCCGGGAGCCTTCTTCAGGTCGCTGCGATGGGCGCGGCTCTCGAATCGGCCGCGCCCCTCACCCCGCCACCATTGCACGACCAGGTCGGAGCCCGAGAGGCCCTCGGGGAAAGCGGCGAGGAGGTCGTCGTGGCCATCGCCGTCGACGTCGCCGAGCGCGATCGCCGTCTCGTGCCAGCGTTTGCTGTCGAGCTCGACGGCGAGCGTCGGCGCGCCGCCGGCACGCGTGCGGTCGGCGGCGAGAGGCAGGACGCGCAAGCGCTGCCGCTCGAAGAGGTTGACCTCGTCCGAAGCCTGCGTCCGCACGACGAGCACCGGCACGCCGTCGATCTCGAACGGCCAGCTCTGCGAGACTTTCTCCGGGCCGGGCAGGGCGGCCCAGAGCTCCTCCGGCGCCTCGCCTGGCGTCGCCGCGTCGATTCGCAGGCACTTGAGCCGGGTCGAGCCGACGGCCTCCGGACCGGCCAGAAAGAGCTCACCCGAGGGGGATCGAACCGCCACGACCGGTGGGCTCGAAAGACGCAATCCGCTGCCGGTGCGCGCCACCGCGAGCGGTAGCCGCGCAGGCGGCGTCCAGGCGCCGGCAGCGGCGTCCCAAAGGCGCAACGCGCCGGGCTCGACGACAGCGAATCGGCGCCCCAGTCCTCGTCTCAGCAACCCCGGATCGAGCGCCCGCGGATCGAAGCCCTCAACCTCGAAGAGCGTTCGCACCGCAAGCGGCGCTGCGAGATCGGACAGCGGGCCCAGAGAGACCAGGCGGTCAGAACCGCCAGCGATCAGCTCCGCAGCCGAGCCCGCTACGAGCTCGGTAGCTGCCAACGACTCGATCCAGCCGTCGAGACCCTCGGCCAGCAACTCGAGGCTCGCCTCGGGCTCGAGCCGCAGGCGCAGGAGCCGGCGCGGCCCGTCGGGCTTGCGCGGCGGCCTCACCAGCAGCAGAAGTCCGTCGCCCCCCGCCGCTGTTTCGGGCGAGAGGGCAGCGACCAGCACGCCACCGAGCTCGACGATCCAGCGCTCCGAGCCTCCCTCGGCAACGACGGAGATCCCCGGCGCCGAAGCGACCGCTCCGTGCGGCAAGGCCGACAGAGCGACTGCGCCCATGAACGTGACGCTCGCTGCGACCGCCGCACGGACCCGAA
>JBPOHI010000073.1:0-11894 GCA_052035735.1 Acidobacteriota bacterium
CAGAGCGTCGTCGCGTCGGCGACGCACGGCGCCACGGACGGACGGTCGATCTCCCACAGTTCTCGCCCGACGACGCCGTCGTCGGCGAGGAAGAAAAGGCCGCCCTCGGTCGCCGCCAGCACCGACGGCGCCGAGCTCTCGATGCCTGGGTAGAGATCGGCGACCGGCTCCGGCGGGAAGATGCCGCCGTCGACCTGCCAGAGCTCGACTCCGGTCGCTTCCTTGCCGGCGATGAAGATCACCTGATCGCCCACCGTTCGGAGCTGCACGGGCGACGAGCCTGCCGGACCCGGTTCGATATCCGCCGCGAGTCCGGTACCGGCGGAGGTCCCGTCGGTCCGCCAGAGCTCGCGCCCATGCGTGGCGTCCGACCACGCGAAGTAGACGGCGTCGGCGCCACTCGTCGCCGCCGTGAAATCGTAGGTGCCCGAGTAGGACCCCGCCGGCAGCTCGGCGACCTCCTGCGTTCCCGCTGGCGTGCCGTCCGACCTCCAGATCGCATACCGGCTCACGGCCGCGCCCTCGTCGTAGTGAGAGGCGAGAAAGAGGATCGTCCCGCGCGAGCGGTTCGCCGCAGGTGCGAAGTCGAGGTGGTCCGCCGGAAAACTGCGCAGGCTGCGAGTGCGCTCGAGACTGCCGTCGCTCGCCCAGAGCTCGCTTGCGGCGGCCGTGCAGTAGGTCTGCACGGCGAAGAGCGCCGGGCTTCTGCTCCCCTCGGGGGGCAAGGCGACGTGCCATCCGCAGCCGCCGGTGGACGGCGACCACTCCCCCAGCAGACGCGTGCCGGGCTCCGCCCCGTGGGCCTGGCGCAGCTCGACTCCCAGGCCCGAGCCCAGAAAACTCCAATCGACTGAGAACAGCAGCCCTTCGTCGAGGGCGACCGCCTGGTCGAGATAGGCGCCGGGGAAATCGCCGAGCAGCCCGCGCTCACGGCCAGAGAGATCGATGGCGACGAGGCGCTGCCCGTCCTCCAGCAGGTACCAGAAGCCCCCGCTGGCGCCGACCGCGGTCGCCCATTGGGCAGGCAGGTCGAAGAGCTTCGAAATCGCGCCCGACCGCGGCCGCAGGCGGTAGATCGCCGGATGGAGCTCCGGATCCGTCGAACCGAGAAAGAGGAAATCGGCGCCGGACGGCACCAGATCGTCGGCGCGCGCGCCGATACCGGTCTCCTGGGGATCCTCCACAAAAAGGGTCCGCAGGTCGCGCGACACCGGGTCGTAGCGCCAGATCTGCCGGGCGAACGGATTCTCGTCGCCGAAGTCGCTCTCGATGAAGAACCAGGCGTTACCGGCCGGCCGCAGCGCCGGCGGAGGATTGCGCGAACCGTAGCGGCCGCGGCGCACCGGCACGGTCAGGAACGGCTCGACGCCGTCCTCTCCGAGCGTGTGGCGATAGAGCGTCCGCGTGCTGCCGTCGTCGCTCATCAAGGCGAAGACGAAGGTCGAGTCCACCGTCCCGACCGGCTCGGGGTTGAAGAGCCCCGGCCGATCGAGGCGCAGGTCCGCGACGAGCGCACCCGCGTCGGCCTGCGGCCGGGCGCGCCAGAGCTCGAGGCCGTGCTGCGTGTCGCCGGCAGCGAAGATCCAGCCTCCTTCCGCCGGGAGCTCCGCCAGCGGGAACGGCGCGGTCCGCGTCTCGAACCAGTTCAGAACCGGCAGCGGCCCGGCGAGGCGAACGGTTCCGTCGGCGGTGCCGTCGCTCGACCAGAGCTCCTGGGTTTCTCTGCCGGCAGAGCTCGCGGTGAAGAAAGCGCGCTCCGCCATCACGATCGGTCCGACCTCGGTACCGAAGCAGCTATCCGGAAGGCAAAACGGCGCGAGCTCGGTCGGGTGGCTGCCGTCCGTTGCGCTTGCCCAGACGGTGACTCCGGCATCGCTCTCGCGGGTGAAGAGCAGCCTACCGGCAACCCCGCGGACCCAGAGCTCCGCGCCCCACTCGTCACAGTAGTCGGCGTGGCACACCTCTGCGACCCTCTCAGGCGCTCCGCCGCCGAGCGGCGCGCGCCGCAGCTCACAGGAGGTCCGCTCCTCGTCGCAGCCGACGAAGTAGAGCCAGTCGCCGAGAAACTCGAACGAATCCGAGCGGACCTGCATCGAGCCCAGCGGCGCGAGGGCGCGCGTGGAGGCGGCGCTTCCGTCGCCGCGCCAGATCCAGCTCACCCCCTCCGCTTCGACGAGGAAGAAGACCGCGCCGGCGTGCGCGACCAGTGAATCAGGCGCATCGAACGGCAACTCCGCGCCCAGCACCGTGCCATCGAGAGTGCCATCGGAGTACCAGAGCTCGACGCGCGACGGCGACCAGATCGACACCGTGAACGCGATTCCGGTCGCCGTCGAGGAGAACGAGCGCAAGTTGGCATACTGGTCCGGGAACTCGAGGGTCCGCACCCGCAGCGTCCCTGCCGAAGAGCCGTTCGATTTCCAGACCGTGATCGGGCCGAAGTTCTCCGCAACCAGCATCAGGAGATCTCCTGCAGATCGCCGATGCAGGCCGCCGGAGGCGTTGTAGCTGTTGCTGAGGCTCGCCAGGCGCTCGGTACCTTGGCGGGTTCCGTCGGAGCGCCAGAGCTCGAGCGGAACGTCGTAGTTGCCCCCCTGAAGGAAGAAGACGGCAGCCCCGTCGTCGACGGCCGCGCTGCCTCCGAGGGCAGCGCCAGGGCCGTGGTAACTCCCGAAGCCGAGCAGCTCGCGCGTTCCGGAGATCGTCCCGTCGCTCACCCAGAGGGCTTGGCCCGAGTTGCCGCACTGCACCGAGTAGTAGGCCGCCGAACTCGTGGCGAAGCGCAGCGCGAAGCCTCCCACTGTCAGGGGAGCGCAGGCGGCCGCGATCTCCTCCGTTCCGGCAGCAGTTCCGTCCGTCCGGAAGAGCCTTCGCGCGTGGTCGTCGGGCTGAGCGGTGAACAGCACATGCGATCCGATGCGGACGAACTCCGCTGGCGCCGAGCCTGCTCGCGGCGACGGCACGGTGGCCAGGTCGGCGACGAGTCGCGGAGCCGAGATTCCCGGCGCCGCAGCGGGCCACAGGCCTGCGAGGATTGCAAAGGTCACTCCGGCTGCCTTGCGCATCGCTTCCCCTTGTCTATTGTGCGCCCGGCCGCCTCCCTGCCGCTCATCGACAGAATGCTGCCGGTCGCGACTCCCTCCAGAGCAAGGTCGGGGCCAAGAGGGAAGCGGAAGACTCCGGCGGCGAAATTGTCAAGCGGGAGCGGCCGTCGAGCTGCGCGAGCAGTTCGCGCAAGGCGCTACGGGAG
Organism: Acidobacteriota bacterium; assembly: GCA_052035735.1. Classification (GTDB taxonomy): domain Bacteria; phylum Acidobacteriota; class Thermoanaerobaculia; order Multivoradales; family JAGPDF01; genus JAGPDF01. The sequence goes on from JBPOHI010000073.1 coordinate 3,251, forward strand.
GCGCAGGGTGCGCGGCCGGCGAGCAGGTCTGCTCAGTGTTCGAGCAGATGCGGCAGCGGCTTCGGATCCGAACCGTCGACGAAGAACGCGACGAATCCGGGCGCGAAGTAGCGCCGGTCTGGAACCAGGGCGGGGTCAGCAGCGATCGCCGCGAGACGATCGGCCCGGGCACGGGCGAGCCAGTCGACCGTCGAATCCGGAGCGATGCGCGCCAGTTCGAAACAGGCGGCGGCGCGCAGCAGGTGGGCCTGCCCTCGCGCCCGGGAGCGCTCGGAGGAGAAGCGCTCGAGAATTGCGTAGGCCGCGGCGGGCCGGCCCTCGAAGAGCTCCTGGGCGGCCCGCAGGAGCGCCTCCGGCGGTGCGGCGACGACCGCCGGCGGCGCTGCTGCTGCGGGCGGTTCTCGCTGTTCGACCGGTTCGGGAGCGGGGGGTGTCGCGGCGAGCGCCAGCTGCTCCGGCTGCCGGCTCTCGGCCGGCGCTGGCGCGCCCTGTTCGGTATCGGTGGCGGGTGCGCTCGCAGCCTCCCGCGCGTGCTGAGCCACGAGCAGGCTCTCGCCGCGGCGACCGCGACACTCTTCGCGCCGCTGCAGCAGGCGCGCCGCACCGCGAGCGGAAAGCGCAGCGCCCTGTCGGTCCGACTCGGCCCAGCTGGCCAGGGCTGCAGAAAGATCGCCGCTTTCGCAGCGCACGATGCCGAGGGCCAGATGCGGCAGGTAGGGTTCGAAGTTCATTCCGGAAGGGCGCGCCACCGGCTGCGGACTCTCGATCGGATCGAGCGCGATCGCCGCCTCGAGCGCCGTCGCCGCTTCGCTGTAGCGGGCGAACTCGAGCTCGCGGGCGCCACGTTCGTAGGACCTCACCGCCGCGGGCTTTGGCGCCACGGCGGCGGCCGCAGGGCCCGCCAGGAGAGCGCAGACGAGAGCGGCGAGCCGAAGCGTTACCACCCGGTGACCTCGAAGTACCTACGCGCATCCAGGTGCGCGAAGCGATGCTCGACGCGCAGCGGCTCTCCCGCCGCGAGCCGGAACGAAAGTTGGGCGACCTCGCCCGTCACCGGATAGCGCACGCGGGCATTCCATTCGCCCGGCGGCAAGCGCAGGCGCGCCGGCAGGGGCAGGGAGCCTGCGTCGACGGCCGCCTTCCCGGAGGCGTCGCGCAACTCGACGAGCTCGCCGAAGGGGACCACGGCGAACACGACATCGCCGGCGATGGGCCTCTCGACCCCGGCGGCGGAGGCGGGCACCTGCTGGCCTGCCCCTGGCGACGACGCGGGCGTCGTCGGCCCGCGGTCGTCGCCGCCACTCTGCAGGCGTGCGGTCCAGTAGATCGCTGCGGCGACCGCCATCGCCACCAGCGCTCCGGTCACCAGGGCCCGCGTGCGCGAGCGGCGGCGCGCCGAGGGCCGCGAGAGGGTCGTGGTCGAGCTCCCGGTCGCGGCCCCGTCTTCGGCGGCGGCCGCGGCGCGGGCGCGTCGCGCGAGATCGGCGAGCCGTTCGCGCTCCGCGGGCACGCCCGTCCGGGCGGCGAGGATCTCGGCCCGGAACCGCTCTGCGCTCGGTGTGCGCTCCTCGGGTCGCAGAGCGAGGGCCGCGACGAGCGGCTGCCGAAGGCTCTCCGGCAGACGCCTGACGAGCGCGCCATCGTTGCTGAGGGGATCGGAGGCGATCCGATCCGCCGCGCTCGGCGGGCGCTCGCCGGTGAGTAGCGAAACGGCGGTCGCGGCGAGGCCGTAGACGTCCGTCCAGGCGCCGAGCCGGCCGCGCTCCTGGAAGAGCTCGAACGGCGCGTAACCCGGCGAGAGGATCCCGTCGAGAGTCGCGGTACGTTCGCCGAAGTCGCGCCGAGCCGCGCCGAAGTCGAGCAGCAGCGGCACTCCTGCTTCGGTGAGGTAGATGTTCGACGGTTTGACGTCGCAGTGCACCACCCCCTGGCGGTGCACCGCTTCGAGTCCGTCGAGGATCTCCAGCAAGAGGGCGAGCACGACCGCTTCGTCCAGTCGCCCGCCGGTCAGGGCCGCCGCCTCGGCCAACGTCGCGCCGCGGTGGTACTCCATGACGAGATAGGCGGTGCGGTTCTCCTCGAAGAGCTCGAGCACCCGTACGACCCGCGGATGACTGACGAGAGCGAGAGTTCTGCCCTCTTCGAGGAAGCGGAGCTTGCCGAACTCGAACTGGCCGCTCTCCCCTGCCCCGAGCGGGCGCACCAGCGGATCGTCGCCGGAACGGCTCACCAGCTCGCGCGGAAAATACTCCTTGATCGCGACCTCGCGATGCAGCCGGTCGTCGAGCGCGCGGTAGGTCTGGCCGAAGCCGCCCGGACGGCCGAGGCGGTCGAGAACACGATAATGTCCGCCGATCCGGCTCCCCGGCGGCAGCGCCGACGAACCGAGGGCTGGATCGACGGAACCCGGAGACGATCGACTCATGTCGGAGAAGCCCCAGCCTAGCATTCTGCTTCTCCTCATCGCCCTCGGCCTCGGGTCACCGCTGGGGGCGCAAACCAACGACGAGATCGGGGCCGGCCTCGAATTCGATTTCTCTCCCCCGGGCGCCCGCAGCCTCGGACTCGGCGGCGCCTTCCTCGCCCTCGCCGACGACGCCACCGCGGCCTACGCGAATCCGGCCGGGTTGCTGCAACTCCACCGACCGGAGGTCGCCCTCGAAGGGCGCAGCGCCGCCTTCGAGACGCGCTACGTCGACGGCGGGAGCTACTCCGGCACGCCGACCGGCTCCGCCGCGACGGCAGCCGACGGCTCGAACATCGACGCCTTTCCCGACCTCCGCGAGGGCAGTACGACGTCACGCAGGGCCGGCGTCGCCTTCTTCTCGGTCTCCTATCCGCGCCGCGACTGGGCCATCGCCGTCTTCCGCCACGAGCTGACTCGCTTCGCGGCGACGATCGAGAGCAGTGCCGGCTTCTTCTTCTCCACTCCCGGCGCCTCCGGGCAGGAGGTGCGCCGCCGAGCGGCGCCGATCTCCGCCGAGCTCGATCTGGTCATCGAGGACCTCGGCGTCTCGGGCGCCTACCGCCTTTCGGACCAGTTCTGGATCGGCGCCAGCGCCCAGGCCTTCCGTTTTCGCTTCGACGCCGTCACCCATCGCTATCGCGCCCAGGACGCCGGTGGAACGACCCGCTTCGATGACGCCCCTGCGCTCTACGCGCCGGCAAACGAGTTCGACCGCCATCTTCAGTCCGGGAGCTCGACCGCCTGGAGCGGCGCCGCGAGCTTCCTCTGGTCGAGCTCCGATCGTCGCCACCGCATCGCCGGGATCTACCGCCCGGGGCCCGACTTCCCGTTCGACTATCGCTTCGTTTTCGGCGCCGCAGCCGTCGCCGAAGGCGTCGCGGCGGAGCCGGCCGAGCAACTCGAGGCCCGGCGACGCACCGGCAGCGGGCGGTTCCGCGTACCGGATTCCTGGGGAGCAGGGTGGGTCTTCGAGCCGCGCACGAACTGGTTGATCTCCACCGAGTTCAAGCGCGTGCGCTCTTCGGAGCTCGCGCCGCGGGCCAACGTCCTCAAGGACATCCGCTTCGCCGGCGGCGAACCGCTCGGCTGTTGTGTCGGCGCCGGCGCGCTCCCCGACGAGGGCTACAACGCGGGCAAAGACTCGATGCGGCTGTTCGAGGTCGACGACGGTTACGAGCTGCACGCCGGCGTGGAGTGGGCCCGGCCGCGCGCCAGCGGTGACGTCCTGGCGCTGCGAGCCGGCGTCTGGGGAGAAACCGAACACCAGGTGCGCTACGTCGGGGAGAATCCGCGCCTGGCCGGTCGATTCGTCGCTGGCGACGATTCGATTCACGGCGCCGCGGGCGTCGGCTGGACCCGCCCGTTCGCGCTCGCCGGAAGCGCCCGGCTGCGCCCGACTTCGATCAGCGTCGATCTGGGCTTCGACGCCTCGCGCCGTCGCCGGCTCGCCTCAGGGTCGGTCGTCGTCCGCTTCTGAGCCGCCGCTGCCGGCTTCGCCTCCCGGCAGGAGGCCGTGGCGGACCATCTTCGCCGCCAGACCGTTGCGCGAGATCCCGAGCAGGCGAGCCGCTCGACTCTGATTGCCTCCGGCTACTTCCAGAGCACGCGCCACGATCTCGCGTTCGGTCGCCGCCACGCGCTCCTCGAGAACGAGGGAGTCGGGCGCCGGCATCGCAGGTGAGGCTTCGACGGCGCTGCGGATCTCCGGAGAAAGTAGCGACGAGTCGAAAATCTCCCCTTCGGCGGCGAAGGTGACCCAACGGCGCACCTCGTGCGCGAGCTCGCGCAGATTCCCCGGCCAGCTGTAGGCGGAGATGCGCTCGAGCAACCGCAGCGAGAGCCCCGCCGGCTCGCGCCCCGCCTCGCGGGAGAAGCGTTCGACGAGCGCGCCGAGCAACGCCGGCAAGTCCTCGCGGCGCTCCCGTAGCGGCGGCAGGTGGAGGGTGAAAGCGGCCAGGCGATAGTAGAGGTCCGGGCGGAAGCGGCCGCTCTCCGCCTCGGCGCGCAGATCCCGATGGGTCGCTGCGACAAAGCGCACATCGAGCGCGCTCTCGGAACCACCGAGCGGAGCGAGGAGGCCGCTCTCGAGCAGGCGCAGGAGCTTCGCCTGCAGAGCCAGGGGAAGCTCACCGACCTCGTCGAGCAGGAAGGTGCCGCCGTGGGCGCGGCGCAGCGCCCCTTCGCGCGCCACCACGCCAGTCGCCGCACCGCGCGCCACGCCGAACAACTCGGCCTCAATGAGATCGGCAGGTAGCGCCGCGCAGTTGACCGCGACGAACGCACCCTCACTGCGCGGCGAGCTCGCATGGATCGCCTTCGCCAGCAGCTCCTTGCCGGTTCCGGTCTCGCCGAGGAGCAACACCGGGGCACGCGCTGCCGCGACCCTCTCGACCTCGCCGAGCAGCCGCAGCATGCGACTCGAGGGCCCGACGATGAACTCCTCTGGCAGGCGGAGACCCGGAAAGAGCGTTGCGAGCGGCCGCAGTTCGAACGCCGAACCGGCGCCCGGCAGCAACGTCGTCGGCTCGTCCGCGCTCGGCTCGAGGGTGTTCGCCGCGCGCCGCGGCCAGGCGAGCGCAACTTCGGCGTCGTCGACCGGCACCCGTTCGATGGTGATCCAGGCCTCGCCCATCCGGACCCGGTCGCCGGGGGTCAACGCCTGCCGGTCGATGCGTCGCTCGCCCAGCCAGAGGCCGTTCTTGCTGCCGCGGTCCTCGACCCAAAGCACCTCTCCCGCAGGAACGAAGCGAGCGTGCTGGCGGGAGACTCCGTGGGCGTCGAGACGCAGATCGTTGCGCTCCGAGCTGCCGACGGTGACGCCCTCGGGCGGCACCAGACGGGCGAGGCGACGGCCGCCGGTCTCGGCCAGGAGGCGGAATCGCCCCTCCTCGCTCGACGATCCACGGCTCCCCGGGCTCATGATCGGAGATTGTCGCACGCCGGTCGAGGACTCCTGCGGTAGCGCAGGCCGGTGAGACGTTCGGGCTAGGTGGTACGCGGTTCGGGCGCTTCGTCCTCTTCGCCGCGGTGCCGGCGCTCTTCGATGCGGGCGGTGGCGAGGATGACGACGTTCCAGACGTTCCACCAGACGACCGTCGTCCAGGAGGGCCAGGCGACCACCGCGAGGTAGTTGCCGATGCCGACGACGATCATGAAATTGACCGCGGGGCTCTTCTGGATCTGCGGCAGGCGCACCCTCGAGACCATCAGCAGGGCCATCAGGACGAGCATCCCGGCGGCCTCCCACGAGGTGAGATGGTCGCGCATCAGTGCCACCGCCATCGCATAGCCGGCGCCGACCGGAATCGGTACGCCCATCGTCCGGCGGTCCTTGGTGTGGGCGTCGGCGGTGACATTGAATCTCGCGAGGCGCAGGACGCCCGCCATGACATAGACCAGGGCCGCCGCAATGCCCCACGGGCCGATCGGCCGAAGCAGCGCCTGGAACACCAGGAACGCCGGCGCGGCGCCGAAGGAGAGGGCGTCCGACAGGCTGTCGAACTGCTGTCCGAAGCGGCTGGTGGCCTTCAACCGGCGCGCCAGCTGGCCATCGAAGAGATCGCAGAAGACAGCAGCGACCAGCAGATAGACGGCTCCGTCGTAGTCGGCCTGGTTGGCCGCCAGCATCGACAGGAACCCGAAGACGAGGCCGGCCCCGGTCACCAGGCTCGGCACGACTTTGCGAAACGGGACGGGCGTTCTCTTCACGGCTGTAGAGGATAACCGAATCGACTGTAACTTCCGAACCGGGGAGCCGTAGTTCCGACGGTAGGCCACCCCGTCGAGGAGACTGCCATGTCCGCATCCGCAACCAGCAACCTTCGCCAAGCCCACCGCAGCAGCGCTGTCCTGGGCCTGATCTTCGCAGGTCTCACCCATGCGGCGATCGCTCCGGCCTTCGCCGCCGACGCCCAGCGCCAGATCGATCGGACGGTTGCAGCGCGGCCGAACCTGACCGTCGAGCTGCACAACCTGGCCGGCAACGTCACCGTCGCCGCCGCCACCGGCTCCGAAGTTCGGGTCGCCGCGACCGTGCATGCGGAAGCCGGCAGCGCCGCCGAAGCCGAGCGCATCGCCGGGCTCCTGTCGCTTGCCACCGAGCAGATCGGCGACCGCTGGATCGTCAAGGCGGTCTATCCGCTCGACGAGAGCCGCAAGTACTGCTATCCGCGCCAGGCGCAGCACGAGTCACTCCCCTGGTTCCTCGAGTGGCTCGACCTCGGCAACTCGAACTTCAAGTACGCCGATCGCGAGGTACGGGTGGTGAGCCAGGCCGGCGGCGGCGCGCTCACCCTCTTTGCCGACTTCCGGGTCGAGCTGCCGGCGGGGGTCGGCATCAAGGTCCGGGACGGCATCGGCCAGATCGACTCGGCCGGTGTGCGAGGCGCGCAGAGCCTCGACATCTCGACCGGCACGGTCGCGGTGACGGACGGCGCCGGCGCGGTCGCCGTCGACACCGGCTCGGGCGACGTCCGCATCACGCGACAGCAGGGCGATGTCCAGGTCGACACCGGTTCCGGCGACGTCTACCTGGAGAAGGTCGCGGCGGCGAAGATCGACATCGACACCGGCAGCGGCGACATCGAGATGGCCGACTCTTCGGGGGCGCTCAACTGCGATACCGGGTCGGGCGACATCGTCGGGCGCAGCCTGACGCTGGGCGGCAGTGTCCTCGCCGACACCGGCTCCGGCGACGTCAGTCTCTCCGGCGACTTCTCCGCTGTCAGCAAGATCGCGATCGACACCGGCAGCGGCGACGTCACGCTCGAGGCCAGCCCGGCAACGGCGGCGCCGCAGGTGCGCATGGCGGTCTCCACCGGGTCGGGCGAGATCACTGTCGATCTGCCGGCGAGTCGCATTACCCACAGCTCGCACGGCGACGTCAGGGCCGAAATCGGCAAGGCTACCGGCACCGCCGAGATCTCGACCGGCAGCGGCGACGTCAGTCTGCGCGCCAAGCGCTGAGAGGCAGGTCCGGGGGACACGCCGGCCGCGAAACGCGGCTGCGTGTCCCTTTCCGGCGCGGAAGGTCGGATAGCAGAGTATGCAGAACTTCCCGCGGCGTACTCTCCTTCTCCTTCTTCTCACCCTCGCCCCACCTCTCCCTGCGCAGGATCTCTTCACCCGCCTCACCGACCTGCGTCCCGGAACCGCGAACGGTGTCCCCACGCTCGACTCTGTCGTCTGGAACGGCGCGCTCTATTTCGTCGGCTTCGTGGGCAGCGGCAACTCGAGTCTCTACCGCTATGACGGCGTGACCCCCCCGGAGATCGTCGCCGGGAGCAACGTCTTACCGGAAGAGTTGACGATCTATGACGGCGACCTCTACTTCCGCGGTGGTCCGTCCGGGGACCGCGAGCTCTGGCGCTACGACGGCGTCGCGGCGCCGCTCGAAGTCCTCGACCTCACGACGCCAGGCCAGAGCTCGCCGACGTTTCTCACCGCTTTCGGAGACCTGCTGTGCTTCAGCAGCGAGTCTGCGCTCGGCTCGGAACCGACCTGTTGGGACGGCCTGACTCCGCCGACCACGTTCGAGATCCGGCCGGGAGTGGGGGGCTCCGACCCCGAGAGCTTCGCGGTGCACGACGGAGCGCTCTACTTCGACGCCCTCGACGATACTCTCGGCAGCGAAGGACGGGTCTACGACGGCACCGGCGTGCCCACGCTGCTCGCCGACCTCCGACCCGGCGTGCTGGGCTCCAATCCGGAAGACTGGACCACGGTCGGCAGCGATCTCTACTTTTCCGCCTCGGATACGAACGGTCAGGGGAGACTGTTCCGCAAGCCGACCGGTCTCGCACCGGTCGCCGACTCGCTGACTCTCGACCTCGAGGGCGGCCTCACCTTCCACGACGGCGCGCTGTTCGTCGCCGGCCACGTGGACGAGGAGGCCGCGCAGCATCTCTGGCGCTATTCGGCGACCGGCCTGACCCGGCTGCAACCTTCGGTGACGTTTGCCAATCGCTTCCTGCCGTTCGCCAACGCCCTCTACTTCACCGCCGGCGTCGACACGCCGAGTCGCGACCTCTATCGCTGGTGCGGCAGCGAGTCGGTCGAGCTCCTGAGCATCGACTTCGCCGACCCCAACGATTCGATCGGCCACGAGCTCGTCGCCTATGACGGCAAGATCTACCTCTCGGCCGACAACGGTCTGACGACCGGCTCCGAGCTCTGGTC
>JBPOHI010000078.1:0-11814 GCA_052035735.1 Acidobacteriota bacterium
CGACCGCCTGCCCGGCCGAGTGCATCCACATCGAGGCCGCCGAGCATCCGGACGTCAACATCGAGAAGTACCCGGTGGTCTACGAGATCGACATGCTGCGCTGCGTCTTCTGCGGCTACTGCGTCGATGCCTGCCCGGAAGAGGCGATCATCATGTCGAACAACTACGACATGGCGTTCTACAACCGCGAGCAGTCGATCGTCGGCAAGGCGGATCTGATGAAGCCGTTCACCGTCGACGAGGGCCGCTTGGGCTACCGCCCCGCGAGCCTCGAAGAGGACGGCCGTCGCGCCAGCATGCGCAACCAGGCATTCGATCTGGTCGCCGCCGCCCGGCAGGGCGCCGCGACCGGCAAGCGGCCCGCGGCCCCCGCCGCGCACTGAGACTTCACCCGGCGAGCCCCGTCGCCGGGGATTTCGCCGCGCAGGAGGCCGGTCCCCTGCGCTCAGCCGGTGGCCGGCAGCGCTTCCTGCGGGGCGAGCGGCAGCAGAACCTCGAAAGTGGCACCCGCCCCCTGGTCGAGCAGTTGCACGCTGCCGCCGTGCGTCTCGGCGACCCATCTGACGACGGAGAGGCCGAGGCCGCCGACGGCGCTGCGGGTGTTCGCCGGCTCATTGCGAAAGAAGCGATCGAAGATGCGTTCGCGGTCGGCTGCGGGAACGCCGCGGCCGCTGTCCGCCACGACCATGCAGGCGTGGCCGCCCCGCCTCGCCAGCGAGACCTCGATCCTGGCCCCTTCGGGACTGTGCTTGAGCGCGTTGTCGATCAGGTTGAAGCCGATCAGGCGGAGGAGGCCGGCGTCGCCGAGCACGGCGATGCCGGAGTCGATGCGGCAGGCGATCGCCACCCGCCGTTCGGCCGCCACCTCCTCGAACGAGGTGGCCGATTCGACGACCAGCTGCGACAGGTCGAGGCGCTCGCGCACGATTGGCGTCTCGCGCCCCGGCTCCTGCCGGGCGAAAGCGAGCAGCCCCTCGACCACGCGCTGCAGGCGGTCGATCTCCTGCAGGTGCTTGCGCAGCAGCGACTGGTACTCCTCGGCCGAGCGCGGGCGGCGCAGTGCGACCTCGAATCCGGTGCGCAGGATGGTGAGCGGGTTGCGGATCTCGTGCGAGGCGTCGGCGGTGAAGCGGCGCATCGTCTGGACGCTGGCTTCGAGGCGGGAGAGGAGCTCGTTGAAGGCGCCGGTCAGCACGGTGACCTCGTCGACCGTCGGCCCTGCGATGGCCAGGCGATCGCCGAGGCGCTCGGAGTCGAGGCGGCGGATCGCGTTGACCAGGCTGTCGACCGGCCGCATCGCCCGCGCAGCGAGCAGGCGTCCGCCGAAGGCGGCGATCGGGATGACGATCAACCCGCCGAGGAGGAGGCCGTTGCGGACGCGACGCTGTGCCTCCAGGGCCGGGCCGACTCTCCCGACGGCTTCGACCAGGAGATCCGGCCTTTGCCCACCGACATCGTGCTGCACGACGAGCAGGCTGTCTTCGCCGCGCAACCACCTGGAGGTCGTCGAGCTGTCCGCGGAGCGCAAGTGCGGCAGGATGGGCAGTTCAGGAACTCCAGGTGTCGCAGCGAGGACCTTCCCGTCACCGACGATGCGGATCCAGATCGTGAAAGGGGAGCGCTCCGGTTCGGCGAGCTCGGGTGGGTCGAGGCGGCCCGTCGAGCCGATGTACGAGGCGACGGTCTCGGCCTCGGACTTCACGACCTGCTGAATGTCGCGCTGGGTGCTCGTGCGGGTGTGGAGGTAGACCGCCGCGGCAGTCACGCCGTAGAGCGTCAGCAGGGTGGCGGCGAACCACCAGCCGAACACCACCTTGAGCGAGCGCGAGCGCCGGAAAAGGGCGCCGTTCAACTGCCGCTCTCGCCGCGTTCGCTGGAGCGCAGCGCGTAGCCCATGCCGGGGACGGCGTGGAGGATACGTCCGGCACCGTCGGCCTCGAGCTTGCGCCGGAGGCGCGCTACCATGACGTCGATGACGTTGCTCTTCGCCTCGTAGCGCTCGTCCCAGACGTGCTCGGCGATCTCCGCCCGGGTGAGCGTGGCGCCGGGGTGGAGCAGGAAGTGCTCGAGCAGGGCGAACTCCTTCGGCGTCAACTCGAGCTCGCGGCCGCCGCGGGAGACGCGCCGCGCCGTCCGGTCGAGCGTGAGGTCGCCCAGGGTGAGGAGGCTCACCGGCTCGATGGCGCGGCGGCGGAGCAGGGCGCGGATGCGCGCCAGCAGCTCCTCGAAGGCGAACGGCTTGGTCAGGTAGTCGTCGGCGCCGGCGTCGAGCCCGGCGATCTTGTCGGCCAGCAGGTCGCGGGCGGTGAGCGCGAGGACGGGAGTCGAGATCCCCTCTTGGCGCCAGTCGCGCAACAACGAGAGGCCGCTGCCGTCGGGGAGCATCAGGTCGAGCAGCACCAGATCGTAGGGGTTCTCGATCATGAGCGCTCGTGCGCGCGCCCGGGTCGGGGCGAGGTCGGCGGCGAAGCCCTCCTCGCGCAGGCCCTTGGCGACGTGTTCGCCCAGGCGATGTTCGTCCTCGACGATCAGGATCCGCACGGTGGAACTATAACCAACCGCGCCGAGGCGGCGGGAAGCGCGCCGATTCGCGGGCGCGCGCCGGACTGGTAGGCTCGGCCGCGCTGCCGCCATGACTGCTCCGACCGGAAGCTCCGCCCCCCGCAGCCGCTGGCGCCGGGTCGTCGCCGGCACCGTCGTCGTCTTTGCCCTGCCGCTCGGCTGCTCGATGTTCGGGCCGCAGTTCGAGCCCGCCATCGACACACCGGAGATGCGCGCGCACCTTCTGGCGAGCGCCTTCGTAAGCACGCCGCTGGGCCGGGTGCACTACGTCGCCGCCGGGCAGGCCTCGCCGGTCGAAGCGCGGGTGCTTTTCGTCCACGGCTCGCCAGGCACCTGGGACGGCTGGAAGGGCTCCCTCGGGGACCCCACGCTGCGCGCCGCGGCGCGCCTCCTCGCCGCCGACCGGCTCGGCTTCGGCGGCTCGGAGCGCGGCCGGGCGGTGCCCTCCCTCGCCGAACAGGCGGCGAGTCTCGCGGCCGTGCTCGAAGCCGAGCCCGGGCCGCCGGCGATCGTCGTCGGTCACAGCCTGGGAGGGCCGATCGCCGCCCGCCTGGCGATGGACCGGCCCGACCTCGTCGCCGGCCTCCTGCTCGTCGCGCCGTCGATCGATCCTGAGGAGGAGCGCCACCGCTGGTACAACGTCGCCGGGGCGACACGGGTCGTGCAGTGGTTCCTGCCGGTCGACTGGACGATCTCGAACCGCGAGCTCTGGCCGCTCCGGCAAGAGCTCGAAGCGATGTTGCCGCGTTGGGCCGAGGTGCGATGCCCGACGATCGTGGTGCAGGGGCTCGACGACGACCTGGTCCCGCCCGCCAATGCCGACTTCGCCGAGCGGCGTCTTGCCGGCGCCGGCGTGCGCATCGATCGCTATGCGGGCGAGAACCACTTCATTCTCTGGCAGCGACCGGAGACCGTGCGCGAGCCGCTGCTCGAGCTGCTCTCGGCCGCCGCGCTGCCAGGAGGCTAGACTGCTTCGGCAGTCGAGGGAGAACTCGAGCATGATGCGGAGCCTCATCACAGTCATCGTCGGCGTCCTCTTGGGACGGATCACGACGGGTCTCGCCGGCCGGGTCGGAAGCGCGCTCTATCCCCCTCCGGCCGGGCTCGAGCTCGATGCGACGGGCGAGGCCTGGAGGGCCTTCCTGGCCGCGGCGCCGACCGGAATGTTTCTCGCCCTGCTCGCGGCGGGGGCTGCGGGGGCCTTCATCGGCGGGCTCTCGGCGGCGCTCCTCGCCGAGCGCCGCCGCGTTCTGCACGCACTGGCGGTCGGAGGCGTGCAGACGGCCCTGGCCGTGGTCCAGTTCCGCATGGTGCCGCATCCGGACTGGTTCATGGTCCTCGGGGTGACGGTGCTGCTCCCCTGCGCGGCCGCTGCGGGCCTGCTCGTCGGGCGGGAACCAGAGCCTGCCTGAGACGCTCCGGCGCGAGGCGGATGCTAGAATTCCCGCCCCATGGCGCTTCCCATCCTCGACTCCCAGGCCGGTTCCGGATCTGACTCCCAAGCGGCCTCCAGCCGCGCCGTAGCGCACGAAAAGCTCGACGACGTGGTCATCCGGTTCGCCGGAGACTCCGGCGACGGCATGCAGCTCACCGGCTCGCAGTTCACCAACACGTCGGCGCTGCTCGGCAACGACCTCGCGACCTTCCCCGACTTTCCGGCCGAGATCCGTGCCCCCCAGGGGACGCTCGCCGGCGTGTCGGCCTTCCAGGTGCGCATCGCCGATTACGACATCCACACTCCCGGCGACGCGCCGGACGTGCTGGTGGCGATGAACCCGGCGGCGCTCAAGGTCAATCTCAAGGACCTGAAGCCCAATGGCGCGCTGATCGTCAATCTCGACGAGTTCGACGAGCGCAACCTGAAGAAGGCCGGCTTCGACAGCAATCCGCTCGAAGACGACAGCCTCGCGAAGTACAGAGTCTTCAAGGTCGAGCTCACGACGCTCACCCGGCGGGCGCTCGAGGACAGCGGCCTCGACGCCAAGTCGCAGGAGCGCTGCAAGAACTTCTTCGCCCTCGGCATGGCGTACTGGATGTTCAGCCGCCCGATCGAGGGGACGATCCAGTGGCTGGAGAAGAAGTTCGCCGCCAAGCCGCAGCTCGCGGCGGCCAACATCCAGGTGATGAAGGCGGGCTTCAACTACTGCGACATCACCGAGCTCTTCCACACCCGCTACGAGATCGAGCCGGCAAAGCTCCCGGCCGGGGTCTATCGCAACATCACCGGCGGCACGGCGATGGCCCTGGGCTTCGTCGCCGCTTCGAGGAAGTGCGGCCTGCCGCTCTTTCTCGGCGCCTATCCGATCACCCCGGCCTCGGACCTGCTGCACGAGCTCGCGATGTTCAAGAACTTCGGCGTCACGACGTTCCAGGCCGAAGACGAGATCGCCGCGGTCTGCGCGGCCATCGGTGCTTCCTTCGGCGGCGCGCTGGCGATCACCTCGACGTCGGGTCCGGGTCTGGCGCTCAAGAGCGAAGCGATGAACCTGGCGGTGATGGTCGAGTTGCCGCTGGTGGTCATCGACGTGCAGCGCGGCGGCCCGTCGACCGGGTTGCCGACGAAGACCGAGCAGGCGGATCTGCTGCAGGCGATGTTCGGTCGCAACAACGAATCGCCGCTGCCGGTGATCGCGGCGTCGTCGCCGGCGGACTGCTTCGTCCGTGCCATGGAGGCCTGCAGGATCGCCATCCGCCACATGACGCCGGTGGTGCTGCTGTCCGACGGCTACATCGCCAATGGGTCGGAGCCCTGGCGTCTGCCGGAGACGGCCGACCTCGAGGACTTCGGCGTCGAGTTCCACACCCGCACCGAGAACTTCCTGCCCTACGAGCGCGACGCGAAGACGCTGGCGCGGCCGTGGGCGATCCCCGGGACACCGGGGCTCGAGCATCGCATCGGCGGCATCGAGAAGCAGGACGGCACCGGCAACATCTCCTACGACCCGCAGAACCACGAGCACATGGTGCGGACGCGCGCCGAGAAGGTCGCCCGCGTCGCCGACATGATTCCGGACCTGGTGGTCGACGGCGAGCCGGAGGGGAAGCTCCTGGTGCTCGGCTGGGGCTCGACCGAAGGCGCCATCCACGGCGCGGTCAATCTGGCGCGCAAACAGGGCGCCAAAGTCAGCCGCGCGCATCTGCACCACCTGAATCCGTTCCCCAAGAACCTCGGCGACGTCCTCAGCAGATTCGAGAAGGTCCTCGTCCCCGAGATGAACCTCGGCCAGCTGGCGATGCTCCTGCGCGCCAAGTACCTGAAGGACATCGTCAGCTACAACAAGGTCGAAGGGAAACCGTTCTACCGCTTCGAAGTCCTGGCCAAGATCCAGGAGGTCCTCGCCTCATGACGATTGCATCGCCGACGCTGACGAAGAAGGATTTTCAGACCGATCAGGAGGTGCGCTGGTGCCCGGGGTGTGGGGACTACGCGATCTTGTCGGCGGTGCAGGCGGTCTTTCCGGAGTTGGGAATTCCGAAGGAGCGCTTCGTGGTGGTGTCGGGGATCGGCTGCTCGTCGCGCTTCCCGTACTACATGAACACCTACGGCTTCCACACCATCCACGGCCGCGCGCCCGCGGTCGCCACGGGGCTCAAGATCTCGCGCCCCGACCTCGAGGTCTGGATCGCGACCGGCGACGGCGACGCGCTGTCGATCGGCGGCAACCACCTGATCCACACGCTGCGGCGCAATGTCGGCGTGAAGATCATGATGTTCAACAACCGGATCTACGGCCTGACCAAGGGGCAGTACTCGCCGACCTCCGAAGTGGGGAAGCGCACCAAGTCGACGCCCTACGGCTCGATCGACTATCCGTTCAACGCCCTGTCGGTCGCCATCGGCTCCGGCGCCACCTTCGTCGCGCGCTCGGTGGACATCTTCCAGGCCCACCTCAAGGAGACGCTGAAGGCCGCCGCGGCGCACAAGGGCACCGCCTTCGTCGAGATCTACCAGAACTGCAACATCTTCAACGACAAGGCGTTCGCACCGATCACGGACAAGGAGTCGCGCGACGACTCGGCGGTCTATCTCGAGCAGGGCAAGCCCCTGGTCTTCGGCAAGGGCAAGACCAAGGGGATTCGCCTCAACGGTACCGAGCTCGAAGTGATCGACCTCACCGCGGGATTCAGCGCTGACGACTGCCTGGTCTGGGACGAGACGCGGCTGAACCCGGCGATCGCCTTCATGATCGCCCAGATGGGCCCGCCCAGCTTCCCGACGCCGCTGGGCGTCCTGCGGCGCGTCGATCTGCCCTCCTTCGAGTCCGCCGTCGTCGGCCAGATCGAACGTGAGACCGAACGCAAGGGCGCCGGCTCGCTCGACAAGCTGCTCCGCAGCGGCGACCTGTGGACCGTCCACGAGGACGGCACGGTCTCCTGACCAAGCCGCGAACGAGCCTCCCCGCCGAGCAGCCCGGCGATCGGACCTCGGCCGCCGCTGCCGCGGCGGCGGGGGTTGGCGACCGGAACGTTCTCGACCAGCTCGGCGTCCAGAAGACGGCCACCGGCCATCGCTTCACCCTGTTCGCGCCGAACGCGAAACGAGTCGAGCTCGCCGTCAACCTTGCGCAATCGCACACTCCCTTTACTGAGCTTTTCGCGCTCGAGCCTTGCGGGGCTGCCGGCGAGGCGAAAGGCTGCTGGCAAAGGGAGGTCGCAGGTCTGCCGGCCGCCTTCGAGTATGTCTATCGCCTCGATGGCGGGCCGGAGTTGCTCGATCCCTATGCTCGGGCCCTGACCGGCGGCGAAGCGTGGGGCGACCGCTCCTGGGAGGCCGCGGGCGGGAAGTTCCGCCCCTACCGCAGTTTCTTCCAGCCGGTAACGGCGTTCGCGCCGGGCGAAGGGCGCCCGCCGCGCCCGCGCGTGGCCGATTCCGAGCGGGTGATCTACGAGCTCCACCTGCGCGGTTTCACCCGCCACCCGTCCTCGGGCGTCGCGCATCCCGGGACCTATCTCGGCCTGATCGAGAAGATCCCCTATCTCCAGTCGTTGGGCATCACCACGGTCGAGCTCCTGCCGCTGCTCGAATTCGATGAGACGGAGAACTTCCGCAGGAATCCCGCGACCGGCGAGCGCCTGCTCAACTACTGGGGCTACTCGCCGGTGTCGTTCTTCGCGCCGAAGGCCTCTTACGCCGCTGACACGAAACCGGGCGCGGCGCAGGCCGAGCTCATGACGATGATCGACGCGCTCCATGCCGCAGGGCTCGAGGTCGTCGTCGACGTGGTCTACAACCACACCGCCGAAGGCGGCGGGGGGGCGAGCGACCCGCTGCGCTCCTTCCGCGGACTGGCCGAGTCGGTGTATTACCTCCGCGATGCGACGACCGGCAAGCCGTTCGACGTCACCGGCTGCGGCAACACGGTCAACACCAATCACCCGATCGTCCGCCGGATGATTCTCGACTCGCTGCGCTTCTGGGCGGAGGAGATCGGTGTGGACGGCTTCCGCTTCGATCTTGCCGCCGCCTTCTATCGCGGTCTCGCGGGCGAGAAGCTCGCGTCGTCGCCGCTCGTCGCGGAGATCGCCGCCGATCCGGTGCTCGGCGGTCGCCTGCTGATCGCCGAGCCGTGGGACGTGACCGGCTTCACGCCGGCGGGCGGCTTCCCGCCGCCGTGGCGGGAATGGAACGGCGCCTTTCGCGACGACGTGCGGCGCTTCGTGCGCGGCGACGCGGTGGCGGTGCGCACCGTAGAGCTG
This sequence comes from Acidobacteriota bacterium, assembly GCA_052035735.1. GTDB lineage: Bacteria > Acidobacteriota > Thermoanaerobaculia > Multivoradales > JAGPDF01 > JAGPDF01. The sequence goes on from JBPOHI010000078.1 coordinate 8,260, forward strand.
CGTCTCGCGGGCAGTCCGGATCTCTTCCCGGCCCCGCATCCGCGCGGCGCGGCGATCGACTTCGTCGCCTGCCACGACGGCTTTCCGCTCGCCGACCTGGTTGCCTACGAGCGCAAGGCGAATCGCGAGAATGGCGAAGAGGATCGCGACGGCGCGAGTTTCAACCTGTCGTCGAATCAGGGCGTCGAAGGGCCGACGGACGATCCGTCCATGCTCGCCCTGCGCCATCGCCAGACGGCGAACTTCCTCGCCCTCCTCTTCCTGACCCGCGGCACGCCGATGCTCTTAGCCGGCGACGAACTCGGCCGGAGCCAGGGCGGCAACAACAACGCTTGGTGCCAGGACAACGAGATCTCGTGGCTCGACTGGAGCGCCGACCCGAACGGTCGCGGGGCGATCGTGCGGCAGCTCATCGCGCTCAAGCGCGAGCTCGCCGGCCTGTCCTTCGGCGAGTGGGCGGAGGTGGCGCCGTTCCATCCCGTCGGCGACACCGGCGGTGCCGGTGACATGGGTGGCATGGGCGCCCCGCTCCCCGCGCTCCTCGTGACGCGCGAGGCGGCGGGAGGCAGAACGCTGCTCGTGGCGCTCAACCCAGGTTCGGCCGCCGCGCGATTTCCGCTGCCGCGCGCCGCCGGCGGCGCGCCCTGGACGTTGGCGTTCGACAGCGCCACCGCAGGCCACGACCCCAGTGCCGGGTCGCCGGACCGGCCGCAGTTCGCCGCCGAGACCTCGGAGCTCGAGCTGCTGCCGCGCTCGCTGCGGATCTTGGTAACCTCCCCCGACCTCACGAAGTAGCCGTAGGCAGAGTGCCCGTTGCGAACGGGGAGAGGAACACCATGAGAATCGGTTGGCTGCTGCTGATGGCTTCGCTTGCTGCAGGTTGCGCCGGCACGCAGCCGAAGCGCCCGGCATCAGCGGGCGCATCTTTGGACGTCGAGATCCGGCGCCTCATGTCGGAGCACCAGGTCGTCGGGCTGGCCCTCGCCGTCGTCCGCGCGGGCGAGGTCGCCCAGGTCGAGACCTTCGGCTACCGGAATCTCGAGCGACGGCTGCCCCTGACTCCGGAAACGGTCCTCTACGGCGCCTCGCTGACCAAAGCCGCCTTCGGATACATGGTCCTGCAACTGGTCGACGAGGGGCGACTCTCTCTCGACAGCTTGATCGCCGACCTTCTGCCGCGCCCGCTGCCAGAGTACGAGGACTACGCCGAGATCGCGGGCGACGACCGCTGGAAGGCGCTCACACCGCGGATTCTCCTGACCCACAGTTCAGGACTGGCCAACTTCCGCTGGCTGGAGGAAGACGGCCGCCTGCAGTTCCACTTCGAGCCCGGCACCCGCTACGGCTACTCCGGCGAGGGCTTCTACATCCTGCAGCTGGTGCTCGAGCAGGGGCTCGGGCTGGACGTCGGCCTGGAGATGCAGCGGCGCGTGTTCGATCGTTTCGCAATGTCGAGCACGAGCATGACCTGGCGCCCGGCATTCGCCGGGAATCTGGCGGACGGCTACGGTGTCGATGGCACCATGGAGCCGCACGACGAGCGCAGCAGCGTCAGCGCCGCGGGCTCGATGGACACGACGATCGCCGACCAGGCGAAGCTCTGGGCCGGGATCGTCCGCGGCGAGGGGTTGAGCGCGGCGTCGCGTGCGGAGAGGATTCGTCCCGGGCTGGCAATCACCTCGCAACACCAGTTCCCGACTTTGCTGCCTTGGAGCGATGCCCGCAATGCCCAGGTCGGGCTTTCCGCCGCGCTCGGCGTCGTCGTTTTCGCGGACAGTTCGGGGCCTGCCTGGTTCAAGGGCGGGCACAACGACTGGACCGGCAACATGGTCGTCTGTCTCGAAGCGAGACGAGACTGCGTCGTCATGATGGCGAACGACGTTCGCGCCGAGCGCATCTTCCCGGAAGTTGCGCGGCTCGTCCTCGGCCCGACGCGACTGCCGTGGCGCTGGGAGTACGACTGGTTCGAGTCGAGCGTGCCCACGCCGGCGCGCTGAGGAATTCCTCGGCGGAAGCCAGCGCACGCCGGTCGCGGGAGCTCGCTACCGCCCAGCCGCCGGAGTGGCGAGACCGTCGAGCTCGGCGCGCAGGGCCTTGAGCGTGCGCTCCGAGACCTGACCGGGAGGCAGTGCCTGCGCCTCCGCCAGCGCCTTCTCGAGCGTGGCGCGCGCTGCGGGCCGGTCGCCGCCTTCGTCCTGGATCTTCGCCCGCGTGCGCAGGATACCGAGGCGGCGCGGGCCGTAGGCCAGGGCCAGGGCGCGATCCGAGGCGGCGAGAGCGCGCGGGAAGTCCTTCAGCGCGCGATAGGCCGTCGCGAGGCGGGCCGGCGGGTTGTAGTCGGTGGGAAAATCGCGCGCCGAGGCTTCGAGCATCGGGACGGCGCGCTGCGGCTCGCCGGCCTCGAGGTACGCCGAGAGTCGATGCGAGTCGAAGACGGCGCGCGCCGCTGGCGTCGGAGCCCCAGCCGCCGCGGTCTCGAGCAGCGCGATCCACTCGCCCGAGAGGCGCTGCTTGCCGCTCTCGTCACCGGCATCCTCGCGCGCGCCGAGCAGCGAGATGTAGAGCCCCGAGCGGTCGTCGGCGGCGAGCCCCAACGCCGGGTCGGCGAGCGCCGTCTGCGCCGCGCGCTCGAGCTCGGCGATCGCGGCCGCGCGTCCCGCGGCGTCGGCGTCGAGTCCGACGGCGCAGTCGAGGCCGACCGAGGCGACCGAGGCCGTCGAGGGTGTGCCGGCGATCCGCGGCAGCAGCTCGCGCGCCGCGCGCGCGCAGTCGGCCGTGCGGCCGGCCTGCTGCAGCGCGAACAGGTAGGCATCGGCGACCCGCGGCAGCGGCGCCCAGCGGGCCGGGGCACCGGCGATCACCGCGGCATAGGCGTTCGCGGCGGCCGGCCAATCGGCGGCCCCATAGAGACGGTCGGCCTCGGCCAGGGCTACCGGATTGCCGCTGGCGGGAGCCGGCGCCACCGCGGCCTTGCCGCCGGCGAGCGCCGCTCGCGCCTCGTCGAGAAAGCGCACGAGCTGGTCGATCGTAGCGCTCCCGGTCCAGCGGAAGGCGACGCTCTCGGTCTGCGGGTCGATCACGTACATCGACGGCCACGCGCCGACCGGGAACTTCGCTACCGTGGCCGCATTGCCCGGTTTCTCGGTGTCGATCGCCAGCCAGACGAAGCGCTCGGCGAACGGCGCGAGTTTGGCGTCGGTGTAGACGTAGGCCTGCATCGACCGGCAGCTGTGGCACCAGGGGGCCCAGGCCTCGAGAAAGATCGGTAGATGCCGGGCTCGCGCCTGGGCGAGTGCTTGCGGATAGTCGTCAGCGATGAACGGGACCGCCGCTCCGGCGGCAGCGACCGCCGGAGCGAAGGGGAGGGTCAGCAGGAACGCGGCGAGTGTGGTCGTGCGAGCGGGCCGGAGCATGGGCAGACGCTAGCACTCCCCGGCGCGGCGCTCACCAGACGCGGACGCGGGCCTCCGGCGCCAGGTAGAGGCGTCCAGCCGGCGCGATGGCGAACGCCTCGTACCAGGCATCGACGTTGCGTACCGTGTCGGCGCGGAACTC
>JBPOHI010000221.1:0-2937 GCA_052035735.1 Acidobacteriota bacterium
GTCTTTCTCGACTCCCACGATCTGCCCATGCCTCCGATACCGACGCTGCCTCTGATCCCGCCGCCGCCCGGCGTCCTCGATGCGGTCTTCTGGATCTCCCTCGACGCCGCGACGACGCCGGTCTACGGCCCGCCGGGGGGCTGGGTCGCGGCCGGGCCGGCGCGCACGCCGGTGGTGACCTCGCACTTCCCCCCCGACGGCGCGCGCGTCGCCGCTGACCGGGTCCGCATCACCTTCGCGCTTTCGGGCCCCCTCGATGGCCATACCCTGAAGGACGGCGGCATCACCGTCCTCGGCGAGAAGAGCGGCCTGCTCGCCGGCCACACGAGCTACGACGGCGATCGCTGGTGGCTGGTCTGGGAGGGGGACGAGGACCTGCCGCGCGACGAGGTCTTCCACGTCACGCTGTCGGAGGAGTCGATCGAAGACGCCGCCGGCAACGAGCTCGCGGCGCCGGTGAGCTTCAGCTTCACGACGACGGAGTAGCGCCGCTCAGGGTTGAGGCAGCGTCGGGGCGCCGTTCGCCCCTTCGACCTCGCGGCGGAGTTCGGCGAGGTGATCCTCGATCCAGGCCGCCGCGACCTCTTCCCGCGCTTCGACGAACGTTTGCTGGCGCGACGGCTCGATCCCCTCCACCCGCACGAGCATGTAGCCGTGGGCGAGGTCCTTGAGCTGGGCGGGATCGTAGACCTCCACCAGGAGCGGCTCGGTGAGCACCCCGGGAGCGAGCGAGCGCACGCGTTCGTAGACGGTCGTGCCCGCCCACCAGCCGAGATCCCGCAAGTCGATCCAGCCGAGATCGCCCCCTTCCGCTGCGCTGGGATCGGTCGAGAGCTCGCGCGCCGCATCGGCGAAGTCGCGGCGACCGCCGCGAATCTCGATCGCCAGCGCGGAGAGCTCCTCGAAATACCGGTTCGGGCTGTGCTCCGGGGAGAAGGCACGCACGAGAATCCGCAACCGGTAGCGAGCGGGCAGCGCGAAGCGGCCCGGTCGCGCCTCGAACAGCGGGCGAAGGTCGCTTTCCGCGAGCCGGGCCCGGCGCTCGGCGGCGCGCGCCGCCACGGCCGCCTCGAGCCGCGCGGCGGCCTCCGCCTGAGCCAGCGCGAGCGCGACCCCAGGGTCGGCGTCGAGCCGTTCCTTCTCCGCCTTGAACAGATAGAGAGCGCGCTCCGCCCGCTCGCGCAGCAGCGCGAGGGGCGAGGTCGTCCGTCGCTCGCGGAACGTCCTCTCCGTCCACCAGCGCTCGAGGTCTCCGGCGGTCCACCGGGTCGCGCCGAGCTCGAACAGTCGCGTGGCGGGCGGCAGCCCTCGCCGGTAGAGCTGCGGCGCCCAGAAGGCACCCGACTCCCGCAGCAGCTCCTCGAAGAGCCGCTCGCGGGCCGCGGCCGTGGCGGCCAGCGTCAGCTTCTGCCGGCTCACTGCGCGCGCCGTGTCGGCCGGGATGTCCTGCGGCGGCAGCCGTTGCTCGAGCCGGAAGATGTGAAACCCGATCGGCGTCTCGACGACCTCCGACAGCTCGCCGACTTCCAGTCGCCAGACCCGGGTCTCGATCGACGACTCCAGTTGCCCACGCGCCTGCGGTGCGATCAGGCCGCCGAAACGCGCGCTTTGCGAGTCCGAGCGCGCCTTGGCGAGCGTCGCGAGATCTGCGCCCGCCAAGATCTCCCGTCGCAGACCCTCGAGCTCGGCCCGAGCCGCCTCGCGTGCGCTCGCCGGGGCCTGCACCGACAACCGACGAAACAGATGGCGAAGAACGATGCGCTCGCTGCCGGCGAACTCCGCCCGATGGGCTTCGAAGAACGCCTCGACCTCGGCGTCAGAGACTCTCACGGCGTCCGACACGAAGCGCTTCCCGACGGCAGCGACCAGGACCTCCTGGCGGGCGCGCCCGACGGCCGAGTCCGCGGGCACCCCAGGAGCGGCGGCCCAAGCACCCCGCTGGCCGGGCAGTGCCACGCCCGCGACGATCAGGCCGCCAGTGAGGAGCACGGAGAGGGGGTGGAGCTTCAAGTCGGGGGTCCCGAAACGCCGACGGGCGGCTCTTGGCCGCCCGTCTTCCGGCGTCGCGGCACTTGGCCGCCCATCGTCAAGAGCCTGGTCCTCGCCGGGCGTCAGTCGACCGAGAAGGTCGTGAGCTCGACCGGCGTCTGGTTGTTGCCCGAGACCTGCATCACCATGTGCATGTTCGGAAATCCGATCGTCGCCAGATGGGTGATGTCGGTGATGCCGCAGGGGGCCGACTTGATGAAGCCGGGGCCGGACTGGCCGCCTGCGTTCGAGCCCATGAAAAAGCTGTGGCCGGAAGTTTGGCCGTTCGGGGTGAAGATCTCGACCGCGAGAATATCCGAAGCGTTGATCAGCACGGGCTGGGTCGTGAGCGGCACCGCCAGAAGCGTCTGCACCTGGTCGACCACCGTGACGTTCTCCGTACTGAGGGCCGAGCCGAGGGTGGCGTTGGTCGGCGGATTGGCGCTCGAATCGTAGATCAGGACCGAGATCGGCTGCCCGACCCCACCGCCGTCGTTGGCGGTCTCGACGCCGATCGTCACGGACTGAACCATGAACTGCAAGTCCGTCAGCGGTGGATTGAACGCTGTGAGGGTAAACGCGCGGTAATAGGAGTTGTCGGTGTGGAAGAAGCCAGGGGCGCCGCCATTGCAGGAGATCGAAGCTCCCACCGTGACCGTCGTGCTGGTGCTCTGGCTGATCGTCACGGCGTTCTCGGGCACCAACTGCTGACCGAACGGCGCGGACGCCGGATTGCCGTTCTTGCTGAAGCCGTTGGCGGCGAATGTCGCGCTCCCCGAGAAAGCGAGCAAAGCGGCGATGGTTACACCGGTTCTCTTCATGGCCGACTCCCTGGAGAGTGCTGCGGGTTGACTCCCATTCTATCGAATTGGCGCCCGCACGGGATCTGCCCCCCCCCCCCCCAGTACG
>JBPOHI010000144.1:0-15160 GCA_052035735.1 Acidobacteriota bacterium
GCGATCGAGCTCGACGCCGTCCGGCCCCTCCAGCGTCACCTCGAGCGGCATCTGCCCGAGCGCGTGCGTGGCGCAGGAGAGGCACGGATCATAGGCGCGGATGCCGACCTCGATGTCGTTGAGCAGACCCTCGGTGATGACTGCCTGGCCGGAGAGTCGCTCCTCGGCGATCCGGCGCACGGCGCGGTTCATCGCCTCGTTGTTGCAGGTCGTCGAGACGATGAGGTTCGCCATGGTCACCAGTTCGTCGTCGTCGACCCGGTAGTGATGGGTCAGCGTCCCGCGCGGCGCCTCGAGCATGGCGACGAACTCCCCGCGCCGCGCGCCGGGTGGCGCGAGCCGGTCGTCGCCCTGGAGATCCGGATCGTCGAGCAGCCGCGCGATCACCTCCGCCGCATGCAGGAGCTCGATCATCCGCGCCCAGTGATAGGCCATCGTCGCGTTACTCGGCCCGCCGCCGCAGAGCGCGAGGAAGTCGCGCCGCGCGAGCTCGGCCTCGGGAGTGTCGATGTAGTCGCAGACGTTGACGCGCGCGAGCGGCCCGACCCGGAACCAGCCGTCGGCGGCGCCGAGATGCCTGAGGTAGGGGAACTTCATGTACGACCACGGCCGGACCTCCTCGGCGAGCACCTCGAGGTAGCTTCCGGGGGCGACCTGATCGAGGAGTTTCACTCCATTGGAATCGATGGCGCGCAGCCGGCCGTCGTAGAGATCCATCGCGCCGTCGGCGCGCACCAGCGCGAGGTGATTGGACTTGAACGAGCCGAAGCTGGCCGTCGCTTCGAAGTCCCGCAGCGTGTAGTCGCGGGCGAGAGCGACCGCCTTGCGGCTCCACACCAGCATCGCATCGAGGTCGGCGAGCAGCGCGTCGCGCTCCGCCAGCGAGAGACTCTTGTTGATGCCACCCGGAATCGCGCCGGTACCGTGCACCTTCTTGCCCGCGGTCGCGCGGATGACCTCCTGGCCGAACTTGCGCATCTTCACGCCCTGGAGAGCGAGATCCGGGTGCTCGGCGATGACCCCCAGGATGCTGCGCTTCTCGACCGGAGCCTCGAAGCCGAAGAGCAGATCGGGAGCAGCGAGATAGAAGAAGTGCAGCGCGTGCGACTGGAAGATCTGGCCGTAGTGCATCAGGCGGCGCATCTTCTCGCCGGTCGGCGTCAGCCGGTCGATGCCGAGGATGCCGTCGACCGCCTTGGCGGCGCAGAGGTGGTGACTGACCGGGCAGATGCCGCACAGCCGCTGCACCAGCACCGGCACTTCCCGGATCGGGCGGCCCTGGACGAAGCGTTCGAAGCCTCTGAACTCGACGATGTGCAGCCGGGCACTCTCCACCTGGAGGTTCTCGTCGAGAAGAATGGTGACCTTGCCGTGCCCCTCGACGCGGGTCAGCGGCTCGATCACGATGCGTTTGCTGTTCGGGTTCATCCTCGTCTCCCACACCGCTCAGTCGAACTTGATCAGCTCGTACGGCAGCTCCGGCGAGCGCCCGGCGAGCAGCGCCGTGAGCGCCGCCCAGAGCGTGTCCGCGGAAGGCGGGCAGCCCGGCAGGTAGTGGTCGATCCGAACCACCTCGTGACAGGGGACCACCGCGTCGAGCAGCAGCGGCAGCTCCCGGTCGTCGGGAATCCGGCCCCCCGGATTGTCGACGCTCGGACCGTCGACATAGGCCTCGCGCAGGCACTCCGCGAGCGGCACCGTATTCCGCAACGCCGGAACCCCGCCGTGAAGGGCGCAGTCGCCGACCGCGACCAGGACGCGGCAGCGCTTGCGGAACTCGCGGAGGACCCGCACATTCTCTTCGTTGCAGCAACCTCCCTCGACGAGGCCGACATCCACCCCGCTGGCGAGCTCCTTGATGTCGTGGATCGGCGAGCGGTCGAAGTCGACGAGATCGACCAGCTTGAGGATGCGCTCGTCGATGTCGAGCAGCGACATGTGACAACCGAAGCAACCGCAGAGCGACACCGTCGCGATCCTGGGTTTCGCCATGATGGACTCCTTACCCTTCTCCGGCGGGCGGCTCGACGGCGGAGCCGATCGGCGAGCGGTCGAAGAGGCGCCGCCCGACCGGCTGGGCGAAGCCCGCCGCCTTCGCCATCAGGGCGCCGGTCGGACAGGCGGCAACGGCGCGATCGGCCGTTGCCGCATCGGTCTGCCCGAGCCCGCCGGTCGCGTTGACCGCCAGACGCTTCTCCGGCCCGCGGCCGAGGAAGCCGAAGACCGTCTTGTCGTCGAGCTCCCGCGAGGCGCGCGCGCAGCGGGCGCACAGAATGCAACGATCTCGATCCAGCACGATCCCCGTGTGTGAGGCGTCGCGCTCGCGCCGCGGATAGGCCAGCGGATACCTGGGCGCTGTCATGCCGAAGCGATAGGCGAGCGCCTGCAGCTCGCAGTTTCCGCTCTTCGTGCAGACCATGCAGAAGTGGTTTCCCTCCACGAACAGCATCTCGATGAGGTCGCGACGCAGGTCGCGCAGCTCCGTGGTGTCGTTCTCGATCACCATGCCCGGCGCCACCGGTTGCGTGCAGGCGGCCTGCGGGCGACCATGGACGCGCACCGTACAGATCCGGCAGCTGCCGGAGGGAAGCAGGCCCTTCATCCAGCAGAGCCGCGGAATGTAGATGCCGGCGGCGTCGGCCGCTTCGAGGATGGTCTGGCCCGGCAGGGCCTCGATGGTGCGGCCATCGACGGTCAGGGCGATCGAGGAAGCGGTCATCGCGTTTCTCCTGCAGGGGCGGCGACGGCCGGCCCGCGGCCGGCGAGTCTCTCCGCGACAACGAGCCGCGAAGCGAGATCGAAAGCGCTGCGCTGGCCGTCGGCGGGCGCCGCGAGGCGGGCCTCGTAGAGCGGCAGGAAGCTGCGCAACGTCGACAGCACCGGGTTGGGCGAGCACTGCCCGAGGCCGCAGCGGCTGGCGGTCTTCACCGTGGCGGCGAGCGTGCGCAGGTAGTCGAGATCGTCCGCCTCGCCACGGCCGGCGCGGATGCGGTCGAGGCGTTCGCGAAGCAGGACGTTGCCGACCCGACAGGGGGTACAGAATCCGCAGCTTTCGTGAATAAAGAAGGCCAGGTACTGCGAAGCGATCGCGAGCGGATCGCGGTCGGCACCGAACACCACCAGGGCTCCGCCGGTCGCGAGGTCGTCGAAGCAGATGGTGCGCTCGAAGTCGCCGGCGCCGACCATCTGGCCGCTCGGGCCACCCACCTGCACCGCCAGCGGAGCCTCGGCGCCGGCCATCGCCAGCACCTCCGCCAGACTCGTCCCGAGCGGCACCTCGTAGACGCCGCGCCGCGCGCAATCGCCAGAGACGCTGAGCAGCTTCGTGCCCGTGCTCCGGCTCGATCCGATCGCGGCGAACCAGCCGGCGCCGAGCTCGAGAATCCGCGCCACGCAGCAGAGCGTCTCGACGTTGTTGACCGCGGTGGGCTTGCCCAGGTAGCCCGACTGGGCGGGGAACGGCGGGCGGTTCCTCGGCTCGCCGCGCAGCCCCTCGCACGAAGAGATGAGCGCCGTCTCCTCGCCGCAGATGTAGGCGCCCGCCCCCATCTGGATGCGGATGTCGAAGTCGAAGCCCGCCTTGCCGAGGATGTCGCGGCCGAGCAGCCGTGCGGCCCGGCGGGTGGCGAGCACGCTCTCGAGGAGCTCCCGCAGATAGGCGTACTCGCCACGCAGATAGAGCAGGCCCTGGCTCGCACCGATGGCGTAGCCCGCGACGGTCATGCCTTCGAACAGCAGTTCCGGGCATTCGGTCAGGATCACCCTGTCCTTGAAAGTGCCGGGCTCGCCCTCGTCGGCATTCGCGATCAGATAGCGCTGGTCGGCGGACGCGGCGCGCGTGAACTCCCACTTGAGTCCGGTGGGGAAACCGGCGCCGCCGCGGCCACGCAGGCGGGCGGTTTTCACCTGCCGGATGACCTCCGCCGGGCTCATCGCGAGGGCGTTGGCCAGTCCGGCCTCGGCCTCACGCTCGGCGAAGACGACGGCTCCCGGGCGGCGCAGATTGTTGCGTACCGCCGCTCGCACGCAGTCGTGAGCGTTCCGGCCGTCGCCGTACTCGCGCACCAGAAGGCGGTGCAGATCGAGCTCACCCGCATGGCTGCGGATGTCGCGCACCAGGCGGCGGGCCGCACCTGGGCCCAGGTTGGGAACGACGACATCGTTGAACAACGCCGCCGGAGCCTGGTCCGACATGCCGATGCAGGAGGCCCGCTCGAGAGTGAACCAGCCGTCCGCGGTGGTCTCGCCGAAGTGGATGCCGAGCTCCTCTTCGAGACCGGCGCCGACCAGCTCGGCACCCTGCAGCCGATCCGGGACATCGTCGCAGAGCCGAATGACGACGCGGCCGCGGGGCTCGCCGGTCAGGAAGGAGTAGAACGAGACCGTGCCGGCGACGTCGACTCGCGGCATCCCGAGCTCGGCCGCCAGCGCATCGACGGCGCCGTCGTGGACGCAGCCGATCTGCCTTTCGACGGCCTGGAGGATGTCCAGCAGGCGTGTCCGGTCATGCCCGAAGGTCTCGCAGATTGTCGCGACGGCGGTTGCGGTCGTGCTCGGCATGCAGCCCCCTCGAGGAGGCCCCCGAGGCGGACGGCGAGGAGAGCAGGGCAGGTCGGCCCGGGAGCGCTCCGTCGACTCTCATTGTAGGTCCCTCTGCGCCAGAACCCCCACCTTTCGGGGTCGGGCGCCGACCCGATCGGCGCCTCAGACTGAAGCGTCCTCCCGGGCTTCAGCTGCCGCCGTCGTAGAGCTCTTCGATCCGCTCCGCGAACTTCTGACGCACCACCTTGCGTTTGAGCTTGAGGGTCGGCGTGAGCTCGCCCCCGTCGACCGAGAACTCGGTCGGCAGGACCTCGAACTTGCGCACCGTCTCGAAGCGCGCCAACGCCGAGTTGATGCGCTCGATCTCACGCCCGAGAAAGGAACGCACCAGAGGGCAGACAGCGGCGGCGGCGAGGGTCTTCGCAGGGCTGCCGAGCCGGCCGGCGAGGGTCGGGAGCGCCGCCGGATCGAGGGTGAGCAACGCGGCGACGAAGTTGCGCTGCTCGCCGACCAGGACGGCGTGCGCGACGCCTTCGATCTCGCGCAGGCGGTTTTCGATCGGCGCCGGAGCGATCTTCTTGCCGCCCGACGTGACCAGCAGCTCCTTCTTGCGGTCGGTGATGCGCAGGAAGCCGTCGTCCGAGAGCTCGCCGATATCGCCGGTGTGGAACCAGCGATCCGCGTCGAGCGCCGCGGCGGTCGCCTCCGGATCGTGGCGGTAGCCGCGGAAGATGTTCGGTCCGCGCATCAGGATCTCGCCGTCCTCGGCCAAGCGCAGCTCGACGCCCGGCATCGTCGGCCCGACCGAACCGGTGCGGAAGCGTCCCGGCGTCGAGATCGTCCCCGGTCCGGAGGTCTCCGACAGTCCGTAGATCTCGAAGATCGGCACCCCGAGCGAGAGGAAGAACTCGAGCGTGCCGAGAGAGATCGGCGCCGCCGCAGAGGCCGCGTGCCGCACCCGGTGCAGGCCGAGTCTGGCGCGCACCTTGCCGAGCACCAGGTGATCGGCGATCGCGGCGCCCAGGCCGACGGCTCCGCCGCGCTGCGCGGCATAGCCGGCGGCGAGCGCCTTGCGGCGCGCCCAACCGAGCAACCGGCGACGCAGTGGTGGAGCTTCGCCGAGCGCCTTTTCGACCGCCGACTGGAGCTTCTCCCAGACCCTCGGCACCGCGAAGAAGATCGTCGGCCGCACTTCGCGCAGCGCCTCGGGCACACGCTCGAGCGCCGTTACGAAGTAGGTGCAGCCGCCGTGCTGCAGCGGCAGGTGCAGGGTCAGCATCTGCTCGGCGATGTGCGCCAGTGGCAGGTACGAGAGCTGGCGGTCGTCGGGGCGCACCCGGATGGTCTCGTGAGCGCCGCACCAGGCCGTCCAGACCAGATTGCGATGGGTCAGCTCGACGCCCTTGGGCGAGCCGGTGGTGCCCGAGGTGTAGATCAGCGTCGCGACGTCGTCCGAGCGCTGTGCAGCGAGGCGCTCCGCCACCGCGGATTCGCCTGCCGCGGCGCCGAGCTCGAGCAGGCGCCGCCACGAGACCACGGCCGGTTGTTCATCGCTCGCCTCCCGCTCGCCCTTCTCGTCGAGGTCGAAGACGACGACCGTGCGCAGCCGCGGCGCGCCACCGCGGGCGGCGAGGAGCTTGGCCAACGCCGCGGCGTCGTCCGCGACCGCGACCGTCGCCGCAGTGTGATCGAGAACGTAGGCGCATTGCTCCGGCGTGTTGGTGACGAAGATGCCGGTGGGGATCGCCCCGGCCGCGATCGCCGCGAGATCCGCCACCGCCCACTCCATGCGGTTCGCCGAGTGGATGGCCAAACCCGTGCCCGGAACGACGCCCAAGCGCACGAAGCCGGCTGCGGCGCGGAAGATCTCGTCGCGGTAGGCCTTCCACGAGAGCGTCTCCCAGCCCGCCGCGCCGCGCCGCGCCAGGGCAGGGCGCTCGCCGAACTCCACTGCGGCGCGCTCGAGCGCGGCGATCACGGTCTCTTCAGGGGCTGACTTCATCGCGTCTCCTCTCGCTACGGGCTGTCGGGCGGGCGCGGACCGCTCTATCGCACGGACGCCGCGCGGAGCGCGGCCAGGCGCGTCGTTTCCAGCTGGTCGCGGTAGAAGAGGTTGTAGGTGTCGAAGGGGATCAAGCGACCGTCGTCGGGATGGACGAAATGGATGCAGCTCTTCTTCACCGAGCGTACGTCGAAAGCGTGGGCATCGATGAACTGCACGATGAGGATCCGGAACAGGTTGGCATACGAGAGCTCCGGAGGCACCGCAACCGCGGGCAGGCAGCAGAGCAGATCCTTGAGCGTGCCGGCGCTCGACTCCGGCGAGTGGTTGGTGGCAAAGAGCTTGAACAGCCCCTCGCGCACCGCCGGGTCGCGCTCGTAGACGATCGAGTTGCGTCCGCCCTCGATGAGGACCTGCGGATCGATCAGGCCGGTGAGCGGCACGACCTGTCCGCCGATCTTGAGTGCGTAGGCCATGGCGAGCGCGTCCGGATGGCACGGCACCGGGATGAGGTCCTCGGGGCGGAAGCGTGAGGTCTGCTCCAGGATGCGACGCCGCACCTCGGTCAACGTCAGCCGGTGCTTCGCCGGGTCGAAGCCCTCGAGCCGGCCCGCCGACTGCACCGGCTGGAAGGTGACGCCGCGCACGCACGGTTGCTCGAGGGCGAACTCGACGATCTCGCCGAGCTCGTCGTCGTTGACCCCCTTCTCGACCGTCACCACCAACGTGGTCGAGATGTCGAGCCGGTTCAGGCGCTCGAGCGCCTGCTGGCGGATACGCCGCAGGTCGGCCCCGCGCAGCGCCTTGAGCGGTACTTCGCGCAGTGAATCGAACTGCAGGTAGAGCTCGAACGCCGGCCGGTAGCAGGCGAGCCGCTGCGCGAACGCCTCGTCCTCTGCGATCCGCACCCCGTTGGTGTTCACCATCAGATGGCGGATCGGCCGCCGCCGCGCGGCGTCGAGAATCTCGAAGAACTCGGGATGGATCGTCGGCTCCCCACCCGAGATCTGTACCACGTCGGGCTCGCCTTCGTTGCGGACCACGGCGTCGAGCATGCGTTCGACCTGCTCGAGCGGCCGGAAGAGCGGCCGGTGCGGCCCGCTCTCGGCGTAGCAGATCGGGCAGGCGAGGTTGCAGGCGTCGCAGATCTCGACGATCGACAGGCAGGAGTGCTGCTCGTGATCGGTGCACAGGCCGCAGTCGTAGGGGCAGCCCCACTTCACCGGGGTGTTGAACTTCGCCGGCATCTCCGAGGGTTTGAGGAAGACTTCGCGGCAGCGCCGGTAGTACTCCACATCGTCGGCCACCAGCACCTTTTCGGCGCCGTGCTCGGGGCACTTCTTGAGCAGATACACCGACCCCTCCTCGAAGACGATCTTGCCTTCGAGCTTGCGGAAACAGACCGAGCAGATCGTTACCGCGACGTCGTAGTAGAGATAAGGCCGGACGCCCGGGCTCATGCCTCTCCGGGCGGCGCGGGGGGAGCCGGCGGCGGCGGCGCAGCCGCGCCCTTCGTCGCGTTCTTCACCAGCCCGACGATGAGCCAGATGAATCCGACCGGGACGGCCAGTGCCCCGAGTCCGAAGGCGATCGCGGCCAGAACGTTCGCCACTTCGGTCAAACCCGAGGAACCGTGCACGTCGAGCGTCAGGAGAAAGCCGAAACAACTCGTCGCCGCGAGCGCCGCGCCGGCGCCCGCAATGACGCACCCCTGCGCCCACGGTCGATCGCTACCGAGATTGCGGAACCATCCCATTTCCAGTACCTCCAGCGCCCGGCCTCGAGTTTCGAAACCAGCGCAGCATATCCGGCACGACGGCGAGTAGTGCCACCAGACAGGTCCATTGGATGGCGGACAGTCCGAGGCCCCGGCAGGGCGAGGGCTTGAGGAAATCGACCGCCAGGCGGAAGGCAAAGTACGCCGCGACGAAGCCGCGGAAGAGGTCGCCGCTGCGCGGGCTGCGTCCTCGCCAGAGAACGAGCAGAATCACAAGTCCGGCGAGGAAGATCGCCTCGTAGAGCGCGCTCGGATGGCGCGCCGTACCGTCGCCGAAATCGACGCCCCAGGGCAGGTTGGTCGCAGTGCCGGCCGTATGGTCGCCGGCGCCAGTGAGGAAGCAGCCGATGCGGCCGATGGCGATCGCCACGGCGAGCGGAACCGCGAAGAGATCGCCGGTGCGCGACTCGATACGCAGGAGGCGTTTTGCCCCTTCGACCGCCAGCCAGCCGCCGGCGAGGCCACCGACGATCGTCTTGCCGGCGAGCAGGTAGCTGGCGTCGTGCCAGTGGCGCAGCGTCTCCGCCGGGCACTCGAAGAGGTAGAGCAGCCGCGCGCCGAGCGACGCCCCGGCGGCGGCGGCGGCGACGATCCACCAGCGCCGCGGATCGTCGATCGCATCGCCCTGTCGCCTTCGGGCACGCAGGTAGAGGCGAAAGCCGACGAAGTAGGCGAGGAGCTCGAAAACGAAGTGCGGATGCAACCGGTAGGGACCGACCTCGATCCAGACCGGGAAGGTCAAAATGCCAGGGTCTCGCGCGCGGCGGCCAGGAGTTTCTCGCGGTCCGGGAACAGCGCCTGCTCGAGGACGCGCGAGTAGGGGCTCGGGCGGTCGGGGTAGGCGACCCGCTTGACCGGCGCGTCGAGGAAAGCGAAGCCACGGTCGGCCAGGCGCGCCGCGATCTCGCCGCCGAAGCCGCCGGTCGTCTGCGCCTCATGCACCACCACGGCGCGATTGGTCTTCTGCACCGAGGCGAGCACCGTCTCTTCGTCGTACGGCACCAGCGAACGAAGGTCGACGACCTCGGCCTCGACGCCCTCCTTCGCCAGCGCCTCGGCTGCCTCCATAGCGATCCAGGTCGAGGCGCCGTAGGCGACAAAGGTGATGTCCCGGCCGGAGCGCAGCACCTGCGCCTTGCCGATCGGGGCGAGGTGGTCGCCCGCCGGCAGGACCTCCTTCACCCGGCGGTAGAGGAACTTGTTCTCGCAGAAGATGACCGGATTGGCGTCGCGCAGCGCCGACTTCATCAGCCCCTTGGCGTCGGCCGCGGTCGCCGGGCAGAGCACCTTGAGCCCCGCGACGTGCGCGAACCAGGCCTCCGGATTCTGCGAGTGGAAGGCGCCGGCACCGACGCCGCCGCCGGCCGGCAGGCGGACGATCACCGGGCAGGGGCGCTCGAAGCGATAGAACAGCTTGGCGATCACATTCACGATCTGATTGAAGCCGCAGGTGACGAAGTCGGCGAACTGCATCTCGACCACCGGCAGGTAGCCGAACAGCGCCGCGCCGGCCGCGAGACCCAGCGTGCCGCTCTCCGAGATCGGCGTGTCGAGCACGCGATCGGGCCAGCGTGCGTGCAGCCCCTTGGTGACCCGGAAGGCGCCTTCGAAGACGGCGATGTCCTGCCCGAGCAGGACGATCGACGGATCGCGCTCCATCTCCTCGCGCAGCGCCTGGTGGATGGCGTCGAGGTAGGTGACCTCGCCCGCCTTCGTCGGCCCGACCGCGCCGCCGGTGAAGGCCGCCATCGCGGTAGGGGCGTCAGCGGCTTCGATGGCGGCGGGAGCCTCTTCGACCGCGTCGCCAGCGGCCGGTTCCGGCGGCCGAGCGATGAGGAGGGTGGCATCCTCGCTGAGCATGTCGGCGCCGGGGCCCGCATCGACAGGCGGCTTCGGTGCCGCGCGCCGCGGATGCAAGCGCGCCGACGGCTCGGCGAACACTGGCCGGAAGGCCTCCGCGGCCTCGGGCGGCGGCGCATCCAGAGCGCGATCGATCGCACCTTCGACCAGCTCGGCGACGCGCGCATGCAGCCGGCTCTCGGTATCTGGATCGAGCAGCCCTTCGCCGGCGAGTTTGCGCGCGTAGACCGGCACGGGATCCTGGGACTGGTAGAGCTCGAGCTCCTCCTGCGGCACGACTTTCATCGAACCGTCGCCCTCGGCGTGCCCGCGCAGCCGCCCGACGACCGCCTCGACCAGCGTCGGACCGGCGCCGGCGCGCGCCCGCGCCACCGCCTTGGCGAGCGTCTCGGCCATCTCATCCGGGTCGTTGCCGTTCACCGTCAGCGCTGGAATGCCGTAGCCCTGCCCGCGATCGGACAGCTGCAGGCAGGCGTACTGGTGCCGGGACGGGGTCGAGAAGGCGTAGCGGTTGTTCTCGATCACCAGCACCAGCGGCAGCTTCCAGACCGCGGCCAGGTTCATTCCCTCGTGAAAATCCCCGGTCGAGGTACCGCCCTCGCCGATGAAGTTGATCGCCACCCGGTCGCCGCCGTTGCGCTTCATGGCGAAGGCGGCGCCGGTCGCCACCGGGATCATCGCCCCCAGATGGCTGATCATGCCGACGTGGGCAATGCCCGCCGCGTCATCGAAGTGGCCGTAGTGGTAGGAGCGCTCGATGCCGTGCGAGAAGCCGGGAGCCTTGCCGAGCACCTGGCAGGCGAGGCGGTAGAACAGCTCCTCGGGCTCCGGCCGGCGGCCGTCCGGGGCGCCGAATCCGAAGCCCGGGAAGGCCCGTGCCGGATCGAGGTAGAAGGCGAGGATCGCGCCGACGTCACGATGCAGCGAGCACAAAACGTCACCGGCCTCGAGCGCGAGGCCAGCCGGAACGGTGATCCCCTCGTTGCCGATCGCGCTGTACCACTTCGAGATCCGGCCGGTGAGCAGCATGGCCTCGAATCGCGCGTCGAATTCCCGCGCCAGCTTCATGTACGCGTAAGTGCGGAGCCGGTCTTTCGGACTGTTCACGATCGCGGGAGTCTACGGCGCGGATGCGAGGGCGGGCAAGAAAGCCGTGCCTGCACCGCCGTGCGGGCGTTCAGCGCGGCATGTTCTGGATGCGGGTCTCGAACTCGCTGCGACGCGGATACTCGGGATCCATCTGCAGCAGGATCTTGAAGGCGAGCTCGGCCTCGGGGCGCTTCTTCTGGCGCAGGTACCCTTCGAGCTGCAGCACCCCTTGCTCGATGCCCTGCTGCCGGCGATGGACCTCCTCGAGGCGGCTGATCTCGTTGAACAGCAGCGTCGGGCGCGGGCTGTCGGGAATGGCGCGCTCGAACTCGAGGACGACGTCGCGCGCAGCGAACCAGTCGCGCGCCTGGACCTTTTCCTTGTACTGGCGCTCGAACTCGTGCGCCCGCGAATCGCGCTCGGCCAGGGCGGCGATGTCGGCGATCCGCAGCCGGTAGGTTTCGACCGACACCTTGGCGAGGCCGGTGGCGGAAAGCCGCTGGAGCTCACGCTCGGCCTCGTCCAGGCGATGCGATTCGAGCAGCGACTCGAGGTTCTCGCGCCGGCGGTCGACTGCGGCGGCACTCGCCGCCTGCTGCTCGGCGGTCGCGATCGAGGCGCGCAAGGCCTCGGCGAGCTGCAGGGTGGGGTCGGACTTCTCGAGCTGCTCGAGGCGCTTGCGCGCCGCCGCCAGGTCGCCGTGCAGCAGCGCGTCGCGCCCCTCGGCGAGAATCCCGCCGGCGATCTCCATCTTGCCGCGCTCCTCGCCCATGATCTGGATCGCGCTCGCGAAGAGCTCCCGCCGGGGATGATGCGGCTCGAGCTCGAGCAGGGTCTCGAGCGCGAAGCTGGCGAGCGACTGCTTGTTCTCCTGCAGATACTTGACCAGCAGGCGCTCGGCCTCCGCCGACTTGGCGGCGATCTCGCGCTGCTCCGCAGTCGGTTCGGGCGCAGCCGGCCGCGCCGCGGGCGCGGGGCGGACCGGCGCCGCCGGTGCCGCTGGGGCTGCTGTTTCCGCTGGCGCCGTGGGTATCTGGGCCGCCGCCGGCAGAACGATGTCGGCGGTGCGGCTGGGCCGCGCTGCGGGCGGAACCGGCGCGGCCGCAGGAGCTGGCGCCGGCACCGCAGCCGGCGGCGCAACCGGCGTGACCTGAGGCCGCGCGGCGGGCTGCGCGAGCGCTTTGCCCACCGCCGCCAGCCGCTCGCGCAGCTCGGCCACCGCGGGGTTACGCGGCGCCACCGCCTCGAGCTGCGTCACCAGGCCGGCGGCGTCGTCGTAGCGCCCGGCGACCACCGCCTGGTTCGCGAGCTCGACGAGCCGCGACGATTCGCTGACCTTCTTCGCCGCGCGCTCGATCTGGGCAAGCAGGTCGATGCGCTCTTCGCGGGAGAGCTCCGATACCGAGCCGCTGCGCGAGGCCGGACGCGGCGAGCTCGCCGCTTCGACGCGCACTGCGCCGCGCGCCGCCGCCGGGACCTCGATCTCCTGCGTCGCCACCTGCCGCAGCTGCTCGGCCATCCGCACCAGCGCCTGCAGGAAGCTGATCGCGTCCGGGAAGCGTCGCTCGCGGTCCTTTTCGAGCCCCTTCAACACCAGGTCGTTGAGCTCCTGCGGCACGCGCACCTGGGGGTTCCGGCCGATCAGCGGCATCGGCGGCTCGGTCAGGCGCTTGAAGACGAAGCCGTGCTGGTTCTCGGAATCGAAGGGCGGCAGCCCGGTGATCATCTCGTAGAGCACGGCGGCGAACGAGTAGAGGTCGCTCCGGTGATCGAGCGGGGCGTCCTTGATCGCTCCCGCCTGCTCCGGCGAGCAGTACATGAGCTTGCCCATGAAGATGCCGGCCTGGGTGATCTCGAGCCCGGACTGGACCTCGAGGTTCTTCGCCAGGCCGAGGTCGATGAGCTTCAGCTGGTATCGCCCGCGGCGATCGCGGGTGATCATCATGTTGTCCGGCGAGATGTCGCGGTGAATGACGCCGGCGGCGTGGATCGCTTCGAGCCCGCGCAGGGTCTGGATGCCGAGGTCGACGGCGAGCGGCAGCGGAAAGACGCCGTGCGCCTTCAGCCACTGGTGGACGTGCTCGCCCTCGATGTGCTCCGACACCATGTAGAAGCTGCCGTCGGGCAGGCGCGAGAAGTCGTAGAGGATGGCGACGTTGGGGTGCTTGATCTGGGTGGCGATGCGCGCTTCCTGGGCGAAGCGCTGCAAGGCGTGCGGATCGGTGGCACGGTCGGCGCGCAGGATCTTGATGACCCTGAGCTCCTGCAGGTGGACGTGGCGCGCGCGCCAGATCTCGCCCATCCCGCCTGCGGCGAGGCGGTCGAGGATCTCGTACTTGCCGTCGAGGATCGTCCCGCTGTTGCGTTCGGTCACCGCGGTTCCCTGCTCCTTGGCCGTCCAGTTCGATGGATTCTCTCCTATTCTAGCCCGCGCCGTGGCATGGCAGAATTCGGCGCGGCCCGAGCCGGGCCGCCCCCCTCGAATGACACCTCCCCTCCGCTCCCCCGCCGGGCCGATCGTGTCCCCGCCGCCACCGGCCACCGGACTCGCCTGCGCCTGCCTCTTCGTCGCCATGGTCTGTCTGACGCTGGTGGTCGCCGGCCTCAAGGAGCTGGTGGTCGACGACCTCGGCGGCACGGTCGCCGACGCGGCACTGTTCTTCACGGTCGAGATGGTCGCCTACCTGCTCTTCGCACCGCTCTGGGGAGCGCTTTCGGACCGCTTCGGCCGGCGGAAGCCGTTCATCATCGGCGGCTTCGCGGCGAGTGGGCTGCTCTATTTCGCCTATCTCGGGATCGACTCGATTCCGCTGCTGCTCGCGCTGCGCTTCCTGCAGGGCGGTACGGCGATCGCCGGCTGGTCGACGACGATGGCCCTGCTCTTCGACGGCGCCGACGAGGGCAATCGGTCGCGCCTCGCCGGCTTCGCCGGCGCCTCGCTGATCCTGGGCGTGGGCCTCGGCGCGCCTGTCGGCGGCCTGGTGACGCAGCACTGGGGCGGGCGAGCACCGCTCGCTTTGGCCGGGGCGCTCTTCCTCGCCGTCGCCCTGGCGGCGCTCGCCCTGCGCGAGGCACCCGCGCGGCGCTCGCGACCGCGCATCGGCGACATCGGCCGCGCCCTCGCCGCGCGACCGCGGCTCCTTTTGCCGTGGGCGCTCTACGGCATGGAGCGCTTCACCGTCGGTCTGTTCGTGATCGTCTTTCCGCTCTGGCTGCTGGCAGAGCACGAGGCCGATCCGGCGGCGCGCGGCCGCGCGCTCGCCGCCTTCCTGCTGCCGTTCGCCTTCCTGCAGCTCGGGACGTACCGCCTGGTGCAGCGCTTCGGCCCCTACGCGCTGCTCGCCCTGGGCTGCGCCGGCTACGGCGCCGCCTTCGCCGCCCTCGGCCGCGTCGGCGACGGCTCGTACTACCCGATCCTCTTGACCCTCGGGGCGCTCGCGGCGCTGATCTTCCCGCCCACCCTCGCGCTCACCTCCGAGTGGACCGCCCCCGAGACCCGCGCGAGCGCCCTTGCCGGTTTCAACGTCGCGGGGTCGCTGGGCTTCGCCTTGGGCCCCGTCGCCGGCGCCTGGGCACACCGCACCCTCGGCGGCGGTGGCGAAAGCGAGCGTTTCACCGCCGCCTTCGACCTCGCCGCCGCCGCCGCCCTGGCCGGCGCCGTCGCGGCACTGGTCGCCTACCTCCGATCGCCGCGGCGCGGCTGAGGTCGAAGGCGGACGTTCTCGCCGCGCATCCTCAGCGCGAGCGGAGCGTCACGACTGCAGCCGCGGCGAGAAGCGCACCGAGAAGAACGAGCGCAGACTCCGACGCGGTGGGAATCTCGACCAGGCTCGGCGGCCCGAGGTGAGCGATCCAGGCCTCCTGGAATCCGCCGGGGTTGTACCCCGCGC
>JBPOHI010000157.1:0-4938 GCA_052035735.1 Acidobacteriota bacterium
TCCCGCGAGTTGCACCGAGGCGGCGCTCGACGCCGCGGTGACGGTGGCCAATGGCAGCTTCGGCATCGTCACCTTCCACTGCGGGGCGGCGCCGAAGGTGATCGTCCTCAGCCACGAGCGGGCGCTCGCCAACGGCGTCATCGTCGACGGCGGCAACCTCATCACCCTCTCGGGCGGCAACTTCACCCGGATCTTCCAGCTCTTTCAGGGCAGCGCGGTGGAGATTCGCAACCTCCAACTGGTGAACGGCTCGGCGGCGGGCGGGGGAGCGATCCTCTCGCTCGGCTCGTCCGAAGATCCCTCGACCCTGACCCTCTCGAACGTTCGTCTGGCCGACAACAGCTCGTCGCTCTACGGCGGCGCTGTCGCGGTCGCCCAGACTCATCTCACGATCCTCAACAGCCGGATCGAGGGCAACAGCGCCGGCGCCGAGGGCGGCGGTGGCGTTTCCGCCAACAGTGCGACGCTGACCCTCACCAACGTCGACTTTGCGCACAACTCCGCCGCCGGCGAAGGCGGCGGTCTGGTCTCGTGGTTCCAGACCGCCACCCTGAGCGACGTCACCCTGCGCGGCAACGAGTCGGTCGGCGGCAATGGCGGCGCCGCCTCGGTGCGCGCCGGTACGCTCTGGGGCTATCGCCTGCGGGTCGACTCGAACCGGTCGTGGAGCGACGGCGGCGGCCTCTGGTTCTGGGAGGGGACGGTGGCGACGATCGAGGATTCGAGCCTGCGCTGGAACTCGCAGCAATTCGGCTACGGCGCTGGCCTCTACGTCGATCCGGCCGGCAGCGTCGGCCTCGTCGACACGACGATCGCCTGGAACCGCGGGCTCGGAACCTCCGCCAGCTCGGGCGGCGGCGGTATCGCCAACTTCGGCGTTCTCGAGCTCACCAACTGCACCGTCTCCGGCAACCGCACGGGTCTCCTGGGCAAGGGCGGCGGCATCGCCAACCTGGACGGCGGCCTGTTGGGTCTCTACAACTCGACTGTGGCGTACAACGAGGCGGCGGTCGGGGGTGGAATCTCATGGGAGACGACCGGTTTCGTGGATGTGCTGAGCGCCCTCTTCGTCGGCAACGTGGCGCCCGGGGTCGATGACTCCTGCAGCGGCAACCCGGCAGCGGCGCTGTTCAACTGGAGCCTCTGGGACGATGCCTCCTGTCCGGCGGGGGGCGGGGTCGGCAACCAGTCCAGCACCGCGGTGGCGATCGCCCCGCTGGCCAAGACCTGCACTGGCCTCGCGACGGAGCTCACCGAGACCCATGCCATCCCCGCCGCGAGCGCGGCAATCGACAGTGGCGTTTGCGTCGGCGGGCTGGTGCTCGATCAACGCGGCGTGGCGCGGCCGCAGGGTGTCGCGTGCGACGTCGGCGCCGACGAGTTCATCACCACTGGCTGCTGGGCGCTCTTTCTCGACGGATTCGAAGGCGGCAGCTCGCGCTGGTCGGCGGTCGCTCCCTGAATCCGTTCCTCCTCTCCGGCCCCAGTCCAGGCCATGTCCGGTCGATCGCCCTTCGTTCCGTTCGTTGGAACAGGCAGGCTGCCGAAAACACCCGGCCCCAACCTCACCCGACTGGAGACCGCCCTTGAGCATTCGACGATGCACCCGCCTCGCACTCCTGCCTCTGCTGACTCTGGCCGCAGGCCCGGGCCGCCTCCTCGCCACCGATGCCGTCGTCGGCGACGGCACCCCCGCGAGCTGCACCGAGGCGGCGCTCGACGCCGCCGTCGCTTCCGCCAACAGCGGCAACGGCACGATCACCTTCGCCTGCGGCGCGGAGCCGGTCACGATCGCCCTGACCAGCGCCAAGACCATCACCGCCGTCGTGACGGTCGACAGCGACCTGCTCGTCACCCTTTCGGGCGGCAATGCGACCCGCCACTTCGTGGTCGCGGCCGGCGGCTACTTGGCCCTGCGCGACATCGCGCTGGTCCAGGGACAGGCCGCCGGCGGCGGCGCGATTCTCGCCGAGGCGACGAGCGAGGTCCACTTCTTCTTCACGACGATCACCGACAACGTCTCGACGACAGTCGGCGGCGCGATCGCGGCCACCGGCGCCGTGGTCCACGGCAACAACAGCCGTATCGCCGACAACCAGGCGGCCGGAGCCGGCGGGGCGATTCACCTGACTGGCGGCCGCCTCGACCTCGCCCTGGTGCTGGTGCACGGCAACAGCGCGGGAGGGGCGGGCGGCGCCGTGTCGATCAACGGCTGCAACCAACTCGCGGTGTTCTTGGCCTCGTTCGACAAGAACGTCGCCGTCGGCGACGGCGGCGGGCTGGAGGTCTCGGGCTGCTCCGGCTTCATCGACCAGAGCCAGATCGTGATGAACACCGCGACCGGCAAGGGCGGCGGCATGCACCTCGCCAGCGGCTCGGCGTTGTCGCTCAACTACGGCACGATCGGGCGCAACAGTGCGGCGGAGGGGGGTGGCCTCTTCCAGGAGAGCGGCACCTCATCGCTTCACCGCCAGGTCACCTTCTCGGGCAACCAGGCGATCGCCGTCGGTGCGCGCGGCGGAGGCGTGGCCAACCTCGGAACCCTGCAACTCGAGAACAACACGGTCTCCGGCAACAGCGCCGCCGGCTCGGGCGGCGGAGTGTATTCGGAAGACTCGACGACGCTGCGTTTCGTGACCATCGCCTGGAATCAGGCGGACGTCGGAGGAGGCCTCGCCTCCTCGGGCGCGACCCTCCACATGCGCAACGTCATCCTGGCGGGAGACGCCGCGACGACGAGCGGCGAGGAGTGCGAGATCACCACGCCTGCGCCCGACATCGCCGCGAGCCTCTGGCAGGGCACGACCTGCGGCGCGAGCGCCGCCAACGGCAATCAACCCGCAACCGATGCGCTGCTCGTGCCCCTCGACTTCAGCTGCGCGGCCGGGACTTCGCTCGAGCTGACCCGCACCCACGATCTCGACCCGACGAGCCCGGCGCGCGACACCGGCGTCCCGCTGCCGGGCGGCAACGCCTTCATGGACCAGCGCACCGTCCTCCGCCCGCAAGGCCTGGGCACCGACATCGGCGCCGTCGAGTACGCGCCGTCGAGCTGTCCGTGGTTCTTCAAGGACGGCTTCGAGCGCGGCAACACCTTCGCCTGGTCGAACGCTCTGGACTGACCTCTCAGCCTGCCGTGCGGCGCCGGCGCAGGGCGGACGTGGCGGCGACGGCGAGGACCAGAGTCAGTACCAGGGCGCCGAGACGGTCGAGGGCCGGCACTTCGACCACCGAGGCTCCGCTCTCCTGCGTCCAGGTGCCGCGCGAAAACGTCGCCGCGTTCGGATCGAGGAGGATCCCGCCGCACGGGTTGACGGCGGCGGGGCCGATGCCGACGAAGTCGCTGCCGCCATAGGGTTCGGCGAGGCCGAGGCTGTCGATCGAGTGCTGCGGGCTGGCGACCGTGTACGGGAACTCGCGCAGCGCGATCCGCCACTGGCGGATGGCTCCGGCGCCGTCGGTCGCCACCTCCACCGAGCAGAGGAAGGAATCGGCGAGTTGGCGGGTCGCGACATCGTCGGCAAAGGAGATACCGACGATGGCTGGAGTGATGTCGGAGAGCGGCAGGAAAGGCGGCAGCGGATTCGCCAGCAGCAGCTCGCCGGTGAGGTTGCCGCCCGGCGCGTAGGGGGCGGTGGCGGTGGTGTAGGGGTCGCCGGTGTAGCGGTAGAGCGTAGGCTGACTGGGCAGGGGGTGATCGGTCACCCAGGTTCCCTGGCTCGCGCTACCCGCTGCCGGGGAGAAGGTCACCGGACCACACGGATCGGCGGGCGCGACACCGATGCCGACGAAATCCACTCCCTGAAGGACACCCGGCTCGCCGGAGCTCGAGATGCCGTGGTGCGGGTCGCCCGGATTGTAGGGCGTCCGTCGCAGCTCGAGGTGCCAGGACGTGATGTTCCCGGTGCCGTCGGTCGCGACCTCGAAGGCGCACAGGAAGGAGCTCGCGAGCGTCCGTGTCTCGACGCCGTCATCGAAGGCGAAGTCGACGATCGCCGAGGTGATGTCGGTGCGCGGCAGGAAAGCCGGTAGCGGGCCGGCGAGGGTAAGGGAGCCCTGGAGCGCGCCACCGGGAGCGTAGGGCGGATCGGCGGTGACGAAAGGGTCGCCGGTGTAGAAGTAGGTCGTCGGATCGGGGGGCAGCGGCTGACTCGAGGTCCAGCTGCCCTGCGCGCTGCTGTTGGCGGAGGGCGCGAGCGGTATGGCGTCGCAGGGGCCGGCGGCGGCGCCGCCGGTGCCGACCAGATCGATCCCGGCAGGGAAACCGACGGTGCCCTGGGTGTCGATCGCATGGTGCGGGTCGCCGGGGTTGTAGGGAGAGCGTCGAAGGGAGATCTGCCAGCGTGAGATCTGCCCGGCGCCATCGGTCGCGACCTGGAAACTGCAGAAGAACGAGTTGGCGAAGGAGCGGCTCTCGACGCCGTCAAAGAACGAGAAGCCGGCGAGCGCCGGCTGCACATCCGTCAGCGGCAGGAACGCCGACAGCGGGTTGGCGAAGGTCACCGTCCCGCTGAGGAGGCCGCCGACGGCGTAGGGGGCCGCCGCCGACGTGTACGGTGCGCCGGTGTAGGTATAGACCGTGGGAGAGCTCGGCAACGGGTGGTCGGAGACCCAGCTCCCCTGACCGCCGCTGTTCGCCGCGGGCGCGAGCGCGATCGGGTCGCACGGACCCGCGCCCGCCGGGCCGCTGCCGACGAAGTCGAGCCCGGTGAGAATTCCGACGTTGCCCGTGCTGTCGATAGCGTGTTGTGGATCGAGCGGGTTGTAGGGCGAGCGTCGCAGCTGGATGCGCCACTGCGTCACCGCGCCGGCGCCGTCGGTCGCGACCTCGAACTTGCAGATGAAGGAGTCGGCGAGGGTGCGCCCTTCGACGCCGTCGTCGAAGCTCATCGCGACGAGCGCCGGCGTCAGGTCGCCGAGCGCCCGGAACGCCGGCAG
>JBPOHI010000287.1:0-7444 GCA_052035735.1 Acidobacteriota bacterium
TCTCGCCGGGAATCGTGCGGCGGTCGAGGGTCAGCTGGCAGGTCGAGGCGACCGTCGACGGTTGATCGCCGCCGCGGATCGTTCCGAAGTTGAGCGTCGGCGGACCCAGAATCGGATGCCGCCGCGCCAGGAGCCGCGGCTTCAGCTCGTGCTCGACCAGCGCCAGGAACATCCCGGCCGCCGAGACCGCGTTGATGCCCTTCTCCGGCGTGCCGCCGTGGGCCGAGCGCCCCTGAAAATGGACTTCGAGCCACTCGAGCCCCTTGTGCCCGAGAGCGATCCGGTTCTGCGTCGGCTCCCCGACCACCGCGCCGTCGGCGCGAAAGCTGGTCTCGACCAACTGCTCGGCGCCCAGGCTCTCCATCTCCTCGTCGATCACCGCCGCGAAAGAGACCCGCCCGGCCGGCAGATGTCGCGCCAGGGCCACGACCGCGGTCGCCATCGCCGCCAACGCGCCTTTCATGTCGACCGAGCCGCGGCCGTACAACCTCCCGTCGCGCACGTCGCCGGAGAGCCCGACGCCCGGATCCCCGGCATTGGGTGGAACGGTGTCGGTGTGCCCGCACAACAGCAGATGCGGCCCGGGGCGGGCTCCGGAGACGCTCACCATGAGGTTCGACCGGCCGGGGAGAATCTCCTCGAGCTGGACCCCCAGATCGCGCTCGCCGAGGAAACGCCGCAGCGCCGTGACGACCTGCTCCTCCTGCCGTTCGATCCCCGGGTAACTGGGCAACTTCACGAGCTCGGCGGCGAAGCTCACCGGCTGCAGGGCGGCAATTTCGGCATCGATCTGTCCGACCAGGTTGGAAGCGCTCATGGCAGTCGAAAGTGTAGCGCAAGCCGGATCGGGCGCCTCCGGCGCGTATAGGATCCCCCCCAATGTCCAATCAGAGCGCTGAACCGCGCGGCGACGCGCGCGTAGAGCCGCAGGCCGAACTGGTGCGGGGTCTGGGAGTCTGGGACGGCGTGCTGCTCACCGTCGGCAGCGTCATCGGCACCGGCATCTTCCTCGTCTCCGCCGATATCGCGAAGGTCCTGCCGCACGGCGGCATGCTCCTTCTGGTCTGGCTCGCCGGCGGCCTCCTGTCGCTTGCCGGCGCGCTCACCTACGCCGAGCTCGGCGCGATGTTCCCGCGCGCCGGCGGCATCTATCTCTTCCTCAAAGAGGCCTACGGGCCCTTGCCGGGCTTCCTCTACGGTTGGTCCTGCTTCCTGGTGATGATGTCGGGCGGCATCGCGGCGATCGCCGTCGGCTTCGGCGAATACCTCGGCGCCTTCTTCCCCTACTCCTCCACCGCCAACGTCCTGGCGTCGCAGACGATCGGCAGCTGGACGTGGAATCTCACCGGGGTGCAGGTCGTCGGCGCAGCGGCGATCCTCGTCCTCACGGCGGTGAACCACTTCGGCCTGAAGCAGGGGGCGGCGGTCCAGAACGTGATGACCGTGATCAAGATGGGCGCCATCGTCGGCGTGGCGCTCCTCGGCTATCTGGTGCCTGCCAAGAGCGTGCTGGGGCTCACCGCCCCGCTGCCGGCGAGCGGGCTGCTCGCCGCCTTCGGCGTCGCCATGATCGCCGCGCTGTGGACCTACGACGGCTGGTACGGCCTGACCTTCTCCGCCGGCGAGATGAAGAACCCCGGGCGCTCGCTGCCGCTCGGCCTGATCGGCGGCACGGCGATCATCACCGGCCTCTACATGCTGATCAACTTCGTCTACCTGCGGGCGATGCCGGTCGAGCGCATGGCCGGCGAGTCGAGGATCGGCGAAGCGGCGGCGGCGATTCTGCTCGGGCCGGCGGCGGGTCAGTGGCTGGCGGCGGCGGTCGTCATCTCGACCTTCGGCTGCCTCGCCGCGACGATTCTCTACAGCTCGCGGATCTACCATCCGATGGCCGAAGACGGGCTCTTCTTCCGCTCGCTGGCGCGCATCGACCCGGTGAGCCATGTTCCGGCGCGCAGCCTCTGGGCGCAAAGCCTGTGGGCGGTCCTGCTCACCCTCTCGGGCAGCTACAGCCAGCTCTACACCTACGCCGTGCTGGTCACTGTGCTCTTCCACGTCCTCGCCGGCGCGGCGGTGTTCGTGCTCCGCCGTCGGAGGCCCGACGCCCTCCGGCCCTATCGCGTCTGGGGCTACCCGTGGGTGCCGATCGCGTTTCTCGGCGCGATGGCCGTGCTGCTGGTCAATACGGTTGCCGAGCGCCCGGTCGAGTCGCTGCTCGGACTCGGGCTCGTGGCGCTCGGCCTGCCGGCCTACGTCTACCTGCGCCGCACCAACGCCTGAGTCAGATCCGGCCCGAGAGCGCCAGCGAGACGACCCGTCCGGTGGCGAGATCCGCGGCGTTGTCCGGCGATCCGTAGTAGCGCTTGTCGGCGAGGTTGCGAATCAAGCAGCGCAGCTCGATCGCTTCGCTGAAGCGGTATCCGCCGCCGAGATCGAACAGCGTGTACCCCGGGCGCGCGAGCTCGGTCGGACCGGGATCGTCTTTTTCCAGGAACGTCGCCACCCGCCCGAAAGCAAAAGCACGACCGAAGGAGTAGCGCACCGTCGCCCAGCCGTTCGCCGGAGCGATGTCGTCGATTTCGGCTCCGCCATCGGCGCTGCCGGCGGACACCGCGAGCCCCGCTTCCACGCTCCACGCCTCCGTTACGGCAAGCTGCATCTCCGCCTCGACGCCCTCGATCGTCCCCTGACCGCGGTTGCGGAAGCGGAAGTTGTCGCCGTCGCTGTAGCGCTCGATTAGATTGTCGATCTCGTAGCGGTAGGCGAAAAGGCCGAAGGCCGTCGCTCCCTGCCGCCAGCGCGTGCCGAGGTCGAACTGCAGGCTCGTCTCCTCCTCGAGGTCCGGATTGCCGATGACGAATCCTCGCCCCGAGGGGCCGCGAAAGTACCTGTCCGAAAGGGTCGGCATGCGAAAGCCGCGCGCTACCTGGGCGGTCGTGGTCCAACCGGCAAAGGGGCCCACCGAAAGCGCCACGTTGCCCGAAAAGGCAGTCGTGTCGGAAGCGTGGTCACCGAAAAAGCCGCCATTGTTCTCACTCTCCACGTAGTCCCCGCGCCCACCCAGGCCGAGCGAGATCCGCTCGCCGAGCGCTCTCGTCCAGGTTGCGAACAGGCCACCGTCGAGCTGGCTGGCATCTTCGATCGCCGGAAAGACGTCGGTGCGGGCGATGGTCTGCCCATCGGCCGCATAGCGGATCTGCGAGAAGACCGATTCGAGCGACAGGCGCGACACGACGTCGATACCGGTCTGGAGGCTGCCGCCACCGAGCTTGCGGCCCGCGACGAAACGGGCGGAGGCGTCCTCCGAGCGAGTGTCGGCGCGATCGACGCGGCGATTCGAGGTCGGAGTCGCTGTCCGGTCGCGATCCAGGACGACGTCATAGCCGCCATAGAAGGCGGTCGCCTCGAGGGTGTTCCACGAGCCCGCCGAGCCCAGCCAGGAGGCGGTCAAACGGTCCGAGTCTTCGTTGGGATAGTAGGCCCGGATCTGGCGGGAGTCGATCGCCGCCTTCCCGAGATCCTCGATGCGGTCGAGACTCAGCCCGAGGCGCAACCGGCCGGTTCCCACAGGCACGATGTAGCGCGCGGCACCGCCGAAAGAGGAATAGCCGGAGTTGAAAATCGGCTCACCGCCACCGGACTCGAAATCACTCGCGTCCCGATAGTGAGCTTCGACCAGCATCGCTCCCGCGCCGACGGGCAGCGAGCCGGCGATGAATCCGGACAGCTCGTCGGCGGAGTCGAACGAGCCTTCGACGCCGTAGCTCAAGTGCATCGCATCGGACTCGGGATCCCGGGTCACGGAGTTGATGACCCCGCCGAAGGCATCGGAGCCATAGACCACTGAACCCGGGCCGCGCACGACCTCGACGGAGCCGAGGCTCGCCGGATCGAGAAAGGTCGCCGAAGGACCGGCACGGCGCTCCGCGGTGACGCGTGCACCGTCGATGAGGATGAGAGTGCGGCCGCGACCGAGGTTTCGCAGCGCCGGCACCGAATCGGCCCCGTCGCCGAGTTTTGAGGCCCCGGCAATCGACTCGAGCGCCTGGAAGAGGCGCTGCGGCGCCCGCTGCTCGAGCTCTTCGCGGGTAAGGACGCTCGCCACGCTGCCCGGGAGGAGATCGAGCGACGGAGCGACTCCCGAGACGACCGTGACGCTCTCGCGCAGGGCCTCCGGCAGCGTGATCTCCCCCACTGCCAGATCGGTGACCTCGAACGGCGCCGAGGTCTCGCCAGCGGGCGATGTGGCGACCAGAGCGAACGGCAGAGCCGGCGGCGGATCGAACCGCAGCCGTCCCTCGGCATCGCTCACCACGGTCAGCGGCCGGCCGACCACGGAAACCGCGTAGCCGGCGGCAACGGCGCCCCCCGGCTGCAGCAGCCTCACTTCGAACGCGGCGCGCACCGGATCGGAGATCAGGGTGCCGCCGGCAAGACAGGCAACGAAAAATAGACGTCGCAGCATGATCCACTCCTGCATCGAATCGAACGAATGGAAACGCGAACCCGGTCTACCGGGTCGCGCGCGGAAGTCGCAGTGGGCGCACCTCGCGTGCGCCCGGTCTCATTCGTTCTGGCGGCAGGTGCTGCGGCGGGGCTCGATCGACGCGGGCCGCGGTTCGGAATCGAGCGCGATGATCGTTGCGGCGAAAAGACCGGCAAAGGGATGGCTGGAGAGTTGGGCGGCGGCGGCTTGCGGCGGCTCGGGTGCTGAGGTCGCGGCGCGAAATCCCAGCCAGCCGGAGTTCTCGATTGCGTCGACCGCGGCGCCGTCGCGCGCCGCCACGACGGTGCGCGTGGCCTCGCCGCTGCGGCTTCCTTCGACCCAGATCGTGACGCCGGCATCGCGCGGGTCCGCACGGCGCGCCGGCTCGCCGCGGCCGCGGGAGACCGCAGCTGGCTCGGGAATCAGCTGTCGCGCAGGGAGGATCACATACTCGCCGGGCACCTCGTACTCGAGCTCCTCGACTTCGTCACCGAACCGCAGCAACAGCCGTGCGCGCTGGGCGGCGAACGGCGGAAGTGTCACCGCGAAGCTGCGCCGGTCGAGATCGAGATGCGGCGTCAGGCGGACGGGATAGCGCCCGCCCTCGTCGAGCGAGAGGAACGCTTCCCATTCCTCGAGACCGGTTCGACCGTGGAGCTCCGCCAGCGCTTCCCAGGCGAGAAGGACCGTATCGCCGGCGCGCAGCGGCTGACTGGCGAGCGGCGAGGTGAGCACGACAGGCGGGCCCTCGAACCGGCGAGGGCTGGCTGAAGAACGCGCCTCACCCCCGTCGGCCAGGCCGAACAGCGCACCGGCCACGGCGGCGACGAGGGCGATCCGGCGCGGCATCCGGCCCGCTCTACTCCTCCGCCATGTGGGGATAGGCGACCTCACGCGGCGAGACGAACGTCTCTTTCATCGTGCGCATCGAGGTCCAACGCATCAGGTTGGCCGCCGCTCCCGCCTTGTCGTTGGTGCCGGAGGCGCGCGCCCCGCCGAACGGCTGCTGCCCGACGACCGCGCCGGTCGGCTTGTCGTTGATGTAGAAGTTGCCCGCCGCGTGGCGCAGCGCCAGGGCCATGCGTTCGATCACCGCCCGGTCGCGCGCGAAGATCGCGCCGGTGAGCGCGTACGGGCTGGTGGTGTCGCACAGCGCCAGCGTCGCATCGAAATCGCGATCGTCGTAGACGAAGAGCGTCAGGACGGGCGCGAAGATCTCCTCCTCCATCAGCTTGAAGTGCGGATTCGAGGTCAACACGACCGTCGGCTCGACGAAATATCCGCTGGCCTTGTCACCGCTGCCGCCGACGACGATCTGCGCTTCGTTCGAGCGCCGGGCGAAGTCGATGTAGCCCATCGTCCGGTCGAACGAGCTCTCGTCGATGACCGCCGCCATGAAGTTCCTGAAATCGAGCGGCGAACCCATCCGGATCGCTTCGACCTCGGCGACGACGCGCTCCTTGACCGCCGGCCAGAGCGACTTCGGGATATACCCCCGCGACGCCGCAGAGCACTTCTGGCCCTGATACTCGAAAGCTCCCCTCACCAGCGCGACGGCGAGTGCGTCCACATCCGCCGACGGGTGGGCGAAGATGAAGTCCTTGCCACCGGTCTCGCCGACGATCCGGGGATAGGACTTGTACTGCGGCAGGTTCGCCGCGATCGTGTTCCACATTCCCTGGAAGGTCTCGGTCGAGCCGGTGAAGTGCAGACCGGCGAAGCCGGAGCTGGCGAAGACCGGATCGCCGACCTCGCCACC
Organism: Acidobacteriota bacterium; assembly: GCA_052035735.1. Lineage (GTDB taxonomy): Bacteria > Acidobacteriota > Thermoanaerobaculia > Multivoradales > JAGPDF01 > JAGPDF01. Next base: position 6,246 of record JBPOHI010000287.1, read on the forward strand.
GCGACCAGGGACGAAGTTCACCACTCCCGGCGGCAGGCCCGCCTCGATCAGGATCTGGAGGATGTAGTGGTTCGACAGAATCGAGGTCGAGGCCGGCTTCCACAGCACGGTGTTGCCCATCAACGCCGGCGAAGTCGAGAGGTTGCCGCCGATGGCCGTGAAGTTGAACGGCGTCACCGCGAAGACGAAGCCCTCGAGCGGCCGGTAATCGATCCGGTTCCAGACCCCGCGCGACGACACCGGCTGCTGGGCGTAGATCTCCTGCGCGTAGTGGGCGTTGAAGCGCCAGAAGTCGATGAGCTCGCAGGCCGAGTCGATCTCGGCCTGGAAGACCGTCTTCGACTGTCCGAGCATGGTCGCGGCATTGACCGTGTCCCGCCACGGGCCGGCGAGCAGATCGGCCGCCTTGAGCAAGACCGCCGCGCGCGCCTCCCACGACGTCTCGGACCACTCCCGCCAGGCGGCCGCAGCGGCGGCAATCGCCTGTTCGACCTCCCGCCGCCCCGCCTGGTGGTAGGTGGCGAGCGTCCTGCCGTGATCGTGCGGCGAAACGCAGCGGCCGGTCTTCCCCGTCCGCACCGCCTGCCCGCCGATCATCAGCGGGATCTCGATCTGGGTGCTCGCCATCTCCGCCAGTCGGCGCTTGAGCGAGGCACGCTCCGGAGAACCTGGAGCGTAGGAGAGGACCGGTTCGTTGACCGGTGCCGGGACGCGGACGATTCCGTTCATCAGGCGGACTCCTGTGGGTGAGGCTCTAGATCTCGCCCAGACGGCGGATCTCGCGCACGCTCTCGGCCGGGACGAGAATGCGCTTGAGGTTCGGCCAGGCGCCGAATCGCCGGGCCTGCTCGAGGAACTCGGATCGGCTCTTCGCTGCCTCCGGATCGCCCTCGCGATGGACATCGGCGTCGCGCAGGATCACTCCCTGCGGGACGATATCGTCGCAGCGGCCGACATAGAGCTCCGCTCCGGTGGTTTCGACGACGACGGTGATGCCGTGCAACGCGTGCTTGTCGTGGTGAAAGGTCCCCATGGTCGGTGGCTGGATCGGTGCGCCAGACAGATCGCTAGCCGGCGACCGGAACCGCTGCGCAGTGGGCAGCGAACGCCGCGCGCAGGTCGGCAGCCACCGCCAGCGCGTCGCGTCCCTCGATCCGGTGCCGGGGCAGGAACCAGACCAGCTCGCCGTCCTTGAACAG
>JBPOHI010000244.1:0-8774 GCA_052035735.1 Acidobacteriota bacterium
CTGGACCGGTTGGATGTTCACGCGGGCATTCGCCGTGTGCGCGGCACTCTTGGCAGGGATCGCAATCTTGCTCGTCGGGGCAAACTGGAACGAGCTCTTGCGGGAGCTCTCTGGACTCTACAAACTCCAGATGCTTCCTGTAGTGGTGCTCACGGCCTTCTCGGTCATCACGGCCCACGAACTGGCGCATGGAATGTCATGCAAGCGTTTCGGAGGCGAGGTTCGCGAGATCGGCTTCATCCTCATCTATTTTCAACCCGCCATGTACTGCAATGTGAGCGACTCTTGGCTTTTCCCAGAGCGATCGAAGCGACTCCTTGTGGGCCTCGCCGGGCCAGGGTTCGAGCTCTTCCTCTGGGCGATCGCGACGTTGCTCTGGAGGTTCTCCGAGGTCGATACCTGGATCCACAGCCTGTCGCTGATCGTTCTTGCGATCTCGGGGCTCAAGACGTTGATCAACTTCAATCCCTTCATCAAGCTGGACGGGTACTACCTGCTGAGTGACTTTCTCGAGATTCCAAATCTGCGGCGAAGGTCCTTCCGCTACATCGGCGACGGCATGCGGCGCTTCTTTCTTGGAGTTCCCCGGCCCGAACCTTTGCCGTCGCGCCGCGAACGACGTATCTTCGGAATCTATGGGGCTATTGCTTCCTTCACCTCTTTCGCCATCGCGGGTTACGCGCTCGTGGTGAGCGGCACCTATTTCCTCGAGTCTCACCAGCCCGTGGCCCTCTTTCTCGCAACCGGACTTCTCGGCCTCGTTTCCCAGCGTCGCGTCAGGAGCCTCTTTGGCGCCAACGGGGGCGACTCCGCCGACGCGGCCCCACAGGGCGAGGCAAGCTCCGCGCGATCCGGCCTTAGAGGACCGGCCACCCCCGGTCGCCGCCGCTGGGCATGGGGCATCCTGGGCCTTGCCGCGCTCGGGCTTTCCTTTGTCGTGCAACTCGAGTTGCGAATCGGCGGCAAGTTCGACGTCATCCCCGTCGGAGTGACCGAAGTGCGCGCGACTGTCGAAGGAGTCGTCGATTCAGTGCTTGTATCCGAAGGCGGAGCCGTCGCAGCCGGCCAGGCGGTCGTCCGGCTCGCCGGGAGAGAAATCGACGCGAAAGCTGAAGGCCTGGATGCGCAGATTCGCGAAACCCGGGCGGAGTTGGGACTGCTCGAGGCGGGGCCGCGAAGAGAGGAGATCGAGGTCGCGCGGCTCGCTTCCGCGAGCGCTAGAGATCGCCTCGCATACGCCCGGCGACGCCACGCGATGGATGTTCAGTTGCTCGACAACGGGCTCGTGTCGCGCAAGGCCTTCGATGAAACCGAGGCGGCGGTGGCCCAGTCTGAGAACGAGGTCGCCGCCGCCGAAGCCCGCTGGAAACAGCTCGTTCGAGGATCCCGCCCCGAGGAGCTCGACGCCATGCGAGCTCGCCTCGAGCGCCTCCAGACGGAGTTCCAGTTCGTCGTCAGCGAGCGCCAGCGATTGTCGATTGTGAGCCCGGTGGCTGGACTGGTCGCGACCCCGAATCTCCTGCTTCAGGCGCTTCCTGGACGGCTGGTGAGCAAAGGCGGGCTGGTCGCTGAAGTCTACGATCCCGAGAGACTCGTGGCGGCGATCACGGTGCCGGAGAAGGAGATCGCTGACGTCGTCGTCGGTCAGCGAGTCGTATTGCGCGCCCGCGCCTTTCCAGGCGAAGCCTTCGACGGCGTGGTGCGGTCGATCGCAATCGTCGCTTCGGAGGGGAGACCGGCGGCCTCCGGCACCGCAGCGGGCAGCAGCAATGCCGACCCTTCCGGGTCCCGGAAATTCCTGGTGACCGCGTCGCTCGACAACCGCTCGCGGAGACTTCAGCCCGAGATGAGCGGCCAGGCGAAGATCCTCTGCGGTCCACGCAGTGTCGCTGCGCTTGTCACGCGGCGCCTCGTGCGGACCTTCAAGATCGAGGTGTGGTCCTGGTGGTAGGAGCGGCACCTGAAGGTGAGTTTGCCGAAGGAGACCGATGAACCGTTCGGAAGAGACAGCTTTCTCGACGCCGAAGGCAGATGCTGGTGCCGACGCGGCACGGACACCGAAGGGTGAGATCCACGAGCACCTCTATCTTCTCGGCCGGCCGACGCTGAAGCAGTTCCTGCGCTATGTCTCGGGGCACGCTGTGCGCGATCCCGGCCCCGGGCAGCTCGCCGACCTCTGGCGTTCCGGCCTTGCGCGAGTCGAACAGCTCGAGCGCGACGAACCGTCGGCCGCGAACGATCCCCAGATGGGCAAGCTCGGCCCGGAGTACGAACCGCTGCTCATCGAACTGCTGAAGGATCCATTGATCCGCGGCAACTTCAACACCGTCGGCACCGACATCGTGCTGATCGAGCTCGACCGGCTGGTGGTCTACCAGCGGCACATCGATCTCACGCACGTCCGCCGAATCGAAGAGAAGCTCGGCCTCGAGCCCGACCAGGAGAAGATCTTCCGCACCTGCCTCCCCTGGGATCATCCCCAACCGCCGGTGAGCTGGTCGCGAGTGCATCGGAATCGCTTCGTTTTCGTGTCGCCGTCGAACGATCTTCGCTTTCTCTCGACCCTGTCACTGCGTCCTTCGCAACTCCGCGACTTCGCGCCATCCGGAGATCTGGTTGGAGTCGCCGGAATCGCGGTCGGCTTCGGCTCGAACTTCCTCAACGCCATCTATTCGGACGGCAGGCTTGTCCTCAACAACGGCAGCCACCGAGCCTATGCGCTGCGCAAGCTCGGCGTGACCCACGTCCCCTGCATCGTGCAACATGTGACTTCCCACGAAGAGCTGCAGGTCATTGCACCCAACGATGTGCGCAGCGACCCTGACAGCTACCTTCGGCGGCCGCGCCCTGCAATGCTCAAGGACTACTTCGATCCGTGCCTCATCACCACCTTCGAGGCGGTTCGGCGCCTGCGCCAGGTCACCGTTCGCATCGAGATCGAGGAACAGAGCATTCCCGCGGTCTGAATCGCGGCAGCTGGCTCAGCCGGCGGCTCGAGGCCTACGAAGGAAGGCGACTGCAACCGCTGCGCCGAGGGCTCCGGCGACCATGTCCAGTAACTCCGGATCGCGCACCGTCCATAGCCCCTGGGCGATTTCGAGCAGACCGCCGTAGAGCGCAGCCGTCGCGATCGTGGCGAAGCCTGGCGACCGCGCTCCGAGCACCGCGAAAGAGCGCCGCCAGGGGAAGGCCGCGACCAGAAAGAGACCGAAGTGCACCAGTTTGTCGAACGGAAAGGCCGAGCCGTGGGTGGCGTTCTCGAGCGTCGGCGGCACCGGCTCGATGAGCGCGACACCGATCGCCAGCGCGAAGGCGAGCGACAGGAGATGCAGGGCGAAGTGCCGCGGCGGGGGCATAGACGGCTGAATCTATCCTGCCGCAGCTAGACTTCTCCGCCATGGCACCCGGTCCGCAGCTCTCGCATCGCCCCATCGTTCTGCTCCTCGGCGACGACCGGGCGGAGGTCGGCTGGATTCAGCCGCTGGCCGGCGGCGAGCTCTGGACCGAGCGGCCGCTCGCAGCGGGAGCCCGGCCCGCGACCCGGCCGGCGGCGGCATCGGAGGCATTGTCGGCATCGGCAGTCGCCGCGGCGGCGGCGGCGGACGTCTGGTCGGTCACCTACGACGGCCCCGGTCTGGTCGATGGCGGCCTGCATTCGATTCGCAGCGCGCTTTCGGCCCGTGGCCTCCGGCGGGTCGACTTCGAAGACGGCGAGAGCTTCTTGGTCGAAGCGCGCGGCGACATCATCGTGCGCCAGGGCTCCGGCGCGGCCGGTGCCCTCGCTCTCGAACGCGCCCTCGGCGCTCCGCTGGCGCTGGCACTCGCGCTGCGCGACATCCACCTCCTGCACGCCAGCGCCCTCCTCCGGCGCAACGCGACGGGGACCTCCGGCGGCGCCGTCGCTTTCACCGCCAACTCAGGCGCCGGCAAGTCGACCCTCGCCGCGGCCGCCGCCAGCTGGATGCGCATTGCCGACGATCAGCTGGCGGTGCGGCTCGACCCGCCGGTTTGCGCCCTCGCCCATTTTCCGCAACTCAAGCTGCCCGAGACGGCGGGCTATCCGGAGGGCGCGGCGCCGGTGCTGCCTCTCGAGCGCCTGGTCGAGATCGAACATTCGCCCGACTTTCGTACGGTCGAGATCGCACGCCTCAGCCCCTCTGCCGCCTGCCTCGCCCTCGCCCGGGCAACCGTCGCGGCCAAGCTCTTCGACCCCATCTTGCTCCAGCGCCACTTCGAACTCTGCGCGGCGGCCGGCAGGGAACTGCCGGTCCATCGCCTGCGCTTCCCGACCGGCCTCGAACATCTGCCCGAGGTCCTCGCGGCGATCGCCGAGTTGCAGGAGTAAGCCGGCGCCACCACGGCAAGCAAAAAAGGAGGGCCGCCACAGGCGACCCTCCCTCGGGGAGACTTCAACAGCAGCGACAGATCAGGGCCGCGGCAAGCTCATCGCCGGATCGCCGAGCAGCGTCATGCCGTAGATCGCGTCGGCGGCGCCGCCCTGCGTCGCCAGGTCCTGCTTGGCGCCGTGGAACGCCTCTCCCACCGAGTTCGCGCCAGCGTTCACCCGGGCGAAGAAGAGGTTGCCGAGCAGCCGGTGCGAGGTCTCGGAGGTCAACGTCGTCGCGCCGATCGTGCCCGCCGCGCCGGCATTCGGCTGGCGCAGCAGCCGCGCCGAGAGCGACTCGATCGTCGGCTCGACGTAGTAGCTGTTCCAGCAGCCCCAGGCGGTGATGAGGTTCGGCAGGCCAGCGTTGGAGAGCGCCGCGACGTCCTGCCACTTCAGGATCGGCGTGAAATCCCACTGCCCCATCGACGAGTGGCCGACGTAACTCACCAGATGGGCGCCGGCGTCGATCGCGTCGAGCACCTGCTGTTGCACCACCCCTGCGCTCGAATCGTCCACCTGTGCCAGCACCGTGTTCCAACCGAAGAGGCTGCCGGCATAAGTCTCGTTGAGAGTGGCAAGAGCGCGATCACCGTCCGAGAGGCCGGCAGCGAGCAGCGCCGACGGCTGGCCGGTGCCGATCGCCGCCTCCCAGGCGTAGAGCTTGGCTACCACCGCGTCGAGCTCCGCCGGCGTCCGCACCGGCAGCCGACCGATCGGCACGTCGCCCAATCCGTCGTTCTGCCGATCGACCAGACTCTCGTCGGTCGGCGAGAAGCGCGCCACCGGCGGGAAGTCCCGGTAGTCCGTCGGCACGAACGAGATCGAACCCATTCCGAGGTGATCGTACGGATCGGTCGTGTCGGCGCCCACCAGCAGAACGTAACGCAGGTTTCCTCGCGCGAGCGATGCTGAGAGGAAGCTCTTGAGCGCCGCTGCCGACGATGCGTGATCGCTGTAAGCCGCGAAGATCCCGTCGACCGTCACCAGCTCGGTCGTGAAACCGCGGCTCTCTTCGAGTGCCACCAGATCGGCCGTCGCGCTGGCGAACGCCGGATGCGTGACGATCAGGTATTCGGCCGGCGACGACAACTTGGCCGCCGGTACGCCGGCCAGGATCCCCGGGCGGTAGAGCGCCCTCTGAGAGGCTGCGTAGACATTGCCCGCCCCCCCCGCACCGACCACCGCACCGCCCACCGGCTGACGCAACTGCCGCGTCATCGATTGGCCCGAGACCTTCCAGATCGCCACCGGCTCACCGGCAGCAAAACCGCCAATGCTGAACGCGCGCAGCCGCTCAGCCGTGCACTTGAAGCGTTCGCCTCGCGCCTCCGTCGCCCGGCTGTAGGTCGCCTCGAAGCCTTCGAAGCCGATGTAGTCCAAGGAGTAGCCCGTGTCCAAAGGCAACTGGACCTCGAGCACGTTGCCGCTCGCCTGCGCCACGCCCGATACCTCGACCATCGGCTCCCACGGCGTGAAGCCATCGAACGTCCGCTGCGCGATCTCCGTCCCGTTCAGCTTCACGATCACGTGATGGTCCGGAGCCGAGCCCTCCTGGTCGCCGTAGCCCCACAACCGCACCCGGAGATTCACCGGGCCGGCCGCGAGATTCGGCAGGTCGAACGTGCGCGAGAGCGTCGCCGGAGCACCCCACGCCAGCGCCGTCGCGTCGAACCAGGGATCGCCGTTCGGCGACGCGAAGGTGTAGATGTTGTCCGGCCGGTGAAGATCCGTCGCCACCGTCAGGCCCGAGGCACCGCGGCCCGGATCCACCGACTTCACGGCGATCGCCTTGCGAGCGTTGAGAGTCAGCACGTAAGCATCCACCGGGCTCGCCAGCGTCAGCTGCGGCCGCGCCACGAACTCGACATAGCCGCCCGGTCCGAAGATCCCGCCGGTCGCCTCGACGTGGCGGGCGACGCCGACGCCGTTGTTGACGACCGCGATCCGCGCCGCCGGGGCGCCGGCCAGTTCGATACCCGCCGCCACCAACTGCTCGTAGGTCACGCGGTGGATCCCCTCGTCGCGCACCAACAACAGGCCACTGGTTGCGACCGCAGCGGGTGCCAGGAACGATGCCGTCCCGTCCTCACCCGCGAGAGCCGCCAGCTCGGCCGAGCGCATCCGGTCGAGCGAGCTCACGACGCCGCTCGCGCTGCGCACCGCCGCCCAGTCGATCGTGTCCACCTCCGGCTCCTCGCCGATGGTCGCACCGACCGCGAACGGACCGTGCATCCGGTCCTTGCCAATCACCGAGACATCCTCGATCTCGATCGCGCTGATTCCGGCGCCCGGCACCGTCGTCTCGTAGCGCTGCGGCGCAAAACTGTCCGAGCCCTGCGACCTGAGACTTCCGAGCAGCACCCGCTTGCCCTGCACGCCCGTGCCCCAGATCCGGAAACCGGCATTGCCGGTCTCGGTCGCGGTCGTGAAGCGCACCGTCAGTGCGCTGCCACGCGGCACGCTCTCGACGAAAGCGATCGTCACCGGAAGCGTCGAAGCCGCGATCTGGTAGTCCTCTACTTCACCGTCCGCCAACTGCCCGGTGGGTGAGGTGATCGCCTCCGTCGAGAAGCGGAAGCGGGCATAGGTCGTCGTCGTACCACCGCAGTTGGCCGGCACCGCGCTCCAGGTCACGGTGTAGTTCGACGGGTCGGCGTTCCCTCGCGTCACCGTCGTCGGCGCCGAAACTTCGTTGGCGCCGGTGAAATTGCCGTTGCGATTCCAATCGATGTAGCCGCGAATCGTACCGTCGGTTCCTGACGTGCGCACGTCCGAAGCACTGACCGTGACGGAATAGGTTCCGTTGCGCGGGCAGGCGGGAAACGTCGTCACGCCATCTTCGTCGTCGACGCCACCGAGCGACGTGGTGTCATCCGCCGTCGCCACGCCGCCGCTGACATTTCCGTCGCCTTCACCGTCAGGCCGGTTGGCACCCATCCAGAGCTCGCGATTGCCAAGCACGTGCCGCGCGCCACCCGCCAAGAGCGTGCCGTAAGTGTTGGCAGCATCGCCGTAGTCGAAGGCGCACTCGTTGAAGTCGGTCAGTCCGACCACCATCTGGACGTTCTCGGTCGTCGGATTGCTGCCCTGGGTGTAGTTGAGGGTCAGCGACGACACCGCACCGTTGAAGGCGACGTCGAGGTTGCCGGTCGTGTCCGTGTTAAGTGCGGAGACGTCCCCCTCGGCCAGGTCGCCGGCAAGCTGGGCGTTCCCTCCGGCCACCGGCGCGAGGGTGTAGGGCACCCGGTTGCCGGCTACGTCGGTCCCGATGATCCCGATCTGGTCCTCCCAAGCGTTATTGGTGATGTCGACGTCCACGAGCTGGAACGCCAGATCCCGTACCGGAACCGAGAAACCGATGACCGAAACGAGCCCAACGGCTTCGTTCTCCTGGATCCCCGCTGGGATCGTAGCGTCCATGATCAGACTGTAGTAGCCCGGATGATTGCCGTTCGTCGTATTGCGCATGGTGAAGGCGCCGGAGCCCGTCCCAGCGAAATCGGTCGTCGAGGTCTGCGAGATCGTGAGTCCACCGATGGTGACCGGATTGCCGAGAAGCGGCGTAGGGTTGGTTCCGCCGCCGAGCAATCCCCAGTCGTAGGCGACTCGCGAGGTACAGACTGAACTCACCGCGGTTGTGCTGCCGAGCATCAGGTAGGCGCGGTTGAAGGTACCTGTGGTGGCGTCGACGGTACGGTCGCAGACCCGCAGCGTCCAGGTCCCGACGGAGCTGCCGGTGTAGAAATTGGCGCCGGCGAGCGTGACGAGCCGATTGAAGAACGGCGCCGTCGTCGGGTCGATGTCGCCGTCGTCGAGGGCTTCCTCGGAATTCGTCGAGATCAGGATGTCGTAGTCGTCGTTGGTATCCGCGCCGTTGGTGACGAACACCAGCGACGTTCCGCCGGGCGCGTTGAGAATGGCGCGAATCTGGCCGCGACTGACGTGTGAGGCGTTGAACCCGAGAGCGATCGTCGCCACGGTGAACGAGTCGTTGACGGTGAACGTTCGCACCAGCGCCGTTCCGCCGTTGCACAATGCATCGTCGCCAAGCTCCGGAATCGCGCCCGAAGTCGTGTTGTCGTATGTGTAGTTCAGCGCCTGGATGGGGCCCGCCAGAAAAGCAGCCGTGGCGATCCCGACGAGGCAGAGCCTCGTGAATTGTTGGGTAACAGCCTTCAACTTCAGAGACATGGAGTCAGACGAGAAGAGCATTCTGGAGTCTCCTGTTCACCCCCGCGAAGGGGCAGTGCAAGATACAAACGTCGTTGCGAGTACTCTATCCCTCCACAAGGCTAGCTTTTCTCCCTTTGATACCCTGGGGTACAGCGAGCTTCAGGTCCGAGTATCGAGGGAATGGCTGAGCAGCCAAGAGCCGGATTCTAGCTCA
>JBPOHI010000066.1:0-2838 GCA_052035735.1 Acidobacteriota bacterium
CGGCTGGAAGGAGGAGGAAGCCGAGTTGGCGGTCATCAAGGGGGATTGTAGATCAGCCGGCCGCCGGGCCACCGGCCCCGGCATCCCAGGCGCCGACGAGGTCAGATCTCCAACTGGATGTTGTCGATCAGCCGCGTCGAGCCAACCTTCGCCGCCAACGCCACGAGCGCCCGGTGCCCGATCTCGGCGATACGCACGAAGTTGTCGGGGTGGACGACCTCGACGTACTGCAGAGCGATCCCCGGTTCGGCCGCGAGCGCGCCGACGACTGCCTCGCGCAACACGTCGCTGCGGCGCTCGCCCTGGACGAACAGGCTCTTCGCTCGCGAGAGCGCCGCCCACAAGAGCGCCGCCCGCTGGCGCTCGGCCGCCGACAGGTAGGCGTTGCGCGACGACATCGCCAGGCCGTCGGACTCGCGCACGATCGGTCCGCCGACGATCTCCACCGGCAGCGCCAGGTCGCGCACCAGCTGCCGGACCACCGCCAACTGCTGGGCGTCCTTCTCGCCGAAGACCGCGATGTCCGGCTGCACCAGAGCAAAGAGCCGCGCCACCACCGTGGCCACGCCGCGGAAGAAGTGCGGTCGCACCTCGCTCTCCAGCCCCAGCGCCGCGCCCTGGGGCTCGATCCAGGTGCCGAAGCCGTCGGGATAGATGGTTTCGCGATCGGGGATGAACAGCAGGTCGCAGCCGGCGCGCGACAGCAGCGCGGCGTCGCGCTCCGGGTGTCGCGGATAGCTGTCGAAGTCCTCGTGCGGCGCGAACTGCGTCGGGTTGACGAAGATCGAGGCGACGACCCGCGGCGCATGCCGGCGGGCGATGGCGACGAGCGAAAGGTGACCTTCGTGCAGCGCCCCCATGGTCGGCACGAAGGCGATCTTCGCCCCCACCGACTTCCAGGAGACGACGGTATCGGTGAGCCCCGCTGCAGTGCGGACGGTCTTCATCCGGCGAGCTTATCCGCCGGCCGAGCGTCGGGCCAATTGGCGAAGGCTCTAGCCGCCATACAGACGTTCGAGCGGCGCCGCGACGGCGGTCGAAGGAAAGCCCGGGTCCTCGAAGCTCTCCTCCGGGGCCGGGAAGCTCCCGGAGCGCACGTCGGCGGCGAAGGCCGCGATCGCCTCGCGGGCGCCCTTGCCCTGCTCGGCGTAGCGCCGCACGAAGCGCGGCGCGATGCGCTCCTCGATGCCGAGCAGGTCGTGGTAGACCAACACCTGGCCATCGCAGAACTGACCGGCTCCGATGCCGATGGTGGGGATCTCGACGAGCTCGGTCACCTCACGGGCGAGCTCGGTCGGAATGCACTCGAGCACGAGCGAGAAGGCCCCGGCCGCCTCGACGGCCGCCGCCGCTGCGAGGAGCGCCGCGCGCGCTTCGGCGCCGCGGCCCTGGACCTTGAAGCCGCCGAACTTGTGAATCGACTGCGGGGTCAGGCCGAGGTGGGCCTGGACCGGAATCTCGGCCGCGACCAACGCCTCGAGAATGTCGATCCGCGCCCCTTCGATCTTCACCGCCGAGGCGCCTCCCTCCTTGACGAAGCGCAGGGCGTTGGCGACCGCCTGCTCCGGCCCGAGATGGAAGGAGCCGAACGGCATGTCGGCGATGAGGAGAGCGCGCTGCAACCCGCGTCGCACCGCTTTCACGTGATGGAGCATCTCGTCCATGGTCACCGACAGCGTGTCGGCGTGGCCCAGGACCACCATGGCGAGCGAATCGCCGACCAGGACCATGTCGACGCCCGCGGCATCGGCACAGCGCGCCTGCGGGTAGTCGTAGGCGGTGACCATCACCAGCCGTTCGCCCCGGGCGGGAGCCTCACGCAGCTGCGGCACACTGGTCTTCTTGCTCGAATTGCCCATCCGGCACCTCCGCGAAAACAGAAAACCCCTCCGCCTGCAAAATGCGACGGAAGGGTTTCGCGGTGCCGGGGGACGCGCGCCGATCTCTCCTCGGGTGTCCGTCCCTCGTAGGGCAGGGATCGGGCCCCGGCGCAGGCGGGCCACTCTGGGCAGCTTCTCTTCCCGTCTCGGTCCCGCAGATGCGGGATCCCAGCGGCGGGCGAATTGTATGGCCGGCTGGCGGGTGAAGCAAATCGGCCGCGCCAGAACGGTAGACTGCGCCCGGTGATCGGCACGCAGCTCTCGCACTACCGGATCCTGGCGAAGCTCGGCGAAGGCGGCATGGGGATCGTCTTCCTTGCCGAAGACGAGCGCCTGCACCGCAAGGTCGCCCTGAAGACGCTGCCCCCGGCGCTCGCCGAGGATCCGCACCGCCTCGCCCGCTTCGAGCGCGAGGTCAAGTCGGTCGCGACGCTCAACCACCCCAATATCGTCACCATCTATTCGGTCGAAGAGGCCGACGGCAAGCGCTTCTTCACCATGGAGCACGTCGAGGGCAAGACCCTGTCGCAGCTCATCCGCCAGGGAGGTCTGCCGCTCGCCGAGTTCCTCAAGCTCGCCGTGCCGCTCGCCGACGCTCTCGCCGCCGCCCACGCCAAGGGCATTCAGCACCGCGACCTGAAGCCCGGCAACGTCATGGTCAACAGCGACGGCCGGGTGAAGGTGCTCGACTTCGGTCTCGCCAAACTGCGCGAGCACGAAGTCACCGACGCGATGGGCTTTCATCCCCAGACCACGCTCACCCAGGAGGGTCTGGCGATCGGCACGCTCGCCTACATGGCCCCCGAGCAGCTGCGCATGCTCGCGACCGACCATCGCGCCGACCTCTTCTCCCTGGGGGTCGTGCTTTACGAGATGGCCACCGGGCACTGCCCGTTCCTCGGCCAGTCGACCGCCGAGGTGATCTCCGCCATCCTGCGCGACCAGCCGGCGCGCACCT
>JBPOHI010000009.1:0-80743 GCA_052035735.1 Acidobacteriota bacterium
ACCCTCGACGCGATGGCCTGGGGCGGAACCTCTACATCCGCGCCGCTGCCCGAGCTGGCGCCGCTCTTCCCGAGAATCGACAAGGAGAAGTTCATGTCCGAACTGAAATCGTCCGCACCCGAGGCGATGTCTCCGGTGGCGGCTGCGCCACCGGCCGCGACACCGGCTCCCGCCGCACCCGCGGCGCCCGCCACTCCCGCCGCGGCAGCGGCGGTGCCGGCCGAAGTCACGATCGATCATTTCTTCGCCACCGAGCTCAAGGTCGGCACGGTGAAGTTCGCCGAGCGCGTGCCGAAATCCGACAAGCTGATCCGCCTGCTGGTTGACCTCGCGGAAGAGAGTCCGCGCCAGCTCGTCGCCGGCATCGGCAAGGCCTACACGCCGGAGGAGCTGGTCGGCGTCCAGGTCGTGGTCGTGGCCAATCTCAAGCCGGCGAAGCTCATGGGCGTCGAGTCGCGCGGCATGATCCTCGCGGCAACCGATGCCGACGGCAAGCCGATCCTGGTTCGTCCGCACGCCGCCGGGGCGCCGAACGGAACCCGGGTGAAGTGAGCGCGGCGCCTTTTCTCGTCGACTCGCACTGTCATCTGCAGTACCTCGGGCCGGAGACCCGGGCCGCGGCGCTCGACCGTGCGCGGGAGCGCGGCGTCCAGGGCTTCCTGGTGCCGGCGACCCAGCTCGATCAGGCGGAGGAGCTGTTGACTCTCTGCCATTCGCAGGAGAACGTCTGGTGTGCCCTCGGGGTGCATCCGCACGAGGCTGCGACCTGGCGGCCGGAAGATACCGCGCGTCTGCGCGGCTTGCTGTCCGATCCCAAGGTCGTGGCGGTGGGGGAGTGCGGGCTCGACTTTTTCTACGACCACGCGCCGCGCGAGGTGCAGGAAGAGGTCTTGCGCGCGCAGTGGCGTCTGGCGGTAGAGCTCGACCTGCCGGCGATCGTGCACAACCGGGATTCGAACGAGCGGATGCTCGCGATCCTGGCCGAGCCCGAGTTCGCGACCCTGAAGGCGGACTTCCACTCGTTCGCCGGCGGCAGGGAGATGGGCTTCGCGGTCGTCGCGCACGGCTGCATGCTCGGCATGTCGGGCATGGTCACGTTTCCGAAAGCGGACAACGTGCGCGAGGTGATCGCCGGCACCCCGCGCGACCGCTTCCTCGTCGAGACCGACACGCCCTACCTCGCGCCGGTTCCGCACCGGGGCAAGCCCAACGAGCCTGCGTTCACGGTCGAGATCGCCACCCGCCTGGGGCTCGAGCTCGGTCTCGATCTCTCGGCCACGGCGGCGCTGACGACGGAGAACTTCTTCCGCTTCTTTCCGAAAGCCCAGCGCCTACTCTAGGCGGGAGACCGCCACCACGAGCGGTGACGTGTGTTCCGAATCAGACCGGATTCGGGATGTCGATGAACTCGTGGGCGAGGCCGAAGCGGGCGGCGAGGTGTTCGCCCAGGGCCTGGATGCCGAGCCGCTCGCTGGCGTAATGCCCGACGGCGAGGAAGTGGATGCGGTTTTCGCGCGCGACGTTCATGACCCACTCGGTCGGCTCGCCGGTGATGTAGGCGTCGAGGCCGGCAGAGATCGCCTGATGGAGCTCGCCGGCGGCCCCGCCGCTGACCATGCCGACGGTCGAAACCTCCTCCGGTCCCGAGAGAAAAGCGAGCGGTTCCTGGCCGAAGACCTTGCGGCAGCGCTCGACCAGTTCGCGACCCGAGACCGGCTCAGGATACCGGCCGCGGAAGCCGATCGGAAGCCCGTGGTAGTCGGCGAACGGTTCGACCGAGTAGAGCCCGAGTCGCTTGACCGCCAGGATGTTGTTGCCGAGCTCCGGGTGACGGTCGAGCGGCAGGTGGTAGGCGAGGAGGTGGATCCCGGCTTCGATCAGCGTCGAAACCCGCGCGTAGGTGTGGCCGGTGAGCTGGCGCGGCGTGCCGTCCCAGAAGATCCCGTGGTGCACCAGGACGGCATCCGCTCCGGCGTCGCGTGCGCGTTCGAAGAGCTCGACGCACGAGGAGACGCCAGTGACGACCTTGCGCACCGGACGCCGCCCCTGCACCTGCAGCCCGTTCGGGCCGTAGTCCTTGCCGGCGTTGGCCTCCAGCAACCGGTCGACATGCCCGGTCAGTTCGACGATCGACAACTCTCCGTGTGGCATGGTGGCCTCGCCTTCCGCAAAAAGAGATCGGGCCGGATCGTCTCCGACCCGGCCCGATTCTAGAATCACTGCTGACAGTGCGTCAGGGCTGCTTCAGCGACGCGGTCCGCGCGAGTCGCGTCCGCCGCCGCTGCGGCCACCGCGATCTGGACGGCCACCCCGTCCGCCGCGATCCCCACCGCGACCCCCGGAGGGGCCTTCGGCGCGCGGCGGGCGCTCGTCTTCGCTCATCCCCATGCCGGCGTACTGTGCCGGATCGTAGTCGGGAGCTTCGACGATGACTGCCTTGCGGGAGAGACGAACGCGGCCGGTGTCGTCGATGTCGATGACCTTGACGGTAAGCTCGTCGCCCTCCTTGACCACGTCGGAGGTCTCGCGCACCCGGTAGGGGGCGAGCTCGCTGATGTGCACCAAGCCGTCGGTACCGGGCATGATCTCGACGAAGCAGCCATAAGCCTCGACGCGACGCACGGTGCCGGTGTAGACCTTGCCGATCTCCGGCACCTCGGTCAGGCGCTCGATCATCTGGATCGCGCGCTTGGCGGCCTCGGCGTCGGGGGAGGCGATGATCACGCGACCGTCGTTCTCGACCTCGACCTGACAGCCGGTCTCCTCGACGATCGAACGGATGGTCTTGCCACCGGGTCCGATGATGTCGCGGATCTTCTCCTTGTTGATCTGCAGGGTGTAGAGCCGCGGTGCGAAGTTGGAGAGATCGTGGCGCGGCGTGCCGATGATCGCCTCCATCTTGCCGAGGATGTGGAGCCGTCCGAGGCGAGCCTGCTCGAGTGCGGTCTCCATGACCGACTTCGAGACGCCGCCGACCTTGATGTCCATCTGCAGGGCGGTGATGCCCTTGCGCGTGCCGGCGACCTTGAAGTCCATGTCGCCGTAGTGGTCTTCCTGGCCGGCAATGTCGGTCAGGACGGCGAAGTTCTCACCGCGCTGGACGAGGCCCATCGCGACGCCCGCGACCGGCGCGAGCAGCGGCACGCCGGCGTCGAACAGCGCCAGCGAGCCGCCGCAGACCGTCGCCATCGACGACGAGCCGTTCGACTCGAGGATGTCGGAGACGACGCGGATGGTGTACGGGAAGTCTTCCTCGTGCGGCAGGACCGGCAGTAGGGCCCGGCGGGCGAGGACGCCGTGGCCGATCTCGCGCCGGCTGGCGCCGCGCATGAACTTCACTTCGCCGACCGAGAAGGGCGGGAAGTTGTAGTGCAGGAGGAACTTCTGCTTGCTCTCGCCGTCGTACTCCTCGATGATCTGGGCATCGCGTTGGGTGCCGAGCGTCACCGTCGCGAGAGCCTGTGTCTCGCCGCGGGTGAAGAGCGCCGAGCCGTGCGTGCGCGGCAGGACGCCGACTTCGATGTCGATCGGCCGGATCTCGTCGAGCTTGCGCGAGTCGAAGCGGTTGCGGTCGTGCAGCACCGAGTCGTAGAGGGTTTCTTCTTCGAGGGTCTCGATGACCTTCTTGGCCTGCGAGCGCTTGCCGGCGTCGTCCTCGGGAATCGTCGCGAGGTACTCCTTGACCACCTTGGAAACGGCATCCTTGCGCTCGAACTTGCCCTGGGTGTGGAGGGCCGCCTTGAGCTGGGCGTGAAGCGCCCCGCGGACCTCCTGGTAGAGCTCCTGCGGGTAAGCCTCGGGAGCGGTCCACGCGGGCTTCGACAGGCCACGCTCGCGGAACATCGCGATCTGCGCCTGGATGATCTTCTGCAGCTCGGCATGACCGGCCCAGATGCAGTCGAGAAGCGTCTGCTCGGAGAGCTGGTTGGCTCCCGCCTCGACCATCATGACCGCATCTTCCGTTCCGACGACGACCAGATCGAGGTCGGAGACGTCACGCTGGCTGTTGGTCGGGTTGAAGATGACCTGACCGTCGATGAGGCCGACGCGCACCGCGGCGATCGGGTGGTAGAACGGGATCTCGGAGAGCACGAGCGCCGTCGAGGCGCCGTTGATCGCCAGGATGTCGGGATCGTGCTCGCCATCGGCCGACAGCACGAAGGAGATGATCTGGGTCTCGCTGGTATAGCCGGGAGGGAAGAGCGGGCGCAGCGGCCGGTCGATCAGGCGCGCGGTGATCGTCTCCTTCTCGGTGGCGCGGCCTTCGCGCTTGAAGAATCCGCCGGGGATCCGGCCCGCCGCGTAGGCGTACTCGCGGTAGTCGACGGTCAGCGGCAGGAAGTCGCGCGGCATGGTGCTCGCCTGCATGCAGGCGGTCGTGAGCACGACGGTATCGCCGAGGCGGACGACGCATGCGCCGTGGGCCTGTTTGGCGATGTGGCCGGTCTCGAGAGAGAGACTCTCCGAGCCGACCTGGACGGTTCTCTGCGTTTTCATTGATTTTCCTTGATCTTCATGGAACGGCAAGAACGGCGGCTAGGGGACTGCGCCCCGGTCCTCAGGTCCTCCGCGGGGAGGCCGTGGACCGGGTGCGTTCGCGCCGGCGTTCGGAGGGGTCGAAGGCGGTTTACTTGCGGATTCCCAGGCGTTCGATCACCTGGCGGTAGCGATCGGCGTCGCGGCGCTTCATGTAGTCGAGCAGGCGGCGGCGCTGGCCGACGAGCTTCAGCAGGCCGCGGCGGCTGTGGTGATCCTTGGTGTGGGTCTTGAAATGGCCGGTGAGCTCGTTGATCCGCTGCGTGAGCAGTGCGATCTGCACGTCGGTGGAACCGGTGTCGGTGTCGTGAATCCGGAAATCCCGGATGATGGCTTCCTTTTCCTGATGCAAGTCGCTTCTCCTTCTGTCTGGAGGCGATCTCGGGATCGCCCTGTTTTGGGGTCTCTCTCTCTATATCCTTGAAAAGCCTACCACATCGCCACTGCTCTGGAACACGATGCGGGGTTGCAGGACGGCGGTTCCGCTGCTGCCCAGCGTCTCGACCACCGAGCCGACCGCAAGGAGCTCGCCGACCCGGTCGACCATCCGAACCCAGTCGCCGACCGCTCCGCCGAGTGCCGTGGAGAGAATCGTCTGGCCGTTCAGCGCCCTGCGCTCTTGCAGGGCATCGAGCGTCGCGGTGGCGAACGGCAGCGGGATGCGCGCCAGAGGCAACCAGGCCTCGTCGAGGGGGATCCCGCCGGCGTGCCGGCGGTTCGCTTCGGCGAGGGTCAGGCTCTGGGCGACGTCGAACCAGAGCCCCGGCTTGCCGATGCGGGTGCGCCGCAAGGCCGAAAGGTGCCCTCCCGTTTCGACTTTCGCGCCGACTTCGTGCGCCAGGCTGCGGGCGTAGGTCCCGGAGCTGCACGTCAGTCGGAAGTCGATCCGGTTCCCGGCGAGACCGGTCAACCGGTCGAAACCGTCGACCGTGACGACTTTGTTGGCGACCGGAATCTCCTCGCCGCGACGGGCCATTTCGTAGAGCTTCACACCCTGAATCTTGTGGGCGCTGTAAGCCGGAAGCCGCTGCTCGAAGGTGCCGGTGAGCGTGGCCATCGCCGCGTCGATCGCGACTTCGGTCAGGTCTCCGGTCGGACGCTCGGCGACGGCCCTGCCCGAGGCGTCATAGGTGTCGGTCTCGAGGCCGAAAGTAATCGTCCCTTCGTAGACCTTGCGCGCCTGGATCAGGAAGCGGGTGAGCCGGGTCGCCTGGCCGAGCGTCACCAGCAGCAGGCCGGTGGCGTCGGGATCGAGGGTCCCGCAATGCCCGACTCGCTTCTGCTTGAAGATCCGTCGGACCATCTGCACGACGTCGTGCGAGGTGCAGCCGCCCTCCTTGTCGACCAGCAGCAGGCCGTCAAGCGTCATGGCGGGCCTCCAGGGCCGAGAGGAGCTCGGCGACGAGTTCGAGCTTTTGCGATTCGAGCTCACCCGAGACCTTGCAGCCGGCGGCGTTCTTGTGCCCGCCGCCGCCGTGGCGCTGAGCGATGGCCTGCACGTCCAC
Source organism: Acidobacteriota bacterium (assembly GCA_052035735.1). Taxonomy (GTDB): domain Bacteria; phylum Acidobacteriota; class Thermoanaerobaculia; order Multivoradales; family JAGPDF01; genus JAGPDF01. Next base: position 6,042 of record JBPOHI010000009.1, read on the forward strand.
CGGCCCTCGGCTGCGCAGCGAGACCTTCCACTGCCCGGGTCCGATCTCGCGCAGCAGCGCTACGGTTTCGACGCCGGCGATCGTGCGGGGGGTGTCGACGAGCCCTTCGGAGTCCCCGGCCACTGCGCCAGCCCGGGCGAACATCGCCTGGGTCAGGTGGACGGTGGCGATGCGCCCGCGGCCGTGGAGCTCGAGCGTGGCGAGCATTTCGCCGAGCAGCCGCACGGCGCTCTCGGGCTGACTCTCGTTCAGCCATTGCGACACCCGCTCGGGTCGGGCGCCTTCGCGAACCAGCGTCGCGGCGGCTTCGAAGGCGGCCGGAGTGGCGTTGGAGAACCGAAAGCTCCCTGTGTCACTCACCAGGGCGAGGAGGAGGCAGTCGGCGGTCTCCGGGTCGATGAACAGGCCGAGCTCACGGGCAAGCGCGGCGACCATCACGCCGACTGCGGGCGCCGAGGTGTCGATCCAGTTCGCGACGCCGTAAGCCGGGTTGCCGAGATGGTGGTCGATGTTCGCCAGCGGCAGCTGCACGAGCGCCTCGGCGAGTCCGGACCGGTCGAGGGTCGGGCATTCGAGGATCACGGCGCAATCGAAGGCGGTGGGGAAGCCTGCCGGTGGCTCTGCGCCGAAGTGAATCGACGGGCTGTCAGGCAGCGCGCGATAGGTCGCCGGTGTGGGGTGAAAGTTCCAGATCTGCACCTCCTTGCCGGCTTGGCGGAGGATGCGTGCGAGCCCGATCTCCGAGCCGATGGCGTCCCCGTCGGGATTGGCGTGGCTGGTGATCAGGAATCGCCGGGAGCGGCCGACGAGGGCGGTCAGTTTCTCAGGAATCACTCGGTTCCTTGTGCAGCTTGTCGAGAAGCTCGGTCATGTCCTGCAGGTACTCGGCGCCGCGATCGAGCTCGAAGGCGAGCTCCGGCGTGACGCGGAGCTTCAGTCGGCGGCCGATCTGACTTCGCAGGAACCCCTTGGCGTGCTCGATTCCCGCCATCGTCTGCTGCCGCGTCTCCTCGTCTCCCAGGACCGAGATCCAGATACGGGCGTGGCCCAGGTCTCTGGCGACCTGTACGCGCGAGATGGTGGCGAGCGCGACCCGCGGGTCGCGCACTTCGCGCATCAGAAGCACCGAAAGCTCCTTGCGGAGCGAGTCGGCGACGCGATCGGTTCGTTGGCTCATTCACCTTCCTCCAGAATCTGCGGCTCCCAGCCGAGGACGACCGCCTCGCTCTCCTCGTCGGCCAGCCGGAGCACTTCGTCGAGGATCTGCTGCGCCTGCGCTGCGCTCGCCGCGACCGCTGCGACGCCGACTTCCGCTCGCTGCAGCCGGTCTTGCATCCCGGTCTCAGCAGCCGAGATCCGGTAACGGGAGTGCAGACGATCGACCAAGCTCCGCACCACCCGGCGCTTCGCCTTGAGGTCGTGGACGTGGGGCAGCTCGAGATCGAGTATTCCTAGGCCGACGAACATCGGATTTGAGTTCGCGAGTGGCTTCCGCGATGGCAGTTCGAAGTCTGCGCGACGGCTCAGGAGCCTCCGCGCAGTCTCCCTGGTGGCCCTAGTTCAGCGTCGGAGCGATCTCTTCCTTGGCGAAAGCCTCGATGATGTCGCCCGGTTTCATGTCCTGGAACCGGTCGAGGCCGATGCCGCAGTCGAAGCCGCTGCGCACTTCCGAGGCGTCGTCCTTGAAGCGTTTGAGCGAGACGATCTTGCCTTCGACGACGACGCGTCCGTCGCGAATCACCCGCACTGGAGCGCTGCGCGGAATGACGCCGTCGAGGACATGGCAGCCGGCAATGGTCCCCACTTTCGGTACGCGATAGATCTCGCGGACCTCTGCGCGGCCCTTCGAAACCTCTTTGAACGTCGGCTCGAGGAGTCCGACCATCGCGTTGCGCAGGTCGTCGAGCAGCTCGTAGATCACCGTGTAGAGCCGGATCTCCACCTGCTCCTTTTCGGCGAGCTCGACGGCGTTGCGCTCCGGCCGGATGTTGAAGCCGACGATGATGGCCTTCGACGCCGATGCCAGAAGCACGTCGTTGGTGGTCACGGCGCCGACGCCGCTGTGCAGGACAGTGGTCTTGACCTTCGCCGTACCGATCTTCTCGATCGCGTCGCGCAACACTTCGAGCGAGCCCTGCACGTCGGCCTTGAGCACCACTGCCAGATCCTTGACTTCGCCCTTCTCGATCTGGCTGAAGAGCTGCTGCAGCGAGAGCCGGGCGCCGGTCGGCACGAGCTCCTTCTTGCGCGACTCCTGCTGGCGGAACTCGACGATGCTGCGCGCCTTCTGCTCGTCGGGCACGACCTGGAAGGTGTCGCCAGCCTCGGGAACGTCGGTGAAGCCGGTGACCTCGGCAGCCGTGGCCGGACCGGACTCGGTGGCTCTCTTGCCCCGGTCGTCGCTCATGGAGCGAACACGACCCCAGGTCGAGCCGGAGACGAACACATCGCCGACTTTGAGCGTGCCGTTCTGCACCAGGACGGTCGCGATGATGCCGCGGCCGGTCTCCTTGCGCGCCTCGAGCACGATGCCCTGGCCGGCGCGTTCGGGACTGGCCTTGAGATCCTGGATATCGGCAGTGAGCAGGATCATCTCGAGCAGCTCATTGATGCCGGTACCCTTGATCGCCGAAACCGGGACGACGACGGTATTGCCGCCCCAGTCTTCGGGCGCGAGGCCGCGATCGGCCAGCTGCTGCTTGACGCGATCGGGGTTGGCGTTCGCCTTGTCGATCTTGTTGAGGGCGACGACGATCGGCACTCCAGCAGCGCGGGCGTGGTCGATGGCTTCGGCGGTCTGGGGCATGACGCCGTCATCGGCGGCGACTACCAGGACGACGATGTCGGTCACGCGAGCACCGCGGGCGCGCATCATGGTGAACGCTTCATGTCCGGGAGTATCGAGAAAAACGATCTGGCGGTTGTTCACGTCGACGTGGTAGGCGCCGATGTGCTGCGTGATGCCGCCGAACTCGCCCTCGGTGATCTTGGACGAACGGATCTTGTCGAGCAGCGAGGTCTTGCCGTGATCGACATGCCCCATGATCGTGACGACGGGCGCTCGCGAGCTCAGGTTCTCCGCCGGGCCGGACTCGGAATCGGGCTTGGTTCCAGACTGGACTTCCTGTTCGAAGGTCATGACCTTGGCTTCGAGCCCGAACTCCTTGACCAGCTTGATGCCGAATTCCGGCTCGATGATGAAGTTGATGTTGGCCATGATGCCGCGCTGGACGAGCAGAGCGATGAGATCCTTCGCCTTGACCTGCAGACGGTCGGCGAAGTCCCGCAGCGTCATGCCCTCGGAGATGATCATCGGGCCATCTTCGAGCGTCCGGCCGCTGCGGATGGTGTTGACTTCGGGGTCCTGGTCGCCGCGGGTCTCCTTCCGCCGGCGGCTGCGGGCCGCGAGCGAGCCCGACGGCACCACCGACTGGTCGACGACGTCTTCGATCTCCACCAGCGAGCCGCGCAGGCTACGAATGTCGGCGGTCTGGATCTCGATCGTCGTCTTGCGGCCCTTCTTCGACTTCTTCTTGTCGCCGTCGGGTCCGCGCTGGTCACCCCTCTTGGAGCTGCCGGGAGAAGACGGCGGCGGCATCGACGACGGCGGACGCGGTCCGCCGGGTCGACTCGGTCCGCCCATTGGCGGCCGCCCTGCGCCGCCGGCGTACGGCGGCCGGGACCCGGGGGGGCCGCTCGGGCGAGATCCAGGAGGACCGCCAGGTCGCGAGCCGGGGGGGCCACCAGGACGACTTCCGGGAGGTCCGCCTGGGCGCGAGCCGGGGCCGGAGGGGCGGTAGCCCGGGCGGGCCGGAGGCGGCGTGGGGCGGTAGGGCTCGGTCGCCCGATGTACCAGGACGGCGCCACGAACCGGGCGAGCCGGGGGCACTGGCGGCGCACCGGGAACCGGCGGTGCTGCCGGGGGAGTCGGGCTGGCCGAGGCCAAAGTCGGTGCGGTTGTCGCTGCCGCTGCCGGAGGCCCGGCAGGGGCAGCCGTTGCGGCGGTTGCCGGCCTGGCTTCCGCTACGGCGCCGCTCCCGGCGGGCGCCGTCGGGACGGTGCCCGCGACCGGCGTTGCCGCCGCGGGCGGCGCTGCTGCAGGCGTCTGTGCGGACGGTGAGGTCGCGGCTTCGGCCGTCGCGGGAGCGGCGGCTTCAGCGGCGGCAAACGCCGCCAGCATCGGATCGGGACCAGCGGTGCCGCCGGGAGCCAACTTGTCCGCAGGGGCCGCCGGCAAAGTCTTGATCTTGGGCTCGACCTTCTGGATCAGCGTGCGTGGTCGGGTCGGCCGCAGCGGGGGAAGCGCCGTGGTCCGGCGAGCCGCAGGCGTCGGAGGAGCTACGGCTCCGGCGCGCCGCGCGGCTGCGCTGGCGCCCTCCGGAGTCGAGTCGTCCATAATGACCTCGCGCGGCGACGCCAGCTTCTTGCCGGCAAGGATCGCTTGCAGGATCTCGCTTTCTACTGCAGCTTCCTCACCCTCGACCCGAACTCCGATGGAGCGCAGCTTGAACACCAGGTCCTGGTGTGAAACGCCCATCATCGTCGCGAGGTCGGTGACCCGAATCTTTCCCATATGTTCCGTCGTTCTCCTGGCTGATCCTGCTTGACCGGAAGGGTCGCGCGCGGGCTACTCGCGCTCGCCTTCCGGGGCCTGCTCGGTGTCTTCCTGTGCTGCGTCTTCGGCAACCTTGGCGCGGTCTTCGGATTCCTTGAAGGCGCGAGACAGGGCCGCCATGAAGTCCTGGTCGTTCATCGAGGAGGAGGGTTCCACGGTCATCGGACGACCGCCACCGAGCAGCGGTTCGGAGGGTTCCGCGGTTCGCGCCTTCTCGGCCTGCTCCTTGGCCCAGTTCAGGATGGAGACCGCCGTCTTCGGTCCGATGCCCTCGACCGCCTGCAACGCTTCAGGAGTGGCATCGAGCAGCGCCTGCACGGTGGAGAAGCCGGCCTCTTCGAGGAGACCGGCCGTGCGCGGCCCGATGCCCGGCACGGTGGTGAGGTCGAGCGCGGCGTCGAGATCGGGCGCCGCGGGCGCCTCTCCGAACGCGCTCTGCAGCATGCGGGCGAGCGCGCCGGCGACTTCGTCCTTGACGTCGGACTCGCTCTTGATGTCGATTCGGCAGCCGATCAGCTCGGCGGCGAGGCGCACGTTCTGACCCCGCTTGCCGATCGCGAGCGAGAGCTGCTCGTCTTCGACGATGACGTCGAGATGCGGCTGCGCGCCGACATGATGCACCGAGACCCGGGTGATCTTCGCGGGCGCAAGGGCGCTCTGCGCGAAGGTGACCAGATCCTCGCTGTATTCGATGATGTCGATCTTCTCGCCACGCAACTCGCGGATGATCGACTGGACTCGCGAGCCCTTCATGCCGACGCACGCGCCGACCGGGTCGACGTCGCGCTCCCGGCTGTAGACCGCGACCTTGGCACGCTCACCCGGAGCACGCACGGCCGCTTTGATCATGACGGTTCCGTCGTAGATCTCGGGAACCTCCATCTCGAACAGCTTGACGAGCAGCCGCGGATCGGTTCGCGAGAGGACGATTTGCGGCCCCTTGGGCTGCTTGTGCACCTCGACGATGACGCCACGGATGCGTTCTCCCTGGCTGTAGCGCTCGTGACGGGCCTGCTCGGGGCGCGGCACGGCGGCCTCGGTGCGGCCAAGGTCGACGATGATGTCGCCGCGCTCGAAGCGCTTCACGGTGCCGTTGACGACTTCGCCGACTCGGTCGATGTACTCGTTGTAGACCTTCTCACGTTCGGCTTCGCGCACCCGCTGATAGAGCACCTGCTTGGCGGACTGCGCGGCGATGCGCCCCAGCCCCTCGGTGGAGATGGGGGTGAGGATCTCGTCGCCTACCTGGGCGTCGGCCTTGTGCGGCTGCGCCTCTTCGACCGTCCACTCCGCAGCGGCATCCTCGACCACTTCGACGACCTTCTTCACCGTCCAGGCGTCGAACTTGCCGGTCTCCGGGTTCCAGGTGGCGCGAACGGGCTCCTTGATCCGGTGCTGCTTCTTGGCTGCCGAGGCCATCGCGTCTTCGAGCGCCTGAACCCAGCGCTCGTAGTCGATCTCCTTCTCCCGCGCGACCTGGCGCAGCACGTCTCCAAGATTGACTTCCGGGGCTGCCTGTGTCTGAGCCATACCGTCCTGTTCCTACTCCTCGATCACCAGCTTCGCGAGCTGGATGTCCTGCAATCTGAGCCGCAACACCGGTCTGCTTTCGATCTCGCCCACTTCGACTTCGCCCGCCGCCTCGTCGAAAGACTGCAGCCGCCCGACCACCGTCGCGCGTTTGCCCGTCGCCGGGTCGACGAAACGGACACGTGCCCGGCTCCCCACGAAGCGCGCAAAATCGCGCGGCCCGTAGAGCTGCCGGTCCAGCCCGGGCGAGCTCACCTCGAGCGTGTACCTTCCCGGTCCGAAGTTGCGCACGTCGAGCAATGCCGACGCCAGTTTCGAGACCGTCTCGCAATCCTCGAGACGAACCCCTCCCTCGCGATCGAGAATGAGGCGCAAAGTGCCGGCCTGGAACTCGACCTGCAGAAGCTCGCAGCCTTGAGCTGCAGCGATCTCGGCCAGTTCCGTGCCGAGTTCGGGGTCGATCCCTTTTCCGGCCATTCCATCCAATGCCTGCCGTACAACAAAAAAGGTGGGCTGCTCGGCCCACCTCACAACCGTTAGGCAAGCTGTCAGAGGGCATGATAGCGCGGCCACTCCGGGATGGCAAGTTACACTGGCTCCGCGGTTTGGGACCCCGCGTCAGAGTGACGTGAAGGTCCTCCTGCCGATGGCGGATTCCGGGCACGGCGATTGCTACAGGGAGGAGGGGCAGGACAAACGGAACGCTCTCATAGGAGAACCCTTCATGTCGTCTTCCTCGCATCCGAGCCGGAACATCACGACCCTGGGCCTGCTCTTGGGCGCCGTGATCTTCGGAATGGTGCTCGCCGGTGGACTCGATCTGAGCACGACCGGCGCCGCAGCTCCGATGGCTCCCGCCGCTTCGCCCCTGGCCTCGCCTGCGGGCGCGGGCACCGCGCCCACCAGCGGCGGTACGGCCTACCTGCCGTCGTTCGCCGATCTGGCGGCGAAGGTCCTGCCAGCGGTGGTCTCGATCGAGGCCCAGACCATCGAGAAGGCCGATGCTCGACGGATTCCGGGGCACGGCGGTTCGCAGGATCCCTTTCAGTTCTTCTTTGGCCCGCGTGGCGGTCAGCCGCGGGGCGACGACGATCGCGAGTACCGATCAGACTCTGGCGGCAGCGGTTTCGTGGTGAGCGCCGACGGCTACGTAGTGACCAACAATCACGTGATCGAAGGCGCCACCAAGCTGCGTGTGCGATTGGAGGAGCGGTACTACGATGCGACGGTGAAGGGGACCGACCCCGCCACCGACCTGGCACTGCTCAAGATCGAGGCCGGCCGTCCGCTGGCCTATCTGCCGCTCGGCGACAGCGACCGCCTGCGCCAGGGCGACTATGTTATGGCGATCGGCAACCCTTTGCTGCTCGATCACACGGTAACGGTCGGAGTAGTGAGCGCGAAGGGGCGCGCCATCGGATTGACCCGCGACACCTCGTTCGAGAACTTCATTCAGACCGACGCGGCGATCAATCGCGGCAACTCCGGTGGCCCGCTGGTCAATCTGGCAGGTGAGGTCATCGGCATCGCAACCGCGATGAACGGCGGCGCGGAGAATATCGGCTTCGCAGTGCCGGTGAGCACTCTCAAGGCCGTTCTGCCGCAGCTGCGTGAGAAGGGCAAGGTCAGCCGCGGTTACCTCGGAGTCAACATCACGAACATCGACTTCGACAGCGCGCAGGCTTTCGGTCTTTCCGAGGCCGGAGGCGCCCTGGTGACGCAGGTGGTGGACGGCTCACCGGCTGCGAAGGCCGGCGTCGAACACGGCGATGTCATCCTGTCGGTCGACGGGCGGAAGGTCAAGGAGACGCGGGACCTCATCGACTACGTCTCGGCCCAGGGCCCGGGCGAGAAGGTCGAGCTCGACGTCCTGCGCGACGGCAAGAGGATTCAGAAGACCGTCGAGCTCACCGAGCGTCAGGGCGACGAGGTCGCCGAGACCGACAACAAGAAGGACGAAGGGGCACGCGGCTTCGGTTGGCTCGGCCTGGAGTACCAGGATCTGACTCCCGCCCTGCGCCAGAGCCTGGGGCTCACCGGCGCGGTCGAAGGCGTGCTGGTCCGGGACGTCGCCGCCTCGAGCCCGCTCTACGACGAGGGGGTGGCCGAAGGTGACCTCATCCTGGAGGTCAATGGGCAGGCGACGCCGGACGTCAAGGAGTTCGAGAGCCTGGTCGGTGCCGTGCCTTCGGGGTCGTTCCTGCGCCTCTACCTGCGCCGGGTGAATCCTCAGGCACAGGGCAGCCGGCAGGTGAACTACTTCGCCATCGTTCGCGTACCTTGAATCTTCGCCGGCCACGCGGGCCGGTGAACCACCAGCAGGACTCTGCATCTCCCCGACGGGCCGGCTCGACCTCGAGCCGGCCCCTTTTTTCGTTTGTTACACTGGCTGCATGGGTGCGCCATCCAAGGCTTCGATTCTGGTCGTCGACGACGAAGCCGCCATCCGCGAGAGTCTGCGGATGGTGCTCGAGTTCGAGGGCTACCGGGTAGAGGAGGCGAGGAACGGACTCGAATGCCTGCAGAAGGTCCGTGAGCGCCCGCCCCACGCCATCTTGCTCGATCTGAGAATGCCCGAGATGGACGGCTCGGAGACCCTGCGGGCGCTGCGGGAGCGCGGCTACGAGATGCCGGTGTTGGTGGTTTCCGGCCATGCCGATATCGCCACCGCCGTCGAAATGACGCGTCGCGGCGCATTCGACTTCTTCGAGAAGCCGTTTCAGAGCGACCGGCTGCTGGTTTCGGTGCGCAACGCGGTCGAGGCGCGGCGCATGGCAGAGGACCGAGACACGGGCTCGAATGGCGGGGGGAGCTCGATTCTGATCGGCGCCTCGGGAAGCATGAAGAGGCTGCGCGAGACCATCGAGCTCGCCGCGCCGACGGCGGCCACCGTGCTCATCACCGGTGAGAGCGGCACCGGTAAGGAGCTCGTGGCGCGCTCGATCCACGATTCGAGCCCGCGCCGCGGACAGGCTTTCGTGCAGGTGAACTGCGCCGCGATTCCCGAGGAGCTGATCGAATCCGAGCTCTTCGGGCACGAGAAGGGGAGCTTCACCGGAGCGGTGCGCCGCCAGACCGGGAAGTTCGTCGCCGCCGACGGCGGAACGATCTTCCTCGACGAGGTGGGCGACATGTCCGCCCGCACCCAAGCGAAAGTGCTGCGAGTTCTGGAGAGCGGGGACGTCGAGCCGATCGGTGCCGACAAGGTCGTACGGGTCAACGTCCGCGTCGTCGCGGCGACCAACCGGAAGCTCGAAGAGGAGATCCAGGCCGGGCGGTTCCGCGAAGATCTCTACTATCGGTTGAATGTGGTGCCGATCCGGACTCCGGCGCTGCGCGAGCGTCTGGAAGACGTCCCGCTGCTGGTCGAGCACTTCGCGCGGCGTTTCTGCGAGGCGAACAACTACCGCCGGAAACGGTTCGCAGCCGAGGCGATCGAGCTCCTGCAGATGTTGCCCTTCAAGGGCAACGTACGCGAACTGCGCAACCTGGTGGAGCGGCTGCTGATCCTCACGCCGGGCGACACGATCGGCCGCGAGGCCGTGGGCTCGGCTGCGGGCAGCGCCCGGGTCGAGCTCGGGCAGTCTTTTCAGGGGCTCAAGACCCTGCGCGAGTTCCGCGATCAGGCGGAAAAGCTGTTCCTGGTCCAAAAGCTCGGTGATCATCAGTGGAACGTGACCCAGACGGCACTCGCCATCGATACGCCACGCAGCAACCTTTACAAGAAGATGGAGCAGTATGAGATCCGAAGACGCGAACCAGCAGCGCCCGCGAGCGATGACGAATAGCGCATTGCTCGACACTCTGGAGGGTTGTGGCGCGTTGCGCCACGGACATTTCCTGCTCTCGTCGGGCCTGCATTCGCCGGCCTACGTTCAGTGCGCCCTGCTGCTCGAGAGTCCTCAGCGCGCCGCCGAGGCGGGCGAGGAGATCGCCGCCGGGCTGCGGGATTTCGCTGCGGATTCCGTGCTGGCGCCGGCGCTCGGCGGCGTGGTCATCGGGCACGAAGTGGCCCGGGCCCTGGGGTTGCCGTTCCGCTTTGCCGAGCGGGCGGGCGAGCAGCTGGCGCTGCGTCGCGGCTTCGAACTGCGAACCGGCGAGCGCGTGGTGATCATCGAAGACGTGGTCACGACCGGCAAGTCGACACTGGAGACTGCGGCGCTCGCCGAAGCCGCCGGCGCGATCGTCGTCGGGATCGGCGCGATCATCGATCGCAGCGGCGGACGGCACGGATTTGCGGTGCCCTTCGTGGCGCTCCAGCCCCTCGACTTGCCGACTTACGACGGCGCGGATTGTCCGCTCTGTCGCGCGGGCTCTCCGGCGGTCAAACCGGGTAGCCGGCCGCAGGCCGCCCAGGCGGGCTGAGCCGCCGGTTGCCGGCGAGAGCGGGCTAGCGCAGGGCCTTGCGGTAGAGCACGTCGACGCTCGCCTTCAGGGCCTCGAGGCGACCGCGGGACGCGGCCTCCTTGGCGGAGATCCTGAGTGGCCAGACGTTGTCCGTCGAGTCGTAGACTTCGACCTCGTAGGTGCTCTTGCCGGCATTCCAGCTGCCGGAACCGGCGCGGCGAATGCCCCATCCGGAGGGCAGGTAGCTGCGCAACTCGATATCGGTGAAGGTGAGTCGATTCGTTTCGGCCATGATACGCAATCTTGTCGCAGAAACGGCTGCCGGCCAAGGGCTGCGGCCGGAACGGGGGCGCGCCACCGACCGCCGCTACCGGCGCGCGCTTCCCGCCCCCTGGCCGCACTGGTAGCATCGCCGCGAGGGTGATCATGGAAATCGAGCTCAACGAAGAGCAGGTCATGCTGCGCGACACGGTGCGCCGGTTCGCGGCCGAAGTGGTGGCGCCGAGGGCGCGTGAAATCGACGCCAGCGGCGACTTTCCGATCGACTACTTTCGTCAGGCGGGCGAGCTCGGTCTGGCTGGTGTCTGTGTCCCCGAGGAGTTCGGCGGCGCCGGCATGGACATGGTTTCCTACTGCGTCGCCATTGAAGAGATCAGCAAGGTCTGCGCATCGAGCGGAGTCATCCTCTCGGTGAACAACTCGCTCGTCTGCGATCCTTTGATGCGCTATGCGACCGACGAGCAGAAGCGCGAGTTCCTGGCGCCGCTCGCTGCGGGCAGAAAGCTCGGCTGCTTCGCTCTGACCGAGCCCGATGCGGGCAGCGACGCTGCCGCCCTCAAGACCACGGCGAAGCGCGATGGCGACGACTACGTTCTCAACGGCGGCAAGGTCTTCATCACCAACGGCACCCACGCCGACACCGCGCTGGTGTTCGCGACCGTCGATCCCGCCCTGAAGCACCGCGGCATCACGGCCTTCATCGTGGCGATGGACAGCCCCGGATTCAGCCGCGGCCATCACGAGTACAAGCTCGGCGTGCAGGCCTCCGGCACGACGCAGTTGTACTTCGACAACCTCCGTGTGCCGGCGCGGCAGCGCCTGGGTGAGGAAGGAAAGGGCTTCGGCGTCGCCATGTCGACGCTCGACGGAGGGCGCATCGGGATCGCCGCGCAGGCCGTGGGCATCGCCCAGGGGGCGTTCGAGGCCGCCCTCAAGTACGCCAAGGAGCGCGAGCAGTTCGGCCACCCGATCGCCGACTTCCAGGCCATTCAGTTCTATCTCGCCGACATGGCGATGGAGCTCGACGCTGCGCGCTTGCTGGTCTACAAGGCGGCCTGGGCTAAGGAGAACGCCAAGCGCTGCACGCTCGAGGCGGCGCAGGCGAAGCTCTTCGCTTCCGAAATGGCCCAGCGGGTGACCAACAGGGCGCTGCAGATCCATGGCGGCTACGGCTACACCCGCGACTACGACGTCGAGCGCTTCTTCCGCGACGCCCGCATCACCGAGATCTACGAGGGCACCAGCGAGATTCAGAAGCTCGTCATCGCCGACGCCGTACTGAAAGCCGGCTGAGGCTCATGGCGGTCGATTTTTCCCTCACCGAAGAGCAGGAGTTGCTGCGCCAGGAGATCCGGAGATTCGCCGAAGAGCGGATCCTTCCTGGGACCGGCGAGCGCGACCGGGCGCACCGCTTTCCCGCTGACCTGCTGCGCGAGGCCGGAGAGATGGGACTGCTCGGCATGCTGGTCGAAGAGCGCTACGGGGGCACGGGCTTCGACCCGCTGTCCTATTGCGTCGCCGTCGAGGAAATCTCGCGCATCTGCCCGTCGATCGGCGTGACGATGAGCGTGTCGAATTCGGTCTGCTGCTGGCCGATCGCCAAGTTCGGCGGCGAAGAGGTGAAGCTCCGGTTCCTGCCCGATCTGGCGAGCGGGCGCAAGCTGGGCGGGTTCTGCCTGACCGAAGCCGGATCCGGAAGCGACGCCGGAGCGATGCTCACCACCGCGCGGCGAGATGGCGACGACTACGTGCTCGATGGCGCCAAAGTATGGATCACCAACGCTGGCGTCGCAGGTGCCTTCGTCGTCATGGCGAAGACCGATGCTGCAGCGGGCAAGCGCGGAATCTCGGCCTTCGTCGTCGACTCTTCGTCTCCGGGAGTGCAGATCGGGCGGCCGGAGGAGAAACTGGGACTGCGCGCTTCGGTGACCGCCGCGGTCACTTTCACGGAGTGCCGGGTCCCGGCCGTTCAGCGCCTCGGCGCCGAAGGCAGCGGATTCAAGATCGCGCTCGCGACGCTCGATCATTCGCGTTTGGGCATCGCTGCGCAGGCGGTGGGAATTCACCAGCGTGCGCTCGAGCTCGCGGTCGCCTACGCGCGTGAGCGAGTTCAGTTCGGCGTGCCGATCGCGAGCCACCAGGCGATCCAGTTTCAGATCGCGCGGATGGCGACGGAGCTGGCGGCTGCCCGCGCGCTTCTCTGGCACGCGGCGGCGTCGGAGAAGACCTCTGCCGCCGGCCGGCTGGCGGCGGAAGCCAAGGCCTACGCCAGCGAAGCAGCCAACCGTGCAGTCTGGGATGCGCTGCAGATTCACGGCGGCAACGGGGTCAGCGAGGAGTACGAGATCGCGCGGCTCTACCGCGACGTGCGGGTCACGACGATCTACGAAGGTACGAGCGAGATGCAACGGCTGGTCATCGCGCGGCACCTGCTGAGCGCGTGAGCCCGAGCTCCGGCGCCCGGCCCGCCGCCGGCGAAGCTCCTGGCGTGCTCGCCATCGTGCTCAACTACAACGGCCGCGACATCACCCTGGCGACGGTCGGAAGCCTGTTGCAGCTCGATTACCCCCGGCTACAGATCGTCGTGGTCGACAACGGTTCGACCGACGGCTCGGACGAAGCGATCGGCGTCGCGTTTCCTCAGGTCAGGCGGTTGCGGACCGAGCACAACCTCGGGATCTCCGGGGGATTGAACCTCGGCTTCCGTCTCGGGCTCGAAGAGGGCTGGGACTATCTGATGCCGATGAACAACGACATCGAGGTGGCACCCGACCTCCTGCGCGAGCTGGTGGCGGCCGCCGAAAGCGACGAGACCATCGGTTGCGTCGGGCCGAAGTGCTACTACTACTTCGGGGATCGCAGCCGGCTGTGGTCTGCCGGCGGACGGTTGCGCTTCCGCGAGGCGGTGACCCGGGAGCGCGGGATGGGAGACCTCGACCGCGGTCAGTTCGATCGCGACGGGGAAGTGGACTACTCGAACGGTGCACTGATGCTGATACGCCGGCGGGCGATGCAGGCTGCCGGCCTCTGGGATCCGGTCTATCACGTGTCCGTCGAAGACGCCGACTGGTGCGTCCGCATGAAGCGGGCGGGATTCCGCTGCTGGTACGCTCATCGTGCCCGGCTGTGGCACATGGTCTCGCCGACGACCGGTGGCTACACCGCCGGCCGGACCTACCGCACCGGAAGATCGACGGCGATCTTCGTCCGCAAGTACGCTGGTCCGGTGGACTGGGTGGCCTTCCTGTTCTGGACCGCACTGGCGATTCCGGCGGCGTTCCTGCGCGAACTGCCGCGCCGCAACACCGCCGCCGTCGCGGCCAAGGTCCGTGGTCTGGTGGACGGATTCCGGGCGGCCCTCGAGCCGCCGCCGCCTGCCTGATCGGCGCGGACTTTTGCCGGGCAGGACGCCCGGAGACTTATACTCTGGGCTCGCGAGTCATCGAGGAGAAGCCGAACATGTCCGTCAAGGAACCGCCGCAGGAAGCCTCCCCGGCTGATACGGGAAAAGCGCTCACACCGCTTCGCGAGGAGGTGCGCGGTCGCGCCCAGGCGGCGCGCGAGCGCTGGCAGGCGTCACGCGACCGCGAGGCCGGGGCCAGGCCCTACTGGAAGAAGGACTTCACGACCGTCTCCGGAAAGCCGGTCGCCGAGCTGGTCACGCCGGAGCAGGCGCTTGCCGACCCGGTCGACGACATCGGAGTTCCCGGCGAATACCCTTACGTCCGCGGAATTCACCCCACCGGCTATCGCGGCAAGCTCTGGACGATGCGGCAGTTCGCCGGCTTCGGCTCCGCAGCCGACACCAACCGGCGCTTCAAGTATCTTCTCTCGCAGGGACAGACGGGCCTCTCGGTGGCTTTTCACCTGCCCACGCTCTACGGCTACGACTCGGACCACAAGATGGCGGCCGGCGAAGTTGGCAAGTGCGGCGTCGCCATCGACACGCTGGCCGACATGGAAGCGCTGTTCGACGGCATCCCACTGGGCGAGGTCACCACTTCGATGACCATCAACTCGACGGCCCCGATCCTCTTCGCGATGTACCTCGCGGTGGCGGAGAAGCAGGGAGTGGACATCGCCGGCCGGGTTTCGGGCACCCTGCAGAACGACATTCTCAAGGAGTACATCGCGCAGAAGGAGTACATCTATCCGCCGCGTCCGTCGATGCGGCTGATCACCGACCAGTTCTCCTTCGCCGCCGAACGGGTTCCGAAGTGGAACACGATCTCGATCTCCGGCTACCACATCCGCGAGGCCGGATCGACGGCGCTGCAGGAGCTCGCCTTCACGCTGCGCGACGGGATGGAGTATGTCGAATACGGCGTCCGCGCCGGCCTCGACGTCGATGCCTTCGCGCCGCGGCTGTCGTTCTTCTTCAACAGCCACAATGACTTCTTCGAGGAGATCGCCAAGTTCCGTGCGGCTCGCAAGGTCTGGGCCACGGTCATGCGGGAGCGCTACGGGGCGAAGAATCCGCGCAGCTGGATGTGCCGCTTCCACACCCAGACGGCGGGCTGCTCGCTCACCGCGCAGCAGCCGGTCAACAACGTCGTGCGCACGGCGGTGCAGGCACTGGCGGCGATTCTCGGCGGCACGCAGTCGCTGCATACCAACGCGCTCGACGAGACGCTGGCGCTGCCGACCGAGGAGAACGCGCGGATCGCGCTGCGGACGCAGCAGATCCTCGCCCACGAGTCGGGCGTGATCCACACCGTCGATCCGCTGGGCGGCAGTTGGTTCGTCGAAGAGATGACGCGCGGCATGGTGGATGGCGCGTTCGACTACTTCCGCCGCATCGACGAGCTGGGCGGAATGGTGGAGGCAATCGAGGCTGGATTCCCGCAGCGCGAGATCATGGACGCGGCGTTCGCCTACCAGCGTGCGGTCGAGAAGAAGGAGAAGCTGGTCGTCGGGATGAACGCTTTCGAGCTCGAGAACGAAGCGCCGATGGAGACGCTCTACATCTCCGACGATCTCGCCGACGTCCAGATCGCGGCGCTCGACCAGGTGAAGGCGGCACGGGATCGCGGCGCCGTGGCGCGGACGCTCGACGCGCTGCGTGCCGGCGCGCGGGGCGAATCCAGCACCATGCCGCTCATTCTCGACTGCGTGAAGAGCTACTGCACCGTGGGAGAGATCAGCGACGCGATGCGGGACGTCTTCGGGACCTACGAAGAGCCGGCGGTCTTCTGAGCACGCGATGAGCTCGCTCCTGCCGACCATCCGCGGACTGATCGCCTACACCATCTGGGCCGACCGGACGGTGCTGGGAGATCTGGGAAACGTCCGCGCCGAGGATCTCCTGCGCGAGACCGGCACGAGCTTTCACTCGATGCTCGGCACCATGGCGCATATCCTGGGAGCCGAGCAGCTCTGGCTGTCGCGCTTCCTCGGAATTCCGCTCGCGCATGTGCCGAGCCTCGAGGACTATCCCGATCTCGAAGCGCTCGCCGCGAGCTACGAGGACTTCTGGCCGCAGCTCGAGTTCTTTCTGGCTTCGCTCGCCGAAGAGCAGCTCGACCAGCCCTTCACCTGGACGAACCTCGCCGGCGAGACCCACAGCGCTCCTTTCCGGCAGGTTCTGCTGCACTTCGTCAATCACGCGACGTACCATCGAGGACAGGTGGTAAGCCTGTTGCGCCAACTGGGTTACATCCCGCCGCATACCGACCTGGTGCACTACCGGGGGGCCTTCTGAGACGTTCGGCGGGAGTCTTCGTGGTGCTCTCTCTGGCCTGCCTGAGCTTCGCCTGCAAGGAACGGGTCCCCGAGCTGCAGGACGTGCGACTGTTGGACCCGGGTCGTCCTCCCGAAGTGATCTGGCCCGACGGCACAGCTCTTCCGGCCTCCGGGTTGCGCGCCGGCGACGACCTGGCGACCCACGACCCGACCGGCCCCGAGTACATCGCTCGGGTGCGCCTCGGCGAGGTCTTTACCCGCGAAGAGCGGCTGGCACTGGTCGCGCCGGCGGGATCGACCTTCCGCTTCACCGCGGCCGTGCCGCCGGCGGGCCGGTTGCGCTTCGGCGTCGGGATCCTCGACGCTGCGGGGAAAGGGGGCGCAATGCGCATGCAGATCGCAGCCGGTGCCCCCGGAGCGCCCGGCAGCTCGGTGCTCGACCGCCGCGTGGCGGCCGAGGTCCCGGGCCGCTGGCAGGACGAAGAGGTCGACCTTGCCGCCTGGAGCGGCAGGCAGGTGCAGCTCGAGTTCACTGCCTCCGCCATCGAGGGCGAGGGCCTGATCGCAGCCTGGTCGTCGCCGGAGCTGGTCGGCGCGACCGGCCAGGCGAGCTCTCCTCCGGGTGCGACGGCCGCGAGGCCGGGAAAGCGCCGCCCGAACATCGTCTGGATCAGTCTCGACACGTTGCGCGCCGACCATCTCGGGTCCTACGGTTACTCGCGGCCCACGTCGCCGAATCTCGACGCCTTCGCAGCGCGCAGTCTGCGCTTCGAGTGGGCGATCAGTCAGGCCCCCTGGACGCGCCCGTCGCACCGCTCGATGCTCACCGGCGTCTACCCGGCCTCCCGCGGTGGTCTCGACTCGCCGATGATCGGCGAGGTTCTCTATCGCGCCGGCTATCAGACCTTCGCAGCCACCGGCGGAGGGCAGGTCGATTCGACGCTCGGCTTCGATCGCGGCTTCGAGGTCTATCGCGTCTGGGACTGGATCCACGAGCCGCAGCAGATGGTCGACTGGACCCGGACACGCGTCGACCGCTCGGGCCGCCCCTTTTTCGCCTTTCTGCACTGCTACGAGGTGCACGAGCCTTACACCCATCCGCGTTTCGCCGAAGGACTGCCGGCGGGGCGCCTCGCCGGGGAGGTCTCGAAGGAGATCTGGAATCGCCTGCGCAAGAAGTTCAGCGTGGACGAACAGCGCTATGCCGAAGCGATGTACGACGGCGATCTCGCCTACACCGACGGCAAGCTGGGGGAGTTTTTCGCCGGATTCGAGCGCGCCGGGTTGCTCTCCGAGTCGATCATCATCGTCACCAGCGATCACGGCGAACAGTTCTGGGAGCACGGTTCGTGGGGGCACGGACAGAATCTCTACGACCATCAGCTTCACGTGCCGCTGCTCGTCTTTCTGCCCGACGGAGTGCGCGCGGAGATCGATCAGCGGGCCAGGGCACAGGGCAATACGGCCCTGGTTCAGGGGGTCCTCGACGATCAGGTGGAACTGATCGATCTCTATCCGACCCTGCTCGAGATTCTGGGCGTCGAGCTCGAGAGTCCGGTCAACGGCCGGAGTCTCCTTCCCGTGCTGGGTGGACTCGGTCCCCTGCCCGCACGCGAGGCGTTCGCGGAACACACCAACGTCAAGGAGAAGGAGCAGAAGGCGCTGCGCACGCCGCGCTTCAAGTTCATCGTCTCGATTCCGCGGCGATCCTCGGACGGACGGGAGGAGAGCTACGAGCTCTTCGACCTCAAGCGCGATCCGCGGGAGCAGAAGAACCTGGCGCCGGGCCTGGCTGCCCGGGTGCTCGAGCTGCGCGGGAAAGTGGGCCGGATCGTCGAGGGCAGCGACACCGCGCGGGACGAGGAGGTTCCGGCGGGAATCGACGAGGAGCTGCGAAATCAGCTCAAGGCTCTGGGCTATATCGGGAACTGACGCGCCCACATTGTCGTTTCCCCTGTTAGAATCAAGCGGATGGCCGACATGAACCGACGCATTCTGATCGCCAAGCCGGGCCTGGATGGGCACGACCGTGGCGCCAAGGTGGTGGCGCGGGCACTGCGCGACGCCGGATTCGAAGTGATCTATACCGGCCTGCGGCAGACCCCGGAGCAGATCGCCTCGGCGGCGGTGCAGGAGGACGTCGATGCCGTCGGGCTCTCGATCCTGTCCGGGGCGCACAATCGCCTGCTGCCCGAGATCACCCGTTTGCTGCGCGAAGCGGGTGCCGAAGAGATGCTGGTCTTCGCGGGCGGGATCATTCCCGACCGCGACGTCGCGGCGCTCAAGCAGGCCGGAATCGACCAGATCTTCCTTCCCGGCACCAACACCGGGGATATCGTGAAATATCTCGAACAGCGCCTCGTTCGGGCCTGAACCAAGGGCCTCCCCGGAATGGCCTCGCGGCCCCAGGGGAGCGACTCGGAGGAGCAATGACGAAGACGATTCTCCTGGCTGACGACAGCGTGACGATCCAGAAGGTGGTCGAGCTCACCTTCATGGACGAAGATTTCCGCGTCTCCGCGGTCTCGAACGGAGCGGAGGCGATCGCACGGCTGAGCGAGTCGAAGCCGGATGTCGTCATCGCCGACGTCCACATGCCGGGGGCGGGCGGTTTCGAGGTCTGCCGCCGCTCGAAGGAGCTCTATCCTGCGGTCCCCGTGCTGCTGCTCGTCGGCACTTTCGAGGGCTTCGATGCCGACGAAGCCGTCCGCTGTGGCGCCGACGGCCACTTGAAGAAGCCGTTCGACTCCCAGGAGCTGATGCGCAGAGTGCGGGAGCTGGCCTCGTCGCCGTCGCGCTCCGTCCCGGTGCCTTCGGCGGCGGGCGAGTTCGTGGAGGAGGCGCCGGTCTTTGCGGCGCCGCCGATCGCCGATGACATCTACACCTCGCCGGCGCCGGTGGAGGACCTCTGGGAGCCGATCGTCGAGGACCTTCCGGTCTTCGAGCCGGGCGGCGGTGCGGGCGCTCCGCTGACGATCGAGGAGAAGCCCGTCTATTTCGCTCCTCCCGAACCGCAGATCGAGAGCTCGACGCGCTTCGTGCCGGTGCAAGCCGCGCCCGAACCGCTCGTCGTGCCCGCGGAGCCGGCGGAAGAGGCGCTCGCCTCGAGCTCCTCGGCCCCTTCTGCCGCGACTTTCGCCAGCGCGACGCTGTCCGATGCCGACGTCGACCGCATTGCGCGGCGGATCCTGGAGCTGGCCGGCGACAAGGCCGTCCGCGACGTTGCCTGGGAGGTGGTTCCGGACCTCGCCGAAGTGCTGCTCAGAAGCCGCATCCGCGAACTGGAAGCCTCTATCGATTGAGCCTTTGCCGGTCCGGGCCTTTCCCGGCCGGCGATCTCCCGGCGTCCTCCACCCGGCCGCCTCATGAGGACGACTCCGATTATCGAGATGGACAAGCGTTTCGATCCGAAGAGCTACGAGAGCCGCTGGCAGGAGGAGTGGGCCGAGCGGGGTTACTTCGTCTGCCAGGTACCGCCCTCCTCGCCGGAGCAAAGCGCCGGCGAAGCGCCGCGCGCCTACTGCATCATGATCCCGCCGCCGAACATCACCGGCAAGCTGCACATGGGGCATGCCCTGCAGTCGACTCTCCAGGACCTGCTGACGCGCTGGCGGCGGATGCAGGGCCGCAACTCTCTCTGGCTTCCCGGCACCGACCATGCCGGAATCGCGACCCAGTTGATGGTCGAGCGAGATCTGGCGAAAGAGGGCAAGTCGCGCCACGACCTCGGGCGTGAGGCCTTCCTCGCACGCGTCTGGGCATGGAAGGAGCAGTATCAGGGGAACATCCGGCGCCAGCTCGACCTCCTCGGCGCCTCCTGCGACTGGACCCGGGAGCGCTTCACACTCGATGAAGGCTTGTCACGCGCCGTCCGCGAGGCCTTCGTGGTTCTCTACCAGCAAGGCCGTATTACCCGCGGCGAGTATCTCGTCAACTGGTCCACCGGGTTGGATACAGCCATCTCCGACCTCGAAGTCGAGATGCGCCAGGTCCAGGACAAGCTGTGGCAGATCGCCTATCCGATCGACGGCAGCGAAGAGCGCGTGGTGGTGGCTACCACGCGCCCCGAGACGCTCCTGGGCGACACAGCGCTGGCGGTCCATCCCGAAGACGAGCGCTACCGCCATCTGCTCGGGCGACAGGCCGTCGTGCCGGTCGCCGGACGCCTGATTCCCATCATCGCCGACGAGTCGGTGGAGCGGGAGTTCGGCACCGGCGTGGTCAAGGTGACGCCGTACCATGACCCGGCGGACTTCGAGACCGGCAAGCGCCACGGCCTTCCCGGAATCCAGGTCATCGACCGCAAGGGACGGATGACCGCCGCCGCCGGCGCGGAGTTCGTCGGCCTCGAGGTCGAGGCGGCGCGCGAGCTGTTGCTCGGCAAGCTCCGCGAGTCCGGCCTGCTGGTGCGCGAAGAGGACTTCCTGCACAACGTCGGCTTCTGCCAGCGCAGCGGCGTGCGAGTGCAGCCGCTCATGTCGACCCAATGGTTCTGCGACGTGTCGTCGATGGCCGCGGAGGCACTCGCGGCGCACCGTGACGGCCGTCTCGATCTCGTTCCGGCTTCGTGGGGCAAGACCTGGGAGCACTGGCTGCAGAACATCCGTCCGTGGTGCATCTCGCGCCAGCTCTGGTGGGGCCATCAGATCCCCGCCTGGTACGACGAGGCCGGGAACTGCTTCGTCGCGCGCTCGGTCGCCGAGGCCGCCGCCCAGGCCGGGCACGACCGCCTGACGCAGGACGGCGACGTGCTCGACACCTGGTTCTCCTCGGCGCTCTGGCCCTTCTCGACGCTCGGCTGGCCCGACAGAACTCCTGATCTGGCCTATTTCTATCCGACTTCGGTGTTGATCACCGGCTTCGACATCCTGTTCTTCTGGGTGGCGCGCATGGTGATGATGGGACTCCACTTCACTGGCGAAAGTCCGTTCGCGCGCGTCCATCTCACCGGACTCGTCCGCGACGCCGAAGGCGTCAAGATGTCGAAGACGAAAGGCAACGTCCTCGACCCCGAGGATCTGGTCGAAGAGTACGGCGCCGACGCCGTGCGCTTCACGCTGGCGCTGCTCGACAGCCCCGGGCGCGACATCCCGCTCGATCCGGAGCGCATGGCGGGCTACCGGGCCTTCGGCAACAAGATCTGGAACGCCACGCGTTTCGCCCTCTCGAAGGTTGGCGACGCGCAGATTCCCGAATCGATCGATTTCGAGCGGCTCGCCCTGCCCGAGCGGTGGATCCTCTCACGACTATCGACGACCGCCGAGCAGGTCAGCGAGCACCTGGAGGAGTTTCGCTTCGACCTCGCGTGTCGAGATCTCTACTTCTTCTTCTGGGGGGATCTATGCGACTGGTACATCGAAATGGCGAAGCCAGGCTTGGATCCGGGAAGCGAAAGGCTGCTAGTAAGGGAAGTGCTCCTGCTCGCTCTTGATCGCGCTCTTCGCCTTCTGCACCCGGTCATGCCGTTCCTGACCGAAGAGCTGTGGCAGAAGTTGCCCGGACACGAAGCAATTCATCCGCAGACGATCTGTTTGGCGAAGTTCCCCGAAGGAGTCGCGAGCTGGGAGCTCTCGGAGGTCGACGCCGAGCGAATGCGGCTGTTTCAAGAGATCGTCACGATTGTCCGCAACGAGCGCGCCGACAAGAAGCTGACGCACCGTGTCAAGGCTACTCTCTACTTGCAGCGCTCCAGAGCTGGAAGTTCCGCTCCTGTCGTCGAGCTGATCGAACTCCTGACCAGCGACGAAGTACGAAGTCAACTTTCTACGATCGTCGGAGTGAGGGACATTCTCGTCGAAGGGCCTCCGCCCGGAGCGACCAACAAGCACGTACGCGCGGGCGGTGCGATGACTGTCGTCTTCGACATTCCGGCAGAGGCGGTCGACTTGGGCAAGCTGCGGCTCTCGCTGACCGCCTGCGAGGACAACATCGCCAAGGTACGCGCGCGGCTGGAGAGTGCGGACTTCGCGGCCAAGGCGCCAGTCGCCGTCGTAGAAGGCGCGCGAAAGAACCTCGAGGCGCTGGAGCTCGAGCGCACTCGCCTGCGCGCGGCCCTCGGGCTGGGCACCGAGCCGGGCTGACTCTTGGCTGCCGCAGACGCGATTCCGACCGTCGAGGAGCTCTGCCAGGAGTGGCAGCGCGGTCTAGGCGGAGCGGCGGGTTCGCCGCTCAACGGCATCTTCGTCGCGCGTCTCGACTCCACGCAGCGGCTGGCCAGGACGCTTCTCGATCAGTGCGTGCACGAAGACGAGGGCCCGCTGCCCTTCGTCGTGGCGGCGCTCGAGCAGTCGGCTGGCCGCGGCCGGCAGGGACGCACATGGTGGAGCCCGGCGGGCAGTGGTCTGGCTGCCAGCCTCGTGCTGCCGGTGCCCGCAACGGACCGCCTGCAGCAGTTGCCCATCCGAACCGCCGTCGCTCTGGCCACTTTCGTTCAGGAGTTCACCGGAGCCGAGTGCCGGATCAAGTGGCCCAACGACCTCGTGGTCGGGCGCAAGAAGTGTGGCGGTATCCTCGTCGATGCCGTGACGCCGCCCGCTCCAGCCGATTGCTGGGCGATCGTCGGCTTCGGTCTCAACTACACCACACCGGAGGCCCGGCTGCTTCCCGAGTCCACTTCGGTGAGCGAGGAGGCCGCCGCTCATACGCTGGCGCCACCGCCGTTCCCTCGCTTCGTCATCGGCGGCATCACCTCTGTCTGGGAAGCGCTGACCAGCGACGCCTCGGATTGGATCGAACGCTTCGCCGCTCTCTCAGCGCACGCCGCCGGCGACAGGTTGCAGTTCGAGATCGGCGGCGAGCCAGTCGCGGGAGATTTCCTCGGCTTCGATGAGAACGGCTTTCTGAAGCTGGAGACCTCGACCGGAGAGCGGCGAATTCGATCGGGGGAGATCTACTCGTGGTGAAATCGACAGCTGCCGCAGGCGTCCTCGTCGTCGTCGACGTAGGCAACACCAACACCGTTTTCGGGGTCTACCGCGGCGACGACCTGGTCGCGGACTTTCGCCTGTCGACGGATACGGAGCGCACGGCAGACGAGTACGGCGCGATGCTCCTGCCGCTCTTCGGCCGTGCCGGAATCGATCCGGCTTCGGCTTCGGCGGTGATCGTCTCCTCGGTGGTGCCGCCGCTCAACATGACGCTCAACCGTCTCTCCTCGGAGTTCTTCGGTCGGCCGCCGCTCTATGTGGAGCCCGGGATCCGCACCGGAATGCCGATCCGCTACGACAATCCTGCGGAGGTGGGAGCCGATCGGATCGTCAATGCGGTCGCGGCGCGCGAGCTCTACGGCGCTCCGGTGGTGGTGGTGGACTTCGGAACGGCGACCACCTTCGATCTGGTCAACGCCGCGGGAGAGTACGCCGGCGGCATCATCGCTCCGGGCATCCTGATCTCGGCCGAAGCCCTGTTCGCTCACGCCTCGCGCCTCTATCGCGTCGATGTGCGACGTCCGGCCGAACTCATCGGGCGCAACACCGTCGGAGCGATGCAGGCGGGGATCTACTTCGGATACATCGGTCTGGTGGACGGCATCCTCGAGCGGCTCCAGGCGGAGGTTCCTGGTTTGCGCGAAATCGTCGCGACCGGAGGCCAGGCCGAGCTCATCGCATCCGGTTCGCGTTTCATCCGCAAGACCGAACCGCTCCTTACGATGATCGGTCTGAAGCTGATTCATGAACGCAACCGCGCCTGACGTACCTCCTTCCGCCGAGGACCATACCTACTTCCTCGCCATAGAAAAGAGCTTCCTCGGCCTGCGCAAGAAGGCGGCGCTGCTCACTGCGGCCGACTGGCAGGAGGCCCAGAACTGGCACCGGCAGGGAATCCCTGTCGAGCTCGTGCAGGACGTGATGGAGAAGCTCTTCGAACGTCAGCGGGCGAAGAGCGGGCGGACGATTTCGGGCCTGCGCTACTTTCGCTCCGCAGTCGCGGCGGCCTGGGAAGAACTGCTCGCGCTCAAGGCCGGGGGCCGCGCCGAGGCTGCGCCGCCGCTGCCGGTCTCGTCGCGCCTGGCCCATCTCGCCGCCTGCCTGCCGGCTTCACTGCCGCAGCGCGAGCGTTGGACGGAGGCCATGTCCGCGCTCGCGGACACCGGAGAGCCCCACGAGGTCGAGGCCGCCTTGCGCGCACTCGACGCCGACCTCCTGGCGTCGCTGCGTGCAGGCCTCGATGAGGCCGACCGCCTGGGTCTCGCCCGCCAGGTCGACCAGGCGCTCGCCCGGCTACGGGACCGCCTGCCGCCAGAGGAGCTCGGGATCGCGAGCGCTCGCCTGGCCGAGCAACTCTTGCGTCGCCGCTTCGACGTGCCGGTGCTGTCCCTGTTCTCGCCGGAGGCGCGCGGGGAAGGCGAATTCGTCTCGCTGCGAGATTCCGCGGGCTGAATCCGTCTTTAGCAGGTGTGAAGAAGTCGCCCGCACCTGCCGCCTTTCCTGCTGTCCTCTTTCTCTGCTCGACCTATCTCGGCGGACTCCTGCTGCCGACACCGGTCGGCGCGCTGGCCATAGGCCTCGCGCTGTCCGCGGCCCTGCGTGGGCGTGCCGGAATGCGCCTGGGCGCGCTGCTTTTCGGCCTGCTGATCGCCCGGCTCGATGCAAGTGGAATTCCTCAGGGGTGGGACGAAGGCAGGCCGGTGGAGGCTGCGGGCAGGGTCGCCGGCGCCTGGCGCCCCGAACTCGGTGGCGCCAGCGCCCCGCTCGAGCTGACGGCCCTGCGCCAGGGGCGCCGGCTCTGGGTCGGTAGGCTCACGGTCCGCTGGGACCTTGCGGGCGACGGCGAGCTTCCACCCCCGGGCAGTCGGGTTCGCCTGCGGGGGAATGTCGGCCGGGCGCCTGGGTTCGCCAATGCCCACACCGTACCGCCCGGTGACTATCGCCTGCGGGTGAAGTCGAAGCGGCTGGTGAAGATCGAGAGCGTTCCGTCGTGGTTTCCGCGGGCTCTCGCCGGGTTGCGGGAAACGGTCGACCGTCCGCTCAGCGCGGCAGCGGCTCGGCATCCCGGTGTTGGATATGCGCGCGGTCTGCTGCTGGGCGAGCTCGACGCGGTGCCGGCCAGCGAGCGCCTTGCGTTTCGCCGCTCGGGTCTCGCGCACCTCCTGGCGGTGTCCGGCATGAACGTGGCGCTGATCGCCGGAGTCGCGGCGGCGCTGACCTCCTTCTGCGGTCGCGCTCTGCGCCTGGCCGCGGTCTCTTCGGCGGTGCTGCTGCACCTGGCCCTGGTCGGGCCGGTACCGTCGCTCCTGCGTGCGACTCTGATGGCGGCGACCGGTATCCTCGGCCTCGTACTCGAACGCCGGACGCTCGCGTTGCAGGCGCTTGCGCTCGCCGCCTCGGCCATGGTCATGCTCGATCCGAAACTGGTGGGCGACCTGGGTTTCTGCCTCTCCTGCTCGGCGACGTTCGGGCTCGTGGTGATCGCACCGGTCCTGCTCAGAGGGTGGAGCGAGTCACGCCGTCCGCTCGTCCTTGCGCTCGCAGTCTCCTGGGCGGCGCAGGCCGCCACCTTGCCCTGGGCGCTCGCGGCTTTCTCTTACGTTTCGCCGGCGGCGCCGCTGCTCAATCTCCTCGCGGTGCCGCTCGCCGGTTTCCTGCTCGTGGCGGCGCTCGGCTGGATTGTCATGGCTCTCGCAGTGCCGACCTGGGGTGACACGACGGCGCTGGCGCTCGATCTCCTGGCCGTTCCCTTTCGCCAGCTGCCCTCGTTGCCTACCGGTCCCTGGCTCGTCTTGCCCATACCGCCGTCCTGGGGATTGGGTCTGGCGCTCGCCACCGTCGCGCTGGTTGCCGCCAGGAATCCCCATTCGGCGCGCCGCGCACTCCTACTCGGGCTGTTGCTCACCGCTCGCCCCGCCGTCCGGACGCCGTTGCGCGATGAGGCGGAGTGGACGGTAGCCGATGTAGGGCAGGGAGACGGTTCGCTCCTGCGGTTCGGCGGGCACGCCATGCTGATCGATGGCGGCGGAAGCTCGAGCGTTCGGCGTGGACGGGATTTTGCGACCCAGATCTGGCTGCCCCTGCTGGCCGAGCGGGGCATCGCTCGGCTGGACGTGGTCGTCGTGAGCCACGGCGACGGCGATCACTGCGGCGGCCTGCTCGATGTCGCGAGCTATGTCGCGATCGCAGAGGTCTGGGCGACGCCGGAGCTCATGGAAACCGCCTGTGTTCGGGAACTGCGCGAGCTTTCGCGAGCGCGCTTCCGCCCCCTTGTGCGCGGCGAACGGGCGTCCGTCGGAGGGCTGGAGTTCGAAGTGCTCGGCCCGTCGCGGGAGGGCAGCGCGAAGGACAACGATCGCTCGCTGGTCCTCGCGGTCGAGGCGGCGGGGAGGAGGCTCCTGTTCACCGGGGACATCGAACGGCGTGCCGAGCTCGAGCTGCTCGCCGGCGAGCCGGAGAGTCTGCGGTGCGATCTGCTGAAGGTCGCGCACCACGGGTCGGGGACGTCGTCGAGCGAACGATTCCTCGCCGCCGCCGGAGCCCGCCTCGCGGTCGTCTCTTGCGGCGTCGGAAATCGCTTCGGTCATCCGGCTCCGGAGGTCGTCGAGCGCCTTTCGGCCGATGGCCGGCGAGTGCTGCGGACCGATCAGGTCGGCAGCGTCGTCCTCCACTGGCGTCACGGCGGTCCGCTGGCAATCGACCTCCCCGGCGCTCCGCGGACGGTGCTGCCGCCCGGCAGCGGGTAGACTTGCCGGACGGATGTCCGGGATCATCGCCATCGTCGGTCCGACCGCGTCGGGAAAAAGCTCGCTGGGACTCGCGCTCGCCGAGGCCCTGGGCGGCGAGATCGTCAACGCCGACGCGTTGCAGGTCTACCGCGGATTCGACATCGGTACCGCGAAGCCGACGCGCGACGAGCGGCTTCGGGTGCCGCATCATCTCGTCGACATTCTCGATCCAAGCGAGCGCTACTCAGCCGGCGAGTTCGCTCGCCGCGCCAGGGCCGCCATCGCGGAGATCGCCGGGCGCGGGCGGACGGCGATCCTCGTAGGGGGCAGCGGACTGTACTTGCGTGCACTTTGGTCGGGAATCGCCCCACTGCCGCCTGTGAACACAGTGGTGCGCGGCGAGCTCCTCGAACGGCTCGAGAAGGACGGGCTCGCGTCGCTCTACTCCCAGCTCGCAGTGCTCGATCCGGCGACGGCGAATCGGCTCGGGGCCGGCGACACCCAACGGATCCTGCGGGCGCTGGAGGTCGCGCTCGCTACCGGCGATACGTTGACCACCTGGATCGCGCGTCAGCCGTTCGGGACAGAGCCCGTGAGCATGCGCAAGATCGGATTGACGCTTCCGCGGGGCCTTCTGTACGATGCCATCGCGGCTCGTGTGGCTGCCATGGTCGATGCAGGTTGGCTCAACGAGGTGCGCGCGCTGTTGGCTGGAGGCGTCGACCGGGGGAGCCCGGCGTTCCAGGCGATCGGCTACCGGGATTGGCTCGGCTTCCTGGATGGCGAGGCCGGATTGGAGGCAACGCAGCAGAAGGTGGTCACGTTGACGCGACGCTTTGCCAAGCGCCAGGAGACCTGGTTTCGGCGCGAGACGGGGGTCGAATGGTGGGATGCGCGAGCGAGCGTGGAGTGCTTGAAGTCGCTCTTGCAGAGGCCTGCAGTCGCAGGTGGTGAGCCGGAGAAGATCGCCGGAATCGCAGAGCCAACCGGTGCACCGGGCGGCGGAGGGTAGGATGAACAAACCGAGCATCAACATCCAGGACGGCTTTCTCTTCCAGAGTCTGAAGGACGGTCGAGCGATGAGTATCGAGCTCGTCACCGGGAAGCATCTCGAGGGCAAGATCCGCCGCTTCGACCGCTTTGCGGTCGTGGTGGAGCTCGCGGGGCGGGAAGTCATGGTCTACAAGCACGCCATCGCGACCATCGCTCACTCGGGCGAAGGCTGACCGGCAGCTCCCGAACATGCTGTTTCGACGCCGAATCGCGGCGGCAGGGTATCTCGGCCTGGCGGTCGTGATGGCGTGCGCGCCCGCCAAGACGGCGGCGCCTGCCCCAGGAGTCGATCCGGCCCTGCGCCCGTTTGTGCCCGATCCGGCTGTCTCGTGCGGTCCCGCACTGTCCGAAACTGCAGTCGCGGAGCTGCGCAGAATCCACCGCGAGCTGCTGCGCTCCGCAGATGCAGCGGCAGCGCTCGCTGCCACGACCCGTTGGCTCACGGACGAGGCGGATGCGCTGCCGGGGCAGACGCTGCGTGGTGAGGCCCTGCTGGTCGCGGGCCAGGCACGCGAGGCCTTGTCGTTCCTCGCCCCTTACGCTGCAAGATCGGCGGAATGCCCGGCATTAGGCCTCGTCCTGGCGCGAGCGCAGGAGGCCGCCGGAGATCTTCCCGAGGCCTACGCCGGCTACGTGACGGCCGGCGGCGTACCCCCAGCAGCGGGGGAGCGAGCGCGAGGGATCTCGGCGCGTGCCCTCGAGATGACCCGCGCGCGGTTCACGGAGGCCGTGGCCGCCGGCCGCCGAGAGGCTGCTGGCTGGCATCTCGGCCGGCTGGAGCGTCTCTGGCCCAACTCCGAGGCGACGCTGCGCTCGAGCATGGAGATGTCCAGCCTCGCTGGCGACGCGCGCGGAGAGCTCGCCGCGGTCAAGGCGCTCCAGGCGTCGCGTCCCGCGGACACGGTGCTCTCCCTGCGCCGTGGCCAGCTCGAGCTCGAAGTCGGCGACGCGCGCACCGGTCTCGCGCTCATCGAGGCGCTGGCTGCGGCCTCTCCGGCGGACGGCGCCCTGCAGGTCGAGCTCGGACGCGCCAAGTTCGCCTGGCGGTTGATCAATGCTCCCGAGCAGGTGCGTGGGCTGCGCGGCAAGGCGGCTCTTTCCCGGGCGGATCTCGCGGTTCTGCTCTACTGGATGGTGCCGCAGATCCGCACGGCTCGGCCGGGAGCCGCGCAGATCGCCTCCGACATTCTCGATCACCCTTCGCGCGACGAGATCGCGCGGGTCGCCAATCTCGGCCTCATGAGCATCGACGAGACGCTGCACCGCTTCTCTCCGGACGCTCCGTTACGCCGTGCGGACGCGGTATCGGCATTCCTCAAACTGCTCGCCGGCGCAGAGCCGGATGGCGCGTGCGCGCTGCCGCGCGGGGGCGGCCGTGAGGCGCTGTGCCGGTCGGGTTTCGCCTGCGGGCTGTTCGAGGACGTGCTCCTCTGTCAGGCCGGAGCCGGAATCTCGGGAGCGGAGACGATCGAGATGCTGCGTCGGGCGCTCGACCGCATGGAGAGCGTGTGAACTTCACCGTACCCAACCTGTTGTCGATCCTGCGTATGGGGCTCATTCCCTGGTTCGCGATCTCGGTGATCGACGGCGACGCCACGCAGGCGCTCTGGATCTTCGCCATCGCCGGCGTGACGGACGCCCTCGACGGCTTCATCGCCCGGTTTTGGCACCAGCAGTCGGCACTCGGCGCCTATCTCGACCCGCTCGCCGACAAGCTCCTGCTGGTGACCGCCTATGTCATGCTCGCGATCCCGAATCTGCGCCTCGGCCTGGTCATTCCGGCCTGGGTGACGGCGCTCGTCATCACCCGTGACGTGGTGATCGTGGTAGTGGCTCTCGTGCTGCATCTCGCGATCGGGATCTCGCGTTTTCCGCCTTCGCCGCTCAGCAAGATCAACACCGCAGCTCAGCTCATCGCGATCATCGCCGTGCTGCTCTCCAGTCGCGGTCCCCTCTTCGAGGCTGGCGCGACGTTCTTCGTCTACTTGGTGGCGGCACTGACGATCGGATCGGGAATCGAGTACATTTACCGGGCGAATCGCATGGCCGCGCATCGCGATTGAAGAGCTCTCTCCCCGCATGACCGAATTCGTTCATCTCCACCTTCACAGCCAGTACAGCCTGCTGGACGGAGCCAACCGCCTCGACGACGTCATCCAGGCCGCGGCCGCAGCGGGCATGAAGGCGATCAGCCTGACCGATCACGGCAACCTGTTCGGCGCCATCGAGTTCTACGACAAGGCGAAGAAGGCCGGAATCAAGCCGATCATCGGTATCGAGGCGTACGTCGCACAGGGCAGCTTGATCGACCGGAACCCCGCGCGCGGCAGCAGCAATCACCTGGTGCTGCTCGCCCGCAATCAGACCGGATACCAGAACCTCATCAAGCTGACCACGCGCTCCTACCTGCAGGGCTTCTACTACAAGCCGCGCATCGACCACGAGACCCTGCGCGAATTCAGCGACGGTCTGATCGGCCTTTCGGCCTGTCTCAAGGGCGAGATCAACGAGCGCATACTGAGCAATCGCGAAGCCGAAGCAGAGGCGCGGGCGCGCGAATACGCCGAGATCCTCGGGCCCGAGAACTTCTTCCTCGAGCTCCAGGATCACGGCATTCCCGACCAGCGCGCAGCCAATGAGGTGCTGCGGCGAATGTCGAAGCGGCTCGGACTGGGGCTGGTGGTCACCAACGACTGCCACTACCTGCGGCAGAGCGACTCGGTGGCGCACGACGTCCTGCTTTGTATCGGCACCCAGCGCACGCGTTCCGACCCGGACCGCCTCAAGTACGCCTCCGACCAGTTCTACCTGAAGTCGGGCGACGAAATCGCGGCGCTTTTTCCGGAGGACGGCGAAGCGATCGCGAACACCGTCGCGATCGCCGAGCGCTGCAACGTCGAGATCCCCTCGGGCACCTTCCACCTGCCGGCGTTTCCTCTCCCGGCGGGCGAGTCGATCGAGAGCTTCTTCGAGCACCGGGCGATGGCGGGACTCGAAGAGCGTTTCGAGGAGATGACGCGTCGCGGCACGATCGACTCGCGCTATTCGATGGATCTCTACCGCGAGCGGCTGAAGTTCGAGATCGGCGTGATCAAGCGGATGGGCTTCCCCGGCTATTTCATGATCGTCTGGGACTTCATCCGCTTCGCGCGCGAGAGCGGCATTCCCGTCGGGCCGGGCCGGGGCTCGGCCGCGGGCTCCCTGGTCTCTTTCGCGCTGCGCATCACCGACATCGATCCGATGAGATACGACCTGCTGTTCGAGCGCTTTCTGAATCCCGATCGCGTGAGCATGCCGGACATCGACATCGACTTCTGCATGCGCCGCCGCGGCGAGGTGATCCAGTACGTCAACGAGAAGTACGGCCGCGATCGGGTGGCGCAGATCATCACCTTCGGCACCCTGGCCGCGAAGGGCGTTCTGCGCGACGTGGGACGCGTGCTCGGCCTGCCGTTCGCCAAGATGGACCGGGTGGCGAAAATGTTGCCGGACATGACCAAGTCGCTGGCGGAGGCGGCGCGCTCGGTCGATAGCCTGGTCGCCGAAGTGGCCAAGGACGCCGAGATCAAGGAGGTCGTCGACATCGGCAGCCGGCTCGAGGGGCTGACGCGGCACGCCTCGGTGCACGCCGCCGGCGTCGTCATCGCGCCGGTGCCGATCGACGAACTGGTGCCGCTCTACAAGACCAGCCGGGACGAAATCACGACGCAGTGGGACATGAAAGCGGTCGAGCGCCTCGGCCTGCTCAAGATGGACTTCCTGGGGCTCAAGACCGTCACGGTCGTCGACGACACCCTGCGCACGCTCGAGATGCAGGGTATCGAGCTCGATCTCGATGCCGTCCCGCTCGACGATTCGGAGGTCTTCCGCCTCTTCTGCGACGGCCGGACGAACGGCATCTTCCAGTTCGAGTCGAGCGGTATGCGCGACATGCTCCGCCGCGCCCAGCCCTCCAGGTTCGAGGAACTGGCGGCGTTCAACGCCCTCTACCGCCCGGGCGCGCTGTCGGTCGGTATGGTGGAGGAGTTCATCCAGCGCAAGCTGGGCAAGAAGAAGGTCCAGTACATCCTGCCCGAGACCAAGCCGATCCTCGAAGAGACCTTCGGCGTCATCGCCTACCAGGAGCAGGTCATGCAGGTCGCCGTGACCATCGGCGGCTTCACCATGGGCGAAGCGGATGTGCTGCGCAAGGCGATGGGCAAGAAGGACCCGGTGGCGATGGCGAAGCAGAAGGAGAAGTTCGTCGCCGGCGCCGCCGCGCGCGGATTCGCCAGGAAGAAGGCCGAGGAGCTCTGGGAGTACATCGAGCCGTTCGCCGGCTATGGCTTCAACAAGAGCCACAGCGTCGCCTACGCCATGCTCGCCTACAAGACCGCCTACCTGAAGGCGCACTATCCGGTGGCATTCATGGCGGCGATGCTCTCCTGCGAGATGGGGGCGACGGACGAAATCGTCAAGTACGTCAACGAAAGTCGCGAGATGGGGATCCGCATCCTGCCTCCCGACGTCAACGAAAGCCAGTGGACCTTCTCGGTCGTCGGCGATGCCATTCGCTTCGGACTCGGCGCGATCAAAGGCGTGGGCGAGAGCGCCGGCGAAGCGATCCTCGCCGCACGGCGGGCGCAGGGGAGTTTCAAGAGCCTGGCCCACCTGCTGCTCGAAGTCGATGCCCAGGCCGTCAACCAGAAGGTCTACGACGCGCT
Source organism: Acidobacteriota bacterium (assembly GCA_052035735.1). Classification (GTDB taxonomy): domain Bacteria; phylum Acidobacteriota; class Thermoanaerobaculia; order Multivoradales; family JAGPDF01; genus JAGPDF01. Next base: position 38,905 of record JBPOHI010000009.1, read on the forward strand.
GGTGAAGTCCGGGGCCTGCGATTCGCTGGGTTCGGCGCACCGCGCAGCGCAGGCGGCAGCGATCTCCGGTCTCGCCGAGCAGGCGCAGCGTCGGCGGCGGGAAGTCGAGGCCGGACAGTCGAATCTGTTCGGCTCGGGGAGCGGCACCGCCCTGCCGCCGGAGCCCCCTTCAACGGTGCCCGCCTGGACGGAGAGCGAACGCCTGCGCCTCGAGAAGGAAGCGCTCGGCTTTTACCTATCGGGCAACCCGCTGATCGAGTTCGAGTCTCACCTCAAGCGCCTGGTGAGCCATACGACCGATCAACTCCGCGGCGGATTTCAGGGCACCGCCACGGTCGGCGGCCTGGTGACACGGATCTCGCGCGCCAAGATCAAGAGCGGCCAGAACGCCGGCCGGGTGATGGGGCGATTCGTGCTCGAAGACCTGAACGGGTCGCTTCCGGTGACTGTCTTCGCCGACCAGCTGCAGCGCTACGACGGGCTCCTGGTCGAGGATGCGGCAGTCATCGTCAAAGGGCAGGTGCGCGAGCGCGGCGCCGAGAACGAAATGACCGTCGAGGAGATGACGCCGCTCGCCAAAGCGGTGGAGAAGCTGGTCTCCGGCGTCCGCCTGTCGCTCGACCGCGAGCTCGCGCAGACCGAGATGCTGCGCCTTCGCGATGTGCTCGTCGACCATCCCGGAGAGGTGGCGGTGGAGTTCGAGATGCGGCTCGGTGACGAGCTGGTGCGCATCGCGCCGCAGGAGCGTTTCCGGGTGAACGTGACGCCGGCGCTCTTTTCGGCTCTCGAGGGCATTCTAGGCGCGGGCACGGTTCACCGCCTCGGCCTTTGAGGGGCGGTAGAATCGGGTCCGGCATGCGGCCAACGCCCGATTTGCAGCACGCCCGGGGAGAGGCGGACCCCGCCGGCGCCGACTCGCCAGCGGCGCACGAGATCCTGCGGCGTTTCCACGCTCTTCCCGATGGCAGGCTCGAGCTGCTGCGGCAGTGCGCGGCAGTCGCTCTCGACGCCGGATGTGATCTCTACTGGGTCGGAGGCGGCGTGCGCGATCTCTGGCTCGGGACGAGCGAGTTCGACATCGACCTGCTCGTTGATGGGGAGATGGCGACCTTCGCCGCGCTGCTGGCCGCGACCTTCGGCAGCGAACTGCGCTTGCATCCGGAGTTCCTGACTGCGGAGCTCCTGGCGCCTGGAGGCTGCCGGGTCGATCTCGCGCAGGTCCGCACGGAGAGCTACGCTGCCCCCGCCGCGTTGCCTCAGGTCACGCCAGGCACATTGGCGAGCGACTTCGCGCGCCGCGATTTCACCATAAACTGCCTGGCGATTCCGCTCGCGCCGAGCTTCGGCGATCGACTCCTCGACCCCTGTGGCGGAGTTGCGGATCTCGAGCGGCGCTGTCTGCGCGCGCTGCATGCGGCGTCGTTCCGCGACGATCCGACACGCATCCTGCGAGGCCTCGAGTTCGAGGCGCGCTTCGAGTTCGAGCTCGAAACGGAGACCCGGCGGCAGATCGAGCGGACGATCGCCGAAGGAAGGGTGGCGCTGCTCTCGGCGGCTCGCCTGCGCGAGGCGCTTTCCCGGGCACTCGCGCGCGGGCGGACGGCCGCTCGCGTTCTGCGCCGGATGCGGCAGCTCGCACTCTCGCCGGCGATCGATTCCAGCCTGGTGGGGACAACCGGCGCCGAGTCCCTGCTCGAAAGCGCGCTCGAGGCCTTTGGCCGCGTCGCCGGACGGAGCCTCTCACCCGCCTTCCGTCTCTCCCTGCTCTGTCTCGCGAAAGAGCTCGAGGTCGGCGACCGTCGGCGACTGGCGCAGCGGCTCGCTCTGCCGGCGGCGGACGCGACGCTGCTCGATGAAGGGCCAGGGCGCATCCGGGCGGCTATGGCGCTTCTGGCCGGCAGCCCGGTGGCAAGCGACGCGCACGCCAGCCTCTCCTGCCTGTCGGACGAGGAGCTCGCGCTGGTGGCGGCCGGCGGAGAAGCCCAGCTCGGGTGGGTGCGGCGAGAGCTCGATGAGCTGCGCGGTTTGCGTCTGCGGATCGGCGGCCGCGATCTCCTCGCAGCCGGCGCGAGCGAAGGCGCTGCGATCGGCCGGGCGCTCGCAGAGACGCTGGCGGCGCGGCTCGACGGCCGGATCTCCGCGGCCGAGGAGTTGACGTTCGCCTCCGCCGTGGCGGCGACCGCGGCGGGCGAGGGACGGGAATGACCGGCCACCTCGGGCGCGCGCGATGGCCGAGGTGGCGCACCGTCTGGTCGGTCGTCTGCGTCGCGGCGTTCGCCGGAGCGGGCGCGCTGCCGGCGGTCGATCCAGCGCTCGAGTACCTGCGGCGCGACTGCTCCAGCGAGCTGGGGAGAAACGAGATCACGCTCTTCGGCAACGGAACGATCCGGTGGCGCGAATGGCGGGAAGGCAAGCAGTCGATGCGGCTGGCGGAGCTGGGCCGGGACGAAGTGGATGCTTATATCCGGCGCTTGGCGGCCTGTGATCTAGCGGAGACTCGCGAGAGCCCCGGGGGGGTCGCGGGAGAGTGGATGGAGCGTTGCGAACTCACGCTTTCCCTCCCCGGCGGCGCTCCGCGGAGTTTCCGCTACGGTCGACTGGACACTCATCCCCTGGCGCTCGCCGACCTCCTGCGGATCGCGGAGGAGCTCGCGGAGCGCGCCCAGGCGTCGCCGGTCGCGGGTGGGATTCCGGCCGACTACCTGCCGCGCTACGGCGACCTCCTGCTGCGCGTCGACGACCTCGAGTTCGAGGTGGTCGGCCGGACGGCGGACGGGCGTGGGTTCGAGCTCCGCGGCAAGGTCCAGCCGCTGAGTATGTATCTCACCCTCGACGAGCTGCGCCGCCAGTTCGTGCGCGTCCTGCGGCGCGGGCCGGCCAAGTGAAGTCGCCCGGCGTCCGTATCTCGAGCGGGGCGCTGCGGGGGCGCAAGCTCGACGTACCGGCGGGCATCCGTCCGACCGAGCAGAAGGTACGCGAGGCGCTGTTCTCCATCTGGGGCGAACGGCTGGCGGAGGCGGACGTGCTCGATCTGTTTGCTGGCAGCGGGGCGGTGGCGATCGAAGCGCTCAGCCGCGGTGCTGGCTTCGCCACCGCGGTGGAGTCGAATCGATCGGTTCTCGAGGCGCAGCGGCGGAACCTGGCACTCCTGCCGGCGGGGAGTTTCCGCCTGCTCGCACTGCCGGTCGAGCGGGCTCTGCGGGAGTTGGCCACGGACGGCGCGGCGTTCGACCTGATCTTCGCCGATCCGCCATACTCGTGGATACCCGACGCCGGGTTCTTCGTGGCTTGTGCTTCGCTCTTGCGCAACGGCGGGGAGCTCGTTGTCGAGCACAGCTCGCGCGTGGCCCTGCCGATCGAAGTCTCCGCGCTGGTGCGCACCGACTCGCGGCGCTACGGGGAGTCGGCGCTGACGTTCTATGGCCGGACCGACGGGGACTGAGCGGGAGCTCGTAGCCCAGCCGGACTCGCAGCGGTCCTCAGTTCCAGACCCAGCGGTGCCCGCCCTCGCCGTTGAGCAGGAAGGCGTCTTCGCCAGAATCGTACTTGCGCAGGACGATGCGCCCCGTGGCGGGAGTCTCGACGCGTACTTCGAGGTAGTTGTCGTTGCTGTCCTTGAAGCGGAAGGCTCCCACGCGATCGACGGAGCCGTCGGGGCGGAAGATCGGTCCGTCCTGGGCCGGGTCGTCGTCCCATCCGTCGATGGCATTGGCGCCATTCGGGGCCCCGTCGCCAGGCCCGCGGAACTCGACCTTGACCGGCATGGGAACGGTTCCGGCGAGCTGCCGACCCGTCGCCAGGGTGGCGATGAAGGCGTTCGCCGTTTCGTCGAAGGTGACCTGGGCCGTGGAGCTCATCTTGATCGACTCGAGCCTCGCCGCCTGCATGAGCGACACGACCTCACGGGCCGTGCCGGTCAGCTTGTAGCGATTGATCATGTTGAGGAAGGCCGGCGCCGTGATCATCAGCAAGATGCCGACGACAGCGACGACGACGAGTACCTCCAGGAGAGTAAATCCGGACTGCCGCGGCTTGTCGAGCTGTCGGGCTGTTCGCATGGTTCGCTCCCTCGCGGCGGAGTATAGCTCGCTGCGGGCAAGCAGGCTGTGAAGGCTCTCTCCGCATGGCCGCGGGCGGACTCTACGGGGTGAGCCGCCGGAGACTCCGCCTCAGAGGTGGGTGAGCGTCGCTTCGAGCCAGGCCAGGAATGGCCCCGGGAAGGCTCCCAGAGCCAGAGTTCCGATGGCTGCCAGAACCGCGGCCAGCTGACCGCTCCAGTCGAGCTTCAGGCCGCCCGGGCTCGCGATCTCGTCCCGCATGTAGAGCATGTAGATGACGCGCAGATAGAAGACGACGCCGATGAGGCTGGCGAGAATGCCGACGACCGCGAGCGTCAGGTTCCCATGCTGGATCGCGTGGGCGAAGATCAGGTACTTGCCGATGAAGCCGGCAGTCGGCGGAATTCCGCCCAGGGAGAGCATGCAGACCGACATGCAGGCCGCTGCGACCGGGAAGCGGAAGGCCCAGCCGGAGAGGTTGGCGATGGCGTGCTGTTCGCCGGGCTTGGCGTAGAGCATCGAAACCAGAACGAATGCGCCGCCGTTCATCAACGTGTACGAGACGAGGTAGACCAGCATCGGCCGCCAGATGGAGTCGCCCGGAGATGCGAGCGGAATCAGCAGGTAGCCCATGTGGGCGATGCCCGAGTAGGCCAGCATGCGCTTGATGTCACGCTGCGCCAGCGCGAAGAGGTTGCCCACCAGCATCGAAGCGATAGCCAGGACGGTGACGAGCCTGGTCCAGTCGCCCGCAGTCGGGGCCGAAGTGGCGAGGAGCACGAGGCGTGCAAGCACGACGGCCGAGGCCGCCTTCGGAGCCACTGACAGGAAAGCGACGAATGGCGAGGGCGCTCCCTGATAGACGTCGGGGGCCCATGCATGGAAGGGCACCAAGCCGAGCTTGAAACCGAAACCGCAGACCAGCAAGAGGAAGCCGAGCAAGAGGAGGCCGGGCGACCCGGTTCCGGCCGAGATCGCAGCGGCGATCCCGGCGAGGCTGGTGGAGCCGGTCTCGCCATAGACCAGAGCCGCGCCATAGAGCACGAAGGAGCTGACCAGCGCTCCCATCAGGAAGTACTTGATCGCCGCTTCCGAGGAGACCGCTTCGCGGCGATGAAAGGCCGCGAGGCCGTAGAGCGCGACCGACAGCAGCTCGAGGGCGACGAAGATCGTCACCAGCTCGACGCCCCGCACGAGGAGGAGCAGACCGGTGGCGCACCAGAGGAGGAGCGCCGGATACTCGCCAAACAGCAGTCCCTCGCGCTTGAGGTAGCCCTGTGCCGAGAGCAGGCCGATGGCGGTGGCGAGGAGGATCGTCAGCGAAAAGGCGCCGGTGAGGGCCGTCGACTCGATCAGTCCATGGAAGAAGAGGCCCGCAGGCTGCTGGGCGAGCAGGGCAGCTGCCGCGGCAACTCCCGCCATGGCCATGCCGTTGAAAGCCGGACGCAGGCGGGGGACGAACGCCTCGAGCAGCAGGATGAGCGAGGCCACGCCGGTGAGGACGACCTCGGGCAGCAGCGAGTTCCAGTCCGCCTGCGGCAGCGCGTAGAGCGAGTTCATCGCGCGCCCCCGATTCCCGCCGCAGAGGTGCCGGCGACGAAGGTGGCGGCGCGCCCGGTCGCCGGGACCGGGGTGGACAGCGTCAGGGCGCCAGGCGGTCCGGCCGCCATCTGGGTACGATACGTGGCGAGTACGGCCGAGAGCGCCGGCTGGCTAGGCTCGAGAAAACGCCCGGGTGCGACACCGATCCAGAGCATGAGAATGCACAACGGCAGCAGCGTGACCACTTCGCGCAGGCTGAGGTCCTTGAGGGACCTGTTCTCATCCTTGGTGATCGGGCCCCAGATCGTCTCCTGGAGCATCTTGAGGAGATAGACCGCTGCGAGCACGACGCCAAAGGTGGCGACTCCCGTGGCCCAGCGCAGCCCGCCCTGCCAGGCGCCGAGAAGAATCATGAACTCGCCGACGAAGCCGTTGAGCGCCGGCAGTCCGACCGAGGCGAGGGTAGCGAATACGAGCATCACTGCGAACCACGGAAGCGACTTCGCGAGCCCGCCGAACTCTTCGAACTTCTTCGTGTGCCGGCGGTCGTAGAGCATGCCGACGAGCAGGAAGAGCGCGCCGGTGGAGAGCCCGTGGTTGACCATCTGCAGCACGGCCCCTTGCCAGGCGATTTCATTGAAGGCGAACAGACCCAGCATGACGAACCCGAGATGCGCAATCGAGGAGTAGGCCACCAGCTTCTTCATGTCGACCTGCGCCCAGGCGACGAGGGCCCCGTAGACCACCCCGACGAGCGCCAGACCGACGACCCAAGGGGCGAGCTGAGTGGCAGCCTGAGGGAAGAAGGGAATGGCGAAGCGCAGGAAGCCGTAGGTCCCCAGCTTGAGCAGAACTCCCGCCAGGATAACCGAGCCACCAGTCGGGGCCTCGACGTGGGCGTCGGGAAGCCACGTGTGGAAGGGGAACATCGGCACTTTGATCGCGAAGGCGATGGCGAAGGCGCCGAAGAGCCAGAGCTGCTGCGAGAGGGGGAACTGCAACTGAAGCAGATCCTCGTAGCGGAAGCTCCAGACGCCGGTGAGCTCGCCGTAGCTCCAGGCCATCCACAGGATGCCCAAAAGCATGAGCAGGCTTCCGGCCATGGTGAAGATGAAGAACTTCACCGCCGCATAGACCCGGCGGTCGCCGCCCCAGATACCGATGATCAGGTACATGGGGATCAGCATCACTTCCCAGAAAATGTAGAACACGAGCAGGTCGAGCGCGACCAGCGCCCCTAGCATGCCGGTGGTGAGGAGCAGCATCGAGGCCGCAAAGCCGGTCCAGTGCCTGGTGATGCCCTTCCAAGAGCCGAGCAGAACGAGCGGAAGGAGCAGGCCGGTCAGCAGAACGAGAGGCAACGAGATGCCGTCGACGCCGACTTCGTAGAGCACCCGTAGCGAGCCGAAGTCGAGCCAAGGCATGGTGGCGTCGCGCGCCACCATCGTGCCGCCGCCCCAGTGGGACGAGGCGAACAGCGCGATCAGCGCGAACTCGACGAGCGAAACCATCAGGGCGTAGATCTTTACGGTGCGATCGCTCGCTCTGCCGAGAAAGAGCAGCGGCAGCGCCGCGAAGCTCGGGAAGAACACGAATCGGGTGATCGTGTCGCCGAGGAGCAGGTCGAGGAGCTGTTGCATCATCAGAAGATCATCCACCAGAAGAGGGCGAGCACTCCGGCAAAAAAGTAGAGGGCGTACTGGCGGACGTTGCCGGTGGTGGAGAAGCGCCCGAGGTCGCCGGTCAACTCGGTGACGAAGGCGAGTACGTGAAGGCCACCGTCGATGAACACCGAGTCGATGACCTTCCAGCAGAAGCGCGCCGTGTTGCGGAGCGGCCGGACCACCAGTCGATCGTAGATCTCATCGACGAAGTACTTGTTCTCCACCAGGCGGTAGAGACGAGGGGCACGCCGGGCCATCGCCTCGTCCGACGCGGTTCCGCGAGACCCACCCCAGAGCCTCCACGCGAGGCCAAGACCTCCGGCCGCCGCGGCGATCGAAGCGCCGACCAGAATCGCCTCGAGGCCCAGGCCGTGATGTCCTGCATGCGCCTCATGTCCGGGGATCGCGATGATCACCGAATGGAGGAAGCCGCCGAGCCAGTCGAAATGAGTGAAGGGGATCTTTCCGGCGTAGCCGGCGAGCACGGCTCCTGCGGCGAGAACGACCAGCGGCACGACCATGACTGCCGGCGACTCGTGAAGGTGATGCTCCTGCTCGTGCGTGCCGCGGAACTTGCCGAGGAACGTCAGGCAAAGGAGTCGCATCATGTAGCAGGCCGTCAGCGCGGCGGTGGCAAGACCCACGATCCAGAGCACCGGCGACTTCTCGAAAGCCGCTCCGAGGATCGCGTCCTTGCTGAAGAACCCCGCGAGAAGCGGCACGCCGGAGATGGCGAGCGTTCCGATCAGGAAGGTGCGATAAGTCCACGGCAGGTGCTTGCGCAGACTGCCCATCTTCCGCATGTCCTGCTCGCCGCCCATGGCGTGGATCACCGACCCGGAGCCGAGGAAGAGCAACGCCTTGAAAAAGGCATGGGTGGCGAGATGGAAGATCGCTGCGACATAGGCGCCGACTCCAGCGGCCAGGAACATGTAGCCGAGCTGCGAGACGGTCGAGTAGGCGAGGACCTTCTTGATGTCGTTCTGCGCGATGCCGATCGTGGCGGCGAAGATCGCCGTGGCGGCGCCGACGATGGCGACGAACAGCGAGATCGACGGCGCCAGCTGATAGATCAGGTTGGTGCGCACGACCATGTAGACGCCGGCGGTGACCATCGTGGCTGCGTGGATGAGGGCCGAAACCGGCGTCGGGCCGGCCATCGCGTCGGGCAGCCAAACGTAAAGGGGAATCTGGGCGCTCTTGCCCATTGCGCCGACGAACAGGCAGAGAGCGATGAAGGCGGCGAGCGAAAGCCCGAGAGCGAACGGCTCATCGAGGGCCCCCACGTCGGCGAGGATCGCCGCGTTGACGCCCTTGAAGGAGAGGGTTCCGAACTGACTGAAGATGGCGAAGAGCCCGAGCAGGAATGCGAAGTCACCGATCCGGTTGACGATGAACGCCTTGCGCCCCGCTTGCGGCGGGAAGTCCTGGTCGAAGTAGAAGCCGATCAGCAGATAGGAGCAAAGACCCACACCCTCCCAGCCGACGAACATCACCAGGTAGTTGTTGCCGAGGATGAGCAGGAGCATCGCGCCCATGAACAGGTTCAGGTAGGCGAAATACCTGCGGTAGCCCTCTTCGTGCGCCATGTAACCCACGGAGTAGACGTGGATCAGGAAACCGACGAACGTGACGACGAACAGCATGATGGCCGACAGCGGGTCGAGCAGGAAGGCGATGTCGATCCGCAGAGCGCCGGCGGTCCATGGATAGAGCAGCTGCTCGTAGGGTACGTGACCGGGCGTGGCGAGAAACTCCGCGAGACAGGCGAGCGCGAGCGCAAGGGAGAGTCCGGGAGCGCCGACGCCGATCGCGGTGGCGAGCGACTTCTGGCGGTTGCGGATCAGCAGGCCGTTGACCGCCGCTCCGAGGAAAGGCAACGCCGGGATCAACCAAAGGTAGTCGAGGGCTCTCATCGTCTCACCATCGGAGTCGATTCAGACGATTGACGTCGATCGTGTGTCGCAAGCGATAGATGCTGATAAAGAGCCCCAGTCCCACGGCGGCCTCGGCCGCCGCGACGGCCAGAGCGAAGAAGACGAACATCTGACCGGTGGTGTCGCCATGGATGCGCGAGTAGGCGACCAGAGTCAGGTTCGCAGCGTTGAGCATGAGCTCGATGGAAAGGAAGATCGCGATTCCGCTGCGACGGGTGAGCGCTCCGAAGGCGCCGATGCAGAAGAGCATCGCCGCCAAGACGAGATACCAGGCGATCGGGATCATCGCGGCTCTCCGTTCTCGGCGACCGGCGTGGCCTCGGCTTCACCCGCGGAGCCGGACTTCTTCGCGACCCAACTCGCGGCGACGACCGCCACCAGCAGAAGGAGTCCGATCATCTCGAAGGGCAGAAGGTAGGTCGAGAAGAGATCGCGCGCCACGGCGGCGAGCGAAAAGGCCGCTGGATCGAGAGGCGCGACCGTCGTGTCGGCGTAGGCGGCCCAGAAAAGCCGGACGAGGGCGCCAGCGAAAACCAGCGCGCAGACCGCCGCGCCGACGAGCATGCCGCTCGTGCGCGTGGCGGTCGTCCGCTCGCGCTGCACGTTGAGAAGCATGATGACGAAGAGGAAGAGCACCAGGATGGCACCGGTGTAGAGCAGGATCTGGAGCGCCGCCAGGAACGGCGAGCCGAGCATGATGAAGAGCCCGGCAGTGGCGACCAGCGTCACCACCAGACTCATCGTGGAGACCACTGGATTGCGGTGCAGGACGACGACGGCCGCCGAGATGAGGGCGACGCCGGCGAAGAGAGCGAACACGGTCAGCAGCATCGTCAGATCTTTCCGGCGACGGCGAGCGCGGCCACGATGACAAAGTTGAGCAGCGCGATGGGCAGCAGCACCTTCCAGCCCAGGTGCATGAGTTGATCGTAGCGGAAGCGCGGGAAGGTCCAGCGCACCCAGATGAAACCGAAGAGCGCGATGTAGGTCTTGACGATCAGCACCGAGAAGCCGAACAGCGCCGTGCCCAGTCCGGGACCGATGGCCCCGACGACCGGCAGGCCGGCGATCCAGGCGCCCGCGGCGGCGGCGTCCACGCCGGGCAACGACCAGCCACCGAAGAAGAGGGTGGCGCCGAGCGCAGAGAGGATCGCCATCGATTGGTACTCGCCCATGTAGAACAGAGCCATTCGGAGGCCGCCGTACTCGGTGTGATAGCCGGCCACGAGCTCCGATTCGGCTTCGGGAAGGTCGAACGGCGTGCGGTTGGTCTCGGCGAAGGCGGCCACCAGGAAGACCAGGAAGCCGAGCGGCTGGGTGAAGACGTTCCAGGCCGGCAGGAAACCGAAGAGGTTGCCGGCGATCTGGTGCTCGACGACGCGCGACAGGTTGAGAGAGCCGGCTGGAATGAGCGCTGCCACCACCGCGATGGTGAGCGCCAGCTCGTAGCTCACCATCTGAGCTGAGGCGCGAATTCCGCCCATCATCGACCACTTGTTGTTCGAGCTGTATCCGGCGAGGACGAGACCGTATACGCCGAGGCTCGAGAGCGCCAGGAAGAGCAACATTCCGGCGTCGGTGTCGATGACGACGAGCGGGAAGGTGTGACCGGCGACCGTGACTTCGGGGCCGAACGGGATCACCAGATAGGTGAGCAACGAAGCCACGAAGCCGATGGTCGGCGCGAGAAGGAAGAGCGCTTTGTCGGCACCTGCCGGGTTGACGTCCTCTTTGAAGATGAACTTGAGCACATCGGCGATCGCCTGAAAGAGGCCCAGCGGTCCGAGCCGGTTGGGACCGAGGCGATCCTGCATGAACGCCGGAGCTCGCCGCTCGAGCCAGAGCATGATCGGCGTGACGTTGATCAGGGCGAACATCCAAAGGCCGGTCATGGCCAGCGCTGCAATGACGGTCGGAGTGAAGACCACGGTCGTTAGGCTCCTGCTCCGGCGGGCAGAGCTTCGGGGATCTTCGCCAGTCTCACGCCTTCGGCCGGAATCTCGGCGTAGCGCAGGCCGTCGAAGGCGGGCAGCTCTTCGGCCATGAGGTCGAAGACCGTCGCCGGAGTCACGGTCGACCATTTCGAGTCGAAGCGCGACAGCAGATCTGCGAGCGCGTCGACTCCTGGCCGTACCTGAGGCGGCGCCGGAAATGCCTGCTCGAACCGCTGCACCCGCCAGTCCACGTTGACGAAGGTACCGGAGCGCTCGGCGTGCGTCGCGACCGGCAAAACGACGTCGGCGACGCGGGCGAGCGGCGAGTCGGCCCAGCCCATGACGGCGAGGAATCGCGCCTCGCGCAAGCGCTCGACCACCTTCGGATCGTGCGCCGCACGACCGAAGTCACTGTCGGCGACGAAGATCGCTCCGCACTTGGCGGCGCCACCCTCGAGCAGAAGGTCCTCGCTCGCGACGGCGCCTTCGGCCGGCAGCAGCCCGGCAAGCTCGGCGCCGCGCCGGTTGGGCGCCGCATCGTGGCCAGTGAGGCCGCCTTGCGGATTCGGAATGTGCCTTGCCGGGCCGCTGTCCACCCAGATCGAGCGGTGCGGTGAATCGACTGCCGCGGAGATCTTGGCGAGCAGGAAGGCCTCTTCGGTGGTCAGAAAGCCGGAGCCGAGGAAGGCGATCGCACCTTCGCTGCGCCGGGAGCGCAGGTTGTGCGCGAGGTGGTCGAGCGCCTCCTTCCAGCCCGTGGCGACGAGTGCACCGTTTCGGCGGATCTGGGGAAAGGCGAGGCGCGGAACCTCGCGATAGCGCTCGTGAGTCGAGCGGCCGTGGTCGCACATCCAGTAGTCGTTCACGTCCGGGTTCTGGCGCGGCTTGTAGCGCCGGATCGCGCCACGCTTGTGCTCGAGCGTAATGTTGCAGCCGACATCGCAGCCAGTGCACAGCGACGGATTCTTGTCGAGATACCAGACGCGCTCGGAGAAGCGGAAGCGGGTCGAGGTGAGAGCTCCGACCGGGCAGATGTCGACGACACAGGTCGAGAGGGGATTGTCGAGGGGCTTGCCCGGGAAGGTGCCGATCTCGGCATGCGAGCCACGCTCGAAGAACCCGAGCTCACTGGTCTTGGCGATCTCCTCGGTGAACCGCACGCAGCGCGTGCACTGAATGCAGCGGTTCATGTTCAGCATCACCGTCGGGCCGAGCGGGATGCGTTCCTTCTCCGGATAGGTGCGCTTCTCCTCGTAGCGGAAGCGGGAGAAGGCCTGGCCGTGCTTGTAGGAGTAATCCTGCAGGCCGCACTCGCCGGCCTGATCGCAGATCGGGCAGTCGAGCGGATGGTTGATGAGCAGGAACTCCATGATGGCGCGTTGCGCCTCGTCGGCACTGGGCGACGCCGTGCGCACGACCATGCCGTCCTTCATGACCTGAGTCGAGCAGGCGGCCTGGAGCTTGCCCATCCCTTCGATCTCGACCATGCACATGCGGCACTGTCCGACGATCGAGAGGCGGGGGTGGTAGCAGTAGTGAGGAATCTGAACGCCGACCTTGAGTCCGGCTTCGATCAGGTTCGTGCCGGCCGGCACCTCGACCGTGCGTCCGTCGATGGTCACGGTAGGCATCAGGAGGCCGCTCCCTGGTCGAAGTAGCGCGGCGCGGGCGTCGGGTAGCGGCCGGCGCGCAGGTTGTCGCGGATCTCGTCACTGAACTTCTCGACCAGCGAGCGCACCGGTCCCTGGGCGGCGTCACCCAAGGCGCACAAGGAGATGCCCCCGACGTTCGGAACCACCCGGCCGAGCAGATCCAGATCGGCTTCGGAACCCTGGCCGCTGTGGATGCGCTGCAGGAGGATCCGCATCCAGTTCGTGCCTTCGCGGCAGGGTGTGCACTGGCCGCAGGACTCGTGAGCGAAGAACTTGGCGAGACGCAGCGTCGCCCGGACCATGCAGGTGGTGTCGTCCATGACGATGACCGCCGCCGAGCCGAGCATGCTGCCGGCCTTGGCCAGCGTGTCGAAATCCATCTTGATGTCGCGGTCCGAGGCCTTCATCATCGGCGCCGAGGCGCCGCCCGGGATGAAGGCCTTGAGCTCACGCCCGCGGTACATACCGCCGCAGCCGTCGAGGAGCGTCTGGAACGGCACGCCGATCGGATACTCGTAGGTGCCTGGACGCTCGACGTGACCGGAGATCGCGTAGAGTTTCGGGCCGGTGTTGCGCTCGTCGGTGCCGACCGACTTGAACCAGTCGGCGCCGCGCAACAGGATGTGCGTCGCGCAGCACAGCGTCTCGACGTTGTTGATCACCGTCGGGCAGCCGAAAGCTCCCACCACCGCCGGGAAGGGCGGCTTGACGCGTGGCTGCCCGCGCTTTCCTTCGAGCGACTCGAGCATGCCGGTCTCTTCGCCGCAGATATAGGCGCCCGCGCCCCGATGCACGACCATGTCGTGGCGGAAGCCGCTGCCCAGCACATTGGTGCCGAGCACGCCGCTCTCGTAGGCATCGCGAACGGCCGACTCGAGAATCGCAGCCGCTTTGGTGTACTCGCCGCGGATGTAGATGTAGGTCGTATTCGCGCCGACTGCCCAGCCGGCGATGATGCAGCCCTCGATCAGCTGATGGGGATCGTGCTCCATCAACAGGCGGTCCTTGAACGTGCCCGGCTCGGACTCGTCGGCGTTGCAGACGATGTACTTGGGCTTCGGGCTCTGCCGCGGCACGAACGACCACTTCGCGCCGCAAGGAAAGCCAGCGCCGCCACGCCCGCGCAGGCCGGAGCGCTTGACCTCTTCGATGACCTCTTCGGGCTGCATCCGCAGCGCCTTTGCCAGAGCGTCGTAGCCGCCGCCTTCGCGATAGCCGCGGACAGTCAGGGCTGCCGGCCGGCCGACGTTGCGCGTCAGCACTCTCTCGGTCGACATGGCTACTTGAGTTCCCGCACGATCTGACGCGCCCGCTCGGGGGTCAGATTCTCGTGGTAGTCGTCGTCGACCATGATCATCGGCGCGGTATCGCAGGAGCCCAGACACTCGAACTGAACGTAGGAGCAGCGTCCGTCGGAGGTTACCTGGCCCTCTCCGACGCCCAGCTCCTCGCCGATGGTCTCGAGGATCTCGCCCGAACCGCGCAGCTGGCAGGAGAGATTGGTGCAGACGCGAATGCGATGCCGGCCGACGGGATTCACGTGGTACATGTCATAGAAGGAGACGACTCCGGCAACGCGCGCGACCGGGAGCTCCAGTAGTTGCGCCACAGCCTCGATCGCGGACTCGGGCAACCACCCACCCGACGCGCGCTGCGCAATGTGCAAGGCCGGCAACGTGAGGGCTTCCAGGGTCGGGTACTTGGGACGAAGAGCGAGGATCTCCTCGATCGCGCTCTCCGGCAGGACTTCGCTGGCAGCTGTTCGGCCGGAGGTCATCTAGTTGCCCCTCTGCGGGCGCAGGGTTTTGGCCACGACGTCGAGCCCGCCCTTGCGCCAGACATAGGCGTATCCGACGAGAATCAGGGCGAGGAAGACCATCACCGCCGAGAACAGCGGCCAGCCCCCCTCCCTGAGAATGACCACCCAGGGGTAGAGGAAGGCGGCTTCGACGTCGAAGACGACGAAGTCGATGGCAATGAGAAAGAACGCGATGGAGAGCCGCTTGCGCGAGCGGTCGAGTAGCGGCAAGCCCGACTCGTAGGTCGAGAGCTTGACGCGCCCGCCGCTGCGGCGGCCGGCGAACCACGAGATGGCCAGCAAAAGGCAGGCCAGCGCGAAGGCCGCGGAGAAGGCTACGATGACAGGGAAATACGCCTCTGGCACGTGCGGAGCTTTTCACAAGGTCGCGGGCGAGAACAAGAGGTCCAAGTCTGAAAATGCTGTGCTATAAGTTGCCGATTCGTGAGTCGTGAAGAGATCGTCGGGGTGATCCCGGCATTCGACTGTGGGCAGACCATCGGAGCGGTCGTCGCCGGGGTGCGCAAGCACCTCGCCGAGGTCGTCGTGGTGAGTGATGGGAGCCGCGACGACACCGCTGCAGAGGCCCGCGCCGCCGGTGCCCGGGTGGAGATTCTGCCCGAGAACCGGGGAAAGGGCTTTGCCCTGCGGCGAGGCATAGACCTCGCTCTCGCGCTCCGGCCGCAAGCGCTCCTGCTCCTCGATGGCGACGGTCAGCACGACCCTGCGGACATCCCTGCGATGATCGCGGCCTGGGAAAGTGGAGCTGTCGACCTCGTCGTCGGAGCCCGGCTGCAGGATGCGAAGCGCATTCCTCCTGCGCGCTACTGGACGAACTACATCGGAACCCGCATCCTCACCTGGATGTCCGAGCTCGAGCTCGAGGACTCCCAGTCCGGCTATCGCTTGCTGTCGGCGAATCTCGCGCAGCGCCTGCGGCTGCGCTCGGACGGTTACGCCGTGGAAACGGAAATGTTGATCAAGGCCGGGCGGGCGGGCGCTCGGCTGCGCCATGTCGCGGTCAGGACTATCTATAATGACGAGCAGAGTCACTTCCGTCCCCTGCTCGACACTCTTCGGATCGCCCTTGCCGCCATCCAGTTCAAAGTCGAAGACGACCCCGCCTGAAGCTCAGGCCTATGCCGGGAGGTTCGGCCCGGCTCTCTCGGTCGACGTCGAAGAGTGGTACCACAACTGCTGGGTGCCGGAATACGTCGATCCGCGCTCACGCCCCGGCCTGCGCAACGAGCTCGACTGGCTGCTGCCCGAAATGGCGGAGAGCTTCGCGCGCAGCGGCGCCCGGGCGACGTTCTTCGTCCTCGGCGAAGTCGCCGGGCGCCTCGCGCCGCGCTTGCGCGAGCTCGCGGCGGCGGGGCATGAGATCGCTTGCCACTCCTACCATCACTTTCGCGCCAACACGCTGTCCCCGGAACGATTTCGCGGGGAGATCGAGGGCGCCAAGAGGGCGCTCGAGGACGCGGTGGGACTGGAGGTGCGTGGCTTCCGCGCCCCCGAGTGGTCCCTGCGCGATCTCACCAATCCCCGACTGAGGATCGTTGGCGAGGCCGGTTTCACCTACGACAGCTCGCTGATCCCGGCCGCGGGTGCTGGAGCTGCCGGCAACCCGCGCCGTCCCGTCCGCCTGAATTGGCCGCAGGGTCCGTCCTTGATCGAGATTCCACCGTTGACCTGGGGCGGAGCCCTCCGACTGCCCGCCGGCGGCTGGTGCGGACGTGCAGCCGCTCCGCGCTGGATCCTCGCCGCCGCCCGCGGGCAGCTGCGACGAGGAGGCCTGCCGCTGCTGGTTGTGCATCCCTGGGAGCTCGTCGGACGGGCCGTCCCTGGATTTCTCAGCGGTTTTGCCCGCTTCTTTCACGAAGCCGCCCGCGAGGAGTTCGGCGAGCGTTTTCAACTCACCCTGGCGGGATTGCCATGGAGGACGGTGGCCTCGGCCGCCGCCCTCGACTCCGCGCCGGAAAGGACCGAGAAGATGGCCGATCCAGGTTGCCTGCTGGCCCCGGTTCCGGGACGCGGCGAGGCCGCGACAATCGAGACGGGCAGATGAGCGGCGGCGGGCGGGTGGCGCTGGTGACCGGCGCGAGCGGAGGCATCGGAGCCGCCGCAGTCCGGGCGCTCGCGCTCCGCGGAGAGCGGGTCGCGCTGACCTACCTCAGCAACCGGGCGGCCGCCTGCGCGCTCGCCGACGAGGTCGGCGGCTCGGCCTTCGAGCTCGATGTCCGCGACCGATCGGCGATTCCGGCGCTGGTCTCGCGCGTGCGCGCGGAGCTCGGCGAGATCCAGATCCTGGTGCTCAATGCCGGCGCGACGCGCGACGCGCTGCTGCCGTTCCTGGGCGAGGAGGATTGGAGCGAGATCCTGGAGGTGAACCTGAACTCTGCCTTCCGCCTGACCAAGGCGGTGATCAAGGGGATGCTCGCCCGCCGGTGGGGAAGGGTCATCGCGATTTCGAGCGCCAGCGGCGTCGCCGGCCAGATGGGCCAAACGCACTACAGCGCGGCGAAGGCCGGGCTCATCGGATTCACCAAGGCGCTGGCCAAGGAGGTGGCGACCTTCGGCGTGACCGCCAACGCCATCGCGCCGGGATTCATCGATACCGAGCTCTTGCGGGCGATGCCGGAGGCCAAGCTCGCCGAGGCTTTGCGCGGCGTTCCCGTCGGCCGGACCGGTCGCCCGGAAGAGGTGGCGGCCGTCGTCGGCTTTCTCGCTTCCGACGCGGCCTCCTACATCACGGGGCAGACGATCCGCGTCGACGGCGGACTGCTCACCGCCTGAGGCTCGCGCGCCTCCGGCGGAGCGTGCGCCGTCGCGGCGCCGGCTGGTCGCGGCTCCGCGCGGTGGTACCATCCTCCGCCAGGCGTACGCGCCGTGGATTCGAGGGAATGGAAATGAAGAATCAGATCAAGGCTCTCCTGGTGGATCGCCTCAAGCTGGAGCGCGAAGCGGCTTCGATCGGCGACGACGAACCGCTCTTCGGGCCCGACGGCCTAGGGCTCGACTCAATCGACGCGCTGGAGCTGGTGCTCGGAATCGAGCAGGAGTTCGGCGTCGCCATCGACGATCAGCAGTCCGGCTCCGAAGTGCTCGCGACGGTCAACAGCATCGCGGACTTCGTCGCCGCCAAGCGCGCCGCCGCCGTCGCCTCCTGACTGCCCGGGGAGTCCGGTTGAATCTGCCGCACCGTTATCCCTTTCGCTGGATCGAGCGTGCGGAGAACGACCGCGCGCTGGCTCTGGTGAGCTCGGATTCGTGCTGGATTCGCGGCAATGCCCCTCTGCCGGTGGCCTTCGTCGCCGAGATCGTGGCGCAGGCGGCGGCGCTGCTGCTCGAAGATCCGGCGGCCGGAGCGCGCGAGCCGAGAGAGAGATGGCTGGCAGGCATCGAACGGCTCGAGCTGCATCGACCGGTGGTCGCGGGCGACCTGCTCGAGGTCACGGTGGCTGCGGGTCGCCGGTTCGGCCCCGCCACGCGGGTCGAAGGGCGGATCGCCATCGCCGGCGAAACCGTGGCCGAAGCGGTGCTGCTGTTGGTCTGAGAAGGGATGAAAGGATGGTGCGAAAGGGGGGACTCGAACCCCCACGGCCTTACGACCACAAGCTCCTGAGGCTTGCGCGTCTACCAATTCCGCCACTTTCGCGCTGACGTCATTGTATGGACCGGCACTCGAACCTGTCAACCGACGCGAGCGACGCGAGCAGTTTGCTAGAGTAGTCGAACGGAGTCGAGCGTTTTTCCTCTCCAACCCCTTTGATGACCTCCACAGCAGCTGTCTCTATCGTTGGCCGGCCCAACGTCGGCAAGTCGACGCTGTTCAATCGCCTCGTCGGGCGTAAGCAGGCGATCGTCCACGATCAGCCTGGAGTGACGCGCGATCGCAACGTCGCGCAAGCGGACCTCGACGAGGACTGGCCGGTTCTGTGGATCGACACCGGCGGCCTGATGTTCGACGAGGATCCGCTGGGGCTCAACCAGCAGGTGAAGAGCGCCATCGACGAGTCCGATCTCATTCTGCTGGTGGTCGACGGCCGTGAGGGCGTCGTGCCGGCAGATCAACGGATCGTCGAGCAGCTGAGGCCGCTCGGCAAGTCGGTTCTGCTGGTGGTGAACAAGGGCGAGAGCCAGCGCGTGATCCAGGGAATGGGGGAGTTCTACTCGCTCGGTTATCCCGATCCGATTCTGGTTTCCGCCGAGCACGGCCTCGGTTTCGAGGAGCTGCGCGAGCGCATTCGCTCGGTGCTGCCGCGGCGAATCGCCGAGCCGGTCGCAGGGGAGGCACCGCCAGTCGCCATCGTCGGCCGCCCGAACGTCGGCAAGTCCTCGCTGCTCAACCGGATCCTGGGCGAGAACCGGGTCCTCGTCTCACCGGTCGCCGGTACGACACGCGATCCGATCGACACGCTGGTGGAGCGCGACGGCAAGCGGTTCCTGTTCATCGACACCGCCGGAATCCGCCGCCGGGCTAAGGTCTCCGGCACGCCGGAGGACCTCGCCGTGATGTTTGCGCGCCGGCAGGTCGAGCGCGCCGACGTGGCGCTGCTGGTGGTCGAGGCGCCTGCGGGAGTCACCAGCAGCGACCTGGCGATCGCCGGGGCGATCTGGGAGGCGGGGCGAGCTACCGTCGTGGCGATGAACAAGTGGGATCTGCTCGACGACAAGACGCGCGAGCGGCTCGACGCCTCCTGGCCGAGGCTTGCCGAGATCCTCGCCGATCCGCCGCGGGTGAATCTGTCGGCCCTCTCCGGGCGCGGGGTCGAGAAGATCTTCCCGCTGGTGGAGGAGACGCGAGCCCGGTTCCGCGCCCAGTTGACGACCGGCGAGCTCAACCGGCTGATCGAGGAAGCGGTCGCGGCGCATTCCCCGCCGACGGTGAATCACCGCCCATGGAAGGTGTACTACACCGCTCAGGTCTCTTCGGGTCCGCCGACGTTCATGATTTTCTCCAACCGCACGCTGCCGCACAGCCACCCCTACCGGCGGTATCTCGAGAACCGCCTGCGGGAGCGCCTCGCGCTCAACGGCATCCCCGTCCGCCTGGTAATCCGGTCGCGCGCCAAGTGACCTTTCGCGTGTCCCCGTCTCGACGGCGGCGGCCAGCCTGCCGTAGGATGCGCCGGTCCCCATGAGTCCGAAAAAGGGTTTCAAGATCGGCGAGGTCTGCAAGCTGCTCGACATACAGCCGTATGTCCTGCGCTACTGGGAGACCGAGTTCGTCGCCTTGCACCCGGCGAAGAGCCAGTCGGGGCAGCGGGTCTATGCAGAAGCCGAAGTGGCGGTGATCCGGCGGATCAAAGAGCTGCTCTACGACGAGGGCTACACCATCGCCGGAGCGAAGAAGAAGCTCGAATCGCGCGACTCGGAGCTCGCCGGCGAAGGCGAAGCGAAGCCGACGCTCTTCGATCTCGAGGCGCGAGCGTCCGCGGAGCCGGTTGCGGGGATCGATTCAAGCGCTCCGGACGCCGAATCCGACGTCGCTTCGGCGGCTCGGCTTGACACCGCCTCCGCCGACCGGATAGAAAGCTTCCTTCGAGGTGTGGAGGAAGCGCTCGCGGAAGCGCGCGCCGCCTTGGCGGTCCTCGAGAGGCATCCCCGCTAGACAGAACAGCTTTCGGTCGGGACGTGGCGCAGTCTGGTAGCGTACCTGAATGGGGTTCAGGGGGTCCCGGGTTCAAATCCCGGCGTCCCGACCAGTTTCAAATCTCTCCTAGGCAAGCCGGGAAGCAGGTTCGGAAGTAGCGTTAGCGGCCGGTTCTACGGGCAGCCGCCTCCGACCGCCGCACTCCAGGCGCATACCTGGCCGGACTCGAAGCCGTCGGCGAAGACCCAAAGAGCTGTTGTTGCCTGCCAGACGCTGGCACCGTCGAGACCTGCGTAAAGGGTCCTCGAGTCCGGAGCCGCCAGTGCCAGGGACTAGGCTTCTGCCCCCACCTTTCTGGCCGTCTGATTGGCGCCACCGAGTATAGGTCCTGCAGCTATTGGAGCCCACCCACCACAGCCTCCATGCAGTCCAGCCCAGCCGGCGGTTGCGTCTGGGGCGCTATCGGTTTTCTTGCTAGCATGCGACCTTGAACGCGAAGAGCTGGAAGACGCTCGCTGCGACTCTCTCGCGGCCGTCGCGCGCCTCGATGAGGTTCGCTGGGCGACAGTAGTCCTGCAGCGCGCCGTAAAGGTCGGCGGCTGATCTCCGCATGTCGGATCCAGGTGAAGCCATGAATCCCTTGACACTCGGCGCCGCGGTGATCTCCGGTGCGGGTTCCGGCATCGGCCGGGCGGCAGCGATCGCCCTGTCCGAGCGCGGGCATCCGCTGGTCTTGCTGGGCCGCAGCGCCGAGCCGATCCAAGCGACGCTCCGCGTCGCGGGCGGCAACGGGATGGCGCTGGTCGCCGACGTGCGCAACGCCGAAGCGGTGCAAGCGGCGATCGAGAAGGCGGTCGCAGCCGGATATCCGCCGCAGGTAGTGGTCCCTTCGGCCGGGATCGCTCGCGTGGCGCCGCTCGCGACGATGGAGCCCGCGGTCCTGCGCGATACGATCGAGACCAATCTGGTCGGCGCGCTTTTCCTTTACCGAGCATGTCTTCCCGAACTCCTGCGAAATGGCGGACATCTCTTCGCCCTGCTTTCGGTGGCGGCGAAGAAAGGGTTCCCGGACTGGTCGGCCTACGCGGCGAGCAAGTGGGGCCTTCGCGGCGCCGTCGCTGCTTTGCGCGAGGAGCTCGCCGGCACGGCGGTCCGCGTCACCGAGATCTATCCCGGGGCGACCGACAGCCCGCTCTGGGAGGGGGTGCCGGGGGAGTGGAACCGCGCGTCGATGATCTCCTCGGAGGCGGTCGCCAAGGCGATTGTCTGGGCGCTCGACGCTGACCCGTCCGCGAGCGTCGAGGAGATCCACCTGCAGCCCCGCGGCGGCAACCTCTGAACTGCGCCGAGCTTCTCTCCGGGCGCGTTGACAGGCTCCGCGGCTACTTCGTAGACTTCTCATTTGAAAGGGGTTAATCGTGAACTCGGGGGTCCCTGACAGCCTCACTCTGGACGGCAGCGGGCGGCGCTTCGGTATCGTCGCGGCACGCTTCCACGGCGGGATCGTAGATCGTCTCCTCGCCGGAGCGCAGGCCGCACTGGCCACCCACGGTGTCGCAGCGGCAGATGTCGAGGTCGTGCGCGTGCCGGGCGCCTGGGAGATTCCGGCGGCGCTCGACGCCTTGGCGCGTCAGGGGGGATTTTCGGCGCTCATTGCGCTCGGCGTACTGATTCGCGGCGGGACGTTGCACTTCGAGGTCATCGCCAACGAGTGCAGTCGCGGCATCGGCGAGGTCGCCCTGCGGCGCGAGCTGCCGGTGACCTTCGGGGTGCTGACCTGTGAGACGATGGCGCAGGCCGAGGCACGCGCTGGTGGCGCAGAGGGCAACAAGGGGGACGAGGCCGCTCTGGCAGCGCTCGAGATGGCGAGCCTCGTGGCTCGCCTGCGCGCTTGAACCACCTGGACGGAAAGAAATCACGGATTCTGCCCTCCGCCCGCAGGGAAGGAGCGGCTCTTTGAAGAGGGGTTCGATCAGTGGGTAAGCGCAGGATGGCGAGAGAGATGGCCCTGCAGATGCTCTTCCAGCAGGACTTGGGAGCGTCCGCACTGCCCGATGTTCTGCGCACGTTCGACCCTGAGGACTACGTTCGCCAGCTGCGCGCCGATGAGCTGGACACGCAGGAGGCCGAGCCGCAGGTTCCGCCCCAGCCGAGCCGGCCGACACCGCGTGCCGACGAGATCCAGGAGGCATTCCTCTACGCATGCCGTCTGGTCGAGGGGGCCGAGCAGCACCGCTCCGCGATCGACGAACGCATTCGCGCTCAAGCGGAGAACTGGCGCCTGGAGCGCATGCCTTCGGTCGACCGCAACATCCTGCGCTTGGCAATCTACGAGATGTGGTACCAGAACGACGTTCCGAAGCTGGTGGTCGTCGACGAAGCGGTGGAGCTCGCCAAGCGCTTCGGCTCCGAGCAGTCGGGCCGATTCGTCAACGGCGTCCTCGACGGCCTGATGAAGAGCGAACCGATGCCGGGGTCGCTGCGGTGAGAGCGGGTGCGGGCGCGGCCGGCGCCCTTGCCGTGGCGTTGACCTGGGTCTCGGGCGCCGGCGCGGCGACCCATCTCGTCGAGGGTAGCGACCGGGCGACGATGCTCGTCCCGGCGGGAGTGCAGGTCGAGTCCTACAGCAACGCCGGCTATCGCATGCTGGTCGAGGATTCCGTGGCGCAAGTCGAGGTCGATCTGGCCCCGCTCGCGAGCCGCCAGGAGTTCGACGAACGGCAGCTCGCTACCGCGAAGAGCCCGGAATCGCGCCTGGCGCGGGCCGTGGCCGCCGGCTCGAAAACGCGTTACGAGGCGGTGTCGCGGATCCTCGGTTGGATCGCGGCCAATATCCGCTACGAGCTGGATCGCAGCCTGGCACAGGACGCGCGCGCCGTCTTGGAGCGGCGCTCCGCATACTGCACCGGCACCGCGCGGCTCGCGGTCGCCCTGCTCGAGCAGCTCGGGATTCCGGCGCGCGAGATCGCCGGCTACGTGGTGGAGGAGATCCCCGGCGGCCAGGGCGCGGGTTTCCATCGCTGGATCGAGGTCTACTACGACGACCGCGGCTGGGTATTCTCGGATCCGCTGGCGAGTCAAAACTTCGTCGCCGCCACCTATCTCCGCCTCGCCTCGAGCGTCGTGGAGCGTGAGCTGCCGGGGCCGGCGCTGCTGCTCTCGCGCGAGCGCGAGGTCGACCAGGTCGACCTCGTGGCCTCGACTCCGGCGAGCCTGGTCCTGGCGCGAGGCAACGGGAATGCCCGGCGCACCGCCGCCCTGCGCGTCACCGCCCGGGGGTATTCCGGCGCGGAGGCGGCGCTGATCGGACCGGGCGATCGGCGTCGGGTGGAGAGCGTGCGTGAGGGAACGGCGCTCTTTCTCGGCCTGGTGCCGGCGACCTACGAGCTGCAGATCCGCGAGCGCGGAAGAGTGGAAGTCACGCGACAGATCACGATACACGGACCGGTGCTGGCGGATCTAGAGATCGCCGAGTTTTCCGGAGCCGGGGGGAGCGGCGGCGGGAGATGAGCGGCTACGAGCACAAGCAGATCGAGGCCAAGTGGCAGGACCGCTGGGAGCGGCAGCGCGTCGCGGAGGTGGATCTCAAGAACGCGCGCGACAAGTACTACATGCTGATGATGTTTCCCTATCCCTCGGGCGACAGGCTGCACGTCGGTCACGGAAGGAACTACATCCTGGGCGACGCCCTCTATCGCTATCTGCGGATGCGCGGTCGCCGTGCGCTCAACCCGATGGGCTGGGATTCGTTCGGCTTGCCGGCGGAGAACGCCGCGATCCAGCGCGGAATCCATCCCCGCGACTGGACGCTCGACAACATCAGAGTGATGAAGAAGCAGTTCCGCAAGTGGGGGATCCTCTACGACTGGTCGAAGGAGATCACCTCCTGCCTTCCCGACTACTACCGGTTCAACCAGTGGCTGTTCCTGCGGATGCTGGAAAAGGGCCTCGCCTACAAGCGCCGGGCGCCGGTGAACTGGTGCCCCAGCTGCCGCACGGTTCTGGCGAACGAGCAGGTCGTCGAAGGCGCCTGCGAACGCTGCGGGACTCCCGTCGAGCAGCGCGAGCTGGAGCAGTGGTTCTTCCGGATCACCGAATACGCCGATCGTCTGCTCGCCGGGCTGGACGGTCTGGTCGGCTGGCCCGACAAAGTGAAGGCGATGCAGCGCAACTGGATCGGGCGTTCCCAGGGCGCCGAAATCGACTTCGCGCTCGCTTCCAGGAACGAGACGCTCACCGTCTTCACCACCCGGCCCGACACGGTTCACGGCGCGACCTTCCTCGTCCTCGCGCCGGAGCATCCGCTGGCGGCGGAGCTCATCTCCGCGCACCCGGAGCGCGCGGAGCTCGCTGCCTGGATCGAGCGCGTGCGCAAGACGCCTCGCATCGAGCGCGAGGGGGAGAACTCGGCGAAGGAAGGGCGGGCGACCGGAGCGATGGCGGTGAATCCCGCCACCGGCGAGAGGATTCCGATTTGGCTCGCCAACTACGTGCTTCCGGACTACGGCAGCGGCGCCATCATGGCCGTCCCGGCGCACGACACCCGCGATCTCCTTTTCGCCCGTCAGGAAGGCCTGCCGGTGCGCCTCGTCTATCACCCCGAAGGGGACGGAGCGGGCGTGACGGCCGAGACGATGTCGGAGCCGGTGCTGCATACCGGCCGCATTCGCGGCTGCGGCGAGTTCGACGGGCTCGAGAGCGGCCCGGAGACGATCGCTCGCTTCGTCGCCTGGATGGAGAAGGCCGGCTGGGGGCGGGCCAAGGTCACCTTCCGCGTCCGCGACTGGCTGATCTCGCGCCAGCGATACTGGGGTACACCGATTCCGGTGGTCTATTGCGACGCCTGCGGTGTCGTACCCGTGCCGGAGAGCGAGCTGCCGATCGAGTTGCCCTACGATGTCGAGTTCACGGGCCGCGAGGGCAACCCGCTGTCGCGCTGCGAGGCGTTCGTGAATACCTCCTGCCCGCGTTGCAAGCAGCCGGCGCGCCGCGAGACCGATACGATGGACACCTTCGTCGACAGCTCGTGGTACTACCTGCGCTATCTGTCGGCCCGTGACACGCAACGCATCTTCGACCCCGAGACGGCGGCCCGCTGGGCGCCCGTCGACCAGTACATCGGCGGCATCGAGCACGCGATCCTGCACCTGCTCTACGCGCGCTTCATCTGCAGGGTCCTGCACGACATGGGCCTGGTGCCGTTCGAGGAGCCGTTCACCAACCTGTTCAACCAGGGGATGATCACGCGCTTCGCGGAGAAGACCGGCCGGGTGGAGAAGATGTCGAAATCGAAAGGCAACGCGGTCTCTCCCGATCCGCTGATCGACGAGATGGGCGCCGACACGGAGCGTGTCTACACGCTGTTCCTCGGACCGCCGGAGGACGAGGTCGAGTGGAGCGACGAGGCGGTGTCCGGCGCCTACCGTTTCCTCAACCGGATCTGGCGGGTCGCCCAGAGACTCGACGACTGTCCGCCGACGGCACCGTCGGATCCGGCTCTGGAGCGCCTGCGCCACGTCACCATTCAGCGCGTCACTAGGGATCTCGACCGATTCAAGTTCAACACCGCGGTCGCCGCCCTGATGGAGTTCCTGAACGGGCTGACGCGTGCGGTCGAAGAGAAAACCGCTTCCAAGATCTGCTGCGAGGCAGCGCTCGACACCCTGGTTCAGCTGCTGCATCCGATGGCGCCCCACATCACCGAAGAGCTCTGGGAGGCGCGCGGGCACGGAGAGTCGCTTCTCGACACGGACTGGCCGCAGCTCGACGAGTCGAAGCTCGAGCGTGAGCAGTTCCTCCTCGTCGTGCAGGTCGACGGCAAGTTGCGCGACCGCATCGAAGTGGAGAGCGCCTGGCGCGAGGCCGAGGTCCGGCGAGCCGTCCTCGAGAGTCCCAAGGTCCTCGAGCACCTGGGGGGCAGGGCGATTCAGAAGTTCGTGTTCATTCCCGGACGATTGGTGAATCTGGTTACTCGAAAGGACATGCCGGCATGAAGCGTTTCCCGAACTCCGCCCTGCTGCTCGTCGCCCTGGCCCTGGTTGGATGCGGCTATTCGCTCGTCGGCCGGGGCTCGAACCTGCCGCCCGAAGTGCGCAAGGTGCAGCTCGTGCCGCTCGCCAACGGCACCCCGCGCAGCCAGGTGGATCAGATTCTCACCCGTGCGCTCTCCAGCGAGCTGGTGAACCGGCACCGCTTCGAAGTGCTGAGCGCGTCGGAAGGCGCCGACGCTGTTCTCATCGGCAAGGTGGACTCGTTCACCCTCAGTCCGGTGACGTTCGACGGCGAAGGCCGGGCGACCGAATACGAGATCGCGATCGTCGTCGGCGTCGAATTCAAGCAGATCGCGCCGGAGACGATGCTGTACAAGAACGACAGCTATCTCTTCCGGAGCAGCTACGAGGTGAAAGCCTCCGAGCTGGGATTCCAGGACCGCGAGACTCCGGCCATCGAAGCGACGGCGAAGGACTTCGCCGAGTCGCTGGTGACGGACCTCCTCGAAGGCTTCTAACCGGCGGCGGAAGCGGGCTCTCCAGAAAAAGCGAAACGCCTCCAGGGGAACTGGAGGCGTTCTGGTCCGAATGACATCCGGGCTGCGGATCGGGCCCGTCTGGGCACGGTGCCGACGGCGCTACTGGGCCTTGCGCATCGCCGCGACCAGGCGGGACTTGGTGCGGGCCGCCGTGTTGCGATGGATGATGCCCTTCTGAGCCGACGAGTCAACCACCTTGATGGTGATCGGCAGGAGCTCCTGCGCCTTCTTCTCGTCGCCAGAGGCGACCGCTGCGCGCAGCTTCTTGACGGCCGTACGCATGCGCGAGCGCATGGTGCGGTTCTTGATTCGTTGCGCTGCAGACTTCTCGGCGCGCTTCTTGGCCGACTTGGTGTTCGCCATGGTGATTCCTTTCGCTTCGATCTAGAGTGTGCCCGATCCGGGCAAAACGGGATTCTACTATTTCTTCGTCCCCGGATCAACGCCGAGGCTCTGGAGGCGTTGCTTGGCGAGGTTCGCCTCGTCCGAGGCGGGGAAGCCCTTGGCGACGTTCTGCAACTGGGCGATGCCGTCCTTGCGCTGTCCCTGCTCGAGCAGCGCGAAGCCCTTCTTCAGGAGGGCGCTGGCGGTCTTGTCGCTGCGCGGGTACTGCTTGAGCACCCGATCGTACTCGCTGATCGCCTCGACGTACTTCTGTTGGCGGTAGAAGCACTCGCCGATCCAGTAGATCGCGTTGTCCGCCAGATCGGTCTCCGGGAACGCCTCGAGGTACTGCTTGAAGCCGAGCATCGCGAGATCGTAGTTGCCGCGCAGATAGTCGCTGTAGGAGGTCTGGTAGAGAGTCTCCGGATCGGCGGCCGTCGTGGCCCCCGCCGTCGCTTCTCCCGGCGTCCCGGGCGCGGCCGGAACGCTGCGGGACGCCTTGAGGTCCTGATTGGTCGCGGCGATCTGCTGCGATACCTGAGCCAGCCGGTAGTTGGTGTCCTCGAGCTTGTCCTGGAGCTGGGCGATTTGCGCCGACAGGCTGTTGATGTCGAGGCGCATGTCGGCCTCGGCCTTGAGCAGCGCTTCCGTCTGACGCTGGATCGTCGCCTCGAGCTGCGCGACCTCCTGTTTGCTCGATCCCTGCTGTTGCAGGAGCGCCGCTTGCCGCTGCACGTCGGCGATCTGGTCGTGCAGAGCGTCGATGTCGGTGGAGGAGACGCACCCCCCGACCGCGAGTCCCACGGCGATCAGGGATGCGTATCCCAGGCGGGCTGAAGAGACCTCGTGCTGGAGCTTGCGTTCAGTCATTCCGGTCGGGGTCCGCGGCTCAGCCGACGTTGGTGCGCCCGGTGACCACGAAGTGTGCCCGGCGATTCATCGCCATGCAGCTCTCGGTGCTGGAGGTGCACTGCGGGCGCTCCTCGCCGTAGCTGATCGAGCGGATTCTCGTCGCTGCGACGCCCAGCGAGACGATGTAGTCGCGGGCCGAGCCGGAACGCCGGGCGCCGAGTGCAAGGTTGTACTCGTTCGTGCCGCGCTCGTCACAGTGACCTTCGATGGTGACTTCGAATTCGGGATGCGAGCGCAGCCAGTCGGCGTTGCTCGACAGACGGGCGCGCGCATCGTCGCGCAGGTCGGCCTTGTCGTACTCGAAGAAGACGTCTCCGAGGAGCCCCTGCTTCGCCAGGTAGTCGTTGATTCGCGCGAGATCGGGATCCTTGAGCGGGTCCTTCTCGGTCGTATCGACGACCGCCGGGCGGGCCTGGGCATTGACATCCGTTGCAGGCGCCGGAGTGGCGACCGGATTGGCGTTGACCTCGCTCGTCTGTGGAGCCTTCTTGGCGCAGGCCGTCACGACCATGGAGAGTGCCAGCAACGCGGTCCAGATGATTCGCCGAGTGTTCATTTTCAGCTCCTTGGTTTGAGCGCAGTCCTGAGGCTCGCGGTGAGCCCGTCTGACGACGGAATCTAACACAGGCGTTCGCCTCGAAGGGCGTGGTTTTCTACTCACTGCAAATACCCGGACCAGTCCGGCGCGCGGTTCGCCCCCTCGAACGTGAGCTGCTCCGCCGGAGCGCCGAAACGAGCCTCCATGACGAAGATCTGGACGCCGCCCGAGCGGGTCGAGCTGAAGGCGATGCGTCTGCCGTCGGGCGAGAAGGCCGGGCTCTCGTTGCTGCCCCCGCCGTCCGTGAGACGCTGCGTCGCGAGCGTGACCAGATCGACGAGGGCGAGATCGAATCGATTCTGCTGCGCGCGCGCCGCGAATGCGATCCGGGTGCCGTCCGGACTCCAGGCGGCGCCGTCGTTGTACTCGCCTTCGAAGGTGATGCGCCTCAGGTTGGTCCCCTCGGCATCGACGACGTAGATCTGCACCGAGCCCGACCGGCTGGAGGTGAAGGCGATCTCGTTGCCGTTCGGACTCCAAGCCGGATTGGTGTCGATGCCGGGAGACGACGTCAGCTGGCGCATCTCGGTGCCGTCGCGCCGGCAGGTGAAGATCTCGATGTTGGCTCCCAACCCGCGCGCGAAAGCGATCTTCCGGCCGTCGGGAGAGAACGACGGCGAGGTGTTGAGCGAGCCGCTGGTGACCACGGGGGACTTGCGGCCACTCAGAATGTCGGCGACATAGATCGAGGGCCCTTCGCCGCCGAAGAAGGAAACATAGGAGAGCACGTCGCCGGTCGGGCTCCAGGCGGGACTCATCGAGATCGACCGGTGGCCGGTGATCCGGCGCTGGTCGAAGCCGTCGTAGTCCATGAGGTAGATTTCCTTCTCGCCGTCCCGGTCGGAAGAGAATGCGATCGAAGTGAGTGCGACGCCGCGTTTGCCGGTCAGGTAGAGGATGATCTCGTCGGCAAAGGTGTGCGCGATGCGCCGGGCGAGGTCGAACGTGCCGCGATAGCGCTTGCCGACGATCGGCTGGCGGCTCGCGAGATCGATCAGGCGGCCCTCGATCACCAAACGGTCTCCGTCCTGCTTGATCTCGTTGGCGAGCAGCATCTCCGCACCGAGGGAACGGTACTGGTCGGCATCGTGCGCGAGGTCGCCGGTTAGGGTCAGAACGGCGAGCTCTTCGGCTTCCTGGATGCGGAAGATGCCGCTCTTCTCGAGATCGCGCCGCAGCGTCTGATCTACCGTCCGGGCGGCATTCCCTGCCGTCCCCTGCAGGGCGGCGAGATTGCCTACCGGCGGAATCGCCAGGACGATCTGGGCGCGCGTCGAGCCGTCTGGCATGACGATGGTAATGGTCGTGCCCGCCGGCGCGGCAGTGCCGGGCGCGGCCGGCGCGGGCGCTTCCTGCGTAGCCGCGGGTGCGGGAGAGGGAGCGGGCTGTTGCGCCTGAGCAACCCAACCAGCGAGAGCGAGAAGCACAAC
Source organism: Acidobacteriota bacterium (assembly GCA_052035735.1). Lineage (GTDB taxonomy): Bacteria > Acidobacteriota > Thermoanaerobaculia > Multivoradales > JAGPDF01 > JAGPDF01. The sequence continues at coordinate 68,936 of JBPOHI010000009.1, forward strand.
TGCGGCGGCGCGGAGCGAGCGCGAACGGGTCATGATCGGGAGTCCCTCATCGGAAGATCAGGTTGACGCCGAGCGAGGCTTCCCGAAAGGCGCGCGGGAGCGGCGGCAGCGGCGAGGAGGCTTGGACGGCGCGCAGGGCCGCGAGGTCGAACGAGTTGATACCGGAGGATGTGGCGATGCGCACGTCGGCGATCCGTCCGTCGCGCTGGATGCGATAGTGCACGGTGGCTTCGACGCCCGAGCCGACCATGGGGCGCACCCAGTTGTGCTGAATCATCGCGAGCATCTGATCGACATAGTAGCCGTAGACGAAGTCGGGGTTGTCGAGGCCGGCGACAGCCGCACCCAGAGCCAGCGCCGAGGCGCTCCCTCTGTCGTTTCCCTGAACCTCCGGCTCGGCGACCGGCATGGGCTCTGGCGCGGACGCCTTGGTGTCGCGGGAGGGGGCGGGCTTCACCGGGACCTTCGCCGGGGCCTTCTCGCGCAGCGAAGGCGTGTCCGGAGGGGGCGTGACCGGCGGGGGCGTCGCGGGCTGCGGTTCCGGCTTGGCGAGAGGCGGCGGTGGCGGAGCGGGTTTCGGGCGCTCCACGCCGAGACGGGCGGCGGGCACGATCTGGACGGCCACGTACTCGATGGGGGTCTTCTCGGTCTGGCGGAGGCGCGGTAGCCCCAAGGCGCCGAGCACCGCGACGGCGTGCACGGCGAGAGCCGCAGCGGTACAGCGGCGCAGCAAGGTCCCTTCCCGGTCGATGCGGCGGCGTTCGAGAACTCCGGTGACCGCGTAGGTCGAAGTCACTGCTGCCGGGGCTCCGGTTTCTCGGTGACCATGCCCACCTTGCCGATTCCGCCGCGATGCAGGGTGTCGAGGACGTCGATCACTTTGCCGTACGGAGTGTCGCGGTCCCCCTTGAGGAAGACGGTCTCGTTGGCTCGGCCGCGCAGCAGGGGAGTCAGCACCTCGACCAGCTTGGTGGGATGAATCGGGCGTTCCTTGAGGTAGATCAGTCCTTCGCGGTTCACCGACAGCACGATCGGGTCCTCGCCGCGCAGCGGCAGCGGGGGAGCCTCGGCCTTGGGCAACGCGACTTCGATCCCCTGGTGCAGCATCGGGGCGGTCACCATGAAGATGATGAGCAGCACCAGCATGACGTCGACCAACGGGGTGATGTTGATCTCCGACAGAATGGAGTCGTCGTCGTGGGAGAAGCCGCCGCTCGAGCCGAGAAAGGACATCAGGTGAAGTTGCGCTCGGTCAGGTTGAGGAATTCGAGGGTGAAGTCCTCCATCTGGTGGCGCAGTTGCTTGAAGCGACCGGCGAGGAAGTTATAGGCGACGAGCGCCGGGATCGCCGCCCCGAGGCCGGCGGCGGTGTTGATCAGGGCTTCGGCGATGCCGGGGGCGACGGCGACCAGCGAGGTGGAGCCGGTCCGCCCGATGTCTTCGAAGGCGCGCATGATTCCCCAGACCGTTCCGAAGAGGCCGACGAACGGCGCCACGGCGGCGGTGGTGCCGAGGAACGCCGCGGCGCGGGTCAGGATCTCGAGCTCGCCGGTAAGCGCCCGCCGCAACGTCCGTTCGACGCTGGTGAGCGAGCGGATCTGATACTGGCCGCGCGCCGTCGAATCTTCGGGCTGCGCCCGGATCTGGTGGTCGATCTCGGCATATCCGGCCTGGAAGATGCCGACCAGGGGCGATGCCGCGAGCTTGGCGGTGGCGGCGCTGACTTCGCTGAAACGCTTGCTGGCGCGGAAGATCTCGAGGAATTTCCGCGACTGGCGGGCGGCCCGGCGGAGGTGAACCAGCTTCCAGAGGAAGATCGCCCACGAGCCGATCGAAAAGAAGAGCAGGACGCCGAGCACTACCTGCGCCATCGGTCCCGACCTGCCGAAGGCCTCGGCGAGCCCGGTGGTGGCAGGAGTCGGGGTCTGCGCGACGAGAAGCAGAGAATCGAATACGCCCATAGAAACCCGGAGCTCCGAAACGAGAAAAGCTAGCATGCGTCCGAAGAGACTGTCCACGCGCCTCCCCACCCTTTTACGTAGGGCGGCGGAGAATCGTTGACGCGAGCGTCGGGTCGAGCATACCTTTGCCTCGACGTGCCGCACTTTCCGAGAGGGTTGCCCAGATGAAAATTGCCGTCTGCATCAAGCAGGTGCCGGACACCGAAGCGCGGTTGCGCGTCGGCAAGGAGGGCCGGTGGATCGACGAAGAGGACCTTCCCTTCGCGATCAACGAGAGCGACGAAGTCGCCCTCGAGGAGGCGCTGCAGATCGCCGAGAAGCAGGGCGGAGAGGTCGTCGTCTTCAGCCTCGGCCCGGAACGGGTTCGCGAGGCGCTGCGCAAGGCCCTGGCCCTCGGGGCCGGTCGTGCGGTGCATCTCAAGCACGACGCCTTCGCCGGCGGCGATGCCATCGCCACCGGCCGGGCGCTCGCGGCGGCGATCCGGAAGGAGGGTTGCGACCTCGTGCTGACCGGCTCGCAGTCCGACGACAACGGATTCGGAGCCACCGGGACCATCGTCGCGGGAAGCCTCGACTGGCCACATGCCTGGCTGGTGATGGGCGTGGAGGTCGAAGAGGGTGCGAAGAGCCTCAAAGTCACCCGCGAGATGGAGAGCGGACTCTCGGAGGTTTTCCGGGTCGCGCTTCCGGCGGTGCTCGAGGTGCAGGCGGGACTGAACCACCCGCGCTACGCCTCACTCAAGGGGATCATGGCAGCGAAGAAGAAGGAGATCGCGGAGCTCTCGCCTGCCGATCTCGGCCTCGACGAGGCCGAAGTGGGCCTCGCCGGCTCGCGTCTCGAAGTCCTTTCGGTGGGATTTCCCGAATCCTCGGCGGGAGCCCAGATTCTCTCCGGGGAGGCGGCCGCCTCCGATCTGATCTCGAAACTGAAGAACGAAGCCAGGGTGATCTGATGGCGAACGTCTACGCGGTACTGCAGCAGCGAGAAGGAAAGATCCATCGGATGGCTTGGGAGACCGTCGCCGCGGCGCAGCAGTTGGCCGCGCTCGCGGGTGGCAAGGCGGCAGCTGTCCTCCTGGGCAGCGGCGTGGGCGCTCTCGCCGATGAGGTAGCGGCCTGTGACCTCGAGTCGGTCCGGGTCATCGACCAGCCGTTGCTGGCCGACTACACGCCGGGCGGGTATGTCGCGGCACTGGCCGGGCTGATGGCGCTGGAGGGTCCGGCGACCCTGCTCTTCCCGCACACCTACCAGACGATCGAGTACATGCCGCGACTGGCGCTCGCCACCGGGGCGGGAATCGTTCCGGAAGCGCTCTCCTTCGAGTCCGACGGCTCCGGCGGTGTGGTCTGGAAACGCCCCATCCTCGAAGGCAAGATGCACGCTCGCGTGCGCGCCCGTGGCGCCGGCCCGACCATGGTCTCGCTTCAGTCGGGCGCCTTCTCCGCCGACGCCCGCCGGCCCGGGCAGGCGCCGGTCACGACGGTCGGAGTCGACCTCGCCGCCGCCGCCCCGTGGCGAGAGATCCTCGGCGTCCAGCAGATGGGCGGAGAGACCGTCGATCTCTCCAAAGCCGACATCATCGTCGCCATCGGCCGTGGCATCGGTGGCGCCGACAAGATGGGTCCGGTCGAAGAGCTCGCTCGTCTGCTCAAGGCCGACATCGGCGCCAGCCGGCCGGTCATCGACAGCGGCTGGCTGCCGCGCGACCGGCAGATCGGATCGAGCGGCCAGACCGTTTCGCCGAAGCTCTATCTGGCACTCGGAATCTCCGGTGCGATCCAGCATCTGGTCGGGATGAAGGGCTCGACCTGCATCGTGGCGGTGAACAAAGACGCCGGCGCGCCCATCTTCAAGATCGCCAACTACGGCATCGTCGGCGACCTGCACGAGGTCGTGCCAGCGATGGTGGCGAAGCTCAAGGAGGGGTGAGGGCTTGCGTGAGCCGTGCCAGCACCAGAGCCGCGGCAACGGCGACGTTGAGCGACTCGAGCCGGCCGGCGAGCGGAATGGTGACGGTGAGATCGAGCAGCGCGCGCGTCGCCGGAGAAAGGCCAGGCCCCTCCGCTCCGAGCGCGACGATCGTGACCGCTTCCTCGGCTCTCAGGTCTTTCACCGGAGCGAGCTCGGCGATGGGAATCGCTCCGCGGTGGGCCTCGAGTCCGATCCACCGCGCGCGCCTGCCAGAGGCCGGGGAGAAGTACCGGCGGAGCTCTCCCGCCTCTGCCTGAGCGGCGACCGGCAGCCGGAGGAGGCTCCCGGCAGAGGCACGCAAGGCGCGCGCGTGATTCGGATCGGCGCATCCCGGCGAAAGGATGAGGCCCGCCGCAGCGAGCCCTTCGGCGACTCGGGCGAGCGCTCCGAGGTTGCCGGGGTCCTGGATATGGTCGAGATAGAGCCAGATCTGGCCGGCTCGCGGGTCGAGGCCGGCAAGACCCGGGCGGGGCAGGTGGCAGACCGCGAGCAGGCCGCGCGGCGAGTCGGCGTCGGCCAGCGTCTCGAGGACGCCTGGCGAGGCGAGCAACGGCGGCCGGGCGAGTCGGGCGAGCACCTCCTGACCACGAACCGTGGCGAGAAACTCCTCGGTCGCCAGCACCAGATGCAGGGAGAGCCCGGCCTCGAGCGCCTCGAGAACAAGGTGAGGCCCCTCGAGAATCGCTTCCGCGCCCCTCGCTCGCCGAATCCGGCGGACGGTTTTGATAGCCTCGTTGCGCGAGCTCTCGATCATGGCGCCAGATCTTAGGGAGTTCCTCGGGGAATTCCAACGCGGTATCGAAGTCTGCGTCGTCGATTCGGGCGCCGACACGCTGTTCGGCGTGCGCGACGCTTTCCGGCGCTTCTTTCGCCGCGACTCGGGAGAGGTCGCGCCCGTGGCTGTGGTGCCGCAGCAGATCCCGAGCCCGCTCACCGGTCTGCCGCTCTCGGACGCAGAGGCGATCGCCCGCGCCCGGCGCGGTGTCGAACAGATGGCGGCCGAGTTCCCCGGCGCCTACCATTTCTATCTCGCGTCAGAGGCCTGCTACCACTCCCTGGATCTCGGCGCCGAGACGCCCTTCTTCGTGCGCAGCTGGACGGTGCTTCGCGGTGTCGGAGGAGAGACGATGGGTTCGAGCGGCTCGCTGCAGCTACCGCCCAATCTCGTCGAGGGGTTGGGCGTCGAGCAGCTGCCGCATTCGATTCCCGGGACGCGGAGGAGCGGCGGCATCGTCGCCTCGCTCACCGGCGGACTCGCGAGCCGGCGAACGGCGGTCGCCGAAGCGACCCTGCATGCGCTGGCGACGCAACTCTACGGCGTCCTCGACACGCGGCGCACGCGCCGTTGAGGGGTCCGACGGATGCGAGTTTGCCGGCCGAAGTCCGGCCGCCGCGCGGAGTTCGTCTGATAAAGTCGCACTTTCGGGGCACACCGTCCCTTCCTTCGACAGAGGTCCGAGAATGAGCAGCCGCGACGCCAATCTGTTTACTTCCGAGTCGGTCACCGAAGGTCATCCGGACAAGATCTGCGACCAGATCTCCGACGCCATTCTCGACGACGTCCTGCGCCAGGATCCGAGCGGCCGGGTGGCCTGCGAGACGATGGTCGCGACCGGTCTGGTCGTCCTCGCCGGAGAGATCACGACTTCCGGCTACGTGAATTTCTCCGACGTGGCCCGACGGACGATCCGCGAGATCGGTTATACCGAGCCCGGTCTCGGATTCGACGCCGAAAGCTGCGGCGTGGTGAGCGCGGTCGGCAGTCAGTCGCCCGACATCGCGCAAGGCGTCGATACCGGCGGCGCGGGCGATCAGGGCCTGATGTTCGGCTTCGCCTGCCGCGAGACACCCCAGCTCATGCCGCTGCCGATCATGCTCGCTCATGCCCTGACGCGACGGCTGTCCGAGGCGCGACGCGCCGGAGACTTGCCATGGCTGCGTCCTGACGGCAAGAGCCAGGTGACCGTCGAGTACGTCGATGGCAAGCCCGCGCGCGTCGAAGCGGTGGTGGTCTCGACCCAGCACGCCCCCGAGGTCTCGCACGAAGAGATTCGCCGGGAGGTCATCGGCAAGATCATTCAGCCAATCGTCCCGGCCTCCTACCTCGACGAGCGCACCGCCTATCACGTCAATCCCACCGGGAAGTTCGTCATCGGCGGTCCGCACGGCGACTCCGGGCTCACCGGCCGCAAGATCATCGTTGACACCTACGGTGGCTACGGGCGGCATGGCGGCGGCGCCTTCTCGGGCAAGGATCCGACGAAGGTCGATCGGTCGGCCTGCTACATGGCGCGCTACATCGCCAAGAATCTCGTTGCGGCGGGTCTGGCCGAGAAGGTCGAAGTTCAGCTCGCCTACGCCATCGGGGTGGCCGAGCCGGTGTCGGTCCGCGTCGATACGTTCGGCACGGCGGTCATCGCGGAAGAGAAGATCGAGCGTCTGGTGCGCAACGAGTTCAAGTTGACGCCGCGCGAGATCATCTCGACGCTCGACCTGCGCCGTCCGATCTACCAACGCACCGCCGCGTTCGGCCACTTCGGCCGTGAAGAACCTGGGTTCTCCTGGGAGCGCATCGATCGCGCTGCGGAGCTTCGTGCGGCCGCTGGCGTCGGCGGCGCCGTTCCGGTCGCCATCGACTGAGCCCGTCGAGCGCGCTTCGCCGGTCATGAGCGACGACGTCGGGACACCGCCCGCCGCGGGCGGCCCCCCGCGGCTGCACCGGGGGCAGATCGCGGCGATTCTGCGCGAGGTCGCCGACCTGCTCGATCTCAAGGGGGAGAACCCCTTTCGCAGCCGCGCCTACGCCAACGGCGCCCGCGCCATCGAAGGGATGGCGGAGGACCCACAGGACCTCTACGAGGCGGGAACGCTCGGCGAGGTCCGCGGGATCGGCCCCGGACTGGTCGCCGGCATCGCAGAGATCGTGCTCACCGGGACACTCGCGCTGCTCACCGAGCTGCGCGCCGAGTTCCCGGCCGGAGTGCAGGATCTTCTGCGCATCCCGGGGCTGGGGCCGAAGCGACTTCGCCTGCTCCTCGAGAAGCTCGATATCGACTCGACTGCCGCACTCGAACGCGCCTGCCGTGACGGTCGCGTCGCCGAACTCCCGGGGTTCGGAGCGAAGAGCCAGGAGAAGCTCCTGCAGGGGCTGTCGAGCCTGCAGAAGCTCGGCGAGCGCCACCTCCTTCCCGAAGCGCGCGCGGCGGCGCAAGCTCTGGCCCGCCACCTTGCCGCGCTTCCGGCGGTCATCGCGGTGGAGATCGCCGGCAGCCTGCGGCGGAACTGCGAGACCATCGGCGACCTGGACCTCGTGGCGGCTGTACCGGCGGGGGAGCGCGAGGTCGTCGTCGAGCACTTCCTGGCGGCCCCCTCCGTCCTGCAGCCGATCGAACGCGGCAGCACCAAGGCGGCCGCCGTCGTCGCCGGCGGGATTCGAGCCGATCTGCGCCTGGTGGAGGAGAGCGAGTTCGCCGCGGCGCTGCTGCACTTCACCGGCAGCAAGGAGCACAACGTCGGCCTGCGGGCGCGCGCCAAGGGCCGCGGCTGGACGCTCAACGAGTACGGACTGCACGCGGCGCGCGAGAGCAGCGAGGCGACGGTAGAGACGCGCTTCGCACTTGCCTCGGAGCGCGCGATCTACGACCAGCTGGGACTCGCCTGGGTCCCGCCGGAAGCCCGCGAAGGTCTGGGCGAGCTCGAGCTCGCCGAGGCCGGCCCGATCGCGGAGCCAGTGGTCCTCTCCGACCTCTGCGGAACGCTGCATGTCCACACCGACTGGAGCGACGGCATCGCGCCGCTCGAGGGAATGGCCGCTGCGGCCGGCAATCTGGGTTGGGAGTATCTCGGCATCGCCGACCATTCCCGCGCCGCCGCCTACGCCCGCGGGCTCGACGCGGCGCGGGTCCGCCAGCAGTGGCAGGCGATCGACGCCTGGAACGAGGCCGGTCGCAAGCCGTACCTGTTCAAGGGTACGGAATGCGACATCCTGGCCGACGGCGCGCTCGACTTCGACGACGAGTTGCTGCTCGGCTTCGACTACGTCGTCGCCTCCGTCCACAGCCGATTCGGGATGTCGCGCGAAGCGATGACGGCGCGCTGGGTGCGCGCGGCTTCGCATCCCTGCGTGACTTTTCTCGGTCACCCCACCGGGCGCCTGCTCCTCGTGCGTGAGCCCTACGAGCTCGATCTCGATGCGGTGCTCCACGCCGCTCGCGCCAACGGCGCGATTCCCGAGCTCAACGCCAATCCGCACCGGCTGGATCTCGATTGGCGCCCGCTGCGCGGCTGGCTCGCGGAGGGGGGGAAGACTTCGATCCATCCCGACGCCCACTCGCCGCACGGACTCACCGACGTCGCTTACGGAGTGGGCATCGCGCGCAAGGCACTGGCGACTCCCGGGCAGATCCTCAACACGCTGTCCCTCGCTGAGATGCAGGAGTACTTCGCCGCCCGGCGGCAGCGCGCGCGAGAGCTGCTGTCCCGTTGAGCGGCGGCCTCAGCTCTTGACGCCCAGGAAGAGGTAGGCGGAGAGCAGCGCGAAGAGGACGTTGGGACTCCACGAGGCGATCGCTGCCGGAAACGTACCCACCTGGCCCAGGGTGCGGAAGAAGGCGAAGACCGCCAGGAAGCAGATGCCCAGCACGATCGCCAGGCCGAGACCGTAGAGCGCGCCCTTTCTCTCCAGGCGGAAGGCGAACGGCAGCGCGACCAGCGCCATGACCAGCGAGGCAAACGGAAACGCTACTCTGTCCTGGAGAGCGACTTCGAGCGCCGGCACGGCCTGCCCGCTGTCGCGGACCTCCTTGACGTAGGCGCGCAGCTCGGTGAATCCCATTTCTCGCGGCTTTCGGACCTCGGCCGCGAAGTACTCGGGCTTCTCCTCGAGATCGACCGCCACCGGACTGGTGATGCTGCGGAACGAGCGCTCGTTGATCCCCTCGAAAGTCCGCGCCCAGCCGTCGGAAACCGCCCAGCCCTGCGGCGTGAACTTGGCGTTCGCCACCAACAGGCGCGCGACGAGCTGGTGCCGCGGGTCGAAGTCGAAGACCTGGAGCCGCTGGAGCGTGGCCGCCGCAGGGTCGAAGCTCAGATAGTTGTAGATGAACCTTCCCTGGCCGAGCAGCCACTGCTGATCGGCCCGGCGGACCGAGCGCGGCTGTGTCCGGCCCTTGATGATGTTGTTCGCCTCCTCGACTTTCTGGTTGGAGGCCGGCAGGACCTGGAGCTGAAGAAAGGCGCAGAGCAGCGCGACGATCGCGGCGCCGGCGATGGCCGGAAGCGCGATCCGGTGCAGGCTGATGCCGAGGGAGCGCAGCGCGATGATCTCGCTGGTGCGCGACAGGAGACTGAAGGTGATGAGCGTCGAGATCAGCACCGCGATCGGCGCAATGTCGTACGCCGTCTGCAGCGACTGGTACTTGTAGTACTGCATCACGATCCGCGCCGGCGGCTGGTTCTTCAGGATGTCGTCGATGTTGCCGGTGAGGTCGGCGATCTGGCTGATGGCGATGGCGGAGATCCATACCAGGGCCAGGATGCCGCCCAGGCGGCTGAGGACGTAGCGGTCCAGGATGTTGGGAAACTGCAGACGCAGGCGGGGGAGCCGGAGCACCACCCGGCGCCGCCGGGAAGGCGGCGTCGCCGCAGCGGCGCTGGCGCCGCGCAGCGGAGTGGCGGCCTTCGCAGCCTCGCCGGCGGCACGGCGTGCCGCACGGCGGCGCTCGAGGCTCGCCCAGCGGGCGCCGAGGTAGCGCTGGAGCCGCCGGGGGAGAACTCCGCGGTCGCGGTTGCGCACCGTCAGCAGGGTGAGCCCGATCGCGAGGAGCAGGAGATCGGGGAGCCAGATGGCCAGACCCGGGGAGATCTTGCCCAGACGGGCGGCGTCCTCTCCCTGCGACAGCAAGACGTAGTAGGCGACGATGACGCCGATCGAGATGGCGAAGCCGGAGGACCTGCCGCCGTGGCGGTTGGTGAAACCGAGCGGCAAAGAGATCAGCCCCATGACCAGGCAGGCGGCCGGAATGGCGAACATCTTGTGCACGCCGACACGGGCGATGCGGCGTTGCTCGGGCGTGGCGGAGATGTCGCGTGAGAGCTTGCGCAGCTCGCCGAGCGCGAGCTCGCGCGGCCCGCGGCGGGTCGCGATGCGCGCCCTCTCGGTCGACAGGAAACGGTCGCGCAGGACGATGCGCAAGGTCTCGTGGCGGCTGGTTTCGTAGCGCTTCGGAGAGTGGAAGTCGAAGCTGTGTTTGATGGCGTCCGAAAGCTGCAGCACCACGCGCTCGCCGGCATCTTCGACCAGGAGCCGGCCGCGCCGGGCGACGATCACTTCCTGACGCTCGCTGGGAACCGCGTCGGCCAGGAAGACGCCCTTCCACTCTTCGCCGCGTCCGGCGGTCTCGAAGACGTAAAGGACCTTGCCCTGCCATTCGTTGTAGAAGACGCGCGGCTCGACCTGCTGAGCGACCGTGCGGGTCAGGATGTCGAGGTAGAGGCGCGAAACGGCCCGGTTGCCCTGCGGCAGCAGGTAGATCATCAGCAGGCCGTTGACCAACATCAGCACCGTCGAGAGCAGCAGCACCGGTCGCAGCAGGCGGTAGATGCTCGTGCCCGAGGAGCGCAAGGCGATCAGCTCGCTGTCCGAAGCCAGCCTGCCGATGCCCACCAGGACGCCGAGAAGCAGGGCCATCGGAATCGTCAGGACGACGATATTGGGCAACGAGTACAGGACCAGCTGGCCGACGATCGACGCCGGCAGGCCGCGCCGGATGATCATCTCGGCCGAGCTGAACAGGAACTGGAGCAGCAGGATGAACGTGTAGACTAGAAAACCGAGCCCGAGCGGACCGACGATCTCCCCGAGGACGTACCGGTCGAGCCGGGAAACCAGAGGTCTCACCTCATGAGCGTATCGCAGCCCCTCGCCTTGCGGATGCCGGGCGTCGTCGTTGTCGAACGAACCTACGCGTTTTCTTCGAGCCATCGCTACTTCCGGCCCGAGTGGACCGACGAAGAGAACCGGCAACTGTTCGGGCGGTGCGCGAACGCTCCCGCGCACGGGCACAACTATCGGCTGACGGTCGAGGTCTCCGGCGCGGTCGACCGTTCGACCGGCTTCAGCGTCGACCTACCGGCACTCGACGACCTCGTCAGGACTGCCGTCGTGGAGCGCCTCGATCACGCCCACATCAATGACGCGGTTGCGGAGTTCGCGCCAGGAGGGGAGATTCCGACCACCGAGAACCTGGTCGTCTGGATCGCCGCCGAGCTCGCCAGCCGTTTGCCGGAGACCCATCGGCTCGAGGGCGTCCGCCTCGCCGAAGACGATCGGCTGGCTTCGCGGTGGACCCGTCGCGCGGGTTGAGCGCGGCCGTTCCAGGGAAAAGAAGACGGTCCTATTCCGCGGAGAGAAGAAAAGGCCGGTCGCAGAAATAGAAGCAAAGACCGGTAAAGCGGAAAGAAGAGCAGATCAGCCAAGGAACGAAAGGCGAAGCCGGGGTTCAGCCGCTTGTCGCGAGGGGGTTCCCGGCCCTACGGAACGTCCGATAAGATACATTATGTAAACCTGCAATGACGAAGGGGTGCGCTGACGGCGATTCTTTGGTCCAGGTTGCGCGGCTTCACCGCGGTGTCGCTGGGACAACGGCGCGCCCTTGCGTCTCTCTTGGCGCGCGCCAGATTGAGCGCTCGGAGGGCTGCGTGGTTTCGTTCCCTCAGGTCGCCCCATAACCGTCGCGTGCTCCCGTGCCTCCGCCGAAAGCGTTCTTCTCTTCGGCTCTCGCGCCTACCTTGAAGCTCAGGGTCGGTGCGGCAGGCTGGCCTGGCGGCCAGGCGCCGGCGGCTGGAGCCGCCGGTCAGGCTTCGGGCGTGTTGCGA